>CBFIAJ010000014.1:31230-48533 GCA_965660515.1 Flavobacteriales bacterium | reverse complement strand
CATCGCAGGAAATATTATCATTCGCCAACGCGGAACAAAACACAATCCAGGTGAAAACGTAGGAATGGGTAAAGACCATACCTTGTTTGCTTTATCTGATGGTATTGTGAAATTTCAGCGCAAAGCGAACAACAAATCGTACGTTTCGGTAATTCCAGCAGAGGAAGCCAACTAATTACGTATTTGAACAATAAGTAAAAGCCGGCTTTTTTAGAAAAGTCGGCTTTTTTTTGGTTGCACCAAGTGGCAAAATGCACGTACTTTGCCACCTAAATTCAGTATCGCCATGCTACACGTAGCCCGTATTCGCGAAGAAAAAGAAGCTATTCTAAAAGGGTTGGAAAAACGCAATTTCCCAACACCGGAAATCCTCGACGAGATCGTTAAAACCGATGATCAGCGCAAATCGACTCAGGCCGATCTTGACCAATGCCTCGCTCAAATGAATTCTATTTCCAAAGAAATTGGACAGTTATTCAAGCAAGGAAAAGCGGAAGAAGCAAACGCTAAAAAAGAAGAAACGGCCACCCTCAAGGAGCGTTCAAAGGAGCTTCAAGAGCTTATGAGCGAAATTGACGAACAACTCTTTCAATTGCTTTCTCAGGTACCCAATGCACCCAACGAATTGGTGCCTCACGGAAAATCGGAAGCCGATAATGAACTCATTCGAGAAGCGGGTGCTAAACCAACCTTGCACGAAGGAGCAAAACCTCATTGGGAGTTAGCAGATGAATACGACCTCATCAATTTTGAGCTCGGTGTGAAAATCACTGGGGCCGGATTTCCGGTATACAAAGGAGCCGGAGCAAAACTTCAACGTGCGCTAATCCAATTCTTCCTCGATCGCAATACCGCTGCGGGGTATACTGAAATTCAACCTCCACTCGTAGTGAACGCGGATTCTGGATTCGGAACTGGTCAATTGCCCGATAAAGAAGGCCAAATGTACCACGCAACGGTGGACGACCTATACCTCATTCCTACCGCGGAAGTGCCCGTAACGAATATCTACCGCGATGTAATTCTAGGGGCAAACGAACTTCCTCAGAAGTTAACGGCCCATTCTGCCTGTTTCCGCCGTGAAGCGGGAAGCTATGGAAAAGATGTCCGCGGACTCAACCGTTTACATCAATTCGATAAAGTGGAAATCGTTCAAGTGCAACATCCCGATCACAGTTATGCCGCCTTGGATGAAATGGTGGCACACGTAGAGTCATTGCTTCAAGAGCTCGAACTCCCCTACCGCATTGTTCGCCTTTGCGGGGGCGATTTAGGCTTTACCTCTGCCATGACCTACGATTTCGAAGTTTGGAGCGCCGCTCAAGAGCGCTGGCTCGAAGTAAGTAGCGTATCTAATTTCGAAACCTTCCAGGCGCGACGTCTAAAACTTCGCTATCGGGACGAAAACAACAAACCGCGAATTGCGCATACATTGAATGGTAGTGCTTTAGCTTTACCTCGTATCTTAGCTTCGTTGCTCGAGAACAACCAATCGCCCGATGGAATAAATATTCCCAAGGCCTTGGTTCCTTTCTTCGGCGCCAGCAAGATTTAACAAATGCCTTACCCGAATCGGAGTACGTTTTTCACATTGGTTCTTTTCGCCCTCACGGGCGGATGGATCCTTACGGGGTGTCAATTCACCCTATCGGAAAACCAATCGGATCGGTTCTCACGGCTCGACTCAAACCTGACGCAACTTCAAAACTCACTAAAAACTGTTCCAGCAGACAGCCTGAGCTATTTCGCTGAACAAATCGAAGCTGAGTTAATTCAGTTGAAATCGAGCTTTCGCGACACTACAGACACGCTTTTCATTTCTGAAGATCTGCCCCAATATCAGGAAGCACAGCACTATTTCAATCATTTAAGCAGTACTTTGCCCGTTCTTCAGAAAGACATCTCCTTTTCTAAAAGTCAACTTGAAGCACTCCTTCAAGATGTTGAAAAAGGGAAAATTAAACCCGAACAAATTGATCAGTTCTTAAGCGACGAAGAAAAAATAACCACCGATCTAATTGCTCGCGGAAACGATTTCAAAACTATACTCCAAAGCGCTTTAAACCGTTACTATAGCATCCAACCGAAGGTTGAAGAACGCCTATGAAAAAAGCACTCCTCATTACGCTGATTCTTTTACTCACTCAACTGGCCTTTGGTCAAGATTGGAAAGAAAAACGATCGCTCGGAGAACAATACGTAGAGCTGGGCGACCTCAATAAAGCGCAAACCCTGTTTGAAGAGGCATACAAAATTCAACGCAATGGAAATACGTATAAATCGCTGTACGATATCTACCTGCAAAAAGAATTGTACAACGAAGCTGCGAAACTGGGCAAGGACTTCTCCAAACGAACGAGTCAATTCCGGTTTGAAATAGACGAAGCCTACGCCTACGAACTCGCCGGCGACGATAAGAAAGCCGACAAGGTGTACGACGAAATTGCCGAGGGTGTGCAAGACAAACCGAATCAAGCCCTGAACATGGCGCAGCGATATGTAGAGCTTCAAAAAATGGAGCTCGCACTTGAAATGTACAAGATCGCCCAAGTTCAAAATCCAAAAGCGAATTTCCATTATCAAATGGCCGATATCTATTCGTCGATGGGCAAAATGGACCTGATGTTCGAAGAGTATTTAATTCTGATCGAAGAGAACCCATCCTACCTAGCCTCCGTGCGAAATATGCTCTCGCGAAGTGTCTCCAAAGACCCCGAAAACGAGAACAACAAAATGATCAAAGAAGCCTTGATCAAGCGCATTCAGACCACTCAAATGCCCGAATACAGCGACTTACTAACGTGGGTATACGTACAAGAACAAAACTTCACCTCTGCGGTGCGCCAAACCATCGCACTCGACCGAAGGCTTAAAGGAAATCAATCGGAAGTGTTCCAATTGGCGAAGGTGTGCGAAACCAATTTAGCCTATGACGAAGCACTCGATTGCTACGACTACATCATCAATACAGTAGGTATCGACGGTCCTTTTTATCAGGTAGGGCAAATTGGCATTCTCCGGGTTTATCAGGCACAACTCGATGAGAATAACATGTACACAGAAGAAGAAATTCTTCAACTCAAAACAGCCTACTTAAATACGATCGATGATTTTGGCAACTCGGAATACACGGTTCCTCTTCTTCGCGATTTAGCTCATTTAGAGGCTTTCTTTAACAAAGACACGGATGAAGCTCAACGACTTTTAGAGCAAGCCCTTGAATTCAGCAATGCCCATCCGTACGACGTGGCGGAGGTGAAAATTGAACTCGCCGATATTTTACTTTTGAAAGGTCAAGATTGGGATGCTATTCTGCTCTATGCGCAAGTAGAGAAAGATTTCAAAGAAGACATTATTGGTCAGGAAGCTAAATTCAGAAGAGCGCGCATCAGTTATTATCAGGGCGATTTTCAGTGGGCTCAAGCTCAACTCGACGTTCTGAAAGCAAGTACCTCCAAGCTTATCGCTAATGATGCTATGCGGCTATCCTTACTTATTTCAGACAACCTCAATCTAGACACTACGTCCGACGCACTTACCTCCTACGCCCGGGCCGAACTCCTCGCCTATCAACAGCGCTATTCAGAATGCCTTTCGTTGCTCGACAGCTTGGAAGGTGCCCTCGGTGGCCACACGCTCATTGATGAAATCATTTACAAGAAAGGAGCCGTATATTTTGAAATGCGGGAGTGGGAAAAAGCGGCCTCGGCCTATCAACAAATTGTAGATGCTTATTCCTTCGAATTGCTCGGTGACGATGCTTATTACCGATTGGCCAAGTTGTATGACGAACAATTGAACGACCCAGATAAAGCCTTTGAATTATATGGCGATATGCTCACCAAATATCCCGGCAGCAGCTACACCGTTCAAGCACGAAAACGATACCGCCAAATGCGCGGTGATACCCCAGGAACATGATTATATACAACGTAACCCTTAACGTCGACGACGACGTTCATGCCGATTGGATTCAATGGATGCGCAAAGCTCATATACCGGAAGTAATGGCCACCGGTTACTTTCGCGAAGCGCGCTTTACAAAAGTGCTCGTTCAAGAAGAGTCTGGAACTACCTATAGCATCCAATACCTTGCAGAATCCATGGCCCAATTACAATCGTATCAACAGCATGCCGCTCCTCAACTCATGCAACAAACGGTAGAGCGCTTCGGCAGCAAGGTGGTTGCCTTCCGAACCTTGTTGGAGGTACAAGAGGTATTTCATTAATCGGACCGCTAGGTGCGAAATTCACTCTCCCTAAAGCCTTACCTTGCACATTCAAGAAGAATTCATGGTACGCGCTAAAAAACATTTAGGCCAACACTTTTTAAAGGAACCCGAAATAGCCGAGCGAATTGCCCGGAGCTTAGGCGGTGAAGGATATGATACCGTTCTGGAAATTGGACCAGGAACCGGTGTGCTCACCAAATTCTTAATGAATCAATCGTACGACCTCTACGTGAGCGAGGTAGATTTAGAATCGATTGATTATTTGAAAGCGGAATTTCTGGCCCTTCGGGCCGATCACTACTTAGGCAACTTTTTAAACATCGACCTGGCCGAAAGCTTGCCTACCCCTTGCGCGGTCATTGGAAACTTCCCTTACAATATCAGCACGCAAATTCTCTTTCGCGTATATGACCAAAGACAACTGGTTCCGGAAGTCGTTGGTATGTTCCAGAAGGAAGTAGCCGAACGAATTGCCGCCCCTCCAGGAAGTAAAACCTACGGCATTATGAGCGTTTTGCTCCAAGCCTTTTACGATATCGAGTATCTATTTACCGTGGAACCCGGATCGTTTATTCCTCCGCCTAAAGTGAAGAGTGGCGTCATTCGATTGGTTCGAAACAATGTGAAAGAGTTGAATTGCGACGAAAAAAAGTTCTTCCAAGTGGTTAAAATGGCCTTCAACCAACGCCGTAAAACATTGAGAAATGCACTGAAAAGTGTTATTTTCGACGACTCTTTAAAGGAACTTGAAATTCTCAGTTTAAGAGCAGAACGCCTATCCGTTGAACAGTTCGTAGAACTAACTCAACTAATTCAAGCACAAACCGGTGGAACTGACTAAAGAATATATCGCTCAACTAGAAGAGCACCTTGCTACCGGTCAACTCGACTCGGTAAAGGAGGATATTGCGACGCTTCACCCGGCCGATGCCGCGGAAATCATTGAAGAGCTCGATGAAGAAGTAGTAGCTGAATTCTTCGCGCTTTTCGACGATGAACGCTCGGCAGACATTCTCATGGAGCTTGAAGAGGATACGCGTGAATCCATCGTAAGCCAGCTCACAACACACGAAATAGCCAACGAGATTCTTTACAATCTCGATTCGGATGACGCGGCTGATTTTATCGCTGAGCTCGACGAAGAGACCAAAGACAAGGTCATTGAGGAAATCGAAGATATTGAGCATGCCAAAACCATTGTCGACCTGCTCAACTATCCGGAGGACACGGCGGGCGGACTCATGGCCAAAGAGCTTATTCGCGTTAATGAAAACTGGAGCGTACTCACCTGTGTGCGCGAAATGCGTCGCCAGGCTGAAAATATTGAGGAGGTACACACGGTGTACGTTGTAGACGATGATGAGCGACTCGTTGGTACACTTTCTCTGAAAAAACTACTGACCAATTCAACCAAAACCAAAGTCAGCCAGATTTTTAATCCGACCGTTATTTCTGTAAAAGCGGCCATGGACGACGAAGAGGTGGCCGTGATCATGCAGAAATACGATTTGGTCGTTTTACCCGTCATCGATGATTTAGGTCGCCTTTTGGGTCGAATTACCATTGATGACGTCCTCGACGTAATGAAAGAAGAGGCCGAGCGCGATTACCAAATGGCCAGTGGTATCTCTGAGAGCGTTGAATCGAGTGATGATTTACTACGCCTCACTCGCGCCCGTTTACCCTGGCTATTAGTTGGTATGTTCGGTGGTGTTTTTGCCGCGCAATTGCTCGATCTTTTTAGTCTTGAAGAAAATGGCCGCATGGGACTCTTTATTCCACTCATTGCCGCCATGGGCGGTAATGTAGGCGTTCAATCTGCCGCGATCATTGTACAGTCACTGGCCAATGAAACGCTTAAAAACTCGAGCATAACCACAAAACTGGGGAAAGAATTCGGCGTAGGGTTGCTCAATGGGGCCATTATATCCGTGCTCGTTTTTGGATTGAGTCAACTACTCGGATGGGAAATACTTTTGGCGACTACGGTTAGTATTGCCCTCTTTGCCGTGATCATATTCGCGGCTCTTTTCGGAACGTTTGTTCCACTTGTGCTCGATAAATACGGCGTAGACCCCGCCCTTGCCACAGGTCCTTTTATTACCACCACCAACGACGTAATTGGTTTGTGTATTTACTTCGGCATTGGCAAAGTCATACTGGGATTCTGATGAGGGGCAAGGTACTCCTTATCGATCGCAACCACGATGGCCTAGCGGCCGGACTCACAGCCTTGGGTTATGAGTGCATCGAAGGTTACGACTGGAATTATCAAACAACCAAAGAGCGACTTCACGAATTCGTTGGACTCGTCATTCGATCGAGATTCAAAATCGATGCTACTCTTATTGATGCGGGGAAACAACTCGAGTGGATCGCCCGTCCCGGTGCAGGATTGGAAAACATCGATGTCCATTTCGCCGAATCAAAAGGAATTGCCTGTTTAAGATCGCCCGAAGGGAACCGAAATGCCGTTTCTGAACACGCGCTCGGTATGCTTCTCGCTTTGTTTAACCATCTATTTCGCGCCGATCAACAGGTACGACAAGGCACTTGGATTCGCGGGGGAAATCGCGGATATGAACTCGATGGAAAAACCATAGGAATTATCGGATTCGGATATATGGGCGAAGCTTTTGCGAAGAAACTATCCGGATTCGATATAACCATTTTGGCGCACGATAAATACAAAAAGAACTTCCTTCCTTCAGAAGCCCATTTTCCATTTCAAAACGCGGGATATTCGATTCATGAGTGCACCTTGGAGCGCATTCAGCAGGAAGCGGACGTCATTAGTTTACATCTTCCCGAAACGCCGGAAACCTTCCACTACATCGATGACGCTTTTGTGGATACCTGCGCAAAGCCCTTCTATTTAATTAATACGGCCCGCGGAAAGAATGTAGACACTGGAGCCTTATTGAAAGCGTTGGACTCGGGCAAAATAATCGGTGCTTGCTTGGATGTTCTCGAACAAGAACAAAGCAGTTTCGAAAACCTCTTTGGCGCCGAAACGCTCCCGAATGAACTGGCTCAATTACTCAAAAACGATCGCGTTATTTTAAGTCCACATATTGCCGGTTGGACGCACGAAAGCAACAGGAAAATGGCCGAGACCATTGTGGAGAAAGTAAAGGCGCTCAACGATCCTCTTTAAACTGGAGCAAGAATTTGAATGAAACTAAAAATCCCGCCGAGAGGCGGGATTCTTATTTAATGTTTCAAATTTATCAGTAGCCAAAGGAAAAGCGAACGCCGAGATTAGCGTAAAACGAATTCGCTTTTGCTTGATCTCCGCCCGTGTATACTGGACTAATTCCTAGTTGATACCCAGACTCAATAAAAAAGAACAAAATATCGATACCCAGCCCGAAATCAGCATTAACAATCAAATTACTATAATCACCTTCATCAATAGCACCCGTGTTTGGATCATTCACGCTGTGATCTACTGAAGTTACATGGTGACCATCGAAACCACCCCAAACGCGAACATTAAACATATTTTCTACTTCAGGATCTATTAAACGAAACCCAACTCTCAAAGGCACCGAAATCATACTCACTGTAGTTTCGTCCGTTAATTCAGCCCCCGTTGCTGTATTTTCATTAACCACTTCTGTCGATACAGTAGTCCATTGAAAGCCCGGTTGAACATAAAATCGTTCTCCAAACAAAACGGCTGCACCAAATTGGTAGCCGGGACGGCCACTAATTGATCGATTATGGATGACCTCATCAATTAACGATTCTCCTTGATCCGTGCTCAATTGAACAACATTGACCCCTCCATAAGCGCGAACATCAATTTGGGCAATCGCCGGAAGGCAAGCAAATGCAAGTGCAATCAAAGTAATTTTAATTTTCATAATTCTAAAGTTTTCGAAATTTAATTTTATCATCCAGGTATCCAGATGGAAATTACGAAAAATATTCTACCCATTTGTATGATCCATTCTTTTCGCAACAAAGGCATTCACCACATTTTCATCGTTGATTTCTTTTACGGCTTGATTCAAGGTATCCAATGGCAATTCCAATAAGTCTAGAAGCATGAGTCCGTCCAAGGCATTATTGAATTTCGGATCTACATTAAATCCTACAATTCGAGCATTCTGTTTGATGTATTTCTTAAGTAAAATAGGGAATCTCAAGTTTCCTGGCTCCATTTCATCGACCAGGCGGTCGATTTTATTCACGTCGTCTTCGCTCAAATCAACGAGCATCCGATCTTCCTTTTTCAACTTCACTCGGAACCGTTTCCTAGGATGAATGTACTGCGCAATTTTTCGATCGTAGTAGTTCTTTTTCACGAATTCAATAATGAGTGATTTACTGAACTTACTGAAGTTGTTACTGATACTTACGCAGCCGATGAAGTATCGGTATTCAGGGTTTTTTAAAGCTGTTACAATCAATCCTTTCCAAAGCAAGAACAACGGATAGGGTTTCATTTGATATTCTTTCACGATAAAGGCCCGCCCCAGCTCTATAGTTTCTCTAAGCAGGGGTAATAACGGATGATCAAGTCTAAAAAGCGATTGAAAATAAAAACCCCTTTTTCCATAGAGGTTCATGATTTCGGAACCCATTCCCAAACGGTAGGCTCCCGCCAAGCAATGCTTTTCTTTATCCCATAAAATAAGATGGCGGTAATACAAATCGAATTCGTCGACGTCTAATTCGTTATGGGTACCCTCTCCGACTTCGCGGAAGGTAATTTCGCGAAGTCGGCCAATTTCGGAGAGCAGTCGAGGTATCCTGCCGCCAGGCAGTAAAAACAGCTCGAATTGACGAAATTCAAATTCGAAAAACTCTTCGCGGAGCCCATCGAGCTCGGCTTGCAGTTCTTCTTTCGGAACCGGCTCAATAATATTCTTTGGCGCCTGCTCAATCTTTTTGGGAACCAAGCCTTTCGGGAAAAACCGGTTTACCTTCATCGCATTCCCGAGCGAAAAGGTTTTCATCCGTAAAAATCGACCGTATTGATCGAGGCTTTGAAACTGTTCTTGCTGCTCCACCGAAATGGCGTGCCCGATGCGAACGACCACTTGTTTATTTCGCTTCGCCATTACCTCTGAGGGCAGTTTAGCTGTGCGCAAAACAGGATGCAGCATTCCGAGCAAGTGAAACAAGAAGGAGTTACTACCCTTAAAATAAATGGGAATCACGGGAACTTCGGCCCGCTTGATCACCTTTATGGCCGATTCTTGCCAGCGCCGATCGGTCACATTACCTGTTTGAAGTTTGTAACTACTCACCTCCCCAGCCGGAAAAACGCCCATGGGCTTACCTTCAGCCAAATGACTCATAGCCGCCCGAAGTCCGCTCACATTGCTTTTAACCAGCTTCGCATTCTCGAACGGATTCACACTGATAAAGTGCTCACGGAAAGGCTTAATGCGCTCCAATAAGAAATTGGCCATGACCTTGAAATCGGGCCGTCGCTCCGCCAGGAGCTTAATGAGTATAACCCCGTCAATACCCCCAAAAGGGTGGTTTGAAACCGTAATAAAAGGACCCGTTTTTGGAATTCGTTTTAAATCTTCCGGAGTTACTTCTACTTCAATTCCCAACTTATCCAAAACCGCATCGGCAAAATCAATTGCCGAAGGTGCATCCGAGAATTCGTCGTAAATGGCATTTAACTCATCGAGTTTAAGCAACTCCATAATAAGCTCGGCCACTCGTGGCAATCCCAATTGCTTGAGTCGAGTGAAATGAGCGAATTCTTCGGGGTCAACTAAACTCATTGATCCGTTAATAGTAATTGTATGGTTTCGGAGGTGCGCTGTTCTAGCAATGGGGCGCGACCTTTCAATAATTTTTGCCATTGATCGGCATAGTGTCGCACCGTATATAGACTCAATTGCCCGGTCATTTCAACGTCAAATTCATTTTCCAGCGCTTGAACGAAGTTAGCCAATTTGCGCTGATCTTGATCGAGCACTACGGAAAAAGACACGGCACTATTCTGCATCATATTGACCCGGAATCCGTGCTCGGCCATCGACCCAAATATAAAACTCAAGTGATGCTCGGCAATAAAACTCAAATCGCGGGCCGATATGTTTAAAAGCACCTGATCGTGCTTGACGATATAACTAGGCACTTGGCTTATTTCCTCCACTTCTGACGAAATAAGCGATCCGGCATTTACGGGGTTTAAAAACGATTTAACACGCAGTGCAATCCCCTTCTTCTTCAGTGGCTGGATCGTTTTTGGATGAATCACTTTCGCCCCAAAAAAGGCCAACTCAATGGCTTCTTCAAAAGAAACCCGTTCTAATAATTTCGAATCGGAAAACTCATTTGGATCCGCATTCATTAATCCAGGCACATCTTTCCAAATGCACACCTCATCCGCTTCCATTAAAAAGGCGAAAATTGCCGCTGTATAATCGGACCCTTCGCGGCCTAAAGTTGTATTGAAATTCTCGCTTGTACAGCCGATATAACCTTGGGTTAAATAGGCTCCCTCCTTTTTAACATACCGACGACATTGCTCACCGCAAAGCTGCCAATCGATCCGAGCGTCTCGGTGTCGATTGTCGGTTTTTATAATGTCGCGTGCATCGAGCCAATCGTGTTTAAATCCGGAGTCCGCCAAATAGGCACTCACAATCCGGCTGCTAATTAGCTCTCCATACCCCACAATTTGATCGTAATTGTAATCGTAATCATCCCGCGGCGGATCTTCTACGGTCCACTCAAGCTCAACAAACAAGTTATTCACTTCATCGCGCACCCCGTGAGCTTGAGGAAATAATTCATCAATAATTGCGAAGTGCTGTTTCTTGCATTCATTCATTAATTCAAAAGCGCCGTCCAACATTCCATTGTAGTGCGCATGCACCACCTCTTCCAACAAATTGGTCGTCTTTCCCATGGCCGATACGACCACAACCAGTCCCGATTCCGGGAAGGTTTTAATTATATCTGCAACTCGCTTTACGCCTTCAACATCTTTAATCGACGCACCTCCAAACTTATGTACCCTCATTAATCGCTTTTATTTTCTCTGGATTTAATTTCCACAATTCCCACTCCGAATCTCCCGAACCTCGGAGCATTTTATAAAATTCTTTCGCCGGCTCATTCCATTCGAGCACCTCCCATTCCATGCGCCCAACCCCGCGCATTTGCGCAAGTTTTGCGACTTCCTTAAACAGTGCTTTCCCAATTCCTATGCCGCGTACCGACGCATTGACTACAAGATCTTCCAAATGAAGCGTCGCCCCTTTCCAGGTTGAATAGCGCGCATAAAACAAAGCCATTCCGACCACTTGTCCTTCAACCTCGGCCACAAAAGTTTCAAATTTCACCGGATCCTCGAATCCGTCCGCCTCCATTTGCTCTTGCGTTAAAAGCACCTCGTGTTCCGCTTTCTCATATTGAGCCAATTCACGAATGAGTGCATGCATGGCAGGAACGTCGTTTCGACCTCCCGGGCGGATGATAAAATTCACTGTTTTCATTTGTCACAAAGGTAATGATTGGATTAACCCAAATTTCTCGATATTTGCGGCAAAGGCACTACACAAATGGCGGTACAAACGCTTTCCGAGTTCATTATTGAACGCCAAACTGATTTTCCTCATGCTACTGGTGAATTTACGCGACTCTTTGGTGATCTCACAATCGCCGCGAAACTCGTTAACCGAGAGGTCAATAAGGCCGGACTCGTTAACATCCTAGGCGAGGCAGGTAGCGGAAATATCCAAGGAGAAGATCAGCAAAAACTCGACGTTTTTGCCAACAACATGTTCATGGAATTGCTGCGAAGCGGGGGCGAATGCCGCGCTATTGCATCCGAAGAAGACGAAGACATCGTCGTATTAGACGGGATCGCCGAAGACGGAAAATACTTGGTCGCCATCGACCCACTCGACGGAAGCTCGAACATCGATGTAAACGTTTCTATCGGAACAATCTTTAGCGTTTTTCGAAGAAAAAAATTCTCAGGACCCGTAACTATCGATGAATTCCTTCGTCCGGGCAAAGAGCAAGTTGCGGCAGGATATGTTATTTACGGTTCATCTACCATGCTGGTATACACCACTGGAAACGGTGTCAACGGATTTACCTTGGACCCCTCCATTGGCGAATTTTGTCTTTCTCATCCAAACATGCGCATTCCGGAAGATGGCAGTATTTACTCGATCAACCAAGGAAATATTTATTCAGCACCTCAAGGAGTTCAAAATTATGTCGCCCTCTGTCAAGAGCGCAGTTATAGCGCGCGGTACATTGGCTCTTTAGTGGCCGATTTTCACCGAAACTTACTCAAAGGGGGAATTTATATTTATCCTTCTACCCAAAAGGCCCCCGACGGGAAACTTCGCCTTTTATACGAGTGCTCACCGCTCGCGTTTATTGCTGAGCAAGCCGGAGGATATGCGTCGGACGGAATTCAACGTATTCAAGAGATGGTTCCAACGGAACTGCACCAAAGAGTGCCCTATTTCATTGGATCTCCAAAAATGGTTGCCGAAGCTGAACAATTTATGGCCGGCTGACTTAGTAAAGGCCGATGAACCCAAAAGAATTTATTCAACTCTATCGAAACGACCTGCAGGCAAAAAGCTTGGCAGAATGGCTTCAAGCACCCGGAGCTCAACGCGTTCATTTAAAAGGGTTGGCCGGATCACTTCCCGCGTTAATCGCTGCTTCGGTGTACGAAAACACCACCGTTCCTCATTTATTCGTTTTAAATGACAAAGAAGAAGCGGCGTATTTCTTGAACGATATTCAAACTGTATTGGGAGAAGCAAATGTGCTTTTTTTCCCGGGAAGTTATCGACGTCCCTATCAAATTGAGGAGACGGAAAATGCGAATGTACTCTTGCGCGCAGAGGTTTTAAATCGTTTGGCATCGCGCCGCAAGGCGGCTGCGGTAGTAACGTATCCCGATGGACTTTTCGAAAAGGTGATTACCCGAAAAGAGCTTTCGAAAAACACCCTTAAAGTGCATGTTGGCGATGCACTTTCACCCGATTTTTTAAACGAAACGCTGCACGAATATCATTTCGAAAGGGTTGATTTTGTTACTGATCCAGGTCAATTCAGTATTCGCGGAGGTATTGTAGACGTCTTTAGCTTTAGTAATGACACTCCCTATCGAATCGAATTCTTCGGCGATGAAATTGAGAGCATTCGATCTTTTGATATTGAGACACAGGTTTCAGAAGAGCGGGTAAAACAGTTTACCGTAGTGCCCAATGTGAGCGACAAGACCATGGTGGAACAGCGCGAATCGTTCCTCCATTACTTGTCTAAAGAAACGGTCATCTGGACGAAAAGTGCCGAGCTCACCGGGGCTCGTCTCGATAAAAATTTTGAAAAGGCGGAAGAGGCATTTGCCGAATTAAGTACCGCCGTCAAGCATCGTACACCCGCCGAATTATTCCTAAATGCTACTGCCTGGCGGCAGGAACTGGAAGATTTCGACCTGGTTGAATTTGGGCAGAGCTTCCATTATCCGGCCGATAAGGCCGCCGACTTTAACGCCATTCCGCAACCATCATTTAATAAGAAGTTCGAACTTCTCGTCGAAAACCTCGACGCCTTTGCGCACCGAGGATATGAAAACCTCATTCTTTGTTCCTCAGCGAAACAAGTAGAACGGTTTCACGACATTTTTGAAGACATTGGGGCCGAAGTGAAATTCACTCCTGTGCTCTACACTTTGCACGAAGGATTCATCGATCATGAGCGCAAAATTGTTTGCTACACCGATCATCAGATTTTCGACCGATACCACAAATTCCGGCTAAAAACAGGGTTCGAAAAGAAGCAAGCAATCACATTAAAAGAGCTTACGAGCTTGCAAGTAGGCGATTACGTTACCCATATCGATCACGGAATTGGAACCTTTGGCGGACTCAAAAAAATAGATGTCAACGGGAAGAAACAAGAGGCCATCAAGCTGATTTATAAAGACAATGATATTCTGTATATCAGCATCCACTCCCTTCATAAAATTTCCAAATTCAACGGAAAAGAAGGCTCCCTGCCAAAGATCCACAAACTAGGCTCAGGTACTTGGGCAAAAACGAAACAAAAGACAAAAACGAAGGTCAAAAGCATTGCCTACGACCTCATTCAACTATACGCCAAAAGAAAAGAACAAAAAGGATTCGCCTGCAGTCCTGATAGCTACTTGCAACTCGAACTGGAAGCATCCTTCATTTATGAAGATACCCCCGATCAAGAGAAAGCTACCGAGGCCATTAAAGAAGACATGGAAAAAGAAATGCCCATGGATCGCTTGGTTTGTGGGGATGTGGGTTTCGGAAAAACAGAACTTGCCGTGCGCGCCGCCTTCAAAGCCGTCGATAATGGCAAGCAAGTAGCGGTATTGGTTCCGACCACCGTTCTGGCTTTTCAGCATTATAAAACGTTTGTGGAACGACTCAAAGATTTTCCCGTTACGGTAGAATACATCAATCGGTTCCGAAGCGCAAAACAACAGCGCGAAACCCTGCAGCGGCTTGCCGAAGGAAAAGTGGACATCCTTATTGGCACCCATCGGGTCGTTGGTAAAGATGTGAAATGGAAGGATCTTGGACTATTAGTCATTGATGAAGAACAAAAATTCGGGGTGGCCGTAAAGGACAAGCTGAAAACGATTCGAGTGAATGTGGATACACTTACGTTGAGCGCTACCCCCATTCCACGAACGATGCAGTTTTCACTCATGGGAGCGCGCGATCTCAGCGTACTTGCCACCGCACCGCCCAACCGGTATCCAGTACAAACAGAAATACGCGGATTCAACGAAGAAATGATTCGCGACGCCGTTCTCTATGAAGTGAGTCGGGGCGGACAAGTATTCTTTGTCCATAACAGAATTGAAAACATTTCGGAAGTGGCCGGACTCATACAGCGGCTCGTTCCGGATGTGAAAATTGGGATTGCCCACGGCCAAATGGAGGGCGCCAAGCTCGAACGCATTATGTTGGCCTTCATGGAAGGTGAATTCGATGTGCTGATTTCTACGACCATCATCGAATCGGGACTCGACATTTCTAATGCCAATACCATCATAATCAATAATGCCAATTTCTTTGGCTTGAGCGATTTGCACCAAATGCGCGGTCGCGTTGGACGGTCGAATAAAAAGGCCTTCGCCTACATGATTGCACCGCCTTATTCGAGTATGACGGATGAAGCGCGCAAACGACTCCGCGCACTCGAGCAATTCAGTGATTTAGGATCGGGCTTCAATATCGCCATGCGCGATTTAGAGATTCGAGGGGCTGGTGATTTGCTCGGTGCCGAGCAAAGCGGCTTCATTGGCGATATCGGCTTTGAAATGTATCAGAAGATCTTGGGAGAAGCACTTACCGAACTTAAAGAAAACGAGTTTAAAGATCTTTACGCTGAAGAGGAAGGAAAAATCAAGAGGTATTTGGCGGAGGACACGCTGCTCGATACCGATTTAGAAATTCTGATTCCGGACGATTATGTCAACAACATAGCAGAGCGCTTAAGCCTCTATCGATCACTCAACAATATTGAAGAAGAGGCAGAACTCAAAAAATTCGAGCAGAGTTTGGTCGACCGTTTTGGGCCCATTCCTCGGCCCGTTCACGAACTGCTCGTTAGCGTTCGTCTGCGCTGGCTCGGTCGCCAACTCGGATTTGAAAAACTTACGCTTAAGAGCAACCGCATGATTGGCTTTTTCGTGAGTGACCAAAGCAGCCCCTTCTATCAAAGCGCCACGTTTACGATGATTTTGAACTTCTTGAAAAATCATTATAAAACGGTAACGATGAAAGAACGAAACGGAAGACTTACCTTATCGTTTCAACAGGTCAATACTGTAGACAAGGCAATCGATTTGCTCCGGAGTATTTTGTCCGATTAACGGAAAAGACGCTCTTGCCCAGGTAAAAACGAACGTATGAAAAAGGAATTCGCCGCTTTTAAGGCCGCATTTAACGGGCTTTTCCATTTGTGGTTTCACGAACGGCACGGTCGCTTTCATTTCGCGGCTATGCTCCTCGCCCTCGCGGGCGGATGGCTATGCGGCCTTTCAAAAATGGAATGGATCGCCGTGCTTTTGTGCATTGGACTGGTAATAGGGCTCGAGGCATTAAACTCTGCCCTTGAGCAAGCTTTGGACCGAGTGCATCCAGAAAAACATCCGGCCGTAGGCCGAGCAAAAGACCTTGCGGCCGGAGCCGTACTGATTGCAGCCCTTTGCGCAGGAGTTGTTGGTATCCTCATTTATGGACCTCATATTCTACTCGCATTCGGCATTTAATTTTGTATTTTTGCCCTTCATTTTTCCGACTATGTTACAAGAAGCCAAGCATCAAGAAATTCAGTACAAAGCGATTCAAATAATCGACAAAAACCTGAGTATGCGCGAAAAGCAAAAGGCTATTTGCGAGCTTCTTCTGAATGAAGTTGCACATTACGACTGGGTCGGCTTTTACATGAAAGATCCCGAAAAAGACGAACTTGTTTTAGGCCAGTATGCCGGCGCTCCAACCGATCACAAACGAATTCCTTTTGGCGTTGGAATTTGTGGTCAGGGGGCTGTTCAACAACGAACCATTAACGTGCAAGACGTTGGAACCGTTGATAATTACCTCGCTTGTAGTATCGATACGAAATCGGAATTGGTAGTTCCAATCATGGATGGAAACGAATTCTTAGGTCAAATCGACATCGACTCACACACAGTAAATGCGTTCAACATACGCGACGAACGCTTACTCGAAGCTATTTGTAAGCGATTGGCTGAGTATTTCTAAGGCTTCTTAGTCGCAGTCAGAATTCGACGCGTAGGTTTCTCTAATTTTATCAAGCGTATCATTTAGCTTGATGAGTTGATCACAATCCAATCCGCTTAGCAATTCATCAAGAGCAGATGTTTCCTTATTAATCTGTTCCAATAATTCCATTCCTTCAGTGGTAATGAATATATCGACCTGCCTTCGGTCGGATGTGTTGAATTTACGCACCGCCCATTTTTTCTGAACCAGCTTATCGACCAAGCGACTCACGTTGCTCGATTTATCGAGCATGCGTTCGTTTAATAATTTCACTGTGGCTGCC
>CBFIAJ010000014.1:21784-31131 GCA_965660515.1 Flavobacteriales bacterium | reverse complement strand
ATGACCGCCGAAGAAAAGGCGAATGCACCCTTTTATAGAACGCCTTCACCAGAAGGAATTCCTACCCCTCCTCCCGGTCCAATAAGAACCATGGCCGAGTGGGAAGAAGTTGAATACTTAACCATTACTTGGACCAGTTACAGAGATATTTTGGCGCAAATTGTAGATGAGGCGCAAGATGAATGTATCGTAATTATTACGTGTTCCGATTCGAATAGCGTAATCAGCGATTTGGCGAATCGAGGAGTGCCCAACCAGAATCTTCGTTTCATTGAGCAGCCTTTCAACTCTATTTGGATTCGCGACTACGGTCAAAATTCGGTCTACATTAACGATGTAGATAGTTTGGTTTTAGTCGATTGGATTTATAATCGACCTAGAGCCGCCGATGATCAAGTACCCGTTGGTATCGCCAATGAATTCAATTACGCCTTGTACAGTTCAACACAAGCTCCTTCTGACCTCGTGCATACCGGCGGTAACTTTATGAGCGACGGAACCGGAATTGGTTTTAGCTCCGATTTAGTGGTCACTGAAAATGGTCCTACCGGCCAGTTTAACCAAACAGTCAAAACGGCGAGCGAAGTCGACACTCTGATGAAGCAGTTCATGAATATTGATCCCTACGTCCGAATGGATGAACTGCCCTTCGATATCATTAGTCATATTGACATGCACATGAAACTGATCAATGAAAACACATTGCTCGTAGGTAAATTCCCGACGGGCGTTTCGGACGGACCTCAAATGGAGGCGAATATTCAATATGTATTAAGCAATTTCACTGCGCGCGACGGAAATCCATTCAACGTTATCCGCGTTCCTATGCCGCCTAGCACGGCGGGAAATTACGCGCCAAACGCACACTACAGAACTTATTCAAATAGTATTTTCATAAACAAGACCGTGTTGGTTCCTACCTATAGGGAAGAGTTTGACACCACTGCTCTGCGCATTTATAGAGAGTCATTACCCGGGTTTAAAATTGTTCCCATTAATTCAGAAGCTATCATTCCGGCCGCCGGAGCCATTCACTGCATTACGCACAGTATTGGGGTTCGAAAACCCTTGTTGATTCAACACTGGAGCCGCGACACTATTATTCTGAATGGTTCTTCTAATAGTTTTCCTTTTTCAGCTACCGTAAAACACGAAGCAGGGATCAGCGGAACCACCATGTACTTCAGAATTGATACTGCCGGGCCATTCACTGCCCTCCCATTAGTGGCTGTGTCGGGCACAGATGAGTGGTCGGCGAATTTGGCGATCCCCAATGGTGGTCCAGCGAACGTTATTCAATATTATTTCTCGGCAACGAGCACTACCAATGTGAACAAGCTGCGTCCCTTGCCTGCCCCTGAAGCTTATTTTGAAACGAAAATACTTCCAACTATGGGCGTAGAAGAATCGGATTGGACGTTGAAATCGGTGTATCCGAATCCGGCCAGCGCCGTTACCTGTATCCCGGTCCACACCCTAGCGGGTGGATTTGCGACGATTGAGTTACTCAATTCTAAGGGACAAAAAGTGGCTCAATTGCACCGAGGAACGATAACGCCGGGAACGTCGAGGCACTTCTTTAATGCGCGTTCTCTTTCGGCGGGAACATACACCGTTGTTGTTTCACTCGAAGGCGAAACACGATCACAAAAAGTAGTGGTTGTCCATTAAATACCGGTGCGAATAGCTTCTACCGGATCCAGCCGTGAGGCTGTAAATGCAGGAACAAAACCGGAAATAACCCCAATAATAGCGGAAACGGTAAGTCCGAGAATTATGTTGGACGAGGTTAACACGAGGGTGAAATCCATAGTCGCTGTGACGGCGGTAGCGCCAATAAAAACTATAAAGAGTCCCAAACTACCACCGAGAAGGCAGAGAATCACCGACTCAAATAAGAATTGTAAGAGGATAAAATAGTTCTTCGCCCCAAGCGCCTTTTGAATCCCGATTTGATTCGTTCGTTCTTTTACCGAAACGAACATAATGTTCGCAATTCCGAAACCCCCTACCAAAATAGAAAAGCCGCCAATTAACCAGCCAGCAGTATTTACGATATCAAAAAGGCCTGAAATTCCGGCCGAGATGACTGAAATCTGATTTAACTGAAAATTATCCTTTACCTGCGGACTCAGCCTGCGGACTGAACGCATTACCCCGCGGAGCTCGTCGGAGAGCTGATCGGCCGTTACATTCGGTTTGGCTTTAGCCATAATCACTGGATTACTAGAACCCCTATTTATGTCTACGAAACGACGGAGGAATTCAACGGGGACAACGGCTAAGTCGTCGGGTGAATTTCCAAAAGCACTCGCTCCTTGTTTCTCAAATACGCCAATTACATATATTTTTTGCCCGAGAATGCGAATTTCTTGACCCACCGCTCCTCCTCCGGGAAAAAACTTTTCCGCAATATTGGCTCCGATCATAGCCATATTCCTTCCTGAACGAAATTCCATCGGAGTAAAATAACGTCCTTCGGTTAGGTCAAAGCCCCACATTTTATCGTAGTTCTCACTTACGCCAAAAATTCCCGCTCTATCGATCGTACTTGACTTGTACTTAATGGTAACCTGTGTGGATGCGCCAAATGTGGCGGCGTATAAACTGCGTGTTCGCTTCTCGACTTCACGAAGTTCCGAATACTTTACATCGGGCCGACGAAGCATTTCCCACCATTTGTACTCACCTCCACCGCCTCCCCAAGCCCATTTTTGAATGTACACCATATTGTCGCCTAGAGCTTCAATATCTTCCTGCACGCTCTTCTCGAGTGAATCGACCACGGTAAAAACAGCAATGATGGCAAAAATACCAATGGTAACACCTAATAAGGACAAAACCGTCCTCAAGCGATTCACGATAAGGGCGTGAAATGCGAACTTGATACTCTCCTTAAATAAGCGCAGATAAATCATAGGTTCAAATATAACGAAGTGGAATTGATGTGGGGTTCGTCACTGCTCTTTTTTCATTTTGCGAGAAAGAGAAAACGAATCCGCCCGTATTTCGTTAAAAACTGCTTGAAAACTCTTTAAAACAAGGCTCTTGCCAAGAATGACCTTCTTCCTATTTTATTACCTTTAGAGCCTTCTAAACAGTACCCAATTTCATGGCTTCGAAATCGATTAAAACCGCCCTTATTTCTGTATTTCACAAGGAGGGCCTAGAACCGATCATTCAATTATTACACGCAAACGGAGTAGAGATTCTCTCTACTGGAGGCACCTTTGATTTTATAACCAAACAAGGAGTTCCCTGTTCGCGCGTTGAAGACTTAACCTCCTATCCTTCAATTTTAGGCGGTCGCGTAAAAACGCTACACCCAAAAGTTTTTGGTGGAATTTTGGCACGTCGCCCTTTGGCCGACGATTTAGCTCAGCTAAATGAATTTGAAATACCAGAAATTGATCTTGTCATTGTGGACCTTTACCCCTTTGAAGATACTGTGGCTTCTGGTGCGGAAGAAAAAGACATTATTGAAAAAATTGATATCGGCGGAATCTCTTTGATTCGCGCCGCGGCAAAGAATTTTAACGACGTAGTTATTGTTCCTTCACGACGCGACTACGACTACGTGCAACGGATTCTTGAAGAGGGAAATGGAACGACAACGCTTGAACAACGCCGGTACTTAGCCGGTCGCGCTTTCAACATCAGCTCCCATTACGATACTGCCATTTTCCAATATTTTCAGCACGACGAAGACCAGAGCTTTAAAAGTTCTATTCCGACGGCGCATACGCTTCGATACGGCGAGAACCCGCACCAGAACGGTGTTTTCTACGGCGATTTAGAGGCGCTGTTTACAAAATTACACGGGAAAGAATTGAGCTACAATAATCTGCTGGATGTCGATGCCGCAGTAAATCTGTTGGCAGAATTCAACGAAACCACTTTTGCCATCCTCAAGCACAACAACGCCTGCGGAGTTGCTTCAAGACCCGTATTATTAGACGCATACATAGATGCTTTAGCGGGTGATCCGGTTTCCGCCTTCGGCGGGATTTTGATCACGAACACCCTGATTGATACGGCCACGGCTGAAGAAATTGACAAACTATTCTGCGAAGTGGTGATCGCGCCGGAGATCGCGCCGAAGGCGCTAGAAATTCTGAAGAACAAGAAGAACCGAATTGTTCTTTTGCAAAATGAAGTGGAGCTTCCAAAAAAACTCTTCCGCACGGCATTGAACGGTGTGCTTGAACAAGACCGCGACTACGTGACCGATCAAAAAGAAGAGATGACACCGGCTACTACTTTGGCACCGACCGATGCTCAATTAATGGATCTCGAATTCGCGAGTAAGATTTGCAAGCACACGAAATCGAACACCATTGTCCTTGTAAAAGACGGGCAACTTTTAGCCAGTGGAACAGGTCAAACAAGTCGAGTCGATGCCTTAAACCAAGCCATTGCAAAGGCGCGTGCTTTTAAATTTGACCTCAAGGGTGCTGTAATGGCCTCTGACGCCTTTTTCCCATTCCCGGATTGTGTAGAGATTGCGGATAAGGCAGGAATTACTGCTGTAGTTCAACCGGGAGGATCAATCAAAGACCAATTGAGTATTGATTATTGCAATGCACATGAAATGGCTATGGTATTCACGGGAACCCGCCATTTCAAGCACTAAATTTGCTATTTTAACCCCTCATATAAAAGAAAAACGAGACAATGGGTTTATTTGATTTCATGACGCAAGATATTGCGATCGATTTGGGGACCGCCAACACCTTGATTATTCACAATGACAAGGTTGTAGTAGATGCTCCATCGATTGTTGCGGTAGACTCGTATACGCGGAAGGTTATTGCGGTAGGTCGGGAAGCGCAACAAATGCACGGTAAAGCGCATGAAGGAATCAAAACCATCCGTCCGTTGAAGGACGGGGTAATTGCCGACTTTAATGCTTCCGAACACATGATTCGGGAAATGATTAAAAATATACCTGCGCTCAAAAACAAGTTTTTTGCTCCCTCCTTGCGCATGGTCATTTGTATTCCATCGGGGATTACGGAAGTAGAAAAACGAGCGGTTCGCGATTCAGCAGAGCACGCTGGGGCGAAAGAAGTATATCTCATTCACGAGCCCATGGCAGCCGCCATTGGTATCGGTGTAGACGTAACAGAGCCCAAAGGAAACATGATCATTGATATAGGCGGTGGTACGACGGAAATTGCCGTTTTAGCCTTGGGTGGAATTGTCGCCGATAAATCAATTAAGGTGGCCGGAGATGTATTTACAAGTGATATCGTTTATTACATGCGCGCGCAACACAACCTAGCGGTTGGAGAAAGAACTGCGGAGCGTATAAAAATTGAAGCAGGAGCGGCCACTGAGGATTTAGAAACGAAACCGGAACCTTACGCCGTTCAGGGGCGTGACTTACTCACGGGAAAGCCGAAGGAAGTTACCGTAACGTACACAGAAATTGCCAAAGCGCTCGACAAGTCTATTATTCGAATAGAAGATGCTATTATGGAAGCCCTTTCCATGACGCCTCCCGAACTAGCTGCGGATATTTACAACACCGGAATTTACATGGCCGGCGGAGGATCAATGCTTCGCGGGCTCGATAAAAGGATTTCGAGAAAAACAGAACTTCCCGTATTCATTGCCGAAGATCCATTAAGAGCAGTAGTACGTGGAACGGGAATCGCCTTGAAAAACGTCGACAAATTTACGTTCTTAATGCGTTAAATAAGGTGTCCGTTTTTCATTCATGCGCAGTATACTTCTCTTTTTATATCGATATCACATTCTGTTGAGCTTTGTTCTCTTAGAGGTGATTTCCATTTATTTAATTACGCAAAACAGACAGTATCAGAACAGCGTGGTTTGGAGCCGTTCCACTCAAATCACCGGACGCATGTTCGGGGCCATCGATTATTGGCGGGAGTATTTCCACCTTCGGGAAAGCAATGATTTACTTGTTGAAGACAACGCGCGACTTCAAAGTCAAATCAAGAACGCGAAGTTCGAGAACCGGTTTCAGTCGTTAATCCATTCGGATAGTCTACTCGAACAGCAATTTGAGTACTTCGGCGGAAAGGTGGTCAACGCTACCTTTAATAAGCGGAATAATTACATCACCATTAATCGGGGTTCGCGTCACGGCGTACGGCCGAGAATGGGCGTTTTCGATCCAAACGGTGTCGTTGGCATCACCAAAACCGTGTCCGAACATTACAGCATCGTATTGCCCATACTTCATCGTGATGTGATGATTTCGGCCAAATTATCGAATGCGGAATATTTTGGAATACTCCAGTGGGACGGCAAGAATCACGAGCGGGCAAAATTGAGAGACATCCCGCGGCACGCGGCTATAGAAGAAGGAGACACCGTTGTAACAAACGGTTTTTCAAGCATCTTCCCGGAGGGAATAAATTTGGGCATCATTGAGGAAGCTAGCCTAATACCGGGAACGAATTACTACGACATCAGCGTGAAGTTGAGCACTGATTTCACCAAGCTTCGCTACGTCTACATCATCAAGAATAAAATGCGCCTAGAACGCGATTCACTCGAACAAAGCCAATCTTCCCGTGAATAAACCCTTGAATCATATCACCCGATTTTTTGCGCTCTTTCTCGTGCAAGTTGCACTATTGAATCAGGTTCAATTCAGCGGCTACATTAATCCGTATTTATACATCCTATTCATTTTTTTGCTGCCGCCTAGGATGAATCGTCTTGCCCTTTTACTCGTTGGGTTTGCAAGTGGATTTATTATGGACCTTTTCATGGGTTCTTACGGACTACATGCTGCTGCCACCACCTTGATTGCCTTTATTAGGCCTTACGCAATTCGACTTTATGCCGTGCGGGGAGAAGACGAATGGGATTACCTAGGGATTACCACCATGGGAACCGCAAAATTCCTGAGTTACGTTACCCTTCTGACGTTCATACATCACTTCACCTTGTTCTTTTTAGAGGCTTTTCGATGGAATGAGGTTTTTTCCATTGTCGGAAGAACCCTTCTCAGCACTGTTTTTACAGTCGTTCTCATTTATATTGTGGCACTTCTTTTTAATCGCCGAAAAGAATGACAAACGCAGGGCTCTACGAACGGCGAAAACTTCTTGTATATCTATTGGTTCCGGCGGTCGGACTCATTTTCTTGGCGCGTTTGTTCTACATTCAGGTCATAGATGACCGCTACAAATTAAGTGCTGAAAGTAATGTTCTTCGGAGCATAACGCTTTACCCTGATCGTGGATACGTGTACGATCGTAATGGAAAACTCATTGTAAGTAATCAACCAGCCTATGACCTAATGTTCGTACCTCGCGAGGTTGAAGACTTGGACACCGCCATGTTCTGTGCGGATATAGGTGTAACCGAACAGCAATTTATTGATCAGTGGGCGTCTGCGCGAAAACGAAAGGGATATAGTTATTATAAGCCCTCAGTTTTCATGAAGCAGATTTCGAAAGAGCAATTCGCCGGTGTTCAGGAAAAGCTTTTTAATTATCCCGGATTCTTTGTTCAGAAAAGAACTTTAAGGCAATATCCGTATTCGGCTGGAGCCAATGTTTGGGGCTTTGTTCGCGAAATTTCCGAAGCGAGCCTGCTGAATAATCCGAGTTTCGCGCCGGGTGACTATATTGGGGCAGCCGGAATTGAAAAAAGCTATGAGGAAGCCTTGCGGGGGCAACGAGGCGTTTCATATCGGATGGTCGATGTTCATAATCGCGAGAAAGGAAGCTTTCAAAAAGGCCGTTACGATACTTTGCCCGTTCCCGGATCCGTGATCACCTCAACCATTGATATCGAACTACAGCAGTACGGAGAAGCGTTGATGAATGGCAAACGCGGAAGTATGGTAGCAATAGACCCCCGGTCAGGCGAAATTCTCGCCTTGATTAGTAGTCCGACCTACGACCCGAACCTTTTGGTTGGTCGCGTTCGTTCGAAGAATTTTCGTCGGCTCGATGCTGACACCTTAAACATGCCTATGTACGACAGGGCTGTATTGGCGGAATATCCACCGGGCTCACCATTTAAAATTGTGAATGCGCTTATCGGTCTTCAAGAAGGCACGCTCACAGAAAACACCGTTCATTATTGTCGTCACGGCTGGAACTACAAATCGCTTCATGTGGGATGTCATAGTGACCCCGGACCCTTCCGGCTCGACAAGGCCGTCGTCGCCTCCTGCAATGCCTATTTCTGCGAAACCTATAAAGATATCATTGAGCATTACCCTTCTGCCGCAGAGGGTATGGATGCCTGGGCCAATCATGTGCGCAGTTTTGGATTAGGGAAATTTTTAAATAACGATCTGCCTACCGGCAGGAAAGGAAACGTGCCGGATGCCGACTATTACAACCGCGTGTATCCGACCGGCTCATGGAGGGCAGTGACCACCATTTCCAACGCTATTGGGCAAGGTGAATTATTGGTAACACCGATTCAATTGGCCAATCTTTCGGCGACCATCGCTAATCGGGGTCATTATTTTACTCCGCATATTGTAAAGGCAGTGGATGGAGAAGCATTGGTGGATAGCAACTTCACCGTGGCCAAAAGAACTACTATTGAACCGCGCTACTTTGAACCGATCGTGGAAGGGATGCACGGCGTTTATACCGATTTAGACGGAACCGCTTATTACGCTCAAATTGACGGGATCGATATTTGTGGAAAAACGGGGACCGCTGAGAATCCACACGGACAAGACCACAGTATTTTCATTGCTTTTGCTCCCAAGGACGATCCAAAAATCGCGATTAGCGTTTTTGTTGAGAACGGTTATTGGGGTTCGCGTTGGGCAGCGCCCATGGCCAGCTTGATGATTGAAAAATACGTACGCGATTCTATTTCGCGGACCGACCTTGAAAAAAGAATGCTTGAAGGAAGCCTGAAAGAACAATACGATAAACAAGCAGAGCTACTCCGTGAGAAACGCTAAAAACCCATTTGCGAATATTGACTGGATCCTGGTAGGGCTGTTCGGTGTGCTCGTTTTTTTGGGGTGGATCAATATATATGCGGCCGTGTACAACGAAGAGTATACGAGCATATTTGACACGACCCAAAAATACGGGAAGCAATTTCTTTGGATTCTCACTTCCTTGGTGTTGATTCTTCTTATCGTGGTGGTCGACGGGAAATTCTTTCAAACCTTTGCCTATCCATTATACGGTGTATTTATGCTGGCCTTATTGGGAGTATTCTTCTTCGGAAAAGAAATTGCCGGGGCTAAAAGTTGGTACGCCTTTGGTGGCTTTAGTATTCAACCCTCTGAATTTGCAAAGTTTGCCACGGCCTTGGCCCTATCGGGTTTTTTAAGTGGGATGAACAGGTCATTAACCACATGGAAAGATAAAGTACAAGCT
>CBFIAJ010000014.1:0-21686 GCA_965660515.1 Flavobacteriales bacterium | reverse complement strand
CTTTAACAATATATTGGAAGACCGACATCGAAATCGGATCAATATTCTTTTGGGGAAAATGGAAGACCCTCAGGGTGTTGGTTACAATACCGAGCAGAGTAAAATTGCCATTGGATCTGGAGGGTTTTTAGGTAAGGGATTTTTGAATGGGACTCAAACAAAATATGATTTTGTACCGGAGCAGAGTACCGATTTCATCTTTTGTACGGTTGGAGAAGAATGGGGCTTCATTGGGTCCTTTGTTGTCATTTCTTTATTCGTGTCCCTGATTCTTCGTGTGGTTTATATTGCTGAAAGGCAACGTTCTAATTTTAGTCGAATTTATGGCTATTGCCTGGCCTCTATACTCTTCATTCACTTTGCCATCAATATCGCAATGACCATAGGATTAGCCCCAGTAATCGGCATCCCGTTACCTTTCTTCAGTTATGGTGGGTCAAGTCTTTGGGGATTCACCATTTTACTTTTCATCTTCATTAAGCTCGACGCTTATAGAATGACCATACTGAGGTAATCTACGCACTTATAGATTGGGTGGGCTTAGTTGATTGCTTTCGTGGTTAACTCTTCTTGGCGGTTCTTAAGGGAATGAAAAAGGATCCAGAACTTCTATTGCCATCGGGCCGTTAGGCGCGAATTAACCCGGTGATAAAAAGAAAATGCCCCATCCGAAATTCGAATGGGGCATTCTTAAAATGTGGTCGAACGCTTATTGAAAGCTCGCGCGATTATCAACGATCGTTGCTTTCGACTTCAACGTTTCAAATACTTCAGAATTTACTCGGCTAACATATTGGTTAGCGATCTGTTGAATTTGCGTGTCGTAGTTCTCTTGTGGAGTCGCCTCAGTGCGGTTCGTAACCTCAATCATAATGACTCCTGTATTTCCAATGATTGGCTCTGAAAGCGTATTTAAGGGCAATCCGGCAGCAATGGCAGCAACCAATGGCTCTGTACCTACGCCTTGAATACTATTGTTGGCAAAAGTAACACCGGCAATTGTATTTACTTGAACACCTAAGGACTGTGCCAAATCGTCTAAGTTGGAAGCTCCTTCCATTTCTGCTTGGATCATTTCGCCTTTCTTTTCGCGGCGTACACGTCCATCAATTTGAGCGCGTACATCATCGATAGCAGCAAATCCTTCTTCGCGAATTTTGGTTAGGTAAACGACCACTACTTGATTGGATAAATCAAAGATATTGGTTGCCCCTGCATCATTTTGTTCGTTGAATGACCAACGCACAATTTGACGGCTCGCTAACAAACCTGGAACGGTTTTATCTAGAGGGCGAAGGTTTGTAGCAGGACGAACTTCAGCGCCAAGTTCTGCGGCTTTAGAGCGAAACTCTTCCAAAGAACTCGCGCTTCCGGCAAGACTGTTACTTTCGGCATAAATGCGATCTTCTGTTTCATTCGAAGGTAAAATGCGCATATCCAATACTCCGACCTTTACCACTGGAGAGTTCCCTCCTTGATTGGTGATTTCAATAATGTGAAATCCGAATTGTGTAATTACTAATCCAATATCTCCTTTTTCATTATTGAAGACGTAATTATTGAAGTTCGCTGCCATAGTACCTGGCTGGAACCAATCGAGATCTCCACCTTTCGTTTTGGTTGGACCATCAGAATATTGAGCTGCGAAATCAGCGAATTGACCCGGAGAAGCCTTAACTACTTCGAAAAGACTATCGGCCAATACCTGAGCTTCTTGTGGTGTGCGAATTACTTCTGGAGCAGCGCGCTCAGCACCTTGGTACGCAATTAAAATATGACGTGCACGAACCGAATCCGGCTGTGTACTATTCTCGATCAACTTTACAGCGCGGTAAAAATCACCATCGCGGTAAGGGCCATAGATGTATCCCGGTTCGTTTGCGAACATCAATGAATCGTATTGAGCATCCAACTGTCCTTCGCGGAAATACTGCCCGAAGTATCTACTCTGCTCGCTATTCGCATTAATAAAGGCCGAATCGTCGTCCGTATTGACAAACCCTAGAATCGTATCATTCTGATTGGTTTCAGAATTATAGACGATTTGATCGACCATCATTTCATTGAAATTGGCCGCTGCTGCAGCTACATCCTCTTCCGATGGTTGAATATTAAATACAACGTACTCAATGTCACGTCCTTCTTCTTGTTCAAAAAGATCTTCTTTGTTTGCGCTGTAATATTTCTTGATATCCGCATCTGAAACCGTAATTGAACTGTCGTTAATTGCGGTGTACGGACGAAATACCAAACGAATATCATTTCGAGTATTGCGCTCTTCGTATTGAATTTGACCCTCTAACTTCGTAGCTGCAAGTCCTTTGGTAATTAAACCGTTGTACTTATTCTGGATTTGAGTATCCAATAACTGCTGCTCAAAATTAATCCAGTTCTCCCATTCGGTTTGAACCTCTGGATTAGTAGATCGCTGTTCCTCCAAAAGGGCGATGTATTGCTTTATACGCTCGGGATCAAACTGTCCAGATTCATTCTGGAAACCTTGGATTGAAGTAACGCTCGGATTTGTTATGATAACATCCCACAACTCCTCAGAAGTTACTTGGATTCCAAGTTCTTCGTATTCAGCACCCATGATGCGTTCGCGCAAAATCTCGTCATAGGTTAAATCGAGAAATTGATCTCTTGATGATTGCGTCAATCCCGCATCTCCTGAACTAGCGATATAAGCGTCGATACGTTCCTGAACCCGTGTAAAAAATTGCTGTGAGCTAATCTTATCCCCGTTCACTTCGAGAATCGTATTAACATCACGTTGCAGAACGGATCCTCTAGAACTTAAAAGGTCGGTCAGAATAAAGGCAAGCATGGCGAATCCCACGATTCCGATCAATAAACCGGAGCGCTTGCGGATGTTCTGTAATGTGGCCATTCTTATGGTTTTAAATTAAGGCCACGAAGATACAAGTATTGAAACAATTTTGAAACCCCTATTCGTCCTCTTTTATTCTGAGTATAACTTCCTCAATTCGAGTGTTATGAGAGTCCTTAATGGTGAATATAAAAGGGTTGATTACGATTACGTCATCCTTTTCCGGAATACTTTCATAATGATGCGTAATTAGACCTGATAAAGTTTCGTAGAATTCGGACTCAGGCAAATCCAATTTATACTTTTCATTTAGGTAGTCAATTTCCAATCGAGCACTAAAAATAAACTTGTTCTTTGAAATCTGCTCCTCGGTTAAATCTTGCCGATCGTGCTCATCTTCAATCTCACCAAAGATTTCTTCCATCACATCTTCAATTGTGATGAGTCCACTTGTACCGCCAAACTCATCCAGAACAATGGCTAAACTCTTCCGCTCTCTTATGAGCAAATCAAGCACTTCTGAGGCCAACATAGATTCGGGCACAACGGACAAAGGCAAGAGAATCGTCCTGATTTGCTTTGGCTTCTTAAAAAGCTCAAAGCTATGTACATAGCCGATAATATTATCGAGGCTTTCTTTGTATATCAAGATTTTACCAAAGCCCGTCTCAATAAACTTTTTGCGAAGTTCTTCTATGGACTCGGATACCTCCATCGCCACCAATTCAGTTCTGGGAACCATGCACTCGCGCGCCTTCACCTTGCCGAAATCGAGGGCGTTTTGAAAAATCTGCACCTCATTTTCCACATCTTCCGCATTGTCCTGATCTTCGGTATGCTTTCGGACGTAGTTGTCTAAATCGACCCGACTAAACATCGGCTTTTCATCGTCCATATCCGCTCGAAAGAGCGTTTTCAAAATGAAACTAGAAATAGCCATTACAAATCCAACTACCGGGAACAACAAGTAATAAATAAGTAGAACCGGAAGGGCGAAACCGCGGAGTAATTGGTTTGAATAAAGTGCAAAAATTGCCTTGGGTACATACTCGGCCATGATTAAAATAATCAGGGTAGAAACCAAGGTTTGAATCAATAATACGGCAAAGGCGTTGGAAATCCACTGAAGCAATAGCGGCTCCATCCACTTTGCCATGAACATACCGTAAATAACTAATGCGATATTGTTCCCGACCAGCATAGTAGCTATAAAGCGACTGGGCTGGCTCATAAGATGAGAAAGCAACCGCGACGCGAAATCGCCTTGCTTATTCTGTAATTCTATCTGGAGTTTGTTCGAGGATACATAGGCAATTTCCATCCCGGAGAAAAAAGCCGAGAAGAGAATGGAGCCAAGAACGATAGCAATGAGCGTTGTAATCATTAATTATGCCCGATCGTTGCGGTCTTGCCGACGCGCTTCCATGCGAATACGCTGTTTTCGGCGAAACCAATACATAAAGATAGCCAAAACGATGAAGCCTGCGAAAATCCACTTTTTATCTCCCGGCGCATTCCAAAGGCGCACCACTTCGACTATTGAAACTGCGGCAATCACGAGCCACATTATTTCAATTACTTTAATTGCTGCTTTCATCTTCTGATAAATCTATTATTCCGGCGGGTTTCATGATCTTATACCATGAGAAGGTTTGGTTCGCCTCCAACCCATATCCGGTTAATTGTTCATTTTCGGTTGTTATACGGACAAATTCTTCTGTGAAAATAAGCTTTTCTTGCTCTTTCCAAATGAGTTTTTCTGTTTGTAATTTTTCACCTTTTTCGTTGATCACGACTACATTCTTTTGCGCTTCAGTAATCCCTTTGTTGGGATATTGAATGGCATACTCACCCGAAAGCTCGGTTGTTACTGCACCGCTATCATTATAGAACATTACGTGCAATCCTTGAGGATACTCGGTATAGGGATCTTCTAATGAAGCATATCGAATGATTTCCGGTGCGTTTAGTTTCAAGCGAATATGTCCGCTATCGCTATACAACACCTCAATATCGAAGGCTTCTTCGTCGGGAACTGCTACGGGGGACTCCTGCTCTAAAAGTTCAGGTTTGGGTTTGACACAAGAAAAAAGCATTGCTCCCACGAATAGGGCCGCAATGCTTCTCTCTAATAAGGCTGTATAACGCACAGTTACTCGCGGTCTGGGAAACGCACAGTGGCCGTTTCATTAATCCAGCAACCTACCTGAACACTTGTTTCTTCATGTTTTCCGAAGTTGAATGCAAGAGTAAATTCAGGAGCGTATTTACTGTAAGTATTGATACGAGAATTTGCTCTTTCCGCTGAACTTGGGTCAATGCTCTTTGCATAGTAGTACTTGTCCAACGCAGCCCAATAAACCGTTTTAATCTCAAACTCATTACTTCCACAACCTTTTGTGGCCGCATACAAATCTCCGATTAGAATAAACGGATCGCCCCAACCCGAACGGTCTGAAGCCGCCTTGAGAGCGAAGGTTCGTGCCGAGTTGGTACTTCCAAGTTTTTGATATGCTTGAGCCAATTTTAAATTGGTTTCTGCTCTTCTGTTGGCATTTGTATCCTTAGAAGCCGCCAATTGATAGTACTGCGTGGCTTTCGTCCAGTCTTCGCGACTCATGCTCATATTACCCATTAGGATTCCGCTTTCTACGCCTGGATTTAAGGAGAATAATTGGGCAGAAATCTTGAAGTAGATATCGCTGTCTTGACAGTCTTTACGCTCAAGCAGGGCTGCACTCCTTGCGAGACGGTATTCGTCCGCAGCATAATTATCAAAAGCTTCATCCAGTAAAGGAACTAAGTCGTCACACTCGAATAATGGACCTAACATTCCGTCAATTCCGGAACGAGCTTGCTCGTAGTACTTCATGTACTTCTCTTCGCCAAATTCGAGGTTATAATCGATTACACCCATGGTACTTTGGTACAAGTCGATCAGTTCGAATTTATCGATACTGTCTGCATTATACATCAATGCACCTGCTTTCACATAATTGAATAGATCCGATGCGCCCGCATCATTTCCTTCCGCCTTAACTGCAGATTTTAATAGAGCATACGCTTCAGGGAAAGATTCTTTAGAACGGTAGTCCATAAGCACGTCCGCTTTCTCGCCTTGAATATAGCTCTCTTGTCCTGGGAAATATTGATTCCTCATATCCCACATCATGAGAAGGGTATCTACCAATCCGGCTTCAACTGCCTCATTGTCCTTATTCACCTTCAGTTTAGCCTTAAGTAAACGCGGGCCTATGATGTAAATATTCTTGCTTGATTCAGGACAATTGTCAAAGGTCCATTTCCACGGTTTGTAGGCGTCAGCGTAGTTCTTCGCTTTGTAGAATTCGTAGAATACAGACAGCTTTTCAGAGCACATTAAACTATCTGCTCCGTAGCTCTGCGCTTTAACATTTGAAATCGAAAGGCTTAAAACAAGGGCCATCCCCAGGATGATCTTCTGTTTCATTTTATGAATTTTTGAGTTTAATCTATTTTTCTTTTCGAAAACCACTTATCGTTTAAGGTAAGCCCAACAGTAAATCGGGAATAACGTTCACGAATCAAGCTGTTTTCAATGGTTCCTTTTTGACCGAGCTGTACTCCGAAGTTCAGAGTAGAGAGCGATTTATTCAAGAACGGTAATGCTACTCCAAAGGTCATGCCAGCATCATTAATCACCACATCATTAATTTCAATATTGGTCGCTCCGTAATAAAATCCGGCACGGTATTGAATCCGTTTCCAGTAATTCCCTACTGAATTCCAATCGGGTGTCCAGTACCCACCAAGAGAAAACCGAAAGCTATTACTGAGGGTATCACCCAATCCAAGTCGATTGTACTGACTCCAGTTCTTGAACTGATAATCCGCTCCAAAAAACCATGAGTTATATTTACCAAATCCTACACCAAAGGATCCTTCAGCCGGATAAATAATACTTCCTATAACTTCATCAATGCTTTCAAGCGTATCCTTGATAAAGACATTCCCTAAAATAGATCCGGTATAGCTAAAACTGACGAAGTCACTTTGCACTTCTAATTCCTGTTCGGGTCCGAGATAGAGCCCGGCTGTCAAGTATTTCCCATCCTTTAATAGTGCCTTGTATTGTATCCCGTAAGTAAGGTAAAAATTGCTCACGCGAAGTGTGTTTTGATCTTGGGTATTGAAGTACCCCGTAGAATCGAATTCCACCGCATTCACCCGATCTTGTCGTCCGAAAATGTAGTTCAGATTCACACCAATACTTAGACCCTTTATAGGCATATATGCCAATCCAGATGTGAAAATATTCACCCCGCCAGATCCATTGTAAAAGTAGTTCACCCCGCCTATGCTGTCTATTTCGTCTTTAGCCGATAAGTTATATCCTAAGGTCGTGTACGGGTAGATCGTAAATCCGGCCCCAAATTTTTCACCAAGGGGTAATCCAATAGCAATGTGGTTCAGGTTGGTTGAATTATTCGTTTCGCTCAATGTTTCCGTCTCAATAAGCGTGTAGTTATGGATGGCTCCAATTTCGAAGGAGGTCATCCGCAAATGCGCGTAGGAGGCCGGGTTATTCGGATTCACATGAAGGGAATCGATCATCGGGGTCATAAGCCCGCCCATTTGTTGATTTTGCCCTAATCCATAAAACTGTACTTCTCCCGGTCCAAACCGTGAGTACGGACTAACAGAGTTCGTTTGGCTCCATGCACTCCCTATCGGTAGGATGGCCAACATCAATAAAAGAACCTTATAAACTATCCGCATTGTACCCAAAAATCTCATTCAATCCACGTAGCACGTGAAATGGGTCGGCAAAGATGCCCATTTTTTCAGTCGATTCAAAGCGGTGTGCATCACCGCCGGTTAAAATAACGTTAAGTTGATCCGATTGGTGCCTCTGTTGGTCGATGAATCCCTTTATCTCTAATTTCCAGCCTCTTATAGCTCCCGCAAGCATCGATTCATTGGTTGATTTGCCCGGCCAAATCGTTTTCTCTTCAAATTCCTCGATCAGTGGAAGGCGTTCCGTAAAATGATTCATAGCCGACAGCCTCATTTTCAGTCCGGGACTAATTGCCCCTCCGCAATAGGTTCCCCGCTGAATTAGCTCGTAGGTGATACAAGTTCCGCAATCAATCACCAAGGTGTTTTCATTTGGATATTTTGCGTTTGCTGCCACGGCCGCGGCTATTCGATCCACTCCCAGAGTGCTCGGTGTATCGTATGAAACTGTTACGGGAACGGGGGTGGCATTTGTGATTTCCAAGGTTTTCCATCGGGCCGATAGGCCCTGAACATAAGGGCTTAAGGGAACTCCGGTAGATGCCAATGCAATAGCATCAAAAGTGTATTCGGAAAGAAATTCGATCAACGATTCGATCGGAAGCATTGCCTCGCGCTTTGTCCATATCAATTCCTTGTTTTCAAAAAGGCCCATTTTTAGGCTGGTATTTCCGAAATCAAGTACAATGGTTTTCATAGGTTTCGCGCTTGCGTCACGAAGATAACGATTTTCAGGGGCGGGTATTTGGATTATGTATGAATAAAGAATTACATTTGCGCCCTTCAATGTTGGTACCATAGCTCAGGTGGTAGAGCAAAGGACTGAAAATCCTTGTGTCCCTGGTTCGAATCCAGGTGGTACCACAAAAAAACCGTTCCGAGAAATCAGAACGGTTTTTTTATTTTTTATTGAGTAGTGGAATTTTTAATTCCGGAACAAATTAATGCTCCCTTTGCGTTCTTCTTCACCCGGTGGGCGAATAATATAATAGTACGTTCCTTCGGCGCAATCACTTCCCGTATTGTTTACTTTTCCATTCCAACAGCCCGTATCGCCATTGGCACTGCACTCTTGACCATAATTTGAGCTCGAGAAAACTGTATTCCCCCATCGGTTAAAAATATAAACTTCAGTATTCGGGAACTTATCTAGATTCTCAATGTAGAAATAGTCGTTCATGCCGTCCATATTCGGCGTAAACACATTGGGCACTTCAAATTCACAGATCTCCGTAGAAATCGTTATTTCAACGGAATCAGAGGAACCACATTCATCGAAAGCTAATGCCAAAAAGGTTTCATTTCCTTCTACGGCGTCGTAAACAATGGTAGTACTATCCGAAACTAAATCGCCATTTTGATACCATCCAAAGGTCACGGCTCCTCCACCTCCTGATACATTGGCTGTCAGCACCTGCTTATCGCCATCACATAGTTGATAATCCGTCACGGGAACATTCACCTCTAACGGATTTACATCCGAAAGCAACTCAATTCGAATCGAGTCAACGATGGTGAGTCCAATACACGCATCGGTCATTGTTACAACATAGGTAGTACTTGTTGCAGGCGTGTCGTACAAATCAAATCCCGTATGGGTATTCCCATTGTAGGTCCAATTAAAAGTAATGGGAGCAACTCCGCCTGTCGGCTGGAAATACAAGTACAAATCTTGTGGGCCACAAAGCGTTTGATCTGGAGATTTATTTCCGAGCTTCAATGAATCAATATCTCTGAGCAGTAAGTTAATTTTAACCGGTTGAAAACCGGCACAGGCGTCCTGAAATGGGAATTCAATAATCACGCTCTCGTTCGGCTCATCAATCCCATCCCAAAGGCCCGTCACCGTAAAGGTAACACTGTCTTGTCCTGCCGGAATCAATAAAGAACTCGGAGTAATTACATAATCCACACCCAGTGTGGCCGTTCCGCTTAGCGTATAAGGAACAATAGAATCATTTGGTGTTACGCGATTTAATTTAACCGTAATGAGTGCATCTCCACATCCCTCCAAAATAGTGGTATCGTTCTCAGCAAAAGCGGAAGTAGATACCGAGGTCAACGTGGCGCCATTTGAAGAAAAGCTCGCCGCTTCTAAAAACACTCCCGAATCATAGGAGAAATCCCCTGCATCAGCAATGGCAATTTTAATGGTATACGTTTGGTTGCAAATAACATTGGCGATTGCCAACATGGGGGTTGTAAATGCGTCGTATTGAACGCTTGTTCCCCCGGTATTATCCACATAAAATTGATTGTTTACACCAATATTCACGTTATCAATCGTAACGGGTGTAGTTGTTCCGGGAATTAGGGCTACGTTTTGATCAACGTACATACCCCCCGCAGGATTCGGGCCCGAAATGAAAAAGGCGAAGACGTCATTAAAGCTCGAATTCACAAACTCCGGATATTCTTCAGACCCAAAAACAAAACGAAAACTCGCTGTATCGCTTTCCGGCACAAAATCAAACTGCAAAATAGACGCGTCGTTCGTAGGTTGGGTTGTTAACGCGTCAAGCAGCGGAAAACCGAGGGCGTTATTAACGGTTCCTGCTCCACCTTGGTTATTCGGTCCAACCGCGTTAATTATATCTCCCGAGGTAATTACAATACCGCTGTCCAAACCAATGTTCGAATTTACGCCATTAAAAAAACCAATCGCATTGGGCGTTCCGGTAAAGGAGATATTACTTGCAACAATTCCTTGACCTAAAAGGACGTCGTTCACCAAATAGGCTGGTGTATTAAAGGGGGCGGCATTTGTTGTGATCAACTGTGCCTTCGCCAAGAAGCCACACAATGCCAACACGATAATAATTAAACCTTTTTTCATACTTATCTAATTAACTGCAAATAACCCGTATACACAGGTCGATCTGGCTCTAAAGGTAATTCTAATTCGATGGTATATACATAGGTACTTTGGACCGCTTGCCCCCCATCGGGCATGGTTCCATCCCAGGGTTCATTTACATCCTCTGTACTGTATACCAAACTTCCCCAGCGCGAATAAATTTGCATTTTATACCCACTGAAGCCTTTGCCCTGACCTCCAAAGTAATCATTCTTTCCGTCGTTGTTGGGGGAAAAGGCGTTTGGAACGTAAAAATAGAATTCTGAAATAACTTCAACGGACTCGGAATAACTATCGAAACAGCCATTGGCACTGTACGTATTCAGGGTAACCAAATAAAATCCCGATTGATCGTAGCTATGTGTCGGTTCAAAATCGGTCGTTATAGACCCATCTCCAAAATCCCATTCGTAGGTATCTGCTCCGGTTGAGTTATTGTCGAAACTAATCTGTTGGTTTGTTAATTGGGTACTCATAAATTGCGCCTGCGGCGGGATTTCCACCGTTATGTTCACCTGATCAGTAACTTGATTCCCACAGGCGTCGCTGATGTCAATACCTAGAATGGTGTTTGCCGTGGGAGAGAAAATCGTTGTTGTATCCGAGCTACCTGTGCTCCAGGTGATACTCAATGGAGGATATCCTCCACTGATACTCGCCACGGAAGTAATCGTTTCACCCAAACATATAAAGGCACTATCTATACTCACCGATAAAGGCGGATTCGTAGGTACTGATATGGTAAAAGTATCGGTCGCAATTTGCGTGTCACAGGTATCGCGCACCTCAACAATGTACGTGGATGTGACGGCCGGACTAAAAGTTCGTACGGAGTCGATACTTCCATCGTCCCAGAGGTACCTAAAGTATCCATAACCCCCTGATCCTTGTGCCTGTATGGTAATGGAGTCTCCCGGACAAACAAGCGCCGTATCGGGAATGTCTGTGATAAGCACATCTGGCTGGTCTAAAATAGTCAGCTCAATGGTATCAGGCGGATATACGGTACAACCGGTAACAATGGAATCCGTAAAAATAATGAGCGTTTCAACGCCTTCGGGGATACCATCGTAGAATGAAACAAAAGGCAGCAAGAAATTCGCGCTATCGGGTAACATGAAAATGGTATCGGGCAGTAGGTTGTAATCAACGCCATTCGTTGCCGTTCCCCCAAAATTCAACGGAATAACCAATGTGTCGTTTAACGTTCCCGTCCGATTTAACTCAATATATGCGGATCCGCAACTTTCAATCAAGGCCGTATCTGAGAGTCCGGCCGTAAAGCTGGCAATGGTGTTTATCGTCAAAGTCGGCGAAGTAAAACTTCCCGCTTCGATAAATACTCCTGAATCCCAAATACCATCTCCAGCGTCGGCGATTCCCATTCGAATTGTATAGGTTGCTCCGCAAATTACGTACGCCTCTGCCTGCATCGGAATTGTAAAACCATCATATTGTATGGTTGCTCCGCTGCCCGGCGCCGTACAATTATACGAAGGTGCACAAATCGTATTCGAAGGCTCGTTGCACGTATATTGAGCCGAAAAATTCTGACAATTGAGGGTATTAATGGTCACGGGCACCGTCGTCGCTCCAATATTCGCCAAGTTTGTGTTGTTGTAAGTACCTCCTGCCGGATTCGGTCCGGTTAATAAAAAGGCAAAAACATCATTCACGCTTCCTCCTACAAATTCCGGATACTCCTCGGATCCAAAAACGTAATTAAAGCGCAGCGTGTCACTTTGTGGAATAAAATCAAATTCCAAGATCGCTGCATCAAAAGTTGGATTTCCAGAATAACTGGTTAAATCCGCATCTCCCGGAGTTCCATTTCCCATGGACTGACTCCCCGTAAAGTTGGGTCCAACAGCATTCATAATGGAGCCGGAGGTTATTACAATCCCCGAGTCGATCCCAATATTCGAGTTAACACCATTAAAATATCCAATGGCAATGGGCGCTCCGGTATAACTCCAGTTACTTGTTTGAACCCCGGCCCCTACTAACACGTCTTCAACTAAGTACTGCGCCGTATTATACGGGGCAGTATTATTCACAACGAGCTGCGCGTTTCCAAAAAAAGGAAGCGCAAGGAGAACTAAAAGGGTTACTAAACTTTTATACATAACATATCCGCCCGACAGGGCGCAGTAAAAGTAACGAAATATCTTGTCCTCGGGTTGGTAAGAAGCCGATAGAACTTCTAACTTCGAGGCTTAATCATTGAATTAAAGTATATGTCGAAGGTTGAAGACTACATTAAAGAAAATAAAGAACGTTTTTTAGAGGAATTGCTCGACCTATTGCGCATTCCCAGTATCAGTGCCGATCCGGCCTATGAAAAAGACGTATTGCATTGCGCGGAGGTCGTAAAAACAAGCCTCGAAGCGGCCGGCGTTGATTTCGCAGAAATATGTGAAACCAAAGGCTACCCCATCGTGTACGGTGAAAAACTCATTGATTCGAGTTTGCCAACGGTTTTGGTTTACGGGCACTACGATGTACAACCCAGCGACCCGGACGATTTATGGGACTCACCCGCATTTGAGCCGGTGATAAAGAAAACGGATAAACATCCCGACGGTGCCATTTTTGCCCGTGGAGCCTGTGACGATAAAGGACAAATGTTTCTTCAAGTGAAAGCGTTCGAAGCCTTGGCCAAAACCGGTGAACTGCCTTGCAATGTCAAGTTCATGATCGAAGGTGAAGAAGAGGTTGGCTCTGATAGCTTGGGCGATTTCGTTGCATCGAACCGAGAAAAACTGAAAAATGATATTATTCTGATTTCAGACACCGGGATGCTGGCCAATGACACGCCCAGCATTACCACAGGGTTGCGCGGATTGAGCTACGTTGAAGTGGAAGTCACCGGACCAAACCGCGATTTGCACAGCGGACTCTACGGCGGTGCCGTGGCGAATCCGATCAACATTTTGACGCAAATGATCGCTTCTCTGCAAGATGAAGATAACCGAATTACGATTCCTGGGTTCTATGATAAAGTCATCAACCTGAGCGACGACGAGCGCGCCGACATGGCTCGTGCTCCGTTTAATTTAGAAGCCTACAAAGAATCTCTGGACTTAAGCGATGTGCACGGAGAAAGTGGCTATGTAACTATGGAGCGCAATTCCATTCGCCCCACGTTAGACGTAAATGGAATTTGGGGTGGCTACACCGGAGAAGGCGCTAAAACAGTTATTGCCAGTAAAGCTTCGGCAAAAATTTCCATGCGACTTGTGCCGGATCAAGACCCAGACGAAATTACTCAATTGTTCATGGATCATTTTGTCACTATTGCACCCAAAAGTGTTCGGGTAAAGGTAACTCCGCATCATGGGGGCCATCCTTATGTGGCACCTACGAATACACCGGGATATATGGCGGCGAGTAAGGCCATGGAAAAAACCTTTGGCAAAACGCCCGTACCGGTACGCTCCGGTGGAAGTATTCCGATTGTGAGTCTTTTCGAAAAGGAATTGGGCACTAAAAGCATCCTTCTTGGTTTCGGATTAGATAGTGACGCAATTCATTCGCCAAACGAGCATTTCGGGTTGTTTAATTTTTACCGCGGAATTGAAACGGTACCGTATTTCTATAAAGAATTCGCCGCTTTAAAATAGGCGCTTTAATAGCCTTTTCGTCGCAATTCTAGAACAGGCGCTAACCTTGGCTGGGGCAATTGGCACGCACCTTCTTCACATAAATAGAAGAGTGTTTCACCTTCTGCGTACCGGTTTTCAAGCAAAGGAAGGTTGCTTTCAACGTCGCTTCCGCATAAAAGCACATTGGGTAAGTAATGAGCATGGAGCTCTTTCTTTTTCTCATGGGCCTGCGGCCCGATGATGGCGAGCTCGTAAAACGGACCGAGTTCGAACATATACAGTCGCAGCCAATTTGAGTACCCCTCTGGATAGCGCTCCATTTGAGGTTCAATGGCCCGTGTCATCACTTTAGCCGTGTCGCGATACGCCTTTCGATCGAGGTGGTAACTCAAACGGAATAACTGGTGCGCCATCACTGAATTTGACGCCGGAATTACGTTGTCGCTCGATTCAATGGACCGCGCTACCAATGCTTCACTATCGTTCGAGGTATAGAAAAACAAACCACTTTGATCGGAATAAAAATGATCAAAGCAATAGAGTACCCATTGATTTGCTTGAGATAAGTACGCAGGGTCAAAAGTAGCCTCGTACAGATCCAAAAATGCCTTTGCGCTGAACGCATAATCATCGAGGAATCCGTCAATGGTGGAAACACCTTCCTTGAACGTATGTGCTAATCCGCCCGAATCCTGGCCTTGTGTTTGAAGGATCCATTGGGCTGTTTTTTTCGCTTGAACGAGGTACTCGTCGTTCTCAAAAGTCTGATAGGCCTTCACTAGGGCACTTACCATCATCCCATTCCACGCGGTTAAGGACTTGTCGTCGAGTCCGGGTCGTTCTCTTTTCGAGCGCGCTTTTAGAAGCGTCTCTATAACATCGTGCCGCAGGCGCTGAAACTTTTCATCGGTAGAGGAACGAACCAAAATATAGTTCCCTTCCCATTTCTCTTTTGGAGCAATCGTGTATAAATCGGCAAAATCGTCCCAATCCGATTCCGAAATAAGGGCGCGCAGCTGTTCTTCGGACCAGACGTAAAAGGCACCTTCTTCACCTTCGCTATCGGCATCTAAGGCACTGTAAAAACTAGCGCTTTTGGCGTCGTACATCTCACGAAGTGCAAATTCAATACTTTGCTCTACCACTTCTTTGTAAAGGGAATTTGGCTTTTGACGGTAAGCCAAGGAATACAACTCGATTAATTGGGCGTTATCGTACAGCATTTTTTCGAAGTGCGGTACTTTCCAATCGGTGTCGGTGGAATATCGCGCCCAACCTCCTCCAATTTGGTCGTAAATTCCGCCCAACGCCATGGCTTCTAGGGTATGATGAACATGATCGAGCGTTCGCTCATCATTTGCTTCTGAACCGTATTGAAGTAGGAACTCATAATTCGTTGGCAAGGGGAACTTGGGCGCGCGATTACCGCCTCCTTTTTCAAGGTCAAATCGGGCCGACCAGCTCGCAACGCGTTCGTCGAGAAAGGCGCGCGAAGGCGCTAGTGGGTCTGTGGGTCGTTCAATAAGCTCCATCGTTCTGACCCCCTCTGTTAGGCGGTCAGCATACTCCACCGCCTTATCCGGTTGGTTCGTCCATAGATCAGAAACTTGCTCTAATGAATTCACCCATTGATCTTTCGGGAAATAAGTACCTCCCCAAATGGGGCGGCCATCGGGCAATGCCACGCAATTAAGCGGCCAGCCTCCTCGTTGGGTCATCAGTTGAACGGCATTCATATAAATTTGATCTACGTCCGGACGCTCTTCGCGATCGACTTTGATACAGATATAATGCTCGTTCATGACTCGGGCCACAGCGGTATCCTCAAAACTTTCTTTTTCCATTACATGGCACCAATGGCACGAGCTATACCCAATCGATATCAAAATGAGTTTGTTTTCTCGTTTTGCCCGTTCCAAAGTTTCAGAATTCCACGCCTGCCAGTTGACCGGATTATGGGCGTGTTGCAGCAAATAAGGAGATGATTCTTCGATTAATGCGTTTGTATGAGAATGAATGGGATCTTGAGACATGCAGGCGCTATTAAAGAGTACAAGGAGGATAACAATAATTCGATAAGCCATGTTTCGAAGATAGGACTTTAACAGAGGCTTAAAGATTCACGAACATTCAATTGGTGCGTTTGGGTGATTTTCGGCATTACGTTTATGGACTCATTTTTCACCTTCATTGTTATCGCCTTGGTTCTTTTGGCCGCCACCGATTTAATCGTTGGCGTGAGCAATGATGCGGTGAACTTTTTAAATTCCGCGATCGGGTCGAAAGTAGCCAGCCGAACCACTATCATGATCATTGCCAGTTTAGGCATTTTTATTGGTGCTACCTTCTCATCAGGCATGATGGAAATTGCCCGAAAAGGTGTCTTTAATCCGGAGCTTTTCTCTTTTGCCGAGGTAATGATCGTGTTCGCCGCCGTTATGATAACGGATATTCTGCTCCTCGATTTATTCAACACTTTCGGACTTCCAACTTCAACAACCGTTTCCATTGTTTTTGAATTACTCGGCGCTTCTGTCTTAATGGCCCTTTTAAAAGTGAACCGCAACGCCGAGCCCATCATTGAACTTACGAGGTATATAAATACAGACAAAGCTTTTCAAATAATGGGAGGTATCGTATTGTCGGTCGGGATAGCGTTTACGGTCGGACTCATAGTGCAGTATTTATCGAGAACCCTACTGACTTTTCACTACGAGAAAACCATTCGCGGTTGGGGTAGCATTTGGGGTGGATTTGCCATGAGCTTACTCACCTACTTCCTTTTAATAAAAGGCCTCAAAGGAGCTAGTTTCGTCGGCGAGGAAACCATCGCTTTTTTAACGAAAAACGGTTTTATCATAATTGCCTCAAGCATACTCCTCTGGGTCGGTATTTTTCAATTACTTATCGCCTTCGGCGTTAATATATTAAAGGTCATTGTACTGTTTGGGACCTTTGCCTTAGCGATGGCTTTTGCCGGGAACGATTTAGTCAATTTCATAGGGGTTCCCATTGCAGGAATCGAAAGCTATTTCTTTTGGGCTGAATCGGGAATAGCCCCGCAGGATTATACTATGGAGCTTTTGGCACGTCCCGTAAAAACGAATACTTGGTGGCTCTTGATGGCCGGACTTGTTATGGTCGCTACCTTATGGCTTTCGAAAAAAGCACAATCCGTAACAGAAACCGAAGTCAATTTAGGGCGCCAAGAGAAAGGAGCCGAGCGTTTTAATCCCACTTGGTTAGCCAGACAAACCGTTTCGCTGGGTAGATCTTTAGGCAAATTCCTCGAAGAGATTATTCCTGAAACTACTTTGAGGAAGTTGAATATTCGATTTCGGTTTGCCCAAGTGCCCATGCACTCTGGAGAAGCATTCGATTTAGTTCGGGCCTCCGTCAATTTAACCATGGCCGCTGCCCTCATTTCTTTTGCGACCAGTTTAAAGCTTCCCCTTTCAACGACCTACGTTTCCTTCATGGTTGCCATGGGATCCTCTTTGGCCGATAGGGCTTGGGATCGAGACAGTGCCGTGTATCGAGTTAGTGGCGTTCTACATGTTATTGGCGGTTGGTTTGTAACGGCCGCAATCGCTTTTTTGGCTTCCGCTTTATTCGCCTATATCCTCTATAAATTCGAAATGTACGGGCTCATAACGCTTTTGATTCTGGTCGCCATCACCTTGTACAAAAGCCTGACCTATCACCGGAAAAAAAAGGAGAGAACGAATCGTGCGAGCCCCCTTATCCAATCTACCCAGTTAGATCCGAAAGAACTAGAAAGCACCTTTCGATCCGAAATTAACGGAATGCTTCATAAGAGCGTTTCTTTCTTGGAATCGGGATTACACGCATTGTACCGTGATGATCGGGAGAGTATTCGTGCCGTTAAAAAGGAAAGTGATTTATTTAAGCAGGAGGGCGATCAGCTCTACGCCGATCTTTTTCCCTTCCTCAAAAGCGCTGTGACTTTGGTAGGTGCAGAAAAAGGGCACATCGTTCAGCTATTGGATTACCATCAAGACATTGTGCGCTCCGTCGCCTTTAGTCTCTCTTCGATTGAAGGTCATTTAAACAATAACCATGCGCCTTTAACTGAAGGTCAAATAGCTCAGTTGATGAAGTTATGTACTCGCTGGAAGGAACTGGTAGAAGGAGTCGATTTAACCAATGAAGGTCATGTAAGCGAGCGAATTGCCAGTCTGAGTATTCAGAAGAAAGGGTTACATAAACGCATTGATGGGTACATTAATGAGCATTTAGATCAGGTTCAAAAAAGACCGATGAGCATCCGAAATGCGCAACTCTACCTACTTCTTTTGCAAGAATTAAAAGACCTCGTCGCCGTTACACCGCGGTTTGCCCGAGCACTTAATCAGTTTTAGATAAGTTTCTTTGGAAGGCCCGCAACAAACTCTTTAAAGTAATAGGGCTCGAAGTACGCTGTATCTTCAAAGTCCTTTAAATCAAATTTCTTTTGACCCAGGTTGACCATATTCTGAGCACTCGGATATTGATCTAAAAACACGTTGCCCATGAGTCCAAGAGGCTCTTCGGCCTTTTGCGCTGCATCGCCAACGAAGATCCTTTTGCCTGAATCGAATTTTTCAAAGGAAGTTGATTCTATGATCTCGGCATGTACGGGTTTCACCGATTCGAGTTGATTATTAAATACCTCGGCGTAGGCCTCCATTCTTCGGGCATCGATCAAAGGAATCACATGCGCTCCGGGCTCCAGGACATCCTTAACAGACGTTGATTGTGCGAGTACTTGTGTTGTGCGCAAAGAAAGCAGCGGAATTTGCAATGCATAGGCCAGACCTTTGGCAGCCGATACTCCTATTCGAAGTCCGGTATAGGAACCGGGGCCTTTGCTCACCACGATGCCATCGAGCCGAGAAGGCTCAAGTTGGTTTCGCTTTAGAATTTGATCAATAAAAACGTGTAATTGTTCCGCGTGTGAATAGCCTTCAGTGGCTTGCTCGAGGCAGTCTAACACCGCACCTTCTTTTCCAAGTGCGACAGAACAATTCTTTGTTGCTGTTTCAAGATGAAGCAGCAAGGCCATTACTCAGCGTCCTTCTGTCCCTTTCCGGACGATGATTCGCGCTCAACCGACTCGTTATTTAACAGCTCTTGCGAAACCGTTCTATAAGGTCCGGTAATGATTTCCGTACTGTCTGAAAGTCCTTTTAGAACTTGAATGTATCGGTCATCTTGAATTCCGGTTTTCACAGCGCTTACCATCGATTTTCCGTCTTCATACATGAACACCACTTCAAAGCGCTCATCGGACTCATTAAAACGGTTACTCAAGCGGGTTGCCTCGGAAGAAGTATCAGCACGTGTGGTGACCGCCTGAATAGGAACGGTTAAGATATCGGTTGCGACTTCCGTGATAATATCCACGGTTGCGGTCATACCCGGTCTGAACGGGCTATTCCCATTTTTCTCGAGGTCTTTGTACGAATTTCGCAGGATTCGAATCTTAACTTCATAATTGGTCACTTGGTCGGCACTTACATTGGTAAGGTTTGCCGAACTCGCCATTTCGGTTACGATTCCCTTAAATTCTTTATCGAGGTAGGCATCCACTTCAATATTGGCAGTATCACCGATGCTCACACGTACAATATCAGATTCATTGACCTCTACGACCACTTCCATATTATTCAAATCGGCAATGCGCATAAGCTCGGTTCCCTGCATTTGAATGGTTCCAACAACGCGTTCTCCCAATTCAACATGCAATGCTGAAATCGTTCCAGAGTCGGGTGCGTAAATTGCGGTACGACCTAAATTGTCGCGCGCCTCTTTAACCGTTGCTTCTGCACTTGCCACTTGAAACTCAGCCGACTCTACCTGAAGTCGGGCAACGTCGTAGGCACGCTGGATTTGATCCCAATTGGCCGTAGAAATAACTCCCTGATCGTGAAGAGGTTTGTTCCGATTATAATTGCGTTCGGCCTCAACAAGCTGCGCTTTCGCCGAATTCAAATTCGCTTTACTCGTGTTCAATGCGGCTTCGGAGCGGTCTACTGCAGCCTCGACCAAATCTGGGTTGATTTTCACGAGTAGTTCTCCGCGGCTTACTTTTTGTCCCTCAACCACGGGAAGTTCCACAATTTCTCCTGACACTTCAGGTGCGAGCTTTACTTCCTTTTCGGGTTGGATTTTACCACTGGCGCTAACCGTTTCAATAATAGTACGTCGATGTGCAAAATCAGTTTCAACTTTCACGGATTTTGTACCTCCGTACCAGCCCATTTTTTTTCCTGCAATTCCAACAACCATTAGAACCACAACAACTATCAGGACAATACGCACTGTTTTACTCATGATTATCGCAATTGTATGTTTCCGTAATAGAATTCAAGTACTCGAAGTTTAAACAAGTAATCGTACTTCGCTCGGAGCATTGTGGATTCTGCTCGTGTTAAGTTGTTTTTAGCGACATTGTAATCAACAACGTTTACAACGCCCACATTGTAGCGTTCTTCCGTATATTTAAAAGCCTCACGGCTCGATTTCACCGATTTTTCACTCGCGTAATATGTTTCAAGAGCTGCAACGGCATCGGCATGGGCCTGTTGAATTCTTTGAAGCAATTGGTTTTTTACTTGCTCACGACTATTTACTGAATTTAAATACCGTAAGTGTGCCCTGTTTACATTGCTTTTGTTCTGACGGCGATTCATAATGGGCACAGACAGGTTTAACCCGAGACTCGTGTTCCAGTTATTACTCAATTGATCACCGAAGGTATTTTCTTCTCCTGTGATTGGATTGGTGGTTAACCTGTTGGTCCAAAAAGTTGAGAAGTTACTCGAAGCTGATAAGCTCGGCATATATCCAGAGGAAGCCACTTTCTTTTCGAGTGAGGCGCTCGATACGCGTGCTTCAGCAGCGGGCAAATCCGGTTGCGTATTTAGAGCTGTTTGATAGATTTCGTAGGCCGAAATATTGAGTAAAGTTGCCTCGGGCATATCCAATTCTGGGCTTTCGATATCGAAAGTAGTATAATCTTCTAATTGCAAGCGCTGCGCCAACTGCAAAAGCCCGAGGTTTACATTATTCCGGGTGATGATTACATTTTGTTCTTCTTGCGCTAATTGCGCTTCAATTTCAAAAAGTTCGCCTTGAGGGCTCGAGCCAGCTTGCACCAATTTACCGGTTCGTTCTACTTGTTGTTGTGTGATATCGCGTTGTTCGATGGCTACACGAAGTTGTTCTTTATTGAGCAACACATTGACATAATCGAGAGCAACGGCAAGCGCTAAATCGTTTTTGGCCTTTTCCAAATCGAGCTGTGAGGCTTCGTAATTGATTTCGCCTTGTTTGGTTTGGTTATGAATACGACCTCCGTTGTAAATGGGAACATTCGTTCCTATCCAATAGGAGTTTTGACCGGTATATTCAGTGGTATTCACGTTTGTAACGGGATTCGTATTCAAACCCCACCCATTATTGAACGATACTTGAGCGTTCAAGTTAGGATACCAAGCTTGTTTTGCTTGGAGGTAATTCTCTTGATCGATTGCTGTTTGAATCGTTTGCGATCTAACCGTAAGGTTATTATCGACGGCGTATTCAATACATTCTTGTAAGGACCAATTCTTGA
>CBFIAJ010000013.1:46227-48643 GCA_965660515.1 Flavobacteriales bacterium | reverse complement strand
TTATAACCATTGCTATTGGTCGCCATGTAGCCACCATATGGAGTAATAGCTCTTCCAAGTTCGTATTGATCCATTCGTTCAACTACTTGCCAAATGGTATCCCAAACACCGCCCACCGTGTCAATGCCCATGAAAATAGAATCGTATTCGCCCGTTTTGATACGCGCGTGAATAGAGGTCGTATAATCCCAATCGGAACAGCCGGTACTTGCGCAACCCATGGTATACTCCATTACAATTTTACCGTAAGTTCCCGTCGTTGGAAATTGAGTCCATTGATCATACGCTCCGTACCAAGTCATGTCGACATCTTGATGCACAGTAACAACAGTGGTATCTCCTGGGGCGGCCTTAGCGGCCGGAATTACAACCGTTGAAACCAATAGTAATAGTAGTATTCTTTTCATTCGTCTTTATTTGCTTCCACGTCGGTTACTCCTCCCGACACAATGAATTTCATTAGATCTGCAGGTTTCGCGTGGACAGGTTTTATATATTTTTTCGGCACCAGAAATAGCTGACCCGAGAAAGCATAGCTATGCGGCACATACACCGCCACTAGGTCTTCTTCCATGTGAATTAGGCTCAAGTCTTCTTCCGTTATAAAGCCCAAGCGCTCTATGGCTGAATTCTCATACAGCCGAATGCTAACGGGCTTATTAAAAGCTCTTTTAGAACCGACAAAGGCCTGAACTAAGTCCTTCATGGAAGTATAAATGAGCTTCACTAATGGCGCCCGCTTAACCAAGTTCTCGAGGAAAGTAGTAATCGGCAAAGCAATAACGAAGCTCCCTATAAATCCAATTAGAGTAATCGCGACAAGCAGCGTTAGAATTCCGAGTCCTGGATACTCAAAAGGCATCCAGCCGTCGAGCAATACGAATGATTCATACAGCACATAAATAGTTACCCCAATGGGAACCAAATAAAGTAATCCTTGAAAAAAGTATTTACCCAACGTTTTCACAGGCTAAAGATATTGTTTTCCTGCCTTTCTCGGATCCACTTTGAATTTGCGATTCACACCTGTCCACATCACGAATAAGTGCCTGATATTCAATAAGTTTTACTAACTTCTCCACTTAACCAAAACCAGTTTTTATTATGAAAAAAGTAATTGCACTTCTGTGCTTGTTTATGAGTCCGTTATTTATGGTTGCTCAAGAGGAGGCCAAAGAAGAAGCAGAAGGTCCTGCTTATCAAATGGCCGAGCTTACCTACATTAAAGCCAAGGTAGGTATGGAAAAAGAGTTCGTACAGGCCGTTTGGGCGCACAATGCGAAATATCATTCCGAAGCCCCCTATCGAAGTCAATTGTGGAATATCCGCTTTGGCGACGACGCCGGTTGGTATGTTTGGACCATGGGTACTATGACGTTTAGCGATCTCGACAATGCGCCCGGCCAAGGTGAGCATGCCGAAGATTGGCGCAAAAACATAGCCAAGTATGTTGCCGAGTACGGTAAAAACGAAACCTGGGTTTTATCGGAATCAGCCTCTAATCCGAAACCTGGAGCAACCAAAATGCAAGTAGTTTGGACCGTGGATACAAAAGATGGAGAAGGAGACGAATTCATGGACTTCATGAAGCAAGTTGCTGAAGTCCATAAAGAGGGAGATCGCGAGGTCCTTACTTGGAATGGAGGCTTTACAGAAGATGGACGAGACTATGCGATGGTTTTTCCAATGGAGTCGTTTACTTCCTTTGATACCGACAAATGGGATATCGAAGAGCCTTTCAATGAAAAATTCGGTGAAGATGCATGGGAAGATGCTATGGACGATTGGGAAGATTATGTCGAAGACATGACTCAAGCGCTATGGATGTACGTAGCTCCGCCCGAAAAATAAGAACCACGCTTACAGGCTGATCAAAACCCTGGCTTTTTGGCCGGGGTTTTTTTATTCAAACAGCTCGGCCCGGGCCTTTTTAGTTAGGCTCGAAACGATCAAGTCATACGAGTCTTGGATCCACCCGAGAAGGGTGGCACGCGAAATAGAACCATCCATTATGACCTGATTCCAGTGCTTTTTGCTTAAATGAAATCCAGGCTGAACGGCCGGTTTATAAAAGCTTGTACAGCACGGGGCGGCTTGGGCTTGCGTCGTTTTCGAACGGCGCTACTTGAAGGCTGAGCATGTAAGATCCGTCCGTGGCACGATCGGGAACATAAATCAGTTCAGTTATTGTGGCGTCGTGCCGTGGCGCATCCGGATAGTTCCAAAAAGCATGATGAGAAAGTAATTTCCCTTCATCCTCTTCGCGATCGACTGAAGGTAAATCAATGAGCAAATGCTTCACATCATTCATGCGCAAAAAGAGTGCTGCATGATGATCTAAATAAGGTGGATTGGTATTGCTGTACTGCTGTTCTTTTTTCGCTTCAGGGTTGGGAAGCGTTCTAAAAACCACTGC
>CBFIAJ010000013.1:15117-46128 GCA_965660515.1 Flavobacteriales bacterium | reverse complement strand
CTCTGGCTTTTTCCCAGCCAATGCCGATTCTAATTGATCGAGGGTAATCACTAGATCTTCACCGCGTCGTTCGGGTTGAATACTGATCAACTCCGCTGTAAAAAAGAACTTTTTGAACACCTTATTTACGCTGTACCACTCCTTACTGATGTGCCCGACACATTCGGTGTGCGACCCGTTGCCATGCGGGTTAAAAGTGATGTCTCTAAAATTTACGGATCCACCTTTACTCACCTCACCGACAAACTGATCGGTCATCACCGGTTCAATTTTCACGGGAGGCACATACCAAGCCCGAGCCGTGTATTCTTCAGTGCTCAATGGAAGCGATAAATCAATGGGATTACTTAAATCAAAAGCGAGTTCCTGCTCTGGGTACGATATGCGCGCAATCATAGGGGTCGTGTTCATAAGACCAATATACAAAAGGACGCATTCAATAGAATAGGCACTTTATGCTTGATTTTTTCAAAATACTATTCGTTACAAGTACTCGAGGCAATCGGGGAATATTTTCAGAAAACGTTCAATCTGTGGATCAACCACCTGAATCCGATCACCGGAAATAGGGTGATCAAACGCTAAAGAATATGCATGCAAATACATTCCCTTTCCCTTGAGCAAACCTTCTTTTGAAGAATAATCTCGATCGCCCAAAATCGCATGGCCTTTTTCAGCCAGGTGAATCCGCAATTGATGTCTTCGGCCCGTTTTTGGCTCAAGACTTAACAGATTGAGCTGTCCAAATCGTTCCGAAGGAACCGATTGAACTACCCTAAAATGAGATTCTGCACGTTTTCCGTCCACCACGGAATAGATAACCCCTTGAATAGGCATGGAGCCCGGAGTTACGGACAAATACTTTTTCTGGATTGTTTTCTGCTCAAAGGCTACGTTCAATTTGCGTAAAGCGCTGGCTGTTTTTCCAATCAGTACGGCGCCCGTCGTCGCAAAATCAATTCGATGCGCCGGCTGTGGCTTTACGGCATCTGCTGCTGCGCTCGGATTGAGGTTCGCTTCCAAAGCATTGGCCAAAGTCTTGAACGAATTCCCGCTGACTAGGAGTCCGGCCGGTTTATGCACTACCGCAATATGATCGTCTTGATACAAAACGCTTAGGTGAAGCCGAAAGGATTTTTGGGGAGCAGGGTCTTCCGCTACTTTATATTCTATTAAGTCGCCATTTTTAACGAAAGTCGCCGAGGTCGCTGAAACACCATTCACGAAAATCAATCCCTTCTTCAGGGCTTTTTTCAGGGCTGACTTTGTGAAGACGGAAGTGAAAATTCCGGGACCATATTCTTGAATACGAATCGACTCGCGGTCGGTATTAACTGTATGGGATTCGGAAATTGCGATTGCAAAAAAATTACGGTGAAAAGATAAAGGTATCCAACTTCTCCTTAAGTCCAGAAGAGCTCACTGGCAATGCCATCGGACAAAAATCGTTGATTTGCTGGGATCGCTACTCGCCCATTCACGGGTTCAAGTTGGTTTTTGCTTACAAGTATTTGGACTTCCTTTTCGAAGTGGCTTTTGAACTTTGCGTCGAATGAATTTAGCTCTTCGGGGTTGAGTCCGGCCGCTAGGCGGAGACCCGTCATCACCCACTCATTGTAACGATCTGCTTCGCTCAACGATTCCGATTCCCAAAACAATTTTCCTTCGTTTAGCGACTGAATGTACCGCGCATTATTCGATACATTCCAACGCCGTTCCCCTTTTAGATAGGAATGAGCACTGGGTCCGATTCCGAGGTACGAAATACCTTCCCAATAGCTCGAATTGTGTTTAGAGTGATGACCGGGCATTGCGAAATTCGATACCTCGTAATGCTCGTATCCAGCGTTTTCAGCTGCCTCGTGCAAAAAATGAAACTGGGCTTCAATGAGGTCGTCATCGGGCATTGAGACCTGCCCAGTTTCCACCTGGCGCGCCAAAGCTGTTCGAGGCTCTACCGTTAAGGCATAACTCGAAAAATGAGGCAATTGAAAATCGAGTAATTGCTGTACTTGCTTTTTCCAATCGGCCAGGGACATATTGGGCTGTCCGTAAATTAAATCTGCCGTCAAATCTTGAAATCCGAAGGAGCGCGCATCTTGGATCACACGCAGTGCTTGATCGGCGGTATGGCTTCTATTCATGGCCGTTAAAAAACGATCTTCAAACGCTTGAATTCCGATCGAAAGTCGATTTACTCGGCCTGCGGCCAGATGGGTCAATCGGGCCATAGACAGATCATCGGGATTCGCTTCAAGTGTCCATTCTACGTGATCGGCCAAAGTGTAGTTCGATTCAATTTCAGTGAAAATTCGATCGAGCTGGTCGGTACTCAGCATGGAAGGGGTTCCACCTCCAAAATATACGGTTCGTATGGGCTCGGTGATTTCATCGCGCCGCAGGCGCAATTCCAAAATTAACGCATCGACCATTTCTGGAACTCTTTTCAGTGTCGTACTAAAATGAAAATCGCAGTAATGACAAGCCTGACGACAAAATGGAATATGCAGATAAAGCGCCGCCATTATTTATTAAGAGTGACTCGGAAAGTAGTGCCTTTATCTTTTTCACTTCGAACGATGAAAATTTTTCCGCCGTGGTACTCAACAATAATTCGACGTGCCAATGATAATCCTAGACCCCAGCCTCTTTTCTTCGTGGTAAAGCCCGGTCGAAAAATAGTTTTCCATTGGGTACTTTTAATTCCCTTTCCTGTATCGGCCACCTCCACATGGATCTGATTTCCCTTCTCTTGAACGCAAACGCTGATATCGCCCTGACCGGACATAGCATCAATGGCATTGCGGATTAAATTCTCAATAACCCATTCGTATAATGGCACATTTAAGGGAACAAAAACGGGCCCTTGAATCTCCGGCGTTTGGAAAGCGAAGTTGATTTTTCGACCCGAGCGCGCCTTTAAATATTGCATGGCGTTTTCGGTCACCGCCACTATATCTTCGGGCTTAATCGTGGGCATTGAGCCAATTTTCGAAAACCGGTCGGTAATGATATTGAGTCGGTCGATATCTTTTTCCATTTCGCCCAGCATTTCCTCTTCTACATGCTGCGTGCGCAGTATTTCGACCCACCCCATAAGCGAGCTCAATGGCGTTCCAATTTGATGTGCGGTTTCTCGGGCCATACCCGCCCAAACTCTATTCTGCTCTAATCTTCTGGAAGTACTAAAAGCGTAATAAGCGATTAAAATAAAGAGGGTCATCACGGCTAAAATGACCAAGGGATACCACTGAAGCTGGGTAAGTAACAGGGAATCTTTATAATAAATATAAACCCGCTCTCCTTCTATATATTCAATTTCAATGGGGGGTCGCTGCTCCGCCATTTCGGCCAGCTCTTCCTCTAAAAATCCGGGGCGATTTACTTTGGTGGAATCGAGGTTGTTCCAACCATTGATGTTCCCGTCCCCATCGGTTAAAATTACCGGGACCGTTTTATTATCGCGAATTACTTGAAACACAAAGCCGAGGTATTGATCGTTATCACCAACATCCGCTAAGAGACCCGATGCTTCTGCCCAAAGCCTAACCTTTTGACGTTCTACCTCGCGTAGCTTCCGAACGAAATTGTTCGTATACCACATGGTTACTGCTCCAATGCCTAGGGCAAAGACAAACAGTACCCATTTCCAACGATTTTTTTCAGCGTATATATTGCGCGACATGCTCTAAAAGTCGTAAAAATTGGGCGACCAACTCGTATCGGGTTCTTCTTCATTCCATTCAATCACGAAATCGGGCTCTTCTTCCGTTCTATCAATAGTAGTATCGGGTCGGAATTCCTCTTGAAAGGCTTGTTTTATTTCTTGACCTTCATTTTTAAACTCTTGGACCACATTTTTACGGGCCGATTGAGAATCGTATTCAATGATTGGGTCATAAACGTTGCCCGTCATATGAAGGAAAAGCAAAGGCCCGGCATTTGATTCCTCGAAAACATAGTGCTCGTCGAGATCGGGATTCTCTTTCTGCTGTTTTTTGAAAAGCACATCGCTCAGTTGCATTCGAATTCGGTAGTCAATTTCGTTGTCGAAACCATGATTACCGCTTCCCGCAAAATCGAGCGCGCTCGAAGATATCTGCATATCAGGAATACTAATTCTTCTGTTTGCTATTTCAATTCGGTTGCTCAAGGTCTTGAACTTAATGCGATTCAACTCTTCCACCTCAACATAGTCTGCCAAAGCGTTTAAGGGTTGAAATTGAATCAACTGCCCATTGCGAATCTCTACTTGTGCGAGCGTATAGAGTTTATCAAGATCTGTTTCCAAGGTGGGAGTCCAGTACGATTTAAAATGCACGTTTGCGGTTACTCTTCCCGAGAGGTTGTCAGAAACAAGCGTTGTTTGGCCGAAATCGTTGCACTCGTAGAAAAGCCTTTTTACGTCTAAATCACTAACGGTAGCCCTAACAGTTACTTCCAGCTCTTCCTTTTTACGTCCGTCAATACTCAATTGTCCGTCAAACGAACCGTCTACCGCATCAAATTTTATTGGTTTGGCGCTTAAGACTCCAGCTTTCTGAACCACTCTTCCAATTACGTTTTTCGCCGAGAATTTTTCAAAAACCAACTTCTTAACGTCCAAACGCAGGTCGTAAGATACCCGTGGCGATAATTCAAGGGCGTATTCCGACTCTTCTTCCGAATTAGAAATGAGTTGGTCTAAAAGCAATTGATTCGAAACAAAGGTGGCCTCCAGAGAAACCGGTTCGCCCGGAATGAGCGCATAGGCAAGTGTATTCCGGAAATACCCCTCCACACTAAAGTCGCTATCGGCTACCACTCCGCGGCAATACTCTATTTGCAAATCGCGGTTGGTGAATGAAAAGAGTCCAGAGACCTGATCAATAGGGTACATGAGCGCATTGGTAACCATGCGCATATTCTCCACGTTGAGTTTCCCGTTCATTTTTGCGTGAACTAGGTCGCGCTCACTTATTTCATTTATATCGTAAAATCGATTTTCAAAAGAAACATTGATGTTTGCGAATCCAGAGAGTTCGTTACTAATGGTTGGTGGTAAAAAAGCACTGATTTGACCTAAATCGAGTTTGGCATTGAGTTTGGCAATAACCAACGGTGTTTTGAGATCCGTCATACTAAAGCTTCCCGCGAAAGAGGAGTTTTGTGCTACTCCGCTAAATTCGGATAATTCAATAAGTGTATTGCGCAGATTTCCCGCGGCATTGTCGTAGCGGCCTTCGATTTCTAGTTGCTCCAAAATTTGACTTGTCCCGGGATCTTTGAGTGTTCCATTGTTTAAATGGAAGTCCGCATAAATCCTCGGCCGTTTTTTCGGATCGCCCATTATATGCGCTCGAAAATGGAGTTTACCTGTTGCATCAAAGCGGGAATACTGATCGGCCGTTCCTTTAGGTAAGCGCTCCAGCAAATGAGCAAGCGACAAATCATCACCCGTTAAATACAAGTCGATATAATCGGGCCTGTAGCCTCCGTTACCCGAAAATGGGAGTCCGTCCAAATTGAGTGAAGCATTGGAAATAGCTACGGTATCGCCGCGTACATCGAGTTCTAGTTTCCAATTCGCGGGCAAGCTGGCCGGTAATTCTGTTGAGCCAAACTTGGCACTCTTAAAATGGGCCTTTCCTTTAGAATTCAGGGTAAAGGAAGCCGATGAAAAAGCTCCTGACACCTGAGCATTTATCTCTTTCCCATCAATATTAATGTCGTTCTTTTCGTCATTGAATCGAACGTGCATATTGGAAAGTGCCACTTTGGAAAGGTCGAGATTGAACTCGGCAGAAGATTCCGTCGATTCCCGTTCTTTCCAAATTAGGTAGTTCGGTCGGCCCCATTTATCGCGGTCTAAATAAAGAACCCCTTCATCGAGCGAAAGCCCATCGATGTTGTATTCCTCCTTGTAAAGACTCCATAAATTCACTTCCAGGTAGAGGTTTTCCACTGCGAGTAAGGTGTCCTTACTTTCAGGTACAGGAATAAAAACGTTATGGAATCGCAAGGCGACATTGGGGAATTGTCGCCAAAGGGTAAGGTCAATTTTTTCAACGGTTACTTCGGTGCGCAACTCGTTGTTGAGTGCTTGGGTAATTCGCTGAACGATCGCATCGCCGTAAAAGGACGTCAGTATCCATCCGCCCGAGAGGGCGAGAACGACAAGGACCATCAGAATGCGGAGAATTTTTTTTAAAAAGCGCATCAACGAGCGGAATATACCCTACAACGGAAATCTGGTCGAAATATGATAAATAGCTGTGATCATTTTGCTTTCCCCATCATGGCCATCTGTTGCAATTCTTCTTTGCTCAGGTAACGCCACTGCCCGCGTTTTAAGTTTCGCTTGGTGAGTCCGGCAAAAACAACACGATCGAGCCGTATCACTTTGTAACCTAAATGCTCAAAAATTCGACGTACGATTCGGTTGCGCCCGCTGTGGATTTCGATTCCGATTTCCTTTTTGGTAGCCCCTTCGATGTAGCTCACTTTGTCGACGTTAATCAGCCCATCGTCAAGCGTTAGTCCGCGTTTTATATCATCGAAATGATTCGATTTCAATGACTGATCCAACTCGACGTGATACACTTTACGCACTTGATAACTCGGGTGCGTTAATCGCTTTGCCAGTTCGCCGTCATTGGTAAACATTAGAAGTCCAGTGGTCATTCGATCGAGTCGGCCCACGGGGTAAATTCGTTCTGGACAGGCATTTTGGACGAGTCCCATGACCGTTTTTCGGTTCTGTGGATCATCGACTGTGGTGATAAAATCCTTCGGTTTATTGAGTAGGACGTACACTTTTTTTTCGGGAGAAATCCGCGAATCGTTGTAGCGCACATCGTCGCCGTCTTGTACTTTGTAGCCCATTTCGGTCACTACTTTTCCATTCACTTTTACGAGTCCCGTTTCAATTAGTGTATCTGCCTCACGGCGCGATGCGACCCCGGCGTGTGCCAAGTATTTGTTCAAGCGCATTTCGCCAATCTTCGATTCAGATGCCCGGCGACCGGCGCTTGGCGGACGACGACCCGCTCTTTTACTGGTTTCTCCAGCAGGCTTTGGTGCCGCTCCTTTCTTCGCATACGGTTTCTTTCCCCGTGCGTCGAAGCTCGATTTACCCGTTGGTTTTCCGGTCGATTTGCCGGCCGGACCTTTACGGCCGGCGCCAGCGGGTTTGCGGTTTTTTTTCTCGCCTTCCTTTTCATCGGAGACGCGTTTTCCGCGAGAAATAAAGTCTTTTGGTTTTTTCGACGAAGGTCGTTGGTCACGATTGCCTGCCGGTCGGCGGTTCTTTTTGGGACGATCCATGTGTGCTCAGATTTTGTGCAAAGGTACAGATAAAGAGTGGGTTAGCCATCGACCCTAAGGGTAAGTTTAAGACCCCTCAACAATCTACCTTGCGTGCAAATCCTCGCGCCGTTGTCGTGTGCGGCAAGTTTGCATCCGGGACGCGTCAATTGACCGCGGGGGTTTTTAATTCTTTTGCGGGTAACGGACACCGAACACAGACTAAATAAGATCATATCTGATCGCTCCGGCCTTCATATCCGAAGGTTGTCCCCACCTCTTCTAATCTTCGGCTTTCAACCCAATCTGCGCGTCCTATGAATGCCTGCTATTCTCCAATCATCCCGCCATCCCCGGATAAAATACTTTTGGCGATCACTTTTGTCGTTTGCGCCTACTGGGGGTTCAGCCAGTCGCTGATCATTACTTCTGTTTTTGACGGCCCCCTAGCGGGCGGACGGCCGAAAGGCATTGAATTATTCTCACTTTCTGCCATTCCCGACCTCAGCATGTACGGAATAGGATCGGCCAATAACGGCGGAGGCTCGGATGGGGAAGAATATAATTTTCCGGCTGATTCTTTAGCGCGCGGAATCTACTTTTATATCGCTTCGGACTCAACGGAGTTCCACAATTTCTTCGGTATACCGTGTATAACATCCTTGGGCAAAAGGTCTTGAACAGTGGTAAAACGGCCAATCAAATTCCCAAGTTCGGCCTATCGGCCAGATCCAACTTCGTGCATCTACAAGACTCCAAACAACGAACTACAATCCTTAAAATTCAAAAATGATGAAATCACATCACCTTCTTTCCGGCATCACCTTTTTAGTAATGATACTTCTTTCGCTTTACTCCATTGGTCAACCCGCAAATCCGAATCCACCCGGAGTTCCCATTGATGGCGGTATCGGTGCGCTAATTGCCGCAGGTGCGGCCTACGGAGTTAAAAAAAGAAGAGAAATGAAGAAAAAGAAAGAGGGTTCTATCGATTGATTTCGATGAACTTCTCAATGTTCTTTGTTAATCCGAAGAGCACCAAAGTGTCTGTAGAATGAATGACCGTTTCAGAAGTAGGAACCCCTAAAATATGCTGTTCGCATCGGGTTTCACCTTTGCGAATCACTTTTTCTTCACGCAGCAGCGTTACTAAATTCAGGCGGTACTTCTTTCTTAGGCCAATATCGGCTAGCGTGCGGTTCGCTACTTGGCGTGGGGGCTTCACTTCCACAATTTCAAAGTCGTCGGGAAGCTGCATACACATCAATACGTTCGGATTAAGCAGGTTTTCAGCAACGCTGCCCCCAACTTCCATTTCTGGAGAAAGAATTTCATCGATCCCCATTTTCTCGAGAATTTGATGCTGATTTGGTCCCGAAGCACGTGCAATAATTCTCTTGACGCCCATTTCCTGCAATGTAAAAGTACAGAGCAAGAGTCCTTCAAAGTTTTCACCGATCGCTACTACAACAGCATCTAAATCGGACACCCCTTGAAGCTCGAGTCCACGACGATCCGTTGCATCCATTACGACGGCGTGCGCCACTTCGTTTTTGATTGCTTCGACGCGCTCTTCCGATGAGTCAATAGCCAATACTTCGGCCCCGCGTTTCGATAAAATACGAGCAATGGCCGAGCCAAAATACCCGAGTCCGACAACGGCAAATCTATGTTCATTCATAATTCAGTGCCTTTAGTAGGTGATCACTTTATTAAAGTTGAGCAAATGCTCTTTCTAGGTCCTCGATTAAGTCGTCGGCATCTTCAATACCCACACTCAAACGAATCAACGAATCTACAACGCCTGTTTTTTCACGATCTTCTTTGGGAATCGCCGCGTGCGTCATGCTGGCCGGATGACCAATTAAACTTTCTACTCCGCCCAATGATTCTGCCAGAGTAAATAAGCGCGTTGAAGAAACGAGCTTCACTGCATCTTCCAAGCGATTTCCTTTCATACTGAACGATACCATTCCACCAAAACCGCGCATTTGCTGTTTGGCAATTTCGTGATTTGGATGATCTTCAAACCCTGGCCAGTATACGTTCTCTACCGAGTCTTGGGTTTTTAGGAAGCGGGCAATTTTTTCTCCGTTTTCGCAATGGCGTTGAACGCGCAAGTGGAGTGTTTTGATTCCGCGAAGAACCAAGAAGGCATCTTGTGGGCCAGGAACAGCACCCGAACTATTCTGAATAAATGCCAAACGATCGTTCAATGGTGTGTCATTGACAATCAGAGCACCCATGACCACATCGCTGTGTCCGCCCAAGTACTTCGTTACGGAATGCATAACAATGTCGGCCCCAAGATCAAGTGGGTTTTGCAAATAAGGGGTTGCAAAGGTGTTGTCCACGGCTAAAAGGGCCTTTGCCGATTGAGCAATTTTCGCCAATCCAGCGATATCGACCACGCTCATCATTGGGTTCGTGGGCGTTTCTGTCCAAATAAGCTTGGTATGCTCATTTACCTTAGAGGCTACTTCAGAAAGTTCCCCCATCGGTACGAAGTGAAATACGATTCCATATTTCTCGAATATCTTCGTGAAAATCCGGTAGGTTCCTCCGTATAAGTCGTTTGTGGCAATGACTTCATCGCCCGGAGAAAGCAACTTCATTACCGCATCTATAGCTGCTAATCCACTCGAAAAAGCCAATCCGTGCTTCCCATTTTCAATCGCCGCTAAATTCCGTTCCAAAGCTTGGCGGGTCGGATTTTGCGTTCGCGAATATTCAAATCCTTTGTGGTCTCCAGGGCTCGCCTGGATATACGTAGTGGTTTGATAAATAGGTGTCATTACGGCCCCGGTCGTTTCATCTGGTTCCACCCCGGCGTGAATGACTTTTGTAGCGAATTTCAATGCGTGTTCTATTCCGTTTAACGGTGCAAAGGTATGAAAATGACCTACCTTTGTGACTCCAACAAAAGCGCACATGAAAAAGATCTATTACCTATCTACATGCAGCACCTGCAAGCGATTAATCTCTAATTGGAATCCCGGTTCAGATGTCGAAATGATCGATATTAAGTCGCGTCCGCTCACCGAATCGGAAGTGGAACACATGGCCGCCCTCGCGGGCGGATACGAAGCGTTGTTCAGTCGACGAGCTATGAAATATAGAGGCTGGGGCTTAAATGAGAAAGAGCTTTCGGAAAAAGACTACCGCGAATACTTATTGAAGGAATACACTTTCTTGAAAAGACCGGTGGTACTTGTGGGTGATCAAATATTTGTTGGGAATTCAGCCAAAACGGCGCTTGCCGCACAGCATGCTTTAAGTGCCTAAACAGTACCGAGCACATATAGCCCTCTTCATTGTAAACCTCATTTACGGTATCAACTATACCGTGGCAAAAGATGTAATGCCGGGATATATCGAGCCGCTAGGCTTTATTCTCCTGCGCGTTAGTGGCGCAGTCACCTTGTTTTGGCTGGTGAGTCGCTGGTTCCCGAACGAAAAAATCCAACGATCCGATTTTCCTCGACTCGTTATTTGTGGTTTGTTCGGCGTTGCCTTGAATCAAATGCTCTTTTTTGAAGGGCTCAATTTGACTTCTCCAATTAATGCCGCCATAATCATGACGAGCACGCCCATGCTTGTTTTATTGATGTCAGCGCTCATTATTCGGGAGCGAATCACCTGGATCAAAATAATCGGAATCATTCTCGGTGCAACGGGTGCGATTACACTGATTACTTACAATAGTGGAGGGGGCATTCAATTGCTCGGCGACGATCAACACCTCGGGAATTTACTCGTTTTTCTAAATGCCAGTAGTTACGGTATTTATCTCGTAATTGTGAAACCTTTAATGCAGCGGTATCAGCCGCTCACGGTAATTAAGTGGGTCTTCACGTTCGGGCTTCTTTTCGTCACACCCTTCGGGTGGACGGACTTCCATGCGATTTCATGGACCACCATGCCGACCGCCATATTGTGGAGTACCGCGTTTGTGGTTTTAGGAACTACCTTCTTGGCCTATTTACTGAATACCTTCGCCCTTAAATCGGTGAACCCCTCGGTAGTGAGCATCTACATCTATCTGCAGCCATTGCTCGCTACTCTATTCGCCCTCGCGGTCGGAAGCGATCGACTAACTCCCATCATGGTTGGTTCGGGAGCTTTGATCTTTACCGGTGTATATTTGGTATCGCGCCGCTAGGCGCTCATACACCTGCTGATTTCGTACCTTTACACCGACCAAAACCCAGTATATGGTAATCTCAATGACCGGCTTTGGAAAAGCCACCGGCCAGCACGGCTCCAAAAAAATAACGATTGAAATTCGATCGCTGAACAGTAAATCGCTCGATCTGAATACGCGATTACCACAAATCTTCAGGGAAAAAGAATCGGATATCCGAAATCGAGCTTCGGCGAGCCTAAAGCGAGGGAAGGTCGATTTAAGTGTTTATCTTGAATCAGAAAGCGGAGAGAGTTCGAATCAATTGAACTCGGATTTGATTCGCTCCTATCACAAACAGCTAAAAGAACTCAGTGTAGAATTAGGAGATGGAGCCGACCTACTTCCATCCATTCTTCGTTTTCCCGAAATACTACAGAGTCAGCGCGAAGAATTGAGCAAAGAGCTCGGTACAGCGCTTTTAAGTGTTTTGGACCAAGGCCTTCTCAAAATAAATGAGCACCGGCTTGCTGAAGGGCAGGCTATGGAAAAAGACTTAAGGGCCAATGTCGCTTCTATTTCCGATAATTTGAAGGCGATTGAACCTTTAGAAGAACAGCGACTAGAAGGCGTTAAAGAACGCCTCATGAAGCAGCTCGAGGAATTGAAAGACAAACTCGATTCAAACCGATTCGAGCAAGAATTAATCTACTACCTCGAAAAATTCGATATCAACGAAGAAAAAGTACGCTTGAGAAAGCACTGCAGTTACTTCTTGAACATCTTGGATGAGGAAGAAAGTCAGGGAAAAAAACTGGGTTTCATTGCTCAGGAAATGGGGAGAGAAATAAATACTATTGGGTCAAAAGCGAATCATGCCGACATTCAAAAACACGTGGTTCAAATGAAAGACGATTTGGAGAGAATTAAAGAGCAGGTCCTAAACGTTCTATAATGAAGGCAAAGGCACTTATTTTTTCAGCACCCTCAGGATCGGGTAAAACCACTTTGGTGCGCGCACTTCTAGAAAAAATGCCCGGACAATTGGCCTTCTCTATTTCCGCGACAAGTAGGTTGCCGCGAGGCCAAGAAAGGCACGGAGTCGATTACTACTTTTTATCGAACGAAGAGTTTCAGCAAAAGATTCAGGAAGAAGCGCTACTGGAATGGGAAGAAGTGTACGCAGGCACGCACTATGGAACGCTAAAAAGCGAGGTGGATCGTTTGCACGCGCTCGGCAAAACAGTTCTTTTTGATATCGACGTTGTGGGAGGAGTAAATTTAAAAGAGTACTTCGGAGATGAGGCTTGTTCGTTTTTTATTCAGGCGCCCAATAAGGAGGTCCTAGCGGCCCGATTAAGGGGTCGTGGAACGGAGAATGAGGAGCAAATCGCCAAACGTTTAGCAAGAGCCGAATACGAAATGGGCTTTAAAGAAAAATTCGATTTCGTCATCATCAATGACGATCTTGATTTGGCCTTAAATGAAATTGAAAATCAAGTTCGCGCTTTCCTGAATTCATGAAAAAAGTAGGATTGTATTTCGGAAGCTTTAACCCGATCCACGTTGGGCACGTAGTCATTGCCCAATACATGGCTTCTTTTTCTGATTTAGATGAAGTTTGGATGGTGGTTTCACCGCATAATCCATTCAAAAAGAAAGCAAATCTGCTCGATGAACGTGCGCGTTTTCATTTAGCTCAACTCGCCGTAGAAAAGCATCCAAATATCAGAGTAAGCGATGTAGAATTCGACCTACCTCAGCCCAGTTTCACTGCTGATACACTGGCGCATTTAAGAGAAAAGCACAGTGATCATGCTTTTTGCCTCATTATGGGGAGCGATAATTTAATTCACTTTCCGAAATGGAAAAACGCCGAATACCTCATGAAAGAATTCCCGGTATACGTTTATCCACGTCCCGGTTTTCCCATTGATGATTCTATAAAAGAGCGCTTGGAAGTGCACGAAATAAATGCACCGCTTATGGAACTTTCAAGTAGCTTTATTCGAAAGGCCTTGAAAGAAGGTCACGATATATCTGCCATGATTCCGGATAGCGCATGGCACGAAATAGATCTTATGAATTACTTCAGGTAATTAGGCCTCTTCGAGGATTCCACTTAAAATGGATTCGAAAATTCTTCGCCCATCTGTATTACCCAAATTCACATCGGCCGCTCTTTCTGGGTGTGGCATCATTCCGAAGACATTCTTTTCAGCGTTACAAACGCCTGCGATGTTTTCCATCGATCCGTTAGGATTGCTGGCCGGAGAAACGGATCCGTCGGCTTCACAATACCGGAACATCACCTGATCATTTTCATTAAGTTCCTTGAGTAGTTCAGGGCTGGCGTAATAGTTTCCTTCACCGTGCGCAATCGGAATCTCAAGTACATCTGAAGCTTTCAATTCAGCCGATGGAAGCGCCGTTCCACTTTGTGGCTTTATGAATATGTTCTTGCAAATAAATTTATGATTCGGATTATGCATCAAAGTACCTGGGAGTAAACCCGCCTCACACAAAACCTGGAATCCATTACAAACCCCCATTACGAAGCCTCCCTTAGATGCAAAGGCAATAACTTCATTCATAATAGGAGAAAAACGAGCAATAGCACCTGAGCGAAGGTAATCACCGTAGCTAAAACCGCCCGGCAACATAATGAATTCCGCACCCTGCAAATCGTGATCTTTATGCCATAACTCAACAACTTCGTGACCAAGGCTTTTCAAGACATAGATCATGTCTTGATCACAATTAGAACCTGGGAAAATGACAACACCGAACTTCATAATCAAATAGTATTAAAAAAAAATGCCGAGAACGAATTCTCGGCAAAGATACTATAATTTCAAGGTTGATTAGGTCCCAATAACACCTCCAAGGGTGGTAATATTCTTCGGGTTAATAACCATTACTGGAATTTTCTCTTTGTTCGTAATCAAATGCTGTTCAAACGAGCTTCCAAATAGCGCCCCAACGGCGTCTTCATGATTGATAATAGAAATTAAATCCGCATTTACGTAGTTTGCAAACTTTACCACTTCTTCCTCGAAAGCATTTGAATCATCTAGTGTTTGGCTTTCAAAATCAACACCCTCCTCACGAAGGAAGTTTTCAGCGTATTGCATGTTTCTTGTTTGCTGATTTTTCAAAAATTCATCTGAATGATCTGGAGAAACGATGTACACCTTACTTTCGAAAAATTTAGCAATCTCAACGGCGGATTTAAGTTTTTGCTTCTCTTCTTTTGACAAGTCAATTGGAAGAACAATCACGTCGTATCCGCCTTCATTAATCCCTTTATCTTGAACCACTATAAAAGGCGTAGAACTATCTTTGATGACTCGAAGCGCATTACTCCCCGTTAAAAATTGCCATCCTTTCATTCCATGCGTCCCCATTAAAATGAGCTTCGCTTCTAAACTGGAAGCCACATTTCCAATGTCATCGAAAATACTCCCCGTTTGCATCATGTATTCCACTTCAACGCCCGATTCGTCGGAGGCTTTCGCAGCTAAGGCGTTGAGTTTCTCTTCTGCTGATCCGCGTTCTTGATCAGATTTGAGTATGTGCAAAAGCACTACTTTTCCGTCCATTGGACGGGCGATGTACAAAGCGTGATTGAGTGCAGTATCTGCAACAACTGAAAAATCAGTCGGGACAACTAGAGTGGTTTTTTTCATGACAAGTAGATTGTTGGGTCAAATATAGAACTAGTCTTTATAGCCTGCAACAATCTCTTTGACCTCTTTAAGATGCGCTTGCTTTATGTTTTCTCGGTTATTCTTAGAGTAATCAGTGTGGTATTCATGGGCCGTGAGAAACCGCACTTGCAATTCATTCCAATCGCGTTCATTGGCTACGATCTCCCGAGATTTAAACTCTTCAAATAGGCGATTACCCGTTTCTTCGAAATCTGGTCTTCCCAAGTAATCCAAGTCGGCATCACAAAGAATTCTTTGCAGTTTCGTCACCGGTTTTTGCGGTACCTGAGTTGCCATTATTAAACCACAAATCGTTTCGATTTGTTGCTCACTAAAATCAAATTCTGGAAGTAATTCACGGGCAATTTTACAACTGGCCTCTTCATGGCCTTGGTACGTATAAACAAAGCCGCTGTCATGCAACAAGGCTGCCGTCGACAATACTTTCACTTCTTCTTCATCAAGATCATATTCCTTTGCCAATGCCAATGAAACGTTGAGCACATCCCTTGTATGTTCAATTCCATGATATCGCAGGTCCCCAGGAAGATTCTCTTCCAGAAACCTCAATATTTTTTTCTTCGCCATATCGTATTTCGCCATAAATCCAATTACCAGGTAAAAATGTAACAATTACGAAACAGTTACATATACAATTGTTGCAAAGTCTTATATCATTGTGAACCCCGTGTTACGAAGTACATACTCATTTGGCCTTTATTCTTGACCTTTATTGAACCTCTTGTTTCAAATTCCAACGCGTTCAATCCTTTTACAAGTTGGTAGGTCGTTTCCGAAATATTTACTGCCCCTCTCCTAGAGTTCTGTTCCATTCGAGCGGCCGTATTTACCGTGTCGCTCCAAATATCGTACTGGAACTTCTTAGTTCCGACTACACCGGCTACCACAGAACCGCTTGACAATCCAAAACGACCCTCAAAAAAAGGCAGACCTTTTGCTTCTCGATCGCGCCGAAGATCTCGCAAAAATTCAGCCATATCCAATGCCGCTGATACCATTACTTGTGCGTGATTACTATTAGACTCCGGCAATCCACTAACGCACATATAGGCGTCTCCAATCGTTTTTATCTTCTCAATAGGATAATTGTCTACAATTTGATCAAAACCACTAAAACATTCATCGATTAAATCAACTAATTTTTGAGGCTCAAGTTTTTCAGAAATTTTAGTGAAGTCTACAAAATCAGAGAAGAGTACTGTGCAATTTGAATATAAATGAGCCAAGGCCTTTCCTTCGGACTTTAATTCTTCCGCCGTTTTCTTCGGGAGAATATTGAGCAGTAGTTTTTCAGACTTTTCTTGTTCTTCTTGAATTTCTCGGGTCCTTTCAAGTACACGGTTTTCAAGCAAAACATTTTGCTCGGATAAAACATCAAGTCTTTTTGCCTTCTCTAGATTAAAACGATCGGCAAAACTCAAGCTGAAAAGAAAAATTTGCGCCGTGATACCCGTGAAGAAAAAATTGAAGTTGGTTTCAATAGCTCCGAAAAAATCGAGGCCAAATAAGCACAGGCAAATAAAAAGAACCACAAAACTGAACATTACGTACCTCAGGTGTTTAACGCCTTTAAAGTAAATGCGGGTTGCGGCAAGAGCGGCACAGAAAAACAAAACCAAAGAAATCAGCACATTAAAATTCCGGGTTGTTTCTTCATACCGCGGTTCGATAAACCAAAAAACAAAGTTCAAAACGAACACGCCCAATAACCCTAAAATTACCTGCCGTATTTGAGGCGCTTCTTTTTTCAAATTCATGTATGTGGTTGTGAAAGAACCAAAGCTAATCACGAGTACTAAGATTAAGAATCGGTTCAAAACTGCCGACCATACGAATTTCCCTTCCACAGATTGAAACAATACATCGGTCTGAAAAAGCTGATATAATAATAATATGGCCGCAAAAACATACACCAGAAAAAATACATTCGAACTTTCTCGGGTGACCACAAGAAAAAAGATATTGTACAGAAAAAAGGCGATTAAAATCCCGACAAAAGCATAATACGCGCTTTGCTGCCCTGCAATTAAATCGAGCATTTCAAAGGATTGCGTGCTGTATTTCGCATTGAGCACTTCCATTTTCTCCGACGCCTTAAAAGAAATCTTGAAGAGAAGAAATTGGGATGTATTTGGAAATCCTTTCAATTGAATAACCGGAACATCTGTTTCAAAAGATCCCGATCTGCGAGCTTTCAAACGCTCCGTAGTAGGCCCTCGATATTCGACGATGTTTCCAATATCATTTCTGAGATACAAGTACGCCTGAGAACCATTGAATGTGATATACGGATTAATCTCTGCGTCCGGTTCGTACTTTAGAAAGGCCCAATAAATTCCATCGAGTGGCACGTCCCATTCAAAATCAGAAAAGGGAATAAAGGAGCTCCTTTCGCGGATCCAGACATCTCGCGCTTCCATTTTTCCGGTAGTATCTTTCCAAATAGTAAAGTACTCCTTAATGGACAGATCGGCCTTCGGGTCTTCCAGATTGGGAACAGATAAAACCGGCTGAGCCGCAAGACCCGCCGCATAAGTGAACAAGAAAATGAAGAGAATTTTTTTCATTTAGATTTTCCTTGCCCTTTGATTCCGGAAGGTGATTCCCCAAAATAATCGCTGAAGCATTTGCTGAAATAGGCCGGACTACTAAACCCGTGTCTATACGCTATTTCGGTAATGCTGTCGTCGCTCTCAAGGATCATTTTCCGCGCCTTTTCAAGTTTGTAATTGCGCACATAAATACTCGTACTTGTATTTGTCAGTGCTTTCAATTTTCGGTGCACTTGCGTCCTACTCATGAACAGCTCCTTACTGAGCGTTTCAACGCTAAATAAGGGATCGTCCATAGACGCGTCCACCGTTTTCTGAATTCGAAGTAAAAAGCTCTCTTCTCTGGAAAGCGGTTTACTCCCATTCACTTCTTCAAAAACATACTGTGTCTTAAAATAATCGAAAAGGCGATCGCGATGCGTGAGCATATTTTTTACTACGAGCAATAATTCGTCACTGTTAAAAGGCTTGGTTATATAGGATTCCGCTCCTTCCTGGCGCCCTTGAATACGATCTATTTCGCTGTCACGAGCGGTGAGAAAAACAACCGGGATATGGCTCGCTACCTCTTCTTTTCGCAGAAGCTGGAGCATTTCAAATCCGTCGAGTTTAGGCATGTTTACATCACTCAAGACTAGGTCCGGCACTTGCTCCAAGGCCATTTGAAGTCCTTCCTCTCCATTTTGGGCTGTAATTACTTCATATTCATCGCTCAAAATAGATTTAATAAACGGCCGCATTTCATTGTTGTCTTCGACGACCAAAACTACCGGATGTCCACCCTCTTTAGTCTGTGTATCTACAATTGGGTACACATCGCTGCTTTGTCTCTGTGTTTCGTTGTTCGAATTAATTAAATCCGCCTCCGGCGGGATTACCGGCCAATTGGGTGGTAGTTGATTTTCTCGCCGATAGGCGGGGAAACGAACGGTAAACGTGGACCCTTGATATTTCACACTACTTACTTCAATAGTCCCGTTATTGAGTTCTACCAATTCCTTGACCAATGCCAATCCTATTCCAGTACCTTGATACAAACGGACATGTGTTGGGTCTTCTTGATAAAAACGATCGAAAACATGGGGAATCTTGCTTTCTACTATTCCAATACCGGTATCTGTAATCGAGAAATAAATTTGATTCTCTTCTTCCTTAAATCGCGCCGTTACTGTTCCCCCTCCATCGGTGAATTTTATCGCATTTGAGATGAGGTTATAAAGTACTTTTTTCCACTTAGCTCCATCGTAAAAAACAAGTACACCCGAAGTCGGACCTTCCCATACCAAACGCAGGGCCTTATCCTCGGCAATCGGTCGAAATGACTCGAACAAATCGTGAGCAAATCGAGCAAAATCTGCATTGAAAACGGCCATAGAAACCTTCTCATTTTCAATTTTACTAATATCTAGAAGCTCGTCAATGAGTTTTTGCAATTGCAAAGCATTGCGTTGGATCATGAGCAATCGCTGTTGCGTTTGCGGATCGTACTCATTGCGCAATAATTGCTCCACTGGACCGAGTATCAGGGTAAGCGGCGTTCGAAACTCATGGGTTACATTCGAAAAAAACTGATCCTTCAGCTTTTCAATATCCCTAGCTTTCTTCTTTTTGGACATAAAACGAAGGTATCAAAAACTTTAGGGCGTGAATACGGAAATCAATGCGGAAATGAGAATCAGGACAATCGCCACGTTTCCCAACCGAGGTTGACGAATGTAATAGAAAAAATTGGAGAGAAGGAGTCCGACCGGCACGGTTAAAACGACTAAGTGGGTCAATTGATTGGCTGGAGCCAAGACAAAGCCCAACATTCCAAAAATAGAAGCCCAAATCATAAGGAGGAAATTCTTCCTATTGCTCACTCTCTTTTTATTCAGGTTAAGGCTTAGTTCAACGCCGCTAATGACCATAACAATAAGAATAGAAATCATCAACGGAACTTCGCTCACGGGGACAAAGAGATCCATATTTCCAGAGCGCGCTGAATCTAGAATAGTTAGGTACGCCGGGAAACTCGAATCGGGAATCCAGATCCACAAGGAGCCGACAATAAGCACCGGTGCCATCAGTCCAAGGGCAATAACCGTTAGGTGTCGCCAATCTGCCCTACCATTAATTACCAACGTTATTGGTAGCAATGGTAAGAAGGTAATTAAGGGTCCGTAAAATAAGGTCCCAATAGATAAGTACAAACTCGCATTGAATATGAGTAAGAGGCTGCCTTCATCGAAATACAACTTGAATAGTTGACCGAGTGATAAGCACAGAAAAGGAAGCGCAAAGTGAGCTGGGCTACCCGAAGCAATATCGGGCAAGCTAAAGCTCAAAAAAACAATAAAAAAGAGCGTTAGGTTATTGCTTGTTTTAAAGAAATCTTGTCGATTAATGGCTCCGTTAAAAATGATTGCGCTGGCAAGCAAGCCGAATGCCGAGAGTATTTTTAAAAGCCAAGGGAAATTTCCAATCAAGTGATTGACAAACAAAAATAAAGGCATCCCTCCTTCCGGCAAAATCACAATAGGTCTGAAAAACCACCCCGGCAACCAAAAAACAAGGAAGAGTATCAAAACAATTATGCTTGATGCGGGTCGTTGATTTCTAAAAACGTTCAGCAACATTGTGCTTTTTTACTTAATTTTGGCCTGATTTAAACAAAACAAGATGACTGATTTTTGGTACGCCCTAGGAGACTTATTACAAGCGAGCTTTGAAGTATTCCCGTTATTAGGAAATTCAGCAAACGCGGTCTTCCTCGGAGTTGTTTCTATTGCTTTTCTCTACTGGATGGGCCAACTGGTCAAGTTCAAAAGAGCAGGGGAGCAATAAAAGTTCAACGCAAATCGAATCCTATATCTTTTCGATAATTCATTTGATCAAACATTATTTGATCAATAGATCTATATGACTTATTCAAGGCTTCTTCCCGCTCGGCATCGAGCGAGGTGATTGCCAAAACGCGTCCTCCGTTTGTAACCAATTGACCGTTGTCATTTTTCGTTCCGGCATGGAAAATGCGACTTTCAGTTATCTTTTCTAATCCCGAAATTTCTTTCCCTTTTTCGTATCCCTCCGGATAGCCCCCGCTTACGAGCATTACCGTAACGGCCGTTTCCGAGTTGAATTTGGGATTTTCCGCACTCAGTTGTTTCGTTCCTGCTGCGCGCAATAAACTCAATAAATCTGTTTTCAGTCGCGGCATGACCACTTCTGTTTCCGGATCGCCCATTCGCACGTTGTATTCAATTACAAAAGGATTGCCATTCACATTCATTAATCCAATGAAAAGAAATCCGCAAAAGGGAATCTCTTCCGCATTTAACCCATTAATAGTGGGCGCCACAATACGGTCTTCCACTTTTCTTAAAAATGCTTCATCCGCGAAGGGCACTGGACTTATTGCACCCATTCCTCCGGTATTTAATCCAACATCACCTTCACCAATCCGCTTATAGTCTTTTGCAGAAGGAAGTACCTTATAGCTTGTGCCATCAGTAATTACAAAAACAGAGAGCTCGATCCCCTTAAGGAATTCTTCAATTACCACCTTGGCGCTGGCCGCTCCGAATTTCCCATTTAACATGGAGGTAAGTTCCTTTTTTGCTTCTTCGCGATCATCAATAATGAGCACCCCTTTTCCGGCCGCGAGGCCGTCCGCTTTTAAAACAAAAGGAGCCGCCAAGGTATCGAGAAAGTCGTGCCCCTCTGAAATATTATCCTTGGTAAACGTACCATAGCGCGCCGTTGGAATGGCATGCCGCTGCATAAAGTCTTTCGCAAACTCTTTGGACCCCTCTAATTGTGCTCCGGCCCTTCCCGGCCCGATCATCCAAACATCCTTTAAATCCTCTTCGCTTTCGATAGCATCGCGAATGCCATTTACAAGGGGGTCTTCCGGACCTACAACCACGCCGTCCACCGCGTGGCTGCGGATAAATGAAATCACCGATGGGAAATCATTCGGATTTAAATCCACGTTCATACCAACCTCAGCCGTCCCTCCATTTCCAGGAGCAATGTATAATTGGGTGAGCAATGGACTTTGGGCCATTTTCCAGCCGAGCGCGTGTTCACGCCCGCCAGACCCTAGCAGAAGTATGTTCATCAAATGGGGAGTTTACTGGTCTTACTTAACGCGTTTTATGCTACAGCCTTTACTTTGCGTGTCATTCGGATCAATGGCGTTTCCAGAAGCGTAGTTGTTGATCGCATCTTCCAAATAGGTAGAAGTAACCTCGCGTTCTTTATTGTCGAAACGATCGTCAATTGAACCTTCGTAAATGAGCTTCATATTATTGTCGAATAAAAAGACATGAGGAGTCGTTCTCGCGCCAAATGCATCGGCCACCACGTGGTTTTCATCCACTACATACGCGGTGTTATATCCCATTTCTTCTGCATGTGCTTTCATTTCTGACATGCTATCGTCACCGTCGCGCTTTGCCTCGTTCGAGTTAACAAGCACCATCCCGATGTCATTAGAAGCCGCTAATTTGCCCAGTCCAGGATATGTTTCCTCCCACTCGATAACGAACGGACATGTATTACAAGAAAAAATAACGAGTAGTCCATTTTTGTCGGCAGCCTCGCGCAAGTTTATTTGACTCCCATCGATATTCGTCATTTTAATACTGGCGCTCGGCAGCGAGTCACCAATGCTCAGATTGGTTCCCGTATCACCGGCGAATACAAAAGCCATAAAGCTAAATGCCACAGCTACGAATGAGAAAAGAGTGATTGATTTTTTCATAAACTAAAGTTATATTATTGTCATTATAACGGAATATTTCCGTGCTTCTTTTTAGGTAAAACGTCTACTTTATTTTTGAGCATATCAAAAGCTCGAATGAGCTTTTGGCGCGTTGTTTCGGGCTTAATTACCTCGTCTACATAACCCCTTGCCGCAGCGTTGTATGGGTGAGCAAATAATTCCGCGTATTCAGCTTCTTTTTCTGCATGCTTTGCCGCTGGGTCTTCTGCGCTTGAAATTTCTTTCCGAAATATAATTTCGGCAGCTCCCTTCGCACCCATTACTGCAATTTCCGCAGTAGGCCAAGCAAAATTCATGTCTGCTCCGATGTGTTTCGAATTCATCACATCGTATGCCCCTCCGTAAGCTTTACGCGTAATTACCGTAACGCGCGGAACCGTGGCTTCACTAAAGGCGTACAGTAATTTCGCTCCGTGGAGAATAATTCCATTCCATTCTTGATCCGTTCCTGGCAAAAATCCGGGAACGTCTTCAAAAACAAGCAAAGGAATATTAAAGCTGTCACAGAATCGGACGAAGCGCGCGGCTTTTTGTGATGCTTCAATATTCAGCACACCCGCTAAAAATGCGGGTTGGTTTGCAACAATTCCAATACTTTTCCCCGCGAGTCGAGCAAACCCTACAACAATATTCTCAGCGTAATCTTTATGGACTTCCATGAACGAATCTGCGTCGCAAACTCCTTGGATTACCTCTTTTATATCGTAGGGTTGATTGGGGTTCTCCGGAATAATTGAATTGAGTACTTCTCTTGATTCATCTGAGGAATCATAAGGAAGGGAAGGTGGTTCTTCTTCGCAATTTTGCGGAATATAGCTGAGCAACTGCTTCAATTGCTGAATAACCGCGATTTCATTGGGTGCCGTAAATTGAGCCACGCCCGATTTTGTAGCATGAGCCGAAGCCCCTCCTAAGTCTTCAGAACTTACCTCCTCATGAGTAACGGTCTTCACCACGTTTGGCCCAGTCACAAACATGTAGCTCGTACCCTCGACCATATGAATAAAATCTGTCAGTGCCGGACTGTATACTGCCCCTCCTGCGCAAGGACCCATAATTGCCGATAGTTGAGGAATAACTCCACTTGCTCGGGTATTCTTGAAGAATATATCCGCGTACCCACCTAGGGAAACAACGCCTTCTTGAATTCGAGCGCCTCCTGAATCATTTAATCCGATGATAGGAGCCCCATTTTGCATCGCGAGGTCCATTATTCGGCAAATCTTTTGCGCGTGTGCTTCCGCAAGCGATCCCCCTAGTACGGTGAAATCTTGTGCGAAAACATAGGTTAATCGACCATTTACGCGGCCGTATCCTGTTACGACGCCATCCCCTAAGAATTTCTGTTTATCCAAACCAAAATTCGTTGATCGATGAGTAACCAACATTCCAATTTCTTCAAAGGTGCCTTCATCGATCAGGAAGTGAATTCTTTCTCGCGCGGTCAGTTTGCCTTTTGAGTGTTGCGCGTCGATTCGTTTTTGACCCCCGCCTAATTTTGCGAGGGCAATTTTTTCATCTAACTCCGAAATCCTATCTGACATAGTCGTACTTCTCTTTTTCAAGATTCTATATGATTCTGGACGCGCGGATCTATCCGCCCGAAGGGCGTACTAAGCTACAAAGAAATGAGTTTAGCTGTCTAATTTTAGCACCGCTAAAAAGGCCTGCTGTGGAATTTCCACATTTCCCACTTGACGCATTCGTTTCTTTCCCGCTTTTTGCTTTTCGAGAAGTTTCCGCTTTCGTGAAATATCCCCTCCGTAACATTTGGCGGTAACATCTTTCCGCAGAGCCTTTACGGTTTCGCGAGAGATGATTTTGGATCCAATAGCGGCTTGTATGGCGATATCGAACTGTTGCCGCGGAATTAATTCGCGCAATTTCGAGCACATCTTTTTACCAATATCGTAGGCGTTGTCTCGGTGAATCAAGGCCGACAAAGCATCTACCTGGTCACCGTTCAGCAATACATCAACTTTTACCAAATTCGATTCGCGATAACCAATCGGCTGATAATCAAAACTGGCATATCCTTTTGAAACTGTTTTCAATCGATCATAAAAGTCGAATACAATTTCGGCGAGGGGTAAATCAAAACTTAACTCAACCCGATCCGAGGTGAGGTATACCTGATTTTTAAGGATTCCGCGCTTTTCAATGGCCAAGGTCATAATGGAACCGACAAAATCTGATTTCGTAATTATTTGGGCCGTGATATAGGGTTCTTCGACCTTCACGGTCTGACTAGGATCCGGTAAATCAGAAGGGTTGTTCACCCACATAAATTCTTCCTCCGAAGCTCGCGTGTAGGATTTGTAAGACACGTTCGGTACCGTTGTGATCACGGTCATTTTGTGCTCCCGCTCTAAACGTTCTTGAATGATCTCCATGTGCAACATCCCCAAGAACCCACATCGGAACCCAAATCCTAAGGCCGCCGAACTCTCGGGCTCAAAGGTTAAGCTCGCATCGTTGAGCTGAAGTTTTTCCATTGCTCCACGGAGCTCTTCATATTCATCGGTATCTACAGGATATACTCCGGCAAATACCATGGGCTTCACATTTTCGAACCCTTCAATTGCTTTGTCACAAGGACGGCTTACAGAAGTTATAGTATCCCCTACTTTTACTTCTCGAGCATCCTTTATTCCGGAAATAATATAGCCTACATCACCTGTTTCAATCGTTTTTCTGGGTTCTTGGGTAAGCTTTAAGGCGCCGATCTCATCAGCTCCATACGCTTTGCCCGTATTCACAAACTTTACTTGTTCCCCTTTGTGAATTCGCCCGTTCATTACCCGAAAGTAGGCTTCTACGCCTCGGAATGGATTATAGACAGAGTCAAAGATTAATGCTTGCAAGGGCGCTTCAGGGTCGCCGGTCGGGCCTGGAATTTTTTCTATGATGGCACTTAGTATCTCTTCAATACCTATTCCTTCTTTGGCGCTTGCCGGTATAATATCCTCTGCATCGCAGCCGATGAGATCAATAATTTGATCTGAAATCTCCTCTGGGTTGGCGCTCGGCAGGTCAATTTTATTCATGACCGGAATAATCTCCAAATCATGTTCCAGTGCTAAGTACAAATTAGAGATGGTTTGCGCTTGAATACCCTGAGCCGCGTCAACAATCAATAAGGCTCCTTCACAAGCAGCTATAGATCTGGAAACCTCATAGCTAAAATCAACGTGTCCCGGAGTATCAATAAGGTTGAGAACATAATCCTGACCACCGTAGTTGTAGGCCATTTGAATGGCGTGACTTTTTATTGTAATCCCGCGCTCTCGCTCGAGATCCATACTATCGAGAATCTGATTTTTCTTTTCTCGAACGGTTACGCTTTGAGTTGCGTCGAGCAATCTATCAGCAAGCGTACTTTTGCCGTGATCTATATGCGCTATGATGCAGAAATTCCGAATGTTCTTCATAAGACCGCGAAATTACGTTTTTTACGTTCTCGATGCACTATAAGTGACAATTGAAACGATGAACCAACCATTGAACGCGAATAAGCGTTAATTGTATCGCGGTTGATGTTTTTCTTATATTTGTCAACCTTGGCCAAATGTCGCTGAACCAAAAGAAAAGAAACTTATGAAAAGATGGATCCTCGGAATCGTTGGAGCAATTTGCATCGTCGCCACTGCGGCGGTAGCTCCTGAGGGTATAGATAGCGCTGAATGGGAGCTGTATAAGGAAGATACAGGAGTTCAGATTTATATGAAAAAACAAACGTGCAATGACGAGGCAAATGGCCTTTTCCTTGAATACGTTTTGATCAAACTTGTCAACACGAATAATGAACCGGTTGACGTTTCGTGGATTGCCCATCGTTGGCTCGACAACAAACCCGCTTTTGACGGAAATTCAGAAGATGAGAATAGTTTTGTTTTTAGTATCCCAGCAAATGGAACACTTGAAGGCGAATGTGCCCAAGAGGGTTTGTCGGAATACAAGAGGTTTACGCGAAAAACCTCAACCCCTATCTTGTCTGACTTAGAGTTAGCTGAATTGACCGTTACTTTAAAATAATACTTGCCGTGAAGAAAATTATACTCCTTTTTGTTTTAGCGTTTGGATTAAACGCGTCTTATGGTCAAGGGTTAAACATCACTATTATTGATCCAGGTCAAGACACGACCATTTGCGAGGGTGATACCGTAAACCTCGAATGTACATCGGCCTTCCTTTTTAATGATTTTAACAACGGTACTATCGGTATTGGATGGAGCTCCACACAAGCGAACCCCGTATTTACAAACCCTTGTGGACCTGGACCGGTTGGAACTCACCTATGGGTTGGAACGACACCATCACCAAGCAGAACCCTGGTTACGAACACCTACGACCTAACGGCGGGAGGTGCTTGTTATATTGAATTTTGGATGCGATATGGTCTCGTACCTGGAGCAGGTCCTTGCGAGGATCCAGATGCCTCTACCGAAGGGGTTCACCTTCAGTACTCGACCAATAACGGTTTAACGTGGATCGATTTCCCCGGACCTGATTTGGCTCCTGTTGGGAACTTAAGTACAACGGGACCTTTCACAACTCAAGTACCCGGAACCGGTGGATACTGGGCTCCATTTAGTTCATTAGCTCAACAGCAGCAAAGCACGCTATATCACTGGAACCTCTATAATTGTCCGATACCTGCAGCTGCAGTATCAACAACAACCTCTTTTCGTTGGGCACAGTTGACTACGAGTAGCACCGGTTTTGATGCTTGGGGTATTGATGAAGTAATTATTGGTTGTACGCCTCCAAACTTACTTTGGAGCACGGGTAACACGACTACAACGGATACGGTTGCTCCCACAGATACCACAGTTTATTGGGTTCAAGCAACGGATGTAAACGGCGTTCAAGCGTGGGATACTGTCACCGTAAACGTATTGCCGAGACCTCTTCTGGGTCCTGACATCACTGTTCCTTGTGGTGATTCTACCTTTATTATCACAGTGAACAAGCCCATTGACTGTAACTCGATTAGTCCTGACGGATCCGATTTCCGTATGTCTTTTCCAAACGGAGACCCGCTGCCCATTATCGCGGCGCAGGGAGTCAATTGTCAGAATGGCGTCACGCAACAAATACTCCTGACCGGTTTATTCGACTTAACCCCGAATGGAACGTTCACCGTGTGGTCTAAGGTGGGGAACGACTTTAATTCCCTCACCTCTGAATGTGGTTCACTTGGTGAATTTGATACCGTTTTGGTCAATATTTTCAATTGTTATGAAGTAGACGTGGACTTGAAAAATGTGACCGTAGTGGATGATGATCATCCAATGGTTGAGTGGGGTATTTCTACAGACACGTTGTGGACCGATTTAGCTGGGTTATTTACGGAATATCAAATCTTTAGGTCTTTAAATCCGGGCGGCCCTTATGGTCCGGTTGGAAGTGAAGCGAATTTCTACGCTACTTCTTGGGAAGATTTAAGTCTTACTCAAGTTGATGTGAACTCAAACGCCTACAATTATTTTGTTCGGATGGTGTATGATGCTGGTTTATCAACCACTTCAGATTCTATTGCAACGATTCTTTTGGATTGTGGAAACAACCCAACGGATACCCTTCAATTGGATGTTCAGTGGTCCGATTACTGGGGATGGGATAATCCAACCTACTACGTTCAATATCAAGGTGGAAACGGTAACTGGGTCAATGCTGATACAACCACAGATGTTACGAGTACTTTCTTAAAGCCTTATGAAGCGGACAATTATGTGGTTCGAGTGATTAGTGAGTTTGCAGATACAGGATCCGTTGTCTATCGTACGGAGTCTAATTACTGTGAGTTCATTGTTTACCAGCGCGAACCGCGTTTACAAATGCCAAACGTATTTACTCCAGGCGGATCATTCCCTTACTACAATGCGGTTACAGCTAATGATTCAACAACGAATTTAGTTGAATTCAATGGTCAAATCTTTAATCGTTGGGGTAAGCAGATATACGAATGGACTGATTGGGAAACGCCAAGCGCTGGTTGGAGTGGTGAAGGTCACCCTGAAGGAACGTATTACTATGTTGTTCGGGCAGTCGGTGAGGAAGGCGAAGAACTAGAAGTGAAGGGTCATCTTACCTTAATCCGAAACGAATAGAAACGTTTTGTAGAAAGTATAGAATCAAAAAAGTCCCGAATAATTCGGGACTTTTTTTTTAGCCTTTCATTAAGCGGGCGACATATTTACCCACAATATCAAATTCGAGATTGACCCTGGAACCCACCACTAATGAATGGAAATTTGTGTGCTCATAAGTGTATGGAATAATAGACACCGAAAACTTATTATTACTGCTTTCAACGACTGTTAAAGACACTCCATTAATAGTGATACTTCCTTTCTCAACGGTTACATTATTCTCGTTGGCTTCATATTCGAAATGATAGTTCCACGATCCGTCTCGTGCTTCTACGTTCACACAAGTTCCTGTTGTATCCACATGTCCTTGAACAATATGCCCGTCAAACCGGCCTGAAGCGGGCATGCAACGCTCTAAATTTACTCTTGTACCGGGCTTCCAGTCGGAAAGGTTAGATCGCAAAAGCGTTTCTTCGATCGCTGTTACGGTATATTGGTTCTCGTTAATTTCAACAACGGTAAGGCACACTCCATTGTGAGCTACACTTTGATCAATTCTGAGTTCATTTGTGAATTCCGCTTGAAGATCTATATGCACGTTGGTGCCATCCGGCCGCAGGCCGATAACAGTGCCTAACTCCTCAATAATACCCGTAAACATAAGCTCTAATTAATTTCGGAACAATTGTATGAATCCGGTCAGTTCTCGTTGCTCGAGCCCGGATAAGCGCACTTCATTCACTTTGCAGACATAATAGTAAACGCCTTCAGGAACAGGTTGACCGCTTTTAAAGTTCGTGCCATCCCAATTTATATTGATATCGTTCGTTTCGCATACAATGGCGCCCCAGCGATTGTAAATGGTCATTTCGACACTTTCGACGTACTTGTTGCTGATCGGAATTACCAACTCATTATTTCCATCTCCGTTTGGAGTAAATACATTCGGCAATTCGTATTCCGGGCAATTATCGACGCAAACGACATTGCTAAATTCACTCACGTTTAAAAAGCTATCAACGGCCACTACTGCGTAACAACCAGCAACAGATAAGAGATTGTCATGGGTAAACGAAGAATCAGCCGGATCACCAATGGTTACCAACAGCTCAAATTCTTCACCTTCAATAGGCGTATAATAAACTTGATACTCAATGGCATCTATACCGCATAAATCGTCAGGGAATCCCCAGTTCAATTGATTGAAATTTTGATCACAACTCTTTTCTGCTCTCAGAATGGGCGGGCAAGGTGGAGTTGTATCGTTTGGAGCCTCACAATTTTCTTGCGATAAATTAATCAAAGGACTGGGAATTGAAGATCCCGAATAGGCCCCAACGGTTTCTACATAATAACAATACACCTTGTTGTTCTCCAGTCCACTATCTAAATAATTATTCGAAAAGCTCACTCCCACAGAATCAAAAGTAGCCGCCCCTGGATCCTGCCTGTAGATTATAACCTCCTCATTAATCCAAGGTACATTGATGGTCCAATTAACAATGATCGCTTGATCCGTAGGGACCAGATTAATAAACACGCTGGATGCTGGATCCGATTCGGAAATTAAGGTTGTGGAAGCCCCATCGTCTTGCAAAAAATCAATGCGATAGCGGTAGGCGATATCTTGCGTATTTAATCCGTTATCCACGAAATCCGTATCGTTTATTCCAGAAAGCGTAGCCAACTCCGTAAAAGTTGTTCCATTGGTGCCTTCGGCACGATAGACTTTGTACGCGTATGGACCCGGATATTGAACAGAGTCAATTTCAATTGGCTTGACCCACCGAACATCGATGCTACCCGCAGCGAGATCTGTACTCAATACACTGACGTTCGTAATGATGGGTTGATCTCTTGGTAGTTCGGCGCATACCTCTGCAGAGGCGTAACTTTCCGCTCCGTCGGGAAAGCGCGCTACAATCATATAACAGTATGAGTTCCCTTTCGGTAAACCCAATCCGTTGTTATCATCCAAATACGAATTGGCATTTAGGCCATTTAATGAAGCTATTTTACTATACCCCGTGTAGCCAGGCACACCCGTTTCACACTCATCCGGAACAAAGCCATAAAATTGATTCTTGCGGTAAATATCATATCCAACAACTTCAGTGCATACACTTATGTCCCATGACAAGTCAATAGTATTGGAAATCGGGGTCGCAACAACATTCTCTGGTGCGGGTCCTACGACCAAAATATACATGGTTTCGATGTCTACCAATTGCGGGAAAACACCGCTGTCTTCCGCGCGAAAAACAACTTGATAGGGTTGTACTTGAACATGAGCGCAAGTCGTTTGCCAGCTAAACGTTCCTGTAACGGTTCCTTGTCCTTGAATATCTTGAGGAAAAAAGGCGGAGTCCGGAAGTTCAAAAGGGCCGCCAAAAGCACTCAAGCTAACGACATTCGCATCTGGATCAGTGGCGGTAACAGGAAACGACACAACATCTCC
>CBFIAJ010000013.1:0-14713 GCA_965660515.1 Flavobacteriales bacterium | reverse complement strand
AATTCGGGTTAATAACAAGCGTTGTACTTATGGCAAAGGGTATCTGAACAGAATTTGGAATGTTCTGCACATTCGCATTTCGATTCGGATCTTCCATGGTTACCGTATAGGTGCCAGGTGCTGGATATGTATACTCACCGATGTAGATATTCCTTTGAATGTCATTTCCTATGGGTTGTCCGTTCCCTCCACCGTTACTTCTCGTCAATACACTAAAATTACCATCACCCCAAAAAACAGTTAATTCAGGACGGTCGGCAGGTGCACTGTCTTTTGTGTACGTAACTAAGGTAAATCGAAATGAAAGGCCATTGATATGCTCATATGTGATCTCTCCCGCACGATTGTGCGTAGCGAATACAGTGGTCATCGACCACCAAAACACCAATACAATGGAAAGAAACTTTTTCATTTTGGTTTTGAGCGTCTTTTATTAAAACCCCCTTTTCAATTCATTTATTTCAATAGTCGATTACTTGTTGAATCATTTGTTCTGGAAGGGCTCGATATCCGTATTCTTGATTTCTCAATTGCGGCTCAAATCCTGCTTCTCTGATCGCCTTTTGGATCCCTTCTGCTGTGAATCGGTGCGGAGCTCCTGCTGCAGAAACCACATTTTCTTCAATCATGATGGATCCAAAATCGTTCGCACCTGCATGCAAACACAACTGTGCTACTTGCTCGCCAACCGTTAACCACGAAGCCTGAATATTTTGAACGTTAGGCAACATGATTCGACTAATGGCTATCGTTCGAACATATTCATCATCCGTTACCGAGTTTTTAACTCCTCTAATTTTTCTCAAAAGTGTCCCATCATCTTGAAAAGGCCAGGGAATAAAAGCTAAAAAGCCTTTTGCATGATCCGGCTTTTCACTTTGAACTTCTCTGAGCCATACGAGGTGCTCAAAACGCTCCTCTACGGTTTCAATATGACCAAACATCATGGTTGCCGAGGTCGTAATATCCAATTGATGCGCAGCGCGCATTACATCGAGCCATTCCTGTCCTCCGCACTTTCCTCTTGAAATTAAGCGGCGAACGCGGTCGTTTAATATCTCTGCTCCTGCTCCTGGCAAACTGTCGAGTCCGGCTTCTTTCAATGTCTCTAATACATACGTATGTGAGGACCCTTCTAGTTTGGCGATGTGCGCAATTTCTGGCGGCCCCAAAGCGTGTAGCTTGAGGTTTGGAAACATTTCCTTCAGATCACGAAAGAGCTGCGAGTAGTATTCAAGACCTAAATCCGGATGATGCCCGCCTTGTAATAAAAGCTGTTCACCGCCGTAGGAAAACGTCTCTTCAATTTTCCGACGATAGGTATCTAGATCTGTAATGTACTGTTCCGGATGGCCTGGCGGCCGGAAAAAATTACAAAACTTACAGTTCGCGATACAAACATTCGTAGTATTCGTATTTCGATCGATGATCCAAGTAACTTTATTACTCGGTACCGATTCCTTCCTGAGCTCGTTGGCAACGAACATCAATTCTGGAGTAGAGACTTTTTCAAATAAAAACTGTCCCTCTTCAGCGGATAAAAAATCCCGCTTGAGCGCGCGGGCAAGTAGCTGGTCTGTATTCATTGAATTTACATACTTTAGCGTCCATAAAATTACAAAACAATGAGGACTTTTGTTCGCAGGAAATCCACGCTAGACGCGGGAGAAGACGCCATTCTTCTATTCGACAACACCAGCCAGTTAGAGTTTTATCTGCCCGAACAAAAAGATCGTGACCACGTAGCTACGGCTATCAGTGATTCTGGGAAAAAATACCTCACTCTCGACCGCCAGAGTAAATTACCTTTTTCCCGCGCAAATTTCCGCAGAAAAAAATCATCCAAAAACTTTAGAATTCTGGCGTTGCCTTGGCGATGACCTACAAGAAGAACTCAATAGACAAAAAGTGAAATCGATCACCGTTATTGATTTAACGGAAGATCAAACTGCCGGACTTTACGTCGCGGAAGGGATCGTCTTGGGGAATTATCAGTTTTTAAAATACTTTACTAATCCTGAAAAGAAACAACGTTCGCTGCGCGATTTCCATTTGATATCTCGCTGTACCGACGATTCACTGCTTCAATTAAATGCAGCTCTTGACGGAACCCTTCGCGCCCGTGATCTGAGCAACGAGCCATTATCGACCCTCACGGCCCCTCGATACGCGGAAATAATGAAAGAATGGGGAACAGAATTAGGATTAAAAGTGACTGTTCTCGAAAAAAAGCAAATTGAATCCTTAAAAATGGGCGGACTCCTCGCCGTGAATCGAGGGAGTATTGACCCGCCCACGTTTACCATTATGGAATGGGCACCGCAAGAAGCGGTGAATAGCAAACCTATTGTTCTCGTGGGTAAAGGGGTTGTGTACGATACGGGTGGACTCAGTCTTAAGCCAACGGCCAACAGCATGGATTTTATGAAAGTTGACATGGCTGGTTCCGCAGCAGTAGTAGGTGCTATGGTTGCTATTGCGGAGTCCAATGTTCCCGTTCACGTAATTGGTCTGGTTCCTGCAACGGATAACCGACCGGGACAAAATGCATATGCTCCTGGTGACGTCATTACCATGTATGATGGAACAACGGTTGAAGTATTAAATACGGATGCAGAAGGTCGGTTAATCATGGCGGATGCCTTGGCCTATGCAAAAAAGTTTGACCCGGAATTGGTCATTGACTTGGCAACCCTAACGGGCTCGGCAGCAGCAGCCATTGGAAAATACGGAATCGTAGCAATGGGCAACGCCGACGAAACCGTATGGAACGAGCTGCATTCATCGGCCGATGAAGTACATGAACGCCTTGCTCGACTGCCCTTTTGGAGCGAGTACAGAAACCTACTGGACAGCGATATAGCCGATCTAAAAAATATTGGCGGACCTGAAGGTGGAGCTATAACCGCCGGTAAATTTTTAGAACATTTCACGGATTACCCGTATGTACATTTTGATATTGCAGGGCCTTCTTGGCTGAAGAAAAAAGATCACTATCGAACAAAGAATGCCACGGGTGTAGGCGTTCGTATTCTGTTCCATTATTTCATGCAAAGAGCGCGAAAAGGTGAATAAATCTAACTCGGGCAACAAAATCAGAATTGGGATTTCAACCGGGGACCTCAACGGCGTCGGTATGGAAATTATCCTGAAAGTACTCAGTGACAAAAGAATCAGCGAGCTTTTCACGCCAGTTATTTTCGGATCCTCTTCAGTGCTCTCCTATTATCGTAAAACACTCGATTTAAAGGATGTCCCCATTCGCACAGTGCAATCCTTGGATGAAGTCCGAAAAGATCAAGCTTATCTGTTCAACTGTATCGCAGGTGAACCAAAAATCGAAATGGGTACGTCCACCCGTGAGGGTGGAGACTACGCGCTCAAGAGTTTGATGAAGGCGACCGAGGCATTGGAAAAGGGCCAAATTCAGGCACTGGTTACTGCGCCCATTGACAAACACAACATTCAATCAGATGAATTTAAATTTCCCGGGCACACCGAATTTCTAGAAGAAAAATTTGGCGAGGACGGAAGCTTAATGATTTTGTGCAAGGAAGGTTTTCGTGTAGCATTGGTAACGGGCCATGTTCCTATCGGCCAAATCGAATCAATGATTACAAGCAAGGCGATTGAACACAAACTCCGGATATTTGAGGAAAGCCTTCGGCTCGATTTTGGGATTTCTCGACCTAAGATTGCCGTACTCGGGTTAAACCCCCACGCAGGTGACAACGGAGTTATTGGGGATGCCGAAGAAAAAATTATCGCCCCTACCATCGAGCGATTCTTCAAAAAAGGAATGCTCGTTTACGGGCCGTATCCGGCCGATGGTTTCTTCGGGGCTAAAAAACACACTCAATTCGACGGAGTATTGGCCATGTATCACGATCAGGGATTGATTCCTTTCAAAGCGCTTAGTTTCGGGGGTGGAATTAATTTCACTGCAGGCATATCCGTCGTTCGAACTTCGCCGGATCACGGTACCGCCTATGACATTGCGGGACAAGGTATTGCAGATGAAGGTTCGTTCCGAGAGGCGCTGTACCTGGCTAAAGACATCTATCAAGAACGGTTGAAGCAGAAAGATTGGGCTAAAAATCCGCTAATCAAGCAAGAAGAGTCAAAATAACTTCTCTTTTTCTATTCTTTTCATATCTTTGCAGGCCCATTGAAATCAGGAAGATATGGACGTTTTAAAAGAGTATCGAATTCCTTTCGCGGGATTGGGACTGGGAAAGCACCAATTTGATTTCAAAGTTAGGGACCCGTTCTTTGAGTCATTTGACATATTAGACTACCGTTTGTTCGACGTACAAGTGGAAATGGAAATGAAGAAGACAGAGCGAATGCTCGAGCTTTTATTCCATTTTAAAGGATCTGTAGAATTGCGCTGCGATTTAACAGACGAGCCTTTTAGCCACGAAATCGATGAAGAAGCCGAATGGATTGTAAAATTTGGTCCGGCCTTCAACAATGACGACGAAGAGGTATTAGTTTTGCCGTATGAAGCATATGAAGTAGACCTGAGTCCATTCATTCGCGACATCATTCTTTTATCGATCCCGATGAAACGAGTCCACCCTGGAATTGAGGATGGAACATTGGAATCGGAAATTTTGGATAAGCTCGAAGAATTGAGCCCAGGAGAAAGAAGAGCAGAAGACGAGACCGAAACGGATCCAATATGGGATAAACTTAAAGAGATAAAAAAAGATTAAAGTTCGAACGTAAATTATAGATCATGGCACATCCTAAGCGAAAAATATCGAAGACCCGCCGCGATAAGCGACGCACGCATTACACAGCGACGGCTCCAACGATTGCTACCTGCCCAACCACTGGCGAACCTCACTTGTACCACCGTGCGTACTGGAGTGAAGGAAAGCTCTATTACCGAGGTAAAGTGGTTATGGAGAAAGAGGTAATGTAAACCCATTTTGGGAGTACAGAAACGTTTTAAAAGTAGGTTTAACCTTTTCGGGTTAGATCTACTTTCTTTTTTGGTAGTACCTTTACATTAAACCTTGAACCTAATCTGAATGTATGAATAAGATTACAGCAGCGATTACGGCAGTAGGAGGATACCTTCCTGAGTACGTTTTAACGAATGCCGAGTTGGAAAAAATGGTCGACACTACCGACGACTGGATCACCAGTAGAACAGGTATCAAAGAACGACATATTTTAAAAGGCGAAGGACTTGGATCAAGCTATATGGCCATAAAAGCGGCTAACGAAGTTATTCGCAAAAGAGGTATCGACCCCAAAGAGATCGATATGGTTTTGGTCTGCACGGCTACTCCGGACATGCCCGTAGCGGCAACTGCAACGTATACAGCTACACAAATAGGTGCTGTAAATGCTTTTGGCTTTGATTTAATGGCCGCGTGCTCGGGCTTTTTATACGGCCTTGCGACCGGAGCCAAGTTTATTCAATCAGGTCAATACAAAAAAGTACTCGTCATTGGCAGCGATAAAATGTCTTCGATTATTGACTATACGGATCGAACTACCTGTGTCATTTTTGGAGATGGGGCCGGTGCTGTGCTGCTAGAACCAAATACAGATGGGTTGGGTCTACAGGATGAAATTCTTCACTCCGACGGAAATGGAAGGCAATTTCTGCAAATAAAAGCGGGTGGATCTATGTATCCGCCGAACTCAGATACGGTAGCCGCCAATGAACACTTTGTGCATCAAGAAGGGCAGCAGGTATTTAAATTCGCCGTTACAAATATGGCGGATGTTTCGGGACAAATAATGGAACGGAATAATTTAACCGCAGAAGACGTCGCTTATCTTGTTCCCCACCAAGCGAATAAGCGAATTATTGATGCAACGGCCCGTCGGATGGGTGTTGGAAATGACAAAGTGATGCTCAACATTCATCGATACGGAAACACCACAAATGGCACCTTACCACTTTGCCTTTGGGATTACGAGAAAAAACTAAAAAAGGGCGATAACCTCATTTTTGCGGCATTTGGCGGGGGTTTCACCTGGGGATCACTCTATTTAAAATGGGCGTACAATTCTTGATATAATTCTTAGATTTGTCCTTTACGCTAAACCTGAGCAATATGGATCTTAAAGAAATTCAGCATCTAATTCGTTTCGTTGCAAAATCTGGAGCCTCTGAGGTAGAGCTCGAGATGGATGGCATTAAAATAGCCATCAAAACTACCGGAGAAGGAGATGTACGTGAGACAACTTTAATACAGCAAGTACCTGTAGCTGCGGCGCAACCAATGGTCGCTCCACAGCAAGCTGCTCCGGCACCGGCCGCTCCAGCAGCAGATGCGGCTCCAGCGGCTCCGGCACCTGCGGAAGACGCCAACCTAATTACGGTAAAGTCACCAATGATTGGTACTTTCTACAGACGACCCTCTCCAGACAAAGACTTATTTGTCAATGTTGGAGATGAAATTAAAGAGGGAACAGTCGTTTGCGTAATTGAGGCAATGAAACTATTTAACGAAATCGAATCAGAGGTTTCGGGTAAAATTGTCAAAGTACTCGTTGAAGATTCGAGTCCAGTCGAGTATGACCAACCACTATTCTTAGTAGACCCCTCCTAATCGATCGGTATTAACCGAACAAAAAATTGCACCTATGGGCGAAATGTTCAAAAAAGTGCTTGTGGCCAATCGTGGCGAAATAGCTTTACGAGTCATTCGTACTTGTAAAGAGATGGATATAAAAACGGTTGCGGTTTATTCTCAAGCAGATAAAGATAGCTTACACGTTCGCTTTGCGGACGAGGCAGTATGCATTGGACCCGCGAGCAGCGCGGAATCCTACTTATCCATTCCCAGTATTATTGCAGCGGCAGAAATTACAAATGCCGACGCTATTCATCCGGGGTATGGGTTTTTAAGTGAAAACGCCAAATTCTCAAAAATATGTGCCGAGCACGGGATCAAATTTATTGGTGCTAGCCCGGAACAAATTAATGGGATGGGGGATAAAGCTTCGGCGAAAGACACCATGAAAAAAGCAGGTGTCCCAACCATTCCCGGTTCCGATGGGCTCTTGGATAGCTTGGAAGATGCGATTCAAACTGCCCGAAAAATCAAGTACCCTGTAATGATCAAAGCCACCGCCGGTGGTGGAGGACGCGGGATGCGTATGGTGAAGGCAGAAGACGAGCTTGAAAAGGCATGGAATTCCGCACGTCAAGAAGCAGGTGCTGCTTTTGGAAACGACGGTATGTACATGGAGAAATTCATAGAAGAGCCACGTCACATCGAAATTCAAATTGTTGGGGACAACAGAGGGAAGGCCTGTCACTTATCAGAACGAGATTGCTCCATACAGCGTCGTCATCAAAAACTCGTAGAAGAAACTCCTTCTCCATTTATGACTTCTTCCCTTCGTAAAAAAATGGGTAAAGCAGCTATTAAGGCTGCAGAAGCGGTAAAATATGAAGGTGCCGGAACCGTCGAATTTCTTGTCGATAAACACGGAGATTTCTATTTCATGGAAATGAATACCCGTATCCAGGTCGAGCACCCGATTACGGAAGAGGTAATCATGCACGATTTAATATGGGAACAGATTAAAGTTGCTTCTGGAATTCCTATTTCCGGGAAGAATTATGAACCCGAATTGTGTGCCATTGAATGTCGTATAAATGCGGAAGATCCTTATAACGATTTTCGACCCAGCCCAGGGAAAATTACCAATTTCCACGCACCAGGTGGACATGGTGTTCGTATAGACACCCACGTCTACGCAGGCTACACAATTCCGCCGTACTACGACTCCATGATCGCTAAACTCATTACGGTTGCTCAAACGCGCGAAGAAGCTTTGGCCAAAATGCGAAGAGCCCTGGATGAATTCGTCATTGAAGGAATCAAAACAACCATTCCTTTTCACCAGGCCTTATTCCGAAATGAAGATTTCTTGGCCGGTAACTACACGACCAAATTTTTAGAAGACAACGATCTTCTCGGAATCAAGTAATATCAACTAAAAAGTCCCGCCGAAGCGGGACTTTTTTTATAGTTCATTTAAGATTTTTTCACCCATTAACTCGAGCGCAGATTTTCGAATAGACTCTGCGTCGTAGTTACATTCGGCGTATAGCTCATCTTGACTCCCGTGCTCGATAAACTCATCGGGAATACCCAATCGGGTTACTTTGGAAGAATATCCATGATCCACCATCCATTCAAGAACTGCCGAACCCATTCCACCCATAATACAACCGTCTTCTACAGTGATTACTCGTTCAAAATTTTCAAAAACCTCTGTCAGCAACTCAGCATCCAAGGGTTTTACAAAACGCATGTCGTAAAGTGCCGCATCTACTCCATCTGCTGAGAGAAGCTCAATAGCATCTAACGCATAGTTTCCGATGTGTCCGATCGTGAGTATTGCGAGGTCCGTTCCCCGTTTAACTTTACGGCCCGTGCCCACTTTAATCTTTTCAAAGGGAGTTTTCCATTCCGGCATTACTCCTTGACCTCTCGGATATCTAATTACAAACGATCCCTCTTCTTCCAATGTAGCCGTGTACATCAAATTCCGAAGCTCCGATTCATTCATCGGGGCACTGATAATAAGGTTGGGTATACAGCGCATATAAGCAATATCAAAGGCCCCGTGATGCGTTGGTCCATCGGCGCCCGCAATACCGGCTCTGTCGAGGCAAAAAACGACATTCAGCTTTTGCAGGGCCACATCATGAACTACTTGGTCATAGGCTCTCTGCATAAATGAGCTGTAAATATTGCAGAATGGAATCATACCTTGAGTCGCCAATCCGGCGCTAAATGTTACGGCGTGCTGCTCCGCAATTCCCACATCATACGCTCGATCCGGCATGGCCTCCATCATAAACTTCAAGGAGCACCCTGAAGGCATAGCAGGAGTAACGCCCATGATTTTTTCGTTCTGCTCAGCTAATTCTATAATAGTATGGCCAAATACATCTTGGTATTTCGGAGCCTGAGGCCCTTTCTTAACCGATTTTACAATCTCTCCCGTTTCCTTATTAAATAGTCCCGGTGCATGCCATTTTGTGGGACTGCCTGCCTCGGCAGGACCATAACCTTTCCCTTTTACAGTAATAGCATGTAAAATTTTCGGCCCTGGAATATCTTTTAGGTCTTCCATAACCTGAACAAGGTGGTCAACATCATGACCGTCGACTGGACCAAAATAACGGAAGTTCAAGCTCTCAAATAAATTGCTCTGTTTTAATAAGGCAGATTTGACAGCATTCTCTACTTTTTGAACAACGCGCTGTGCATTCGGACCAAACTTACTTACTTTCCCAAGTAGCTCCCAAACTTCATCTTTTACTTTGTTGTAGGTATGAGAGGTGGCAATATCTGTTAGATACTCTTTCAAAGCACCAACATTAGGGTCAATCGACATACAGTTATCGTTCAATACAACCAATAAATTGGTGTCTTCTGCTCCCGCGTGGTTTAACCCTTCATAGGCCAATCCGGCGGTCATTGCACCATCGCCAATAACTGCTATGTGTTGTCGCTTATCTCCTTTTTCGCGGCTCGCAACGGCCATACCTAAGGCCGCAGAAATAGAGGTACTACTGTGGCCAACACCGAATGTGTCGTACTCGCTTTCCGATCTTTTCGGAAATCCACTTATCCCTTTGTATACGCGGTTGGTATGAAAAATATCTCTACGGCCTGTTAAAATCTTATGCCCATAAGCCTGATGACCGACGTCCCAAACCAACTGATCCGTAGGAGTATTAAAAACGTAGTGCAAAGCAACCGTTAGCTCAACAACCCCTAAACTGGCACCAAAGTGCCCGCCCTTGACGGAGACCAAATCGACAATAAAGTCGCGTAATTCAGTAGAAACTTGTTTGAGTTGTTTCGGATCTAGTTGTCTTAAATCCTCGGGCTTGTTAATTTGAGCCAATAAGGCTCCGGGCTTGAACTCCATATTCGGGCAGATTTATCTGAAAGCTAGGGCAATTAGACAAAGATAACAAACCTTGGGGTCGCGAGTTCACGCGTGAAGTGTTAACTATAACATAAAAAAGAGTCCCCGTTTCCAAAAGGAAACGAGGACTCGATCTATCTAACCAAACCTAAACCTATATTTTATTGTCTATCCTACTCGGATAGAAACGGTACAATACCCTGTTTTGTAAATAGAACATAACAGGCACAATGACCAACGTTAAGAATGTAGCAAAAGTCAAGCCAAAAATGATCGTCCAGGACATTGGACCCCAAAAAATCACATTATCTCCACCAAAATAGATCTGAGGATCGTACTCCGAGAAGAGTGTATAAAAGTTAATGTTCATTCCGGTCGCTAGTGGCAATAGACCAAGTACCGTTGTAATGGCTGTAAGTAATACGGGGCGCAAGCGGAGTTGACCTCCTTCAATAATAGCTTCAAACAGCACTTCTTTCGGCAAGTATCGATCCTTTTCAATACCCAATTCTTCTTTCTTTCGCGCTATAATAAGCTTGGTGTAATCGATTAATACAATCGCATTATTTACCACAATTCCCGCCAGTGATATAATACCAATCATCGTCATCATGATCACAAAGTTCATTCGGAAGGTCACAATCCCAAGGAATACCCCAATCAAACTGAGTACCACTGCACTCAAAATTATAAAGGGCTGCGCGGCACTATTAAACTGACTTACCAAAATCAAGAAGATTAAGAAAACAGCGATCATAAGAGCCTTGCTCAAAAAGGCAAACTGCTCCGCTTGCTCTTCTTGCTCCCCTGTGAAACTGACTGTATTCTGCTTAGAGACTTTAAAAGACTCCATTCTGGACTGAATAGACTCATTAATGGCAGTCGCATTAAAACCTTCTAAAACATTTGAAGAAATCGTAATAACACGTTTCAAATCCTTTCTCTTTACTGCGGAGAATGTAGACGTTTTTTCTGCATGCGCAACTGCGGAAATCGGCACTTGCTGGATTTTCCCAGAGGCTTGATCTCTAAAAGTAATTCGTTGATTCATTAACGCTTCTACATCGTAGCGGTAACGATCGTCGAAACGAAGAATGATATCATAGTCGTCTTCCCCTTCTTTATACGTGGATATTTCTTTTCCAAATAAAGAGGTGCGAAGAGCGTCCCCGATCATATAGGTGGACACATTGTATCGACGTGCTTTTTCTCGATCAATAATTATCGGCATTTCCGGTTTCCCAGATTCAACATCGAGCTTAAGCTCTTCGATCCCGGGAATATTCGCCTCATTGATAAAGTTCCGCACTCGATTGGCTTCTTCAAGTAATTGATAATAATCGTCACCGGCAACTTCAATATTAATTGGAGCACCCGCGGGTGGGCCTTGGTTATCTTTATCGACGGTCAGCTGAACCCCTGGATATCGAGTTACGCTGTTTCGAATTTTCTCCAAAACCTCACTCGATTGAACACCACGACGATCAGCGAATTCAACAAACTGTACGGTGATTTTAGCTTTGTTCGGTGTTTGTGCCATGGCCGGACCCGCATTTGGGTCACTGGTCCCTTCACCCACTTGAGCAATTACCGACTCAACGAGCCAATTATTCTTCGTCTCCTTTCCATCAACAACAACCGTTTCGTTAAATTCTTCCACGGTTTCTAGAACCTGTGCTTCGATTTTCTTCGTTAGTTCATTCGTAACACTGATATCCGTTCCAATCGGCTTTTCAATGTAAATGACAGCCTGGTTCGGCTGATTTTCTGGGAAAAACTCAATCGGCGGTGGAAAAGTAGCGGTTAAAAAGATAGAGAAGAACAACAAGAATACGGTTCCGAAAAAGAACATGTAGGCTCGTCGGCCCGCTAGGGCATAACGCAAGGTTTTACTGTAACCCACCTCCAAAACAGGAATAAATTTCGTCTGGAACCAACGCGTTGCTGGAGTTAAAAAGTAATGATTAACGAATCCGATTAACCCGCTCACCACCAAAATATTTCCAAAAGAGATCATTCCGAACAAGATGAACATTAGGCCCAATCCGATCAAAACAAGACCAATAAGGCGCAAGCGTTTTATATTGACCGCTGCTTCTTCTACCCTCATGTAGACGCTGGTCAGAACCGGATTAATAACGAGTGCCACGAAAAGTGAGGATCCGAGAACGATCATTAGCGTAATAGGCAAGTACTTCATGAATTCCCCAAATAATCCCGGCCAGAGGGCTAAGGGTAAAAATGCGGCGAGCGTAGTCGCTGTAGAGGCTATAATAGGAACAGCTACTTCACCAACTCCGGCCTTGGCGGCCTGAAAGGGAGAATAGCCCTCTTCCATCAGTCGATATATATTCTCGACCACCACAATTCCGTTGTCGACGAGCATCCCTAAGGCAAGTACCAGAGAGAACAATACCATGGTATTCAACGTAACGCCGAAAGATCCAAGAATGGAAAAACTCATAAGCATGGAAAGCGGAATAGCAATTCCCACGAACAAGGCATTTCGGATTCCCAAGAAGAATAATAGCACCAAAACAACCAGGATAATTCCGAAAATAATGGAGTTTTCGAGTTCATTTACTTGGTTTCTTGTTTGATCACTTTGGTCATTTGTGATTGTGACCAATAAATTATCTGGGAAAAACTTTTCTTTTGCCTGAGCAATAATGTCATTGATCTTCGAGGAAGCGATAAGTAAGTTTTCACCCGATCTTTTCATTACATCAATCATAACTACGGTTTCGGTGTATTCACGAGCGAAACTTATTGGGTCTTCTCCTTCGAATACTACCGTAGCGATATCGCGCAAGTACACAATATCTAATTTTTCTTGCTTAACAATGACGTTTCGGATATCGTCAATGGACTCAAATTCACCGACAACGCGCACGTTACGGCGATACTCATCAACCAAAAGGTCTCCGCCAGAAATGGTGACATTTTCCGATTGAATGGCATTGGCAACATTCCCAAAATTGATGTTCAGCGACTCCATTTTATAGAGGTCGACATTAATCTTTACCTCTTTATCGGCCACTCCTCGAATTTCAACTTTAGAAATTTCGGGTAAGGCTTCAATTTCGTCTTCCAAATACTCCGCGTAATCATTGAGTTGATAAATGGTATAAGGTCCGGACAGGTTAATGTTCAAGATTGGAATTAATTCCGAAAAGTTCATCTCGAAAACATTCGGATCGGCTGGCAAATCCGTTGGGAAATCGGGATCACTTTTTGCGATATCCACCTTGTCCTTAACCTTTCTTAAGGCTTCTTCAGGTGTTACATCAAAATCGAATTTTACTTGAATCGTAGAATACCCTTGTACGGAAGTCGAATTGATTTCGTCAATCCCGGTGATTCCATTAATTTCTTTCTCCAGTGGACGCGTCAGTAATCGCTCTATATCGATCGGAGAATTCCCAGGATACGGCGTACCCACATAAATTTCCGGCGTAACAATTTCTGGAAACGCCTCTTTGGGCATCGACATATAAGACGAGAATCCAGCAATTAAAATGATGAACGTCAATACGAAAACGGTCATTTTGTTATCGACCGCCATCGATGACAGACGAAATTCCTTTTAAAGAATTTCATCAACTTATATTCTTGTTTTTCTTCAGCCATTTTGTCTTATTTGGGTTAGACGCCCTAATTATTGTTTCGCTACTACACGCACATCTTGACCTTCTCGAATCGATCGAGCTCCTTGGTCAACAATGAACTCTTCGGGCTGAAGGCCTTCAAGAATTTCTGTAGAATTCATGTAAGAGCGACCAACCTCAATCGGTTGGATATGCACTTTTGCCAATCCCGTTCCTTGAGATGCAACGTAAACAAAAGACTTACCGTCAGCAGTTTGTTGTACAGTACGAGCAGGCAATACTAAAGCTTCGCTCGCCTCGTAATCGAGAATATGCACTACTGCCAAAAGGTTTGGCTTTAACGAAATATCTTTCACGTTATCCAATTTGATCTCTAACTTAAAGGTTCGGTTATTCGGATTAATGAAATCACCCGTACGGGTAACTTTGGTTACCAAACTTGTATCCAACGATGGGAATTCGATACGCACCGGGGTACCCGCTTCGATACGACCCACATACGCTTCCGAAACATCCGATTCTAGGTAGGTCTCATCTAAGTTGATAAGACGAATGACCGGTGACGAAGGGCCCACATATTCTCCTTTTCTCGGAAACACCTCATCAATGACCCCAGAAAACGGTGCTACAATTTGCGACATCCGCAATTGACGTTCTACCGTTGCCTTTGATTGCTCAAGACTTTCTTTTCTATTCTTGGCATTCAAATAATCCACCTCAGAACCAATTTTTTGGTCCCAAAGTCTTTTCTGACGTTCGTATAATTCCGTTGCTAAAGCTAAGTTGGTTTCAATTTCACTGAGTTGTGACTTCACTACATCAGCGTCCAATTCAACAAGCACTTGACCGCCTTTCACTTTTTGCCCGTCTTTCACGGCAATCGAGGTCACATTCCCTGCGCTCTCGGCAAAAAGAGTAACATTCTTATTGGCTTTTACCACTCCGTGAACACTAAAATAGTGTTGGAATACCTTCTGCTCAACAGGCAACACGGTAACTAGTGAGTGCTTAGCCGAAGTGTCTAGGCTACTTATTTTTTCGTCTAGGGCAGTTATTTGCTGCGCAACCGATAAATTGAGTTGTACTAACGAGTCCTTCTCCTTTTTCAATTGTCCGAGATCGGAAACTTCTTCTTGAGAGGCTGAGCCACATGAAATTAAGATCAATGCGACCACTGG
>CBFIAJ010000012.1:1751-56997 GCA_965660515.1 Flavobacteriales bacterium | reverse complement strand
CAATCCGACCCATCTTTGGAAGAAGGGGAATTCCATATTGGCCGTCCACTTAACATTGATTCCACCTTCGGCTTCGGAGAGTTCCCAACTACCGTCTACGGAACCCATACCTTCGAATTCAATTTTTGTGTTCATCGATTCATTCGGCTCGATTGCCACAATAGTTAACTTTCCGACGCCTAGGTTAGGGTTTTCACTGTTCCAAGAGTACCAAGCGTCGACACCGCTTGAAGGATCGCTATAGACAAATTCGGCATTGGGATCTGTGCGGTACCATTCCGACCAATTTTGCCAATTACGGACATCACTGATTTGAGTAAAAATGGCTTCTGGGGTGTCGTTCATCACTCGTTCTCTAGTTACGGCCACGTCTTTTGGAAGGGCCGCGTTTACAATTACAAATACTCCAAACAGCACGAGGGGTATAATTAGAATAATTTTTAATGCTTTCATTTGATTTGAGGTTTTGATTTAGCGCCTTGTAATTTACGAATTTTGGTACTTTAGCGCCCTATAATGAATACTTTAGCAATGAAAAAGCTTCTTTTAATCGCCCTCGCGGGCGGACTCATAACCGCGTGTAATACCAATCCTGCCGAGCAGGCAGGCAGCGAAAAAACGGCCGACGAATTTGTTTGGCAGACCGAGCAATTCGCCGATATTAAGATTCTTCGGTACCAAGTTCCGGGGTTCGATCGACTTTCAGACCAACAAAAAGAATTGGTTTATTACCTCACGGAAGCAGGAATGGCCGGTCGCGATATTATTTACGATCAGAATTATCGTTACAACCTCGATATTAGAAGGGCTTTAGAGCATATTGTAGCCAATTACCAAGGCGAAAAAGACGCTGAATGGGATGCATTCATGGTGTATACGAAGCGCGTATGGTTCTCGAATGGTATCCATCACCATTACAGTATGTCCAAAATCACTCCTGAGTTTTCACAAACTTATTTTCAGAGCTTGTTGAACGCAACAGAGTACAATTTGGATCCAAAAATTCAAGTGGCCATGTTCGATCAGGAAGTGGATAACAAGAAAGTAAACCTCGACCCAAATAAAGGATTACTCTTAGCCTCCGCAACGAATTTCTACGATCCAGAAGTAACGGAATCTGAAGTGGATGCCTTTTATGCCGGTATGATGGCCAGTGCAGAGAATAAGGCGGTATCCTTTGGACTCAATTCAAAGATTGTCAAGAATGAAGAAGGTCAGTTAGAGGAATCGGTTTGGAAAATAGACGGTATGTACGGACCCGCGATTGAACAAATTGTCTACTGGCTCGAAAAAGCGGCGAATGTTGCTGAAAACGAAGCCCAAGAAAAAGCACTTCGCTTGCTCATTGAATACTACAAAACAGGAGACCTCGAAACATGGGATGAGTACAACGTCGCGTGGGTAGAAGCCACTGAAGGCGATATCGATTACATCAATGGATTTATTGAGGTATACAACGATCCAAAAGGATATAGAGGAAGTTACGAGAGTATCGTGGAAATCAATGACTTCGACGCCTCCGAACGTATGGCCGTCGTGGCTGAAAATGCTCAGTATTTTGAGGATAACAGTACCATCATGGACGAGCATAAAAAAGCGAATGTGGTCGGAGTTAGCTATAAAGTAGTGAACGTAGCCGGTGAATCGGGCGATGCGGCTCCAAGTACTCCCATCGGTGTGAACTTGCCCAATGCCAACTGGATTCGAGCGCAACACGGCTCTAAATCGGTTAGCCTTGGAAACATTGTGGGCGCGTACGAAGCTGCTGCAGGTAAAGGCTTTCTAGAAGAGTTCGTTTACGAAGAAGAAAAAAGAGAGCGCATTAAAGAATACGGAAAACTCGGTTCAAAAATGCACACGGCCCTGCACGAAGTTATAGGGCATGCTTCGGGTCAGTTAAATGAAGGTATAGGAACGCCTAAGGAAACCTTAAAGAATTATGCGAGTACCCTGGAAGAAGCGCGTGCCGATTTGGTTGCGCTTTATTTCATCATGGATCCAAAAATGGTAGAGCTAGGCTTAATGCCGAGTCTGGATGTCGGATTTGCGGAATACGACTCGTATATGATGAACGGATTAATGACGCAGTTGCGCAGACTAGAAGAAGGGGACGTTTTGGAAGAAGCGCATATGAGAAACCGCCAAATCAACGCCAGTTGGGTATTCGAGAAAGGACAGGCAAACAACGTAGTATCTTATGATATACACGATGGAAAAACCTACGTAACTATAAACGATTACGAGGCACTTCGCGGTTTGTTCGGAGACCTATTGCGCGAAATTCAGCGCATTAAATCGGAAGGCGATTATGAAGCTGGCCGTGCCCTGGTAGAAAATTATGGGGTTCAAGTAAATACAGAATTACATGCAGAAGTATTGAAGCGAGCAGAGGCGTTGAATTCGGCTCCTTACAGCGGATTTATTAACCCTGTAATTCGCGCTGGAGGCGTCGGAGAAGACGCCTACGTAGTGGAATACCCTATGGACTTCACAGAACAAATGATGTACTATGCAGAGAAGTACAGTTTTTTGAAATAAGCGCCTTTTAAGTTTTTGACTCGCTGTGAACCAGTGAATTGAACATTAGCTGGAACGAATAATGGAAATAAAAAAGCCCTCGAAATGGATTTTTCGAGGGCTTTTTTAATGAGGTCCGTGGAATTACTTCAGATCAAATCGATCAAGTTCCATCACCTTGGTCCAAGCAGCAGCGAAGTCCTGAATCATTTTTTCATTCGCGTCACTACTGGCGTATACTTCAGCAAGGGCTCTCAATTCCGAATTAGAACCGAAGATTAAATCGGCCCGCGTGGCCATCCATTTCGTTTCTCCCGTTTTTCGATCTTTTCCTTCAAATAATTCCTGCGTATCTGAAGTGGGTGCCCATTCGGTACTCATGTCGAGGAGATTTACGAAAAAGTCGTTGGTCAAAGCTCCCGGACGTTCTGTTAATATACCGTAATCCGATTGATCGTAATTAGCATCCATGGCGCGCATTCCTCCAACTAATACGGTCATTTCTGGAGCAGACAAAGTCAATAACTGCGCTTTGTCGATCAAAAGCTCTTCCGTGGTCAGCGTGTAGGCTGTTTCTTGATAGTTTCTAAAACCATCTGCCATGGGTTCTAAAACAGCCATGGAGGCAACATCCGTTTGTTCTTGGCTAGCATCCATACGACCTGGAGAAAAGGGTAATTCTAATGAATGACCCGCTTTCTTAGCCGCATTTTCTACACCCACATTTCCTCCAAGCACAATTAAATCGGCCATCGATACTTTAGTATCGCCTTTGCCGCTGTTAAAGTCGTTTTGAATCTCTTCAAAAGATTTTAAAACCTTAGCCAACTGCCCTGGGTTGTTCGCCTCCCAGCTATTTTGTGGCTCTAAGCGAATACGTGCACCATTTGCTCCGCCTTTCATATCTGAACCTCTAAAGGTCGAAGCGGATGCCCAAGCAGTGCTTATGAGTTCTTGATCTGTTAATCCTGAAGCTCTAATTTGCTTCTTTAATGCATCGATGTCCTTATCCGAAACTAGATCGTGGTTCACGGCCGGAATGGGATCTTGCCATATAAACTCTTCTTCCGGAATTTCGGGTCCTAAGTAAGCTGATTTAGGTCCCATGTCGCGGTGAGTTAATTTGAACCAAGCCTTGGCAAAAGCCAAATTGAATTCTTCAGGATTCTCTAAAAAGCGACGTGAAATTTTTCCGTATTCAGGATCAAATCGGAGCGAAAGATCCGTGGTCAACATCGTTGGACGGAGCATTTTGTCTTTGTCAAATGCATCGGGCACCATTACTTCTGGGTCTTTAGCTACCCATTGGTGGGCTCCGGCCGGACTCTTAGTTAATTCCCATTCGTTTTCGAAGAGGCTCATGAAGAATCCATGACTCCATTCGGTTGGCGTCGCGGTCCATACTACTTCAAGACCAGAGGTGATGGCATCTGGGCCTTTCCCAGATTTGTAATCGCTTTTCCATCCAAATCCTTGTTCTTCAATAGCCGCAGCTTCTGGTTCTGCTCCTACATTCGAGGCAGGTCCGGCGCCATGCGTTTTTCCGAGTGTATGTCCGCCCGCAATGAGGGCGACTGTTTCTTCATCGTTCATGCCCATACGACCAAAAGTCTCACGAATGTCTTTTGCGGCAGCGATCGGGTCGGGGTTTCCATTCGGCCCCTCCGGGTTTACATAGATCAAACCCATTTGAACCGCAGCTAACGGACTTTCTAATTCGCGATCCCCCGTGTAGCGCTTGTCTTCGAGCCATTTAGATTCAGGGCCCCAATAAACATTACTTGCAGGTTCCCATACGTCGGCTCTACCACCGGCAAAACCAATAGTTTCAAATCCCATAGATTCCAAGGCTACATTTCCCGTAAGAATCATTAGATCGGCCCATGAAATTTTACTTCCGTACTTCTGTTTAATGGGCCATAATAAGCGCCTTGCTTTATCGAGATTCCCGTTGTCGGGCCAGCTGTTGATTGGCGCAAAACGCTGCTGACCTTCTCTCGATCCTCCGCGTCCATCGCCCGTTCTATACGTTCCGGCACTGTGCCATGCCATTCGAATGAATAAGGGCCCATAATTTCCGTAGTCGGCTGGCCACCATTCTTCAGATTGCGTCATTAAAGCCGTAAGATCGGCCTTCAATGCCGCATAATCCAGTTCTGAAAAGGCTTCTTCGTAATCAAATTCAGCACCCATGGGGTCGGATAAATTTGAGTTTTGGCGAAGCACACTAAGGTTGAGTTGATTGGGCCACCACTCTCTGTTGGTCTTTGCTTCCTGACTTGTTGCATTCGGTGCATGGGCGTCGGCCATCGATTGGCCGCCATCGAGTGAAAGTGTTTTGCCCGTAACAGGGCAGGTAGCTACATTTTCAGTACTCACCTCGGTCTGATTTTGACCAAAAAGAAGAATACCGCTGAACAATAAAACGGATGTAATTAATTTTTTCATGGTTGTTTGGATTAATGAACTTTATTGATGTGTAATTTCCGTTACGAAGAGACTATTTATAAAGATTATGTCAAAACTATCTTGATAGATAAAACCTATTAAGTAGTGTTAGCGTCAATAGCAATTAAGTTTTCAGAATTCTTGTTTTTCTTGAACCTCCCACGTATGATCGGCCATAAGTCGCACGGAGGCTACATATTCGGGAAAAGATTTTGAACGCCCCCATTCATTGGGTCCAATTAAGGACAAGATGTTTTCGTTGTCCTCTTTCCGATATAAATGGTAGATATGGTTGATTTCTGGCTGAAAGCCAATCTCCGCCGAATAAATCATTTCGGATACCTCTTTTCTTTCTTCAATTGCCTTTGCCTGAACGGCAAGAAGCTCAATTTGCTCTTTTATCTGATTTAGCTGCTGATCCGTCTGTTCGAACATAGCGCTCAAGGCCTTGATGCGAACTTTCTTTTTATCGACTTTTTCAATTTTAGCACTTCCTACATGGTGCGCATACTCCAGTGTACTGGGTTTATCCGTGATTTTATCTTCATCGATCGGATTTACAAAGTCTTTTTTCATTCCAATATTCTTTTCGTCCGTTTCGAGATGCTTCGTTCAGCAGTGGTGTGCATAGCTAAAATACGAAAACGTTCTTTTCTAACGGAGGCCCATTTTTGCGCTGCCCAGATTTTTTTTCGCGCCCTTCGGGCCGATTCTTCCACATTGACAATTGGCGCGGGATATTGTTCACCAAGCTTGAATCTATAGAGCTCTTGCTCCATTATAGTCATGCTCCAGGGTTCGTGAATAAATTCGGTAGGAACGGCTTCTAGTTCGGGAATCCACTTGCGAATAAAATGTCCGTCCGGATCATGATCGAGTCCTTGCTTTACCGGATTGTAAAGGCGAACTAAATTAATACCTGTGGTTCCAGCCTGCATTTGAAGTTGTGGAAAGTGAATGCCCGGTTCAAAATCGAGAAATACATTTGCTAAATGGGGGGCGCCTTTCTGCCACGGCTGCCATAAATGATGCGTTAGGAAGCTGACGAGCATCGCCCGCATTCGAAAATTCAGGTATCCTGTAGTATTCAGCGAGCGCATACAAGCGTCGACCATAGGAACTCCTGTTTCGCCTTTTTTCCAAGCTTCGACCCAATCGGCCCGATAGGGCTTTTCTAAACCCTCAAACCCGCGATTTAAATCTTCAAACTCCATGCGACATTCACTCTCGAATTTTTGAATGAAATGGCAATGCCAATGAATGCGCGAAATAAAAGCGCTTAAATTTCTTTTGTTTCCCTTTTTCCATGCAGCCCTAGCGGCCTGATATACCTGTCGCACACTGATGGTGCCCCAAGCTAAATGCGTACTTAACCTCGAACAACTTTCAATAGCCAATCCGGGCTTTCCAATTTGACCCCGGTATTGAAGACTTCTTTCATTTAAGAAACTTCCCAATCGTTCATGAGCCGCCTTTTCCCCAGCGGCTTGATATTCAATAGGATAACGATCCCATTCCGATTTTAGACTCTTTGGAACGGGCTTAAAAAGCCCGGTTGGCAGATCCGACCAGAGGGCTTTTTTCCAGTTCGGATTTTTTCGCGGAGCACTCATCAATGCACGCCAATCAACGTCCCAATCCGATCGGTGCTTTCTTCCCCGCGTGACCCCTTGTTGGCGATATTCCACCCATTCAATTGAATTCTTTCGACAGAATTCAGCAACTTCTTTATCTCGATTGAAGGTGCTTAAAAGACCCGATTCTTGATGTGAAAAAAGGCGATTGAAAACACCCTTTGAATGAAGCGCGCTCAGAATAGGACATACCTCCCCATAAATTGCAAATGCATCACCGCCGTGATCTGTTACGCGCTGCTTGAATTCTTTGAATGAGGCCCACATAAATTGCCAATGCCGAAGGCTCATCTCGGGATGATCAATAAGTGAAGGCTCCACAATCCAAACAATCAAGTTGGCTTCCCCCGTTTCAATCGCTCTGTAAATGGGTTCGTGATCGCGCGTTCTGAAATCGCGTTTTAGCCAAATGACATTCACAATTGATCTAAATTTTCAAGTACCCATTCCGCCCGATCCCGAATCTTATTTCGCTGCTCCGGATCCATTCTATCCAGATTCCGGTAGGCCATACCAATACGTGGATTCTTTTTGAACTCATTTTCGTGTCGTTCATAAAAATTCCAGTACAAGCTGTTAAATGGGCAAGCATTTTCCCCTACCTTTTCTTTGTAATTGTAGGTGCAACCGGAGCAATAATTGCTCATTTTGTTCACGTAGTTCGCACTTGAATTATAGGGCTTTGTTCCCACAATCCCCCCGTCTGCGAATTGACTCATACCGCGGGTGTTGGGCATTTCGACCCACTCAATCGCATCAATGTATATCCCCAAGTACCATCGGTCTAGTTCGTCGGGGTCGATTCCCGCGAGCAAACCAAAATTGCCGGTAATCATCAGCCGTTGAATATGATGTGCGTAGGCTTCATCTAAGCTTTGAGTAACGGCGTGTTTAATGCAATTCATTTTGGTGTTTCCGTCCCAAAAGTAGGAGGGGAGTTTCCTTTTGGCTTTCAAGAAATTCATAGCTCCAAACTCGGGCATGTGCGCCCAATAGATTCCCCGCATGTATTCGCGCCACCCTATGATTTGTCGAACAAAGCCTTCGATTTGATTGAGTTCAATATTGTCCCTTTGGCGGAACTCCTGAATACACCGCTGAACAACGGTCAAGGGCGATATCATTTTTAAATTTAGGGCAAAACTCAATCGGCTGTGGTACAGCGACCAGCCCCTCGTGTCCATGGCGTCTTGGTATGTTCCAAAAAGTGGTAAGAGGTTTTCCGCAAAATAATTGAGCAGCTCAAGCGCCTCACGGCGCGATGTGGGCCATTTAAATGAATGGGGGTCAATATTCCCAATAGTACGTACTTCTTCAGCGCGAATCATCCGAACCAAATCACGTACGTCTAAATCAAATTCTAAAGCTTCGGGTATCAGGGCGCTTTTTGGTAGTTTTTTCCGATTGGCGCCATCGTAATTCCATTTACCGCCCTCGGGCTGGTCACCGATCATTAAGAGTCCGTGCTTCTTGCGCATCGAACGGTAAAACGACTCCATTAGGTAGGACTTCTTTCCAGCGAAGAAATCGCTCAGGGTCGATCTTTCCGTTAGGAAATGCTCCGAATCGACTGAAATCACTTCACAGTCGAGGGTTTCGGATAAATCGGCCAAGATTTTATCCAATCGATATTCATCTGGAAGTTGATATTCAAAACGATCGATACCGAATGCATGGATTAGGTTCTGAATATTTTTTTCAAAGCCCAAGTTATCGGGATCGTCGAGCTTGAAGTAGCGAACGTTGTTGCCCGCCGAAGTGAGTGCGTCGGCGAAATTCCGCATACTGGCGAAAAATCCAACGACTTTTTGGATATGATGTGGAGCGTAATCCGTTTCCGACCTTGCCTCCATCAGAGTGTAGAGCACGTTCGGATCTTTTACTTTGAACCAAGAGTGTTCCGCATTCAATTGATCACCGAGTATGAGCCGTAGGGTTTTCATAAGGTGAGAACAGATCTGAAATCGGATAGTTTATTGAATAATCATCTAATTGCAGTAAAGGTGCCTATGAACACAATTGAAGTACGTCCGTTTCATGAACTAGATTATGAGTTTTCACGTTGAAGCAGATGTTCAATAGTATATGGACGTCACTAAAGTTTGTATTTGATGAGAATTTGGGGCATTGATTACGGTAGTAAATTGGCGGGAACCACCTCGATAGCGTCCATCGATGTAGACATCGAAAAGGACGAGCCCAAAAACGGAAGGATGCAATGCTCGGTCAGCTTAAACTCCACCGTCAAAAAACAAGATGCCGATGCCTTTATCCTAGAGCTGGCCAAAAGAGATGCTCCTGAACTCATTTTCCTCGATGCACCGCTCAGTCTTCCCAAAGCTTATTTAGGAGACGGAACAGATTACTTTTACCGACCCGTTGACCGATTGGTGGGTGCAATGTCGCCCATGTTTTTGGGCGGACTCACAGCGCGAGCGATGCAGCTATGCCATCACCTAAAGAAGCATGATTCAGGTTTATTCATTCAAGAAACTTATCCCAAAATTCGAGCACAGCATTTGCTTTTAATTGAAAAGGGGTATAAAAAAGAAATTAAAAATATGGCCGCTTGTGTGTCCGTACTTTTGTCTGAAAATCCAGAATGGAATTTGGAAAGGGGCCCGGAGACTTGGCATGAATTCGATGCTTTGTTAGCTCTATCCTCGGGAGTGCGCTTTGTTAACAAGAAATCGATCGCCTTCGGCGAGATGGGCGAGGCTCAAATTGTTGTTTAAAGGAGTATGGATATCAAAGCACCTTATACAGGAGGGCCATTGCTAAAATAGCCTTCGCCGTCCAAGCTGCTGTGCGCCACCAATTTGTTTTTATAAGTCGATCAATCTCTTCCTTGTTAAAACGTTCGGAGAGTTTTCTGTGAAGGGGCACGTGAATGGTAAAAGTTGCCGTGTACGCCATAAAATAGCACAAAGCACTTGCGATTATTAATTCCGGAAAGGCCGACCACAGATAGATACCTACACCCAGGATACCGATCGACTCTAAGCAAAAGAGTGGAGCAATAAGCCAAAAACTTCTTTTAGTGTGATTTCGCTCGTAGGCGATCCAATCTTCTGGATCTACCATTTTAAACTGAGGGTAGGCGATTATTTGTACATACCAAATCAGGCCTAAAAAAGAAAAGGAGGCGATTAAATGAATGAATAAAGCAACGGTACTCATCGGCTTAACCAAATAATTCTTTCACTCTTTTTTCTCGAAAAGCGAATATTTCCGCCAATTTGGGTTTTACCAAGAAAGGATGTGCCCACCGACCTAGGAATCCGCCTGGGAGGGCGTAGTGGATTATATCCGTAATGAGCGTGCCGCCTTCTACCTCGCTAAAATGATGCTCGTGGTGCCAAATCTTGTACGGTCCCATTCGCTGTTCATCCACAAAATAGTTGTGCTCTTTTACTTGCGTGATTTCCGTCGCCCAAGTTATTTTGATCCCTAAAAGCGGAGCCACCTTGTAGGTGATGAAAAATCCGGGATACATGGTTTTGTCCTGGCTTTTCGTCACCGGTTCAAAACCGATATCGGTCGGTGTTAACTTGGCCAAGTTGTCTGGATTTGAAAAAAAGTCCCACGCCTTATCTAAAGGAATCGGAACAAACTGTTCGGAGCTGTATTTATACATGACAACAAAACCCAAGACCGCGCGAAAGGTTCGTTGTGGTTTTTTAACTTCCGTCCATGAAAAAGCAATTATTCGCCATACTAGGGAGCGCATTGACCACTGCCTTATTCGCCCAACCCGATAATAAGTTTGAAGCCAATCAAACATATACACATACAGAGTTGATTGCGGAGTATCAAAAATTAGATGATTCTTATGCCCAAGCAAACCTCATAGAATACGGTTCAACGGATGTTGGAAGGCCCTTGCATCTGTTTGTAATGAATAAGAATAAGGTCTTTGACCCGATGAAAATTCAAGAGCAGAACGTGCTGCTTATTATGAATGGGATTCACCCGGGCGAATCGTGCGGGGTTGATGCTTCTGTTAAATGGAGTTATGACCTACTTGCATCTGGTGGTTTGCCTGACAACGTGGTCATTTGTATCATTCCTATGTACAACGTAGGTGGTTCCCTAAATCGCAGACCACAAACACGGGCGAATCAAAATGGTCCGGAGAGTCAGGGGTTTCGTGGAAATGCCCGAAACTTAGATTTGAATCGAGATTTTATAAAAGCCGACGCGCGTAATACTCGAACGCTCTTTTCTATTTTTCAAGATTGGGACCCCGATGTGTTCGTAGATACGCATACAACGGACGGAGCCGATTTCCCCTATGATTTAACCCTTATTGGGAGTCAGCCCGACGCCTTGGGGTCGACTATGGGGCCTTATTTGCGACAGATTTTTGAGCCCGCTCTATACGAGCGGATGAAGGAGTCCGGGAATGAAATTATTCCCTACGTAAATGTGTTTGGCTCGGACCCTTTTGATGGATGGAAGCGTTTTTTTGAATCGCCCCGATACAGTACGGGTTTTGCGGCCCTGCACCATGCTTTCCCCTTTGTTACGGAAGCGCATATGTTGAAATCGTACCAAGATCGAGTAGAAGCCACTTATGCCTTTTTTGAAGTGATGCTCGCGTTCATTAATGAAAACAGCACCCAAATAACCTCTATAAGGTCTCTTGAAATACAAAAGAGCCTGGAAGCAAAAGAGTGGTCTATTTCCTGGGTGTTGGATTCATCCAAGGTGAGTCGTTTGCCCTTTAAAGGATACCCCTCGGAGCAGGTGCCGATGGAATCTGTGGTGGGAAATAAAATACAATTCGATCGAAATGTGATCGAAGAAAAGGAAGTCGATTACTACGAATGGTACAAGCCCTTGGAAAGCGTTCCCGTGCCCAAGTACTACATCGTGCCGCAGGCATGGTCGGAAATTATTGAGCGACTTATTTGGAACGGAGTAGAATTAGTGCGTATTGAAAAGGATACGGTGATAGAAGTAGAGGCACTCTATTTTGAAAACGTAGAAAGCTCAAGTCAGCCCTACGAAGGACATTTCACGCATTTCGGACTATTGACGCCAGAACGAGTGACCGAGAAGGTGCCTTATTTTGCGGGTGATTTCCTGATTAAAACGGGTCAGAAGTCGAAACGATACATAATTGAAACCCTGGAGCCGACGGCTACGGATAGCTACTTCCGCTGGGGGTTTTTTGATAGCTCGCTTCAGCAAAAAGAATGGTATTCGGGATACATCTTTGATACCACGGCGGCGCGCATGCTCGAAGAAGATGACGCCTTGCGGCGCGATTTTGAAGTGGCCAAAAGTGCGGATCCACAGCTCGCAGAAAGCGGAAGGTACCAAATGTATTGGCTGTATAAGCGCAGCTCTTTATACGAGCGGCCCGGGAGGTACCCCGTTACTCGGATCTACTAATCATGATGTAAGGGAAAACCATTTTGGGTAGATGGTGTTTATTGACGTATGAAGCTACCATGGCGCTGGAATTTAAAATCGGTATTCATTACCTGGCTTTTAGCCATGGTTATCGTCTTGGCATTCACAATGCCCAACATGCGACCGATTGATTTAGACGAAGTTCGTTTTCACACAGCGGAAAACTCGGAGCTTTATTTCAAGAATGTACGGTCGTATTTTTATGAGATTTGGGACGATCCAAAAAGCGGTTTTATTCACTATCGGATTAAGTCGCGAAACCGGGAAAAGGACGTTCCCTCGGTCAATTTTTTAATACTTCATAACTGGCGTTTCGATGAGGCGTATGTGGTAGCTGAGGGAAATGAGTCCATTGAGACTCTTGAAGGTCTTAATCTTTTAATTACATCAAAATCAGATAGTTCGCGGTTTTCATTTAAGCAGTTTACGAATTATGAACACTGGCAATTCGCGGGGGCTGTATATATGGCACTAAACGAAGATGCATCGAGATTTTGGTTGTCATCCGACCGCGAGGTCGTTGAAATTTATACCGATGACGACGAACGAAAGAGCGTTCAAAAAACGCTCAATGATTATTTTAAACTCGTTGGGAAAATTCAGTAAGAACTATCAATTTCGTTTTGCGTTACCTTGCCTATGATGAAGAACCCTCCGAAATCAGCCGTTGTCATTGGATCCGGAATTGCCGGCATTGCAACAGCTTTGCGCCTGCGTAAACAGGGTTATTCTGTAACGGTTTTTGAGGCCAACGACTACCCAGGAGGAAAGCTCACTGCCTTTGAACAAGATAAATACCGTTTCGATGCGGGCCCTTCTCTTTTTACGCTCCCGTACCTGGTAGATGAACTTTTCGAGTTGTTCGATTTGAATCCTCGTGATTTCTTTAATTACTACCCAAAAACCATTGCGTGCCATTACTTTTGGGAAGACGGGACCTTTTTACCTGCACCCACTGATCGAAAAGCTTTTGGTCGCGAAGTAGAGTCGAGGCTTGGGGTGCCTTCGGCACGATTAGAAAAACATTTGGCTCACTCGGAGTTGTTGTGGGAGTCGACATCTACTTTGTTCATGGAGCGTTCCTTACATCAATGGGACACCTACTTTTCAAAAGAAGTTGTAACTGCCGCTTCGAACCTGCATAGGCTAAACTTGCTGCGGTCGATGCATGAGGTAAATGCGAAGGCGCTGAAAAACGAAAAACTGACACAACTTTTCGATCGGTATGCAACGTACAATGGATCGAGCCCGTATTTAGCACCGGGCGTTTTGAATATTATTCCGCATTTGGAACATCAATTGGGAACGTATTACCCAATTGGGGGCATGCATGAGATTACTCAATCACTCTATAAATTGGCTGGCGACCAAGGCGTTGATTTTCAATTCAACACCTACGTAGAAAAAATTGAGATTCGACAAAATCGCGCCGAAGGCGTTTGGGTTCAGAAAAAGGAAGCGAAAGAAAGAGAGTGGGTGGGAGCCGACATTGTGGTAAGTAATATGGATGTCGTGCCCACGTACCGGAAATTAATGAAGGATCAGAAGGCACCTGAAAAAACCTTGAGTCAGGCCCGCAGTAGTTCGGCGCTCATTTTTTATTGGGGTATCGGAAGAACCTTTGACCAACTGGATTTACACAATATTTTTTTTAGCGACGATTATCGACAAGAATTTGAGCACATTTTTAAAAAAGGAACCACCTTTGAAGACCCCACGGTATACGTGAATATCAGTAGTAAAGAAGATGCCGACGACGCGCCGGAAGGAAAAGAAAATTGGTTTGTAATGGTGAATGTGCCGGGGAACACAGGGCAAGACTGGGACCAGATTATACAAGATACGCGGGAGCGAGTCATATCAAAGTTGAATGGAATATTGGAAGTCGATTTAAAGGACTGTATTGAAAATGAATCTATTTTGGACCCGCGAAGTATAGAAAGTAAAACGAGTAGTTTTCAAGGGTCGTTATACGGTGCCGCGTCCAACAATCGAATGGCCGCATTTTTGAGGCATCCAAACTTTCATTCGAAAATAAAAGGACTTTACTTTAGTGGTGGGAGCGCGCACCCGGGCGGAGGAATCCCTCTGTGTTTGCTTTCAGCACGAATAACAGCGGAGCTAGTAGATAAAAGAGAAGGATGAGTAAAGCAGTTCGCGGATCATTGTTTGTATTAATCGTATTGCACATAGTCGGATTGATCGGCATCGTGAGCCCGTTTAGGGATTGGTTTGTTGCATTAACCCCGGTAAACTTGCTCATTACGGCCGGACTGTTGTTTTGGAATCACGAGTCTTTTTCGGAGAAAACCATTTGGGTACTCTTAATTGCTTTTTTCGGAGGAATAGGAATTGAGATTTTAGGGGTGGCCACCGGAACTATATTTGGCGAGTACGCTTATGGCGAAGTGCTTGGGCCCAAAATTGCTGGTGCTCCTTTTATGATTGGGGTGAATTGGGCCATTTTGCTTTTCGCATCCGCAGGCTTAGCCAAAAGGTTCTTTAAAACGAGATGGAAACAACTACTCTTTGGGGCATCGCTCATGGTGCTGATCGATATTTTCATTGAACCCATTGCGATTACACTTGACTGGTGGAATTGGTCTGCGGGAGTCCCAGGATTATTGAACTATATCGCTTGGTTTGCAGTTTCTTTAGTGATGCATGCTTTTTATGTTTCTTTAATAAAAGACGAAAAAAATCCATTGGCTGCACCGGTTTATATTATTCAGTTCACCTTTTTTCTATTCCTTAATTTAGCACTCTAATGAGTTTAGGAATCTACATACTTATTTTTTTCGCAACCTTCTTTGGAATGGAGTTCACTGCGTGGTTTGCGCATAAATATGTAATGCACGGATTTTTGTGGTTCTTACATAAAGATCATCACCAACACGAACCCGGTTTTTTCGAGAAAAACGACGCTTTTTTTCTGATTTTCGCCGTTCCGTCCTGGTTGGGGATCATGCTCGGATTAATGTATCAGCAATACTGGGCGGTGTTCATGGGGGCTGGTATTGCGGCCTATGGGTTTACTTATTTTCTCGTGCACGATGTATTTATTCACCAGCGATTCAAATGGCTTCGTCGGAGCGATCATCCTTTTTGGCGGGCGATACGAAAGGCACATAAAGTTCATCACAAGCATTTGAATAAAGAACACGGTGAATGCTTTGGAATGCTTGTGGTACCCTTTAAATACTATCGCGAATCGTTTCGTTACGTCCAATCCCAAAAGAAATGAATGAGCATTATTATTATCTACTGCTCAATGCATTTACCCTTTTGGTGCCTTTAATTCGGAGCTTTGAACCTCGAATTGCCTATTTCAAAAGCTTTCCTTCGTTAGCTAAAGCCATCGCCCTCACGGGCGGATTTTTCCTTATCTGGGATATTATTTTCACTTATCAAGGAGTCTGGGGATTTAATCCGAGGTATTTATCGGGAATCTATTTAGCCAAACTTCCGCTTGGCGAGTGGCTCTTCTTTGTAACGGTCCCTTTTTCTTGTGTATTCATCTACCGCGTCTTAAATTATTTTTGGCCAAATGATCCGCTCAAGGCTTGGTCGGGTCGAATTACGCAGCTTCTCATTTTCTTCTCGCTCGCCATGGCTTTTTTGAATTACGAGAAGTTGTATACGTTTTACACTTTTCTTTTTTTAGGGCTCGCACTGGCGTTCTTGCTGTACAAAGGAGCGACGCATTTAGGCCGCTTTTATCGGGCTTATGCTGTGATACTAATTCCGTTCCTCATGGTCAATGGTATTCTGACGGGTACGGGAATCGAAGAGGAAGTTGTTTGGTACAACAACGCCGAAAACCTGGGCATGCGCATACTCACGATCCCTGTAGAAGACACCTTCTACGGCATGCTCTTGATTCTAGGCGTGGTTACGCTCTATGAGTGGTTTATGGAAAAATCGGCCACTCAAAGCGATTAACCGTCTTCAGGTTTCCTTAACAATCATGTTAATCTGCTGTTAATCTGCAATTTTCCAGAAACAAGCGCCTGCGCTCGTCGTTATCGGGGGGAAATCAATTTAAAAAAGTTTACTCATGAAAAAAGTTTCACTCCTTAAAAGTGCGTTTGCGCTGTCCTTCCTTTTCTTTTCCATCGCGCCGTTGAAGGCGCATGATACATTGAAAGCATATGTTGGAATTTGGTACCAGCATATTGATAAAAGTAAATCCGCTTTTATGGAAGTCCCCAACAAAAACACCAACGGAATCCTAATCAATGGTGTTGCCGACAATTCGCCGGCCTCTTCGGCCGGATTAGAACCCATGGACTACGTTTATGCCATTGATGGAAATCCCTTCGACGATTCAAGAAATTGGTTCGATGAAGTAAAACAATACGATCCGGGTAAATCATTCACCATGAGTGTTGTTCGCCAAACGGAGCAAATCGAATTAAACATAACGCTTGCCGAAAAATCGACAAGAACCGACGATGATTATGATACTGGAGCCTTTCTGGGGGTTAATTATCGTTGGAACCAAAACAAGCAGCCTAAATCAGGTGCTTTGGTAGATATCATTGACGGCACGAGTGCAGAAGATATGGGCCTTGAAAATGGCGACGTTATTACGGAAGTCAATGGTATTCGCATTTTCGATTTCCACGATTTAGCCATAGTAGTGGATAATACTCCGATTGGCGATGAATTCTGTGTCACCTATTTACGCGATGGAGATGAAGTAAAAACATGCGGCCCCATCGGAACCCATAAAGACGATTCAGACAAATTGGAAGATATGATTGCAGAAGTAAATGAAGAGCTCGATGAATGGGTAGAGGCCATTGAAGAAATGGAAGAAGGGTCAGAATCCTTAGATATGGCGGGAGATGGTGAAGACGAAATGACCCGATCTTTCCAGTCGCAAGATACCGATGTTTGGATCGGTGATATGAATGATCAAGAGACGGAAATGATGGAAGAGGTGTATTCAATGGATATGCCGGACCGCGGAATTCCATTTCGTGAGATTAATTTATTCCCGAATCCAAACCGCGGTCAATTCACCTTTTTCATTGACCTCGAAACCCGGGGCGATGCGGAGCTTCTGGTAACAGACAGTAATGGAAAGCAAGTATACAAGGAAAGCATTTCGGCCGCTGAAGGCCGCATTGAGCGGAACCTAGATGTATCTACCAGTGCGAAAGGAGTGTACTTCTTGGTCGTCATTCAGAATAATAAATCGATTACAAAAAGAGTAATCGTCAATTAATTCAGAAAGAGTTTCCAAATAATGGCGCTGAGGCCAATAAAGCCAATCAGGGCTTGACCAAAGGTTTTTCCGAAGGTCAGGCCCTGAGCTTTTTGATAGCGACCAACAAGGTATGCAGCAAAAATATCTATGCTGAGAACGATTAGAATATTAAACCAAGTAAAGCCCATCAGCAACGACAGATTTCAAAGGCAGCCTTGTCCAGCGCTTCGCGGTGATCGGGATGGGCAATATCGCGGAGCGCTTTTGTTCTTTGCTTAATGGTTTTACCGTATAAATCAGCAACCCCATATTCCGTAATGATATAATGAGCGTGTGCCCGTGTAGTAACCACTCCGGCTCCGTGCTTCAAGAATCCGGTAATTCGGCTGTCTCCGCGTCGCGTGGTGCTGGGTAAAGCAATGATAGGTTTCCCTCCTTCCGATAAGGAAGCTCCGCGAATGAAATCCATTTGTCCGCCAACGCCCGAATATAATCGGGTACCAATGGAGTCGGCACAAACTTGACCCGTTAAATCAACTTCTATAGCACTGTTAATGGATACTGCTTTCGGATTTGAACGGATGACGGAAACGTCATTAACCCAGGCGATATCGCGCATTTCAACCATAGGGTTGTCGTCGATAAAATCGTACAGTTTCTTCGAACCCATAACGAATCCGGAAACAATTTTCCCTTTTCTGTGGGCTTTGTGTCGACCGTTAATGACGCCCGATTCTACCAGTGGAATAACTCCGTCTGAAAACATTTCAGTGTGGATTCCCAGGTCTTTATGATTCGTGAGTTGGGCGAGAGCAGCATTCGGAATGGCCCCAATACCCATTTGAAGTGTAGAACCGTTTTCAATGAGCCCTGCTATATGTGCCCCAATTTGCATTTCAACTTCGGCGGGTTGAACCGGATTATGCGCAATCAATTCCTCCGCTTTTTCTGTAATCGCATCGAATTCTGAAATATGGCGTATTCCATCACCGCCCGTGCGCGGCATAAAAGGATTAATTTGGGCAATTACGTACTTGGCTTTTTCCATAGCTGCGAGGGAGGCGTCTACTGACGTTCCCAGAGAGCAGAATCCATGACGATCGGGGGGCGATACCGTCATTAAAGCAACGTCTACGGGCAGAATGTCCCGCCGAAATAAATTGGGAACTTCACTCAGGAAAACAGGAGTGTAAGAAGCATTTCCCGCATCTAAGGCATGCCGCACGTTGGCCCCAATAAATAAAGCGTTCACATGAAAAGAATCACGCAGTTCTGGAGCTGAATAAGGAGCGTCTCCCTCTGTGTGGAGGTGTATGATCTCGACGTCTTGAAGGTCTCCGGAGCGAGCAGTCATCGCGTTAATCAAGGATCGAGGAGCGCCGGCGACAGCGTGTATATAGACGCGGTCGCCAGATTTAATGATTTTCACAGCGTCATCGGCCGTGGTAATGTTTAGTTTTGACATCAGTTGATATAGTCTTTTAGAAGATACAGCAGGGTGGCTCCAATAATTACTACGAGCAAAACGATGTAACTTCTCTTGTAATATACTTTATGGCGCTGAGTGTCTTTCATATACGCCCAAATGAGGTAACCGATAAAAGAAATCGCAAAAATCAGTGCAAATATCCAATGTCCAGGGGTGATGTTATCCATTCTTTGTTTCTTTAATCGAACGACAAATTTAACCCTAAATTTGTTGTCTAAACCTGATAAAAGTTATGAAGAAGCAACTCGATCATGTGGCTAAGTTCCACGATACGTTTGGAATTAATAATGAATCGGCTCCGAATGCCGCCGTAGGAACGGATACGTACTTATTGCGCTACAAATTAATGCGCGAGGAGAATGAAGAATATCTGGAGGCCGCTGAAAACGGAGATCTCATTGAAATTGCCGATGCCTTGGGGGATATGATGTACATTTTGTGCGGGACCATTCTTTCCCACGGACTCCAACATAAGATTGAAGAGGTTTTTGAAGAAATCCAACGATCAAATATGAGCAAGCTGGATGCCGATGGAAAACCAATCTACCGAGAGGATGGAAAGGTGTTAAAGAGTGAATTGTATTTTAAGCCGAACATTGCCGATATTTTAAAGTGAAAGCCCCACTCGAAATAGTGCGCTTCCGATGGGGCGAGCAAAACCATACCCGATATTGCCGCGAAATTCGCGACGTCGTTTTTTTGGAGGAGCAAAGTGTTCCGTTTCACATCGAGAACGCAGACAACAAGGAAGCGGTTTTCTTTTTGGCCTATGTCGGCGGCCTTCCGACCGGATGTGCCCGCTACCGCGAAACAGGAGAAGGTTTCAAACTTGAGCGATTTGCCGTTTTGAAAGAATTCAGAAACCTGCAAGTGGGGAAGGCCCTTCTTCGCGAATTATTGAAAGAGGTGCCCATCGAAAGCACGTATTTATTTGCACAAGAAGGAGCGGTTCGTTTTTACGAACAAAATGGATTTCAAAAAGTGGGAGCTCCGTTTGTTACCGCGGATATCACGCACTTTCGAATGACGGCTCAACTTTAACGCGCCAACCGTACGGATCTTCCGAAATATTGTGCTGCAACTCTAGTAGCCACTTTCTCAAGCGTGGTGCCCATGAGTCTTCGGAGTAAGATAAGGAGTAGTTTTCGTCACGATAAGCAATTTCGCTGATTGGACTCACCGTCACGGCCGTACCTACACCGAAGAGTTCTTTTAAACTGCCGTCTTTCAGACAATCGAGCATTTCCTTAACTGCGATCGGGCGCTCTTCTACGGTGATTCCGTGGTCAGAGGCTATTTTTAAAATGGATTTCCGTGTGATACCAGGTAAAATGGTACCTGTTAGTGGAGGAGTAACTAAGGTGTCATTGATTCGCAACATGATATTCATGGTTCCCGACTCCTCAAGATAACTATGCGTTGCGGCATCCGTCCAAAGTAATTGTGTGTAGCCTTCTTCTTGAGCCAACTTGGTCGGGTAAAACGAACCGGCATAATTACCTGCGGCTTTAACAGCGCCAGTGCCTCCCTTGGCAGCTCGTGAAAACTCTTCTTCCACTTTTACCTTTACGGTGCCTTTGTAGTAGTCTCCCGCCGGTGAGGCGACAATCATGAAGGTAAATTCATGCGCTCTTTTGGCAGAAATAAATTCTCCATTGGCAAACATAAAAGGTCGAAGGTAAAGGGCATTGCCCATTCCTGGTTGCACCCAACCCTTATCGAGAGAAACGAGTTGGTGTAAACCGTTTAAAAAAACAGATTTGGGTACTTCAGGCATCGCGAGTCGGGTTGCTGAAGCATTGAAGCGGTTCCAGTTTTCTTCTGGACGAAAGAGGAAGCAATCGCCCGCCGAATCTTTGTAGGATTTCATGCCTTCAAATAAAGCCTGTCCGTAATGAAAAACAGGCGCTCCCGGAGCGATTTCAAATTTTCCGTACGGCTTTACTTCAGGCACACCCCATTCTTCTCCGTCAAAATGACAAACCACCATGTGGTCGGTAAAAGTAGTTCCAAAGACTAAGTCGTCTAAGTTGACAGTGTCGAGACGAGATATTTCGGCAGGTGTGATTTTCATAAAGAACGTTTTTGGAATCGCAAAGGTAACGAATTTTGTACCTTTGAATTTCACAGTTAACACAAGTCAAAATGAAAAAGTTGTTCGGATTTATGATGGCTGCGGCCATTTTTGCAAGTTGTGCAAATTCCGCCACTGAAGAAGCTTCAACTTATGAGGCAATGGATACTGAAAATACGGAAGAAGTTTCTTACGCTTATTTTGGTGATGAAATCGATGTAGACGGCGCTGTTCAAGGAACGGAACTCTTGGCTATGCTCGATACTCAGGATTCTGTAGAAGTTAAAATTGAAGGAACTATTGCTGAAGTATGCCAAAAGAAAGGCTGCTGGATGAATGTAGATCTAGGAAACGGTGAGGAAATGCTCGTTCGTTTTAAGGATTACGGATTCTTTGTTCCAATGGATGCAGATGGTAAAACAGCGGTAATGAGCGGTTGGGCCAAGGTAGAAGAGCAGTCTGTAGAATGGTTGCAACATCAAGCCGAAGACGCTGGTAAGTCGGAAGAAGAAATTGCTCAAATCACCGAGCCGGAAGTTTCTTTGAGCTTTATGGCATCAGGCGTTGCAATTCAGTAAATCGATGAGATTGCTTAAAGTAATTACGGGATGCCTCATTGGGGCATCCTTTTTTTTGGCCTGCGGCCAGAAAGGAGAGCTTGAAAAATCGGAGGAGATGAAGCCTTCGAAGGAAATCGTAAACCCGAATGGGGATAGTGAATTGGCTCTATTGATGCGTTCGATGTTCGATGAATCGATGGAGGCGAAAAAGCTGATTCAAGAAGGCAAACCCGTTCCTGATTTCTCAGAACAATTTGTGGCAATTCATACAGCAAAAGAAACGGATCCGAATGTTCGGACCGAAGAGTTTAGAAATCTTTCTGAATTCTTTTTGAGGCAAGTTGCCGTTTTGGAAAATGCCGGGCCAGAAGAACGCATTGCAGCCCATAATAACATGGTGGCCTCGTGCCTGGCTTGTCATGCAGAATACTGTCCCGGACCCATGGTAAAGATCAAGAAACTTCGCATTAAGGAATCATGATTCGTAAAGTAGTTCTTACAGCCGACGGATCTCACACCCTTGAAATAAATGAAGGTGCTGAGCATTATCATTCAATGCACGGTGCGGTTCAAGAAGCGGAACACGTTTTTATTCAAAGTGGTCTTTCTCATCAATTTGAGAAAGAAAGAGAATTGAGTGTTTTGGAGGTGGGATTTGGTACAGGTTTAAATGCACTGCTCACTTTCCTATGGATGAAAAAGGCGGGAGGGAAGCTCCGATATACCGCAATCGAAGCTTTTCCTGTTGTGGAAGAGGAGTGGACTGTTTTGAATTACGTGGAGCAAATCGGACCGTTAGGCCCAGAAGACAAAAATACGGCAGAACGCATTTGGAAACAGCTGCATACGAGCGATTGGGAGCAGAGCATTGAAATTGATAATGATCTGGAACTTCGAAAAAATGAAGTCAAAGTGCTTGGATTTTTTCCGGGTGAAAAGTTCGATGTTGTATATTTCGACGCCTTTGGGCCGCGCCATCAGCCCGATATGTGGACCGATGAGGTGTTTCAACAGATGGCAGCCGTAATTAAACCCGGGGGCGTATTGGTTACCTATTGCGCCAAAGGAGCAGTGCGGCGGAGCATGCAAGCGGCAGGATTTGAGGTAGAACGCCTTCCAGGACCACCCGGAAAAAGAGAGATGCTTAGAGCAACAAAACAACTAGTATGACAACGAATCGTTTTAACATCAGAGTGTACGGACTCCTATTCCATCCGGAAAAGGGACTTCTTATTTCACATGAACACTATCAAGGACACAGTTTCACGAAGTTTCCTGGAGGAGGTCTAGAATGGGGTGAGGGACCGGCAGAAGCGATTCGACGAGAACTCATGGAGGAACTGGAAATTCACGTTGCCTCCATTGAGCATTTTTATACGACCGATTTTTTTGTCCAATCGGCCTTTCGCGAAACCGACCAGGTAGTCAGTATTTACTATAAAGTGACCCCCTTAGATTGGGCAGAACTCGACGGGGCCTCTGAACGAAAAAATACCGGTGGACCAGGACAGTCTGAGACTTTTGAATGGGTTACATTGGAAAACCTATCCATAGAAAACGTCCAGTTTCCCACAGATCGCCGTGTAATGGACTTACTACTTCGTTCGGGTTTTTAAGTAAGAGGGCCATCTATTCGACGCTGCACTAAACGCTCTGTTTTGTGATATAGTTGATAGGGTTCCGCAGTGCGCCATCGAACGTCTTCAAGAGCTCCTCCCAGGACAAAATATTGATCAATTCCAAAAGCCGACATTTCGTTCTGAATAAAATCGCGAAAATTGAGCAGGGCGACCCAGCCGTTTTCGATTTCGTCAATCCATTCTTCGTAGTACAATTCGTCGGAAGGGTGAAAATTGAGTACGTTTTCACCCACAATAATGAATTTGTCAATTCCTTCTTCCATCATTGGCTCAATGATATCGCGCTTTAAAAACATAATATCGTTGTGCAGGCAGTCGTTCCATTCGCCAATAAATTCGAGGATCACGAAGCCTTCGTCGTAGTCTGTAAAGAGCTGTTTGATATACAGCGTTTCCGATCCAATGGGATCCCATTGAGGATGAATGTAATAGCCGTAGATTTGGTCGGTAAAATAAACCTCCGAATTCTGTCTCCCGTAAAAAGGAGATCGATCGTCTTCGCTGGCAATGTATAAATGCCGCCAACCGAAAAAGGGTTCTAAACTATGCACGAAGTAGTTTCTTTTTGCAAGAACACCTGAGCCTCGAGATGGTTTATAGAGAATACAATTTCAATTATGGCAAAGGCGAATGCAAAAGTATTAATTACCGGTGGAAGCGGCTTAGTGGGTACGCGATTAACCGAAATATTATTGAGTTCAGGTTATGAAGTGGCTCATTTGAGTACGTCGAAACGCAGGGCCTCACGGCCCGATGGGGTAGTGGTGCACGGTTGGAATCCTGCCGAAGGCAGTATAGACGCCGATGCTTTAAAGGGAGTAAACTGCATTGTAAATTTAGCCGGAGCATCGATATCGAAAAGATGGACGAATTCCTATCAAAAGGAAATTCGATCGAGTAGAGTAGACTCGTTGCAAACCTTATACAAAGCCCTTGAGAATACCGATCATACAGTCACAAGTCTCATTAGTTCAAGTGCAGTAGGGTATTACCCTTCGCGCGTGGGTGAAGAGTTTATTGAAACAGACGCGCCCGGGAATGATTTTTTAGGCTCGGTTTCTCAGGAATGGGAAGAGCAAGCGAAGCGCTTTGAAAGCTTGGGCGTTCGAGTGGCCATTTTGCGGACCGGAATTGTATTATCGATAAAAGGAGGAGCGCTACCGGTGATGGCGAAATTCGTTCGTTTGTTTTTAGGTGCCCCCTTGGGCTCCGGAAAGCAAATACTTCCCTGGATCCATATCGATGATTTGAGTCTCATGTATCAGCATGCTTTGGAAAAAGAATTGAGTGGACCTTTTAATGCGGTCGGACCCAAAGGAGCGACCAATAAGGAATTCAATAAAGAGTTGGGAAGGATTATGAATCGCCCCATTTGGCCGTTGAATGTGCCTTCATTTGTGCTGTATATGATTTTGGGAAAGCAAGCGCAATTAGTGTTAATCTCCAGCCCGAGTAGCTCCAAAAAAATAGAGCAATCCGGATTTAGGTTTAAGTTCGATACCTTAAATAAGGCTCTGAAAGATTCGCTAAAATAAAAAAGCCGCTACCCAAGGGCAGCGGCTTCATCAAATGAGTGCAGTTTTCGCTTATTTCGAAGCGACCATTGCAATCTCCAAACCGATTTCGTTGTTGATTGCTTTGTCCTTTAATTCTGCTGGATCAAAGAAAGATGGAGAACGGAAACGTACATTCCATTCCGCACGATCAATTACAAACTGAGCTGATTTTGCTTCAATTCCGCTTTCGTTAATCATAACGGTTGCTGGAAAAGTGATGCTCTTAGTGATGTCCTTCATGGTAAGGTTCCCTGTGATGTTGTGTGTGTAATCGCCTTCACCTTCGTACGCTGATGCTGAAGCAATTTCAAACGTAGCTGTTGGGAAAGAGTCAATAGAGAAGAAATCAGGAGATTTCAAGTGACCTACAAGCTTTGCGTTGTATTCTTCGTTTTTAACATCGAAGTTTACAATTGAAGACATGTCAACAGTGAATGATCCACCTACTAGGTTTCCGTCTTGTACCTCTAAGTTTCCTTCTGAAATAGCAATTGATCCTGTGTGAACCTTTCCGGCTACGTCACTACCTTGCCAGTTTAGGCTTGTTGCTGCTACATCTGCTGCATAGCTTACGGCTTCAGCAACTTCTTGTACTTCTTGAGCCTCTTGTGCTTCTACTTTCTCGCCTTCTACGTTTCCTCCGCACGATGCTAAAAAAGCTGCTGCTGCGGTAAATAATAATACTTTTTTCATGGTTTTGTCTTGTTGATTATGTTTGGAGTTTGCAAATACATGTATATACATCTATTTAGGGCGAATTGTTCATGAAGAAATGTGAATTTGCAAAATTGCTTCTTTTTTCATTTTTTGATGATATCAAAATAATATCACATATGAAAAATGAAAAAACAACCAAGCCGATGTCCGGGTACATTGGTCTAATCGTGCTCTTTAGTTTAATCGGCATCACCATTTTTGGAATTGCCGCTTATAAAAACCCCATATTCCTATTATTCGTTCTTGGTATTGTCTTCATGCTTCCAGGGTTTTTCTTTTTGAATCCAAATGGTTCTAGGGTATTGACATTATTCGGTAAGTATGTGGGAACAGTTAAAGAGAATGGCTTTTACTGGGTACTGCCCTTTTATTCGAAACAATCAATCTCATTGCGCGCTCGAAATTTCGATAGCGAAAGGGTGAAGGTGAATGACAAAATGGGAAATCCAATTATGATCAGCGTAATTCTTGTTTGGAAAGTAAAGGATACGTTCTCCGCGGCTTTTGAGGTCGATAACTACGAGAACTTTGTACGCGTTCAAAGTGATTCAGCGGTACGAAAATTAGCCGGTTCTTACCCATATGATAACTTCAGCGATGAGCACTCGGAAGTAACGCTTCGCGGTGGGCAAGCGGAAGTAAATGATGCCTTGGAGCACGAATTGGACGAGCGTTTGGCTATTGCCGGTATTGAAGTGTTGGAAGCCCGCATTGGTTATTTGGCTTATGCTCAAGAGATTGCGGGCGCTATGCTCAAAAGACAACAAGCTTCCGCTGTAGTAGCTGCAAGAACGAAAATAGTGGAGGGTGCTGTGGGCATGGTGGAGATGGCCCTGGAAGAGCTTTCGAAGAAGAGTATTATTGAGCTCGATGAAGAAAAGAAGGCCGCGATGGTTTCGAATTTAATGGTTGTTCTTTGCGGAGATCGCGATGCCTCACCGGTCCTTAATACAGGAACCCTGAATTCTTAAGTAATGGCCAAGAAAAAACCATTCGCGTTGCGACTGGATGAATCGACGATGAAGGCTGTCGAGAAATGGGCTGCGGATGAATTCCGCAGTACCAATGGTCAAATAGAATGGATTGTGTCAGAAGCGTTAAAAAAGGCCGGGAGATATAAAGCTTAGCTTCGATCGAAGAAGGCGGCAATGATGGTCATTATTCCCCGCCCTCCAAAGTAGAACGCCCCGAGCATTAAAGCTACTGCCAGAATGGGAAGCCACATACTCTCTTGATTCGGAGCAAAAGCGAGCGTTAAGGCAATGGGTGCCCCGATGATAAAGGGAAAAGCTAAAGCGACAAATTTCACTCCCTTCATCAGTTTGTCTCTGTCTGTTTTAGGTTGTGCCATGATGGTGTTTTTTTACAGCGTTGCGAACACTTCCTTGAGAAAGGAGGAGTTCCTTCGCTTTTTCTTTTTCGAGCCCGGTTTGATTCATCACCATTAAAGTACCGCGCTCTACAAGTTTATGATTACTTAATTGCATATCGACCATTTTGTTTCCCACGACACGACCCAAACGAATCATTGCCGAAGTACTGATCATATTTAAAACCATTTTCTGAGCGCTACCCGCCTTCATTCGCGTGCTCCCTGTAACGAATTCAGGTCCGACAATGACTTCCACAGGAAATTCAGCGGCGGCAGCCAAAGGGGACCCATTATTACACGTGATGCAACCGGTTGAGATTCCTGCCGAGAGGCAGGCTTTCATTGCACCAACCACATATGGCGTAGTGCCTGAGGCGGCAATACCGATGACCATATCCTTATTGGACACTCCGTATTCTTGGAGATCTTTCCACCCGCCGTTGATATCATCTTCAGCAAATTCCACCGCTTTGCGTATGGCTTTATCTCCTCCGGCAATAATTCCAATAACCATTCCATGGGGGACACCAAAAGTAGGGGGGCACTCAGATGCATCAACAATCCCCAGGCGCCCGCTTGTCCCAGCCCCAAGGTAGAATAGTCGACCTCCCTGGGCCAGTTTTTGATGCGTTATTTGAGCCAGCGCTTCGATTTGCGGAAGAGCTCGTTCAATCGCCAAGGGAACCTCTCGATCTTCTTGGTTAATGCCTACGAGCAAGGCGTTTAACGACATCTTGTCGAGGTCTTTAAATCGACCTGAAGCTTCGGTATCTTTTTCCATGAAAGCAAATCTACGCATTGCTGAGGCACTTTTTAATGAAAGGACCTTACCTTAGTATAAATTTGAATGACTATGAAAACGCGATTACTAGCCCTTATTGTTTTATTCAGCTGCTCTCTCCAAGCGCAAGAAATGAAAACGATTCTTTCGGGAGATGTTGAAATCTCGGGGTTCGGAGGGTTCAACCTCGGTTTGCATTCCATTGATGGGGCTACATCCGTTGGTTTTGGCGGCGGTGGAGCAATGCTTGTAAATCAGCGTTTTTGGATTGGTGGATTTGGAGAGGGAGTGCCCGTAAACAAGAGTTATTCCTATGAAACACTTAATGATGGTACGCGAATCATTGACCTGAATATGGGATACGGTGGTATGTGGTTAGGCTATAAAATTCGTCCAAATGAGGTGATTCATCCGCAATTGGATCTCCGATTGGGCTGGGGCGGAATGTCCGCTGAAGATGCACAATCCGGAGCCCTTTTTGCCTCAACGAGTATTTTCGTATTCAACCCGAATATAGGTGTTGAAGCAAATATCACCAATGTCTTTCGAGTACAATTAAGTGCCGGCTATAGAGGTGTAACAGGGGCCGATTTTGAGTTTGCCGACTCGTCTGATTTTAGCGGATTTGTTGCAAACTTGGGATTCGTATTCGGCGGATTCTATTAAATAAACGGGTATTTTACGGGATCCGATTCTGACATGAGTCCATATACCGCTTCAACTACATCATCCGCACTTGGCTTGCTAAAATAATCACCATCTGAACCGTATGCAGGTCGGTGCTCTTTTGCAGATATAGTGATTGGCTGGCTATCCAAGTATCTGTACGCTTCTTGATTTTCCAAAACTTGCTGCATCATGAATCCAGCAGACCCACCGGGTACATCTTCATCAAGGAATACAACGCGATTTGTTTTCTTAATATGATCTACGAGGACGTGATTGACGTCAAAAGGAATCAGTGATTGAATATCAATGACTTCGAGGCTAACATTCATTTCGCTCAAGAATTTTGAAGCTTCCAATGCGATCCGGCAGTTCGACCCGTAGGTAATAAGCGTAACGTCGGTTCCTTCTTGAATCACCTCTGGAATACCCAATGGCGTCCGCATCTCTTGGAGATTCGTTGGCATTTTTTCTTTCAGGCGATACCCGTTTAAACACTCTACAATAACTCCGGGCTCGTCACTTTCTAGCAGGGTATTGTAAAATCCAGCGGCCCGCGTCATATCCCGAGGTACCAATACATTGATTCCTCGGCACGCGTGAATGATCATCCCCATAGGCGATCCAGAATGCCAAATTCCCTCGAGTCGATGGCCGCGCGTACGAATAATTAAAGGAGCTTTCTGCATTCCTTTCGTTCTGTATTGAAGGGTTGCTAGATCATCGCTCATCGTTTGAAGGGCGTAAAGGAGATAATCCAAATACTGAATTTCCGCAATAGGTCGCAAACCGCGCATGGCCATTCCAATTCCCTGACCAACAATGGTCGCTTCTCGAATTCCCGTATCAAATACGCGTTCCTCGCCATGCTTGTCTTGAAGGCCTTCTAATCCTTGATTTACATCCCCAATTTTCCCGCTATCTTCTCCAAAAATCAATACTTCTGGATGCTCGGTAAGTATCCGATCAAAATTTTCGCGAAGGACAATGCGACCATCTACTTGCTCGGCACTTTCATTATACTCCGGAGCAATTCCTTGGACATTGCGCGCAGAGAAGCTCGATTCACTATATAAATGTGAATTATATCGATCTGCATTGAGTTCGTTTTCTTGCGCTAAAAAGGCTTTTAGGGCCTCACGGCCCGACAATTGCTCGCCCCTAGAGAGCCACAATGCCCGACGCACGGCGTGAAGTATTTCTCTGCGAATAGGGTCCATAGCCGATTCTAAATCGCCGGCGATTTTTTCTATAAATACGCTTTGACTACTTTCTTTTGAGAGCGCTCTAATGGCAGAAACGGCCCAAGTTTGTTCGCTTTTTAAAGGTTCTAAAAACGCTTTCCAAGCTTCGGATTTCGCGACGCGAACCGATTTCACACTTTCTTTTTCCACGGCTTCCAATTCCTCTTCACTCGCGAAGGCCGACTCTAAAATCCATGAACGCATTTTCACTAAACAATCATGCTCTTGTTCCCATTTAAGACGTTCGGGACTCTTATATCGTTCGTGTGAACCCGAAGTAGAATGACCTTGTGGTTGGGTTACTTCTACAACATGAATTAAAACGGGAACATGCTCATCACGGGCAATTTTTTCGGCTTTGGTATAGGCTTCTATGAGCTCTGGATAGTTCCAACCTCGAACTTTGATGATTTCGTATCCAGATCCATTTTCGTCTCGTTGAAATCCTTTGAGGATTTCGGAAATGCTCTCTTTCGTTGTTTGATATTTTGCGGGAACGGAAATACCGTATTCGTCGTCCCAAACAGAAATGATCATAGGAACCTGTAAGACACCGGCCGCATTAATAGCTTCAAAAAACACGCCTTCCGAGGTCGAAGCATTTCCAATTGTACCGAAAGCGATTTCGTTTCCGTTCACGGAGAAATCGGTCCGATCAGACAAACCTTTCAATGAACGATATACCTTTGAAGCCTGCGCAAGACCTACTAACCGCGCCATTTGGCCGGCAGTCGGAGAAATATCAGCACTTGAGTTTTTTTGTTGGCTCAGCTTTTTCCAATGCCCATTTTCATCTAAACTCTGAGTAGCAAAATGGCCACCCATTTGACGTCCTCCCGAAGCGGGCTCTATTTCATTATTCGGGTGTGCATAAAGTGCTGCGAAATGCTGGCGGACTGAAAGTGCACCTATGGCCATCATAAACGTTTGATCGCGATAATACCCTGAACGGAAATCTCCATTTTTGAACACCTTGGCCATGGCCAACTGCGCAACTTCCTTTCCATCCCCAAAAATCCCGAATTTCGCCTTCCCGGTTAAAACTTCTTTACGACCTAAAAGGCTTGCTTCACGTGAGATACATGCGAGTTCGTAATCCTTGAGAACCTCCATTTTGAAATCATCAAAGGAAAGATTTTGCTCCGCTGGAGAATCGGTTTTCGTACCCATATTCAGATCGTTTATTAGACTGCAAAGGTAAGAAAATTGGAGTCCCGAATAATTGAGCTTAAGTGATTGATAATACGGGATTAAAGAATTATTCCGGGTGGTTTCGACTCACTTGCTCCAATATTCGAAGTAGACGTTTGCGCTCTTCCTTTAAAAGAAGTAATTCATCTTTGAGTCGATCAATTTTCGATTCATATTGCGGTGATTCTTTAGCCGGCAGTGAAAGCGCGGTTTTATTGGTGCGTTGAAGCCTGTTAAGAATTTGAGCTTCTCTGAATAATTGAGGGATGTCGATCTCCAATATGACACAAATACTCTGGAGGCGATCTACTGTTAACCGCGTTTCCGTTCGTTCAATTTTGGCATAAGCCGATTGTGACATATGAAGCTTCATCGCCATATACTCTTGCGAAAGGCCTTTGATTTCTCTTATGACACGGATGTTTCGACATAGACTTTCCATGGGTTGATAAATTTTGTTCACGAACTAAACTAGCCGCTTTCGGGGCCAAAATGGAATGAGGGACCCATTAAATTGGACATTACGGTGTAGTTAAAATGCGACTACTTTAGAACCAACGGTTCTGGTTTAGAAACCAGGAAATCCTCAGCTTAGCCCATGCAAACTGGAGTCACCGAAAACCAATCAGAGTAGGTAATAACAAAATATCATGAAAATGAAACCCATTAATTCCTTACAAAAGAATTCTATTTCCGCCGGTGCACCTGAGTGCTTCTTTGCACCTATTCTTTGGGCAGTTTTTGCATCTTCAACCGTTACGGGACCTTTACGCACTTCTACCGGTGCAGTATTGAATGCTTGTTGGGCCGATACTTCTGATGAATAAATGAATGATTATGAAATCTATTTCTATCCACGATCGCACAAGTATTTCGGCAGGGGCTTCTAATCGCGAATGCGTGATTTATGGAGCGGCAGCTGTTGGATTCGGCTTATTGGCTTTTGTTCCTGGATTTCAAGTTGCGGCTATAGCTGGCGCTATTTCCACCGTAACGAAAGCTTCAGATTGTTTTAATGACTAAAATCTAGGAGGGCGGGGCAACCGCCCTCCTGTAATTTGCTCTGCTATGCTTTATTTGATTCAACTTTTCGCGCTTTTGATATTCGTCTTGACTTGTCTCCTTCACGGTCGAGCGATTCATCCGGCCGGAGAGGTTATTCTCGGTATTTATACGCTCGTCAATGGTGCGCTGATTGCACTTTCATGGAAGAATTCCCTGGAGAAAGAATCCGAACACAATCGTTAATTGTATTCGTTTGTTTATTCGTCGTTTTTCGTTTGCTCCTGGCTGAATGGGAGCTGTTTTTATTTCCCGAAGAAAAAACTCGAGTTTTTCTGGAAACAAACCTGCCCGCCGAACAGGTCGATGCGACCCTTTCCATTAAGGATAGAATTTCAAAGTGGCGCTGGATAATAATTCCCTTTACCGCTTTATTAGGAAGTCTATTGCTGGCTTACTATGGATACCTTACTGGGTATTTCACCCAATTGAATAAGCTGACGCTCCGTCACCATTTCAAAGCTGTACTATGTGCTCAAATTGTGGCGAGCGTTTATTTTGCAACGCGTCTTTTCCTAGTGATGAAATTCGCTCCTAAAATGACCCTTGAACAATGGCAGACGTATTATCCAGGTTCGTTTTTAGCCTATATGGACCCATTGAAAACCGATCCATGGTGGATGTTTTCTTTTGCCCAATTGAATATTGGGAACCTTTTATTCATGTTAACCCTAGTTGTAGTATACGTTCGCATTAAGGGCGTAAGTGCAGAAAGAGCGTTTCAATATGTGAGTATTTCTTGGGGTGGAGGATTGATCCTTATTTTATCCTTGATTACCTTCGTGCAAATGATGATTATGAATTAATGTCTATGAAAAAGACTTTCTTCCTCGTTCTCGGTATGCTGCTAATAGTGGCTATTGCTTTGTTGTTTTGGCAGAATAATAGGCTTCAGAAGGCTCAAAGAAGTTTTAGTCATTTGCCTTCGTTTTCACTCCGGCAAGATTCATCCTCCATTCAAATTCCAGAAGGACTTCCTTCAGGTAAATGGGATGGAATAATTCTTATAAAATTTGATTCAGATTGCTCCGTGTGCCAAATCAAAGCACAATCGCTTAAAAGAGACTTGGACCTATTAGATTCTTTTATCATCATTATGGCCTCTTCCGAGGATTGGACAAATATTGATCAGTTTTCGATTGAATACGATTTAAAACACCAGTCTAATTTTGTCTTTGGGCAAATGAGCGAAGAAGACTTTTACCATACTTTCAGCGAAGTGGGTGTGCCTTATACCTTCTTGTTTGATCAGACCGGAACACTCTTGCATCAGTTCTCAGGCAATCCATCACTGCAGGCGCTCTTAGGAGCTTTTTATGGCCTTCAATGAATTAGCCAGGGTACATCAAGAACAATTAACAGAATTCGATTGCGGGCCCGCTTGCTTGTCTATGCTTGCGAAGTACTTGTCCATCCCAGTTCAATACAGCGATATCAGGAAGGAAATAAGACGCAACGATCAAGGTGTTTCTCTAGAGGCAATGATCGAATGTGCGGAGCGGAAGGGTATTGTTTTAACAGCCTTGAAAGGTGCATTAGCCGATTTGAAAAAGGAGCTAAAACCTTTTGTCCTCATTGTGAAGAATGAAGAAGGGCTTCATTTTGTGACGGCGTGGCACTTTGGTAAAAATTCCGTTTGGATATCAGATCCTGCCGAAGGCAGACCGAAGAAGCAATCATGGGAAGAGTTAGGAAGGCAATGGACCTGCTATGGGCTTCGGCTCGAAACAATACCGAAACATCGGGTTCAAAAGGGCAATACACCCTGGTTTCGTTGGCTCCAGCACGAAAAGCACCTATTGGCAGGGATTGCAATAGGAACTTTCTTACTCTCAGTGCTCGCTTTTTCCGGAGTTTATTTTTCCAAATGGCTGCTTGATTCTGCACTGCCGAGTGGAACGGATTTGCTGAAGCCTTTTATTATCCTTGGCGGCATCCTACTTTTTTCTGGAGGATTAGGCGCTTTGAGAGATTTTGGACTCATTCTTCATTTCGAACGATTTAATGGCAAAGAGCTCAAAAGACAATTTGAAAAACTTTGGAACCTTTCAACGGACTCTTTCGATACGTATTCAACCGGAGACCTGCTGGCTAGACTACAAGACTTTAGAAGGATTCAGTCTATTATCACCGAATTTATCAGCGGAGTAGGCATTCAGTTAGTTCTCATAGTACTTATTAGCTTCGTGCTTATAGTACTTCAACCTATGCTTGTATGGCCGGTAATACTTCCCATTCCGTGGTATTTTCTCTGGGCAAAACCACGCTCACAGAAATTAAATGAGCAGCAGAAAAACTCCTTAAAATCAAAAGCCTTCCTCGAAAACAATTACTGGCAATGGCTCAATTTCAGATCTTATTGGAAGGTTTCGGGACAGACAAGAAGTATTAATGATCAACATCAACAATACTTGGGAAAATGGATAAATAACCGAAAAGAACTGAGCAAGGAGTTATTGGTGTTGAACTACTCTTTTGAATCGATATCCATTCTTGGTTTTCTTGCCGTTCTTAATATAACTACAAGTGCCTACCGGCACGACCAACTCTCTCTGGGTGCCCTAATCGCGTGTATTTCTCTTTGGGGAATGTTGTCGCCCGCGTGGAAATCGAGTATTTCCTGGTACCCGAGGTGGATAGAAGCACAATGGGTGTGGAAAAGAGTGGCCGGCTGGGAAAACGAGGAGAAGAAACCCTTAAAACCCATTGAAGTGAGCCCGGAAGCCAGCTTTTCCTGGTCAATAGGCCGTTCCCTTTCTTTCGACAAGCCAACCATAGATCAAGGTGCTATTATTCAACTTTGCGGTCCCTCTGGATGCGGTAAAACTACACTCATACGGCTTCTCTCAGGTGACTTAGAATGGAATAGGGGAAGTAGTTGGGGTCACTGCGAATGGTTTCCTCAAGAAACCCCAATACTTTCGGGTACCATTGCTGACAATTTACTTGTACACGCTTCGGATCAACTTGAATGGACGAGAGCAATGGAGGTTTGGGAGATGTGGGGCCTTACGAACTGGATCGATCGGATGCCTTTGAAATGGTCGACTCCCATAGGAAAGGGTGGTCGCGCCCTTTCGGGCGGACAAAAACAACTTATCGCTTGGATGAGAGTGGTTAAATCGAATAAGAAGATCTGGCTATTGGATGAACCTACCGCACATTTGGATGAGCAGTGGACCAACCGCCTCCTCAAGAAACTGTATCAAACCCGAAATGAAAGAGCGGTATTGCTGGTAAGTCATCGAACTTCCGAGATCAATTTTAATCCGACCGGACTATGGGAAATGAAGATGAGTGAAGACGGAAACGTCTTTGTTCAATAAAAAAAGGGCTCCAAATTGGAGCCCTTTTAAAATGTCTGTTTGAAGTAGACTTACTTTTTTACTTGATCCACGATGGCTTTGAATGCTTCAGGGTGGTTCATCGCCAAATCAGCCAAAACCTTACGGTTTAGTTCGATTCCCTTTTCATTCACTTTACCCATGAACTCAGAATAACTCATTCCGTGTTCACGAACACCAGCATTAATACGCTGGATCCATAGGGCTCTAAATGTTCTCTTTTTAACTTTACGGTCGCGGTAGCTGTACTGCATCCCTTTTTCGACCTTGTTCTTCGCTACTGTATGGACATTTTTTCCACGTCCGAAGAATCCTTTAGCTTGCTTTAAGACTTTTTTACGTCTCGCGCGGGCAGCTACCGCATTTACCGATCTAGGCATTTTTAATCTGTTTTTTGCACTCAGCGCCGCTTTCGCAGTCTTTTATACTAAGAGCAGGGTTCATTACTCCTTAACTTTACTTACCTCAAGGTTAATTGCTGCAATACAGAAGCAACATCCGACTTATGTACCAATCCAGACTTCGTAAGATTACGTTTCTGTTTTGTTCCTTTCTTAGTCAAAATGTGGCTCTTGAAGGCGTGCTTTCGCTTGATTTTACCAGTACCCGTAAGCTTGAAACGCTTCTTAGCACTGGATTTTGTCTTCATTTTAGGCATTACTTCCTATTTTTGAGCTTACTTAATTACTTTTTAATCACTTTAGGAGCCATCAGCATAATCATACGCTTTCCTTCCAATTTTGGAAGCTGCTCCACTTTTCCGAGAGACTCCAATTCCTGCGCTAATCGCAGTAAAAGAATTTCTCCTTTGTCCTTGAACAAGATGGTTCTCCCTTTAAAGAAAACATAGGCTTTTAATTTCGCCCCTTCTTCTAAGAACTTTTGCGCGTGCTTTAATTTAAAAGCGAAATCGTGCTCATCCGTATTCGGTCCGAACCGAATTTCTTTGACCACAACTTTCTGCGCATTAGACTTAATCTGTTTCTGCTTCTTCTTTTGGTCGTAGAGAAACTTTTTATAGTCAATGATTCTAGCAACAGGAGGGTCAGCTTTAGCAGAAATCTCAACCAGGTCTAGTCCTAAGTCCTGAGCCATGCCCAAGGCTTGATCGAGTGAATAAACACCCTGTTCTACATTTTCACCTACTAAACGAACTTCGTCTGCGGTGATTTTTCGGTTGATCTTGTGCGGGTCTTCCTCACGTCGGCGCTGACTCGGACCTCTTCTTCTACGTATTGCTATGACTTTCTCCTTTTAGTTATTAAAATCTTTAATCATCGAATTCACTTCCACATCTACATGCTTAGCGAAGTCTGAAACGGACATAACGCCCAAATCACCCTCTCCGTGCTTTCGAACGGAAACAGAACTCGAGTCTTGTTCTTTCTCGCCGACAATCAACATGTACGGAACTTTTGAGACTTCCGCATCACGAATCTTGCGACCTGTTTTTTCATTGCGCTCGTCAATGAGGGCGCGAATATCGTAATTTTTTAACTCTTTTTCAATTTTGTATGCATATTCAACATACTTTTCACTGATTGGTAATATGATCACTTGATCAGGGGTGAGCCAAAGTGGGAAGTTACCACCACAGTGCTCGGTCAAAACGGCGATAAAGCGCTCCATCGAGCCGAAAGGCGCTCGGTGAATCATAACAGGGCGGTGCGTCTCGTTGTCGCTTCCTTTGTATTCCAATTCAAATCGCTCGGGTAGTGTATAATCCACTTGAATAGTACCCAACTGCCAAGATCTGCCCAATGCATCTTTTACCATGAAATCAAGCTTGGGTCCATAAAAGGCAGCCTCACCCAATTCCACTACTGTGTCAAGCCCTTTCTCTTCAGCAGATTCCATAATTGCGCGCTCTGCTTTTTCCCATAAGTCCAAACTACCAATGTATTTTTCCGGATTTTCCGGATCACGCAAGGAGATTTGGGTTTTGAATTCGTTAAAGCCTAGGGCAGTAAACACATAGAGTACTAGATCAATTACTTTTTTGAATTCGTCTTTAAGTTGTTCCGGAGTACAGAAAATGTGCGCATCGTCTTGAGTAAATCCGCGAACCCGCGTTAACCCGTGTAATTCTCCACTTTGCTCATATCTATACACGGTTCCGAATTCCGCATAACGAATGGGAAGGTCTTTGTACGAATGTGGCTGCGATTTATAAATTTCACAGTGATGCGGGCAGTTCATCGGTTTCAACAAATAAACCTCGCCTTCTTGGGGTGTTTCGATTGGTTGAAAACTATCTTTCCCATACTTAGCATAGTGGCCACTGGTTTCGTAAAGCTCTTTATTCCCAATATGTGGCGTAATAACTTGCTCGTAACCGGCCGACTTTTGTGCCTTCTTTAAGAACTGTTCCAACCGCTCACGTAAGGCAGCTCCTTTAGGAAGCCACAGCGGTAATCCCATTCCGACCTTCTGAGAAAAAGTAAACAAACCCAGTTCCTTTCCCAACTTTCGGTGATCGCGTCGTTTGGCTTCTTCCAAAAGCTCCAAATGCTCTGTAAGCATCGAAGCTTTCGGGAAACTTACTCCGTATATCCGTGTTAATTGCTGTTTTGTTTCATCGCCTCTCCAATAGGCTCCGGCTGCATTTAAAATTTTCACAGCCTTGATGAAACCCGTATTTGGAATATGTCCTCCGCGACAGAGGTCAGTGAAATCGCTGTGATCGCAGAATGTAATGGTGCCATCTTCAAGATTTTCAATGAGTTCTACTTTAAACTCATTTCCCTGATTTTGGTACAATTGGAGCGCATCGGCTTTAGAAACAGAGCGCATTTTGAAATCCGCCTTTTCTCGAGCCAGCTCAAGCATGAGTTTTTCAATTTCAGGGAAGTCCTTTTCCGAAATTGAGTGCTCTCCTTCAAAAACGTCATAATAAAATCCGTTTTCTATTGCCGGACCAATGGTAAGCTTAATTCCGGGGTACTTTTTTTCAAGAGCTTGAGCAAGTACGTGCGCGCTCGAATGCCAAAAAGCTTGTTTACCTTCTGGGTTGTCCCAGGTAAACAGCGTAAGCGTGCTGTCCTGGGCAATAGGGTCATTGATTTCGACCGTAGCGCCATTTACTTGAGCGGATAGAACGTTTCGGGCTAATCCGTGGCTGATGTCTTTTGCCACTTCAAAAGCGCTAACGGGACCTTCATACGAGCGAACGGACCCATCGGGTAAGGTTATGTTTACCATTTTTCGGAACTTATTAGATAAGGGGTGCAAAGATAGAAAAGCGCGCGGGAAACGAGCGCATTCATCGAGCCGAATAGGCTCTATTTACTTGCATATAATTGTACGTCGCTTTCAGAAATCTCGGAACCGCACAAAATTGTGAGCCGTTCGACGACATTTCTCAGTTCGCGAATATTACCAGTCCAGTCAATTTCTTGAAGTGCAAGGAGCGCTTTCGGGTGAAACTTTTTAACCGCGCTGCCTTGTTCTTCGGCAATTTTCGCCAAAAAATAGTCGGCTAAGATGGGGATATCCGTTTTGCGATCATTCAAGGAAGGAACTTTGACGAGGATCACGCTCAGTCGGTGATATAAATCTTCCCGAAAACGCCCTTCCTTAATTTCTTTCGTAAGGTCTTTGTTTGTGGCCGCTAGTACGCGCACATTTACTTTAATCTCCTTATCGCCTCCTACGCGGGTAATTTTGTTTTCTTGAAGGGCTCGAAGCACTTTCGATTGTGCGGAAAGGCTCATGTCGCCAATTTCATCCATGAAAAGGGTTCCTCCTTCAGCCAATTCGAATTTGCCTTTCCGTTGTTTTACAGCAGAAGTAAAGGCACCTTTTTCGTGGCCAAAAAGCTCACTTTCAATAAGCTCCGCCGGTATTGCGGCGCAGTTCACTTCGATCATGGGCCCTTTGTTTCGCTCGCTTTTTTCATGTAGTTGGTGAGCGACCAACTCTTTTCCTGTACCATTAGGACCCGTGATTAATACCCGTGCATCTGTGTGAGCTACTTTTTCAATCATATCCCGAATGGAGTTAACTCCATTGCTTTCACCGATAATTTCGTAGCGCTTGCTCACTTTCTTTTTGAGCCTTTTGTTCTCTTCAACAAGCGTTGTTCTATCGAGTGCAAGTCGTACCGTATTTAAAAGTCGATTTAAATCGGGTGGTTTCGAGATATAGTCGAAGGCTCCTTTTTTAATACATTCCACGGCCGTGTCAATATCTCCATGTCCTGAAATCATAACGATGGCTGTATCCGGACTTAAAACGCGCGCGCGCTCCAACACTTCGATGCCATCCAGCCCCGGCATTTTTATGTCGCTCATAATGAGATCGTAGGATTCTTTTCGGAGCATTTCAACGCCCGTCTTACCATCTGGCGCCTCGTCAATTTTATAATCGGAATTTTCTTCGGACAATATGTTCTTTAATACATTGCGAATACTCGCTTCGTCTTCGATGATTAGGATTTTCGACATAGTACTTATTCTTCTCGTGTTACGAGCACCCCTTCTTTTAATGCAAAAGTGCTCAAGGTCATTTGATTAATTGCACAGGTTCGAATGATGTAGTCAATGATTGCACTACTGACAACCATCATTTCGGCGCGCATTTCTAACATTCCCGGCATACTTAATCGTTCCTTTAGAGTGGATTTTAAAAGTACTTGATGAATGTCTTCATAATCCTTTAATCGAAAATCATACCGATTTCCTTTTATTCCCGATGCTTTGTTATATAATCCTTGTAAAATGAGTTCAGATAAAGTGTCAAAGCTTCCCGATGAACCTACTAAATGCTGAGAGGGAAATTGCTCTAACGCTTTCATGAGGTTACCCAAGGAGGTATCCAATAATTCATGGAGTCGATGTAAGTCCCCCCGGGAAATGGGATCTTCCGGAGCGAGTAATTCGAGAATTCGAGAAACGCCCAAAGGATAGCTTTCCTTCCAACGAATCGTGTTGCCCTCTGTTATTATGAACTCGGTACTTCCCCCACCAATATCCATAATTAATAGGGGGGCATCTCCAAAAGGGGCAGAGGCCCGAACGCCGGCGCAGATGAGTTCTGCTTCGCGATCGCCGGATATAATAGACACCTTTACTCCAAATTGACGATGAATCTCATCTACAAAAACTTGACCGTTCGAGGCATCGCGAACAGCGGAGGTCGCAAAGGCTTTAATGCTTGTTACTTCATACTTTTTAATGGTTTGAAGATGCTTCGAAATAGCTTCAAGTCCCCGCTGAAAGGCGGGTTCATTAATCTTCTTTTCTGCAAAGCCTCCTTCCCCGATTTTCACAGATAATTTAGAGCGATGTTCGGCGATTATTTCGCCATGTTCTACCCGGCCAATGAGTAAATTGAACGTATTGGTCCCCAAATCAATTACCGCTGTATTCATTCGCTTGAGCTATCGCCTTTTATTTGGCTAGGCCTAGCGGCCTGATCGGCATTTTTAAACCACACATCTCGCTGAGGGAAAGGAATGCGTATACCATGATCGCGGAATTTCTGTTCGATCATGAATCGCAAATCACTTTTGATTTTTTCGATACGGAAAAGATTTTCACTGTGAAAAAGCAATTCGAATTGAAGTGCACTCTCGCCAAAATCACTGAAAAATAAGTGAGGCGCCGGTGTTTTTTTAATTTCGCCATGCGCATCGGCGCATTCGAGTAGAATTCGCCGAACCGCAGGTACATCAGAGCCATAGGCTACACCAACGGAAATTCGGAAACGCGCATCTCTTGAATTCTGCGTCCAATTCTTAACATTTTCATTTACGAATTTGTGATTGGGCACAATCACCACGGTGTCGTCCCTCGTAATTACTTTTGTCGTGCGTGAGTCTACTTCTTTTACTCGGCCAATGAGTCCATCGACTTCAATGATGTCTCCAGCAGTAATGGTCCGCTCAGTGAGTATTAAAAAACCTGAAATCAAGTCTTTAAAAAGAGCTTGAAGACCAAGCCCTAATCCAACAAAAAGGGCGGTGGAAGAAGCTAATAATAAGGTGAGTTGAATACCCGTGGCTTCAAAAACCAAGAGGACCGTAAAGAGATAAACGATGTATTTGACTGCTTGGAAATAGGCGTACTTGCGCCCTCGATCTATTAGATTGTCGTGAAGTCGTGCATCTAGGAATTTTCTAATCAGCCATAAAATAAAGCGCGCTCCGCCTATAATTAGCAGGGCGACGAGAATCCCCCAAAGAGTCAATTGAAAGTGTTTGGTATCAATTAACGGGTATTCTAGAGTGGCTTTTAACTGATTAAAAAACTCGGACCATCTCATCCTTTAAATCGAATCCATTTCCACAACTCACTATAAGAAACCTTCTTACCATACATAAGAATCCCTGTTCTGTAAATACGCGCGGCCACCCAAACAGTCCCGAAAAATCCGGCGACGAGCAAGCCCATGGAAAGCAGTAATTCAGAAATAGGAACACCCATAGCGACCCGAACCATCATGATCACGGGCGATGTAAACGGTATTAGTGAAAACCAAAAGGCTACTGGACTCTCGGGATTGGTAATAACCGTCTGAGCTACAATGATTGCCAGTATCAGCGGAACGGTAACAGGCAGCATAAACTGTTGTGTATCGCTTTCATTATCAACGGCGGCTCCAATGGCGGCAAACAAAGCACCATAGAGCAAGTATCCACCCATGAAATAGAATAAGAACGAGCCAATAATTAAAGGAAAATTGATGGAATCCATCATTTTTAAAATCTTGGGCATTTCGTTTGCCTGCACTTCGGCAAAAGCATCATTTGCTTGTGAACCAGCCATTTGCCCGGCAACAGAAGTACTTGAATAGGCATCGTCGAGATAAGCGTATTGAACGACAGATACTATAGCAAAGGTTAAGATAACCCACAAAAGGAACTGGGTTAAACCGACCAAGGCTACGCCAATAATTTTTCCAAGCATTAGCTGGAACGGCTTTACAGAAGAAATAATCACTTCAACGATTCGATTCGACTTTTCTTCGATAACCCCGCGCATTACTTGAGCGCCGTATATGAAAATAAAGATATAGATGAGAAAGGCCATTACGAATCCGACTGCGGTGGTGAGTTCGCTGTAGTTTTCTTCTTCTTGATCACCTTCCAAGCTAATGGTACTTATGTTCACGCTCGTTTTTGCCGCTTCTATTTTTTCAAGATCAACACTGTCGCGTTTCAATTTTAAATTTTCCAGTTCTCGTTCGAGTTGCCGTTTGAGGCTGTATTTCATGTCGAGGCTAACTGTTTTTTCGCTGTACAGTTGAATTGATTTTTCAATAAAATTGAGGTCACAATGAGCACCACAGGGAACGTAGAGTAGGGCATAGGCGTCTGATTTCTTCAATTTCGACTTTGCGCTATCCAACTCCATATCTTCAAGATAGGTGTATCTCGATTCAGGGCTTTCTGCGAGGTATCCTTCGAACAGATCGGTTTCGTCTAGTACGAGTACCTCTTTTTGAGGAGATCCACTTTCCGCAAGAATAATTGGAACAATGAAAAGAGAGGCCATCAGAATAGGACCGAGAAGGGTCATTACCAAGAATGACTTTTTCTTCACGCGCGATAGAAACTCTCGTTGAATGATTAATCCGGTGCGATTCATACTGATGCTTTTTGAACGGTTTGAATGAAGATGTCGTTGGCGCTAGGAATTTCTTCTTTGAATGAAGTGATTCCAACATGAGGAAGAATAAACTGAAGTAATTGGTTTGCTGCAATGCCTTCTGCTATTTGAATGCGGGCCCGTCCTTCGCTTTGCTCGGTGATCGTCATGCCGTTAGGCATTTCCACGGGGAAGTTACCCGAATGATATTGAAGCTCGTAGATGCCATTTTTATAGTCATTCTTAATATCACTCAGTTTTCCATCGAGAATTTTTTCAGACTTATTTATGAGGGCGATATGGTCACACAGCTCTTCCACAGATTCCATTCGGTGCGTCGAAAAGATAACGGTTGCACCATTCTCTCGTAAACGGAGGATTTCGTCTTTAATGAGGTTTGCATTGATCGGATCAAAGCCGCTGAATGGCTCATCGAAAATAAGAAGTTTCGGTTCGTGTAAAACCGTAGTCACAAATTGAACTTTTTGAGCCATCCCTTTGCTCAAGTCTTCTACTTTCTTATCCCACCAGTCAATGATTTCCATTCTTTTGAACCACTCTTGCAATCGTTTCTTTGCTTCATGGGTAGAAAGGCCTTTTAATCGGGCTAGATAAAGAGCTTGTTCACCCACCTTCATTTTCTTGTAGAGGCCTCGCTCCTCGGGCAAATATCCGATGTGCTCGATGTGATTCGGCTTAAGGGGTTCTCCGTCCAAATAGATGGTTCCTTGATCGGGTCCCGTAATTTGGTTGATGATTCGAATCAAGCTGGTTTTCCCGGCTCCATTCGGACCTAAAAGTCCAAATATGGAAGAGTTCGGAACTTCGATGGATACGTCATTCAGCGCGCGGTGTTCGGCGTAATCTTTAACAACGTTTTCGGCTATAAGTAGACTCATAGTAGTAAAAAAAAAGGATCGCAATTGCGACCCCTAATATAGCTTTATGTTCTTATGAAAACATCTCTTTTACTCTGTCGAAAAAAGACTTTTCATTTTTATTTGGCTGTGGCTTGCTATTCGGACTAGCCTTAAAGTCTTCAAAAAAGGATTTCTCATCTCTCGAAAGCTTTTGGGGCGTCCAAACATTTACATGTATAAGTAAGTCGCCTTTACCATAGTGCTCTACGCTGGGTAGACCTTTTCCTTTAAGTCGCAGGATTTTCCCGCTTTGTACTCCGGCATCTAGACTAATCCTAGCTTTCCCCGTTACCGTAGGAACTTCTACTTTGGTTCCCAATACGGCATCAGACAAACCGATGTACAAGTCGAAGTGCAAGTTGCTTCCTTCTCTTTGTAAGGTGTCGTGTTCAATTTCTTCAACGACTACAATTAAATCGCCCGCAGGCCCGCCTTTAGGTCCTTCGTTTCCTTTTCCCCGAACATTGAGTTGCATACCATCACTCACGCCTGCTGGGATTTTAATCTCGACGACTTCTTCAAATCGCTCTAAACCATCGGCATTGGTACCGGGCTCTTTACTTCCCACTACTTTTCCATCTCCACCGCACTGCGGACAAGTGGAGGCCGTTTGCATTCGCCCTAAAATAGTTTCAGTAACCCTGTTGACACGCCCCATGCCATTACAGGTGGTACAAGTAGAATAGGTTACTTTTCCGGAGTTCTTCATCCGGGCAACCTTTATCTTTTTGTCTGCGCCATTGGCGATTTCCTCAAGCGTGAGTTTAACCCGAATGCGCAAATTGCTTCCTCTCCGGGCCCGGGCTCCTGAACGACCACCGCCTCCACCGAAGAAACTGTCGAATGGAGAACCACCGCCACCGCCGAAAATATCGCCAAACTGACTAAAGATATCATCCATATTCATGCTTCCGCCTCCGCCGAAGCCTCCGCCGCCCATGCCAGCATGGCCGAATCGATCATACTTCGCCTTCTTGTCAGCATTGCTTAGTACTTCGTATGCTTCTGCCGCCTCTTTAAAACGACCTTCTGCGTCTTTATCATCCGGATTTTTATCGGGATGATACTTCAACGCGAGTTTGCGATACGCTTTTTTGATTTCGCTGGCATCGGCACTCTTGGAAACTCCAAGAACATCGTAATAGTCTCTTTTATCCGCCATGTTTGATTTATTGTCCTACTACTACTTTGGCAAATCGAATTACGCGATCATTCAAAGTGTAGCCTTTTTCTAATTCGTCGACCACCTTGCCTTTCAGCTCTTCTTCCGGAGCTGGGATTTGGGTAATGGCCTCATGAAGGTCTGTATCTAGTGGCTGGCCGATCGAAGACTCCATCTCTTTCAGACCTTTTTGCTCCAAAGTTTTCTTCAACTTGTTGTAAATCAAATCGATTCCTTCTTTCACTCCTTCAATGGAAGGAGCGTCATCCATTGACTTTTTGGCACGATCGAAATCGTCAATCACAGGAATTAAAGCGGTCATCAAGTCTTCTGTTGAGCGGCCAATCAATTCTATTCGCTCACGAGCAGTTCTCTTCTTATAGTTTTCGAATTCCGCAAATAAACGGAGGTGTTTTTCTTTTGCCTTTTGGAGTTCGTTTTCCAACTCATCAGTTTCTGAGTTTTCCGTTTTTTCCTCCTTTGAATCTACGATCTTCTCCGCAGTCTCGGCAGTATTATCAAGGGACTCTTGGTCCTTGGTCGCTTTTTTCTTTGACATGGTGCTTTAGTTTTCGACTTGCCAGAATCAAATCCCAGGCCAATGTTAAATTTGTGTCAACTTGTCACTATTTGGCAATCTGTGCCAGTGTAGAACTTAGGTTGGCTCCACGCAAGTTTTTAGCAACAATAATTCCGTTGCCATCAACCAAATAATTCGTCGGGATACTATTTACGCGGTAAAGCGCAACCACCGCTGAATTCCAGCCTTTCAATTCGCTTACGTGATAAGGCCATGAAAGCTTATCCTGCTGGATCGCATTCGTCCAAGCGGATTTCGAATTGGACTGACGCGGCGTGCCGTCCAATGAAACACTGTAAACGGTAAATCCTTCGAACCCGTTCAATACGTAGTCTTTGTATTTGTCGTACGTTGCTACTACGTGCGGGTTTTCACGTCTGCAAGGACCGCACCAGCTAGCCCAAAAATCAATAAGTACGTATTTACCCTTTAAATCAGATAACTTTATCACCTCACCTTGAGGGTTTTTGAGTTCGATCTCCGGGGCTTTATCACCTACATTCAATCCAATTTCCTGTCCATTTACAGCTGTGGATAAGGCGAAAGCCAAGAATAGGCCGAGTATTTTTACGTATTTGAACATTGTATTTCTGTTTTAGTCTATTCGAATAATATCTGCACCTAAAGCGTTCAAGCGGGTGTCTATGTTTTCATATCCGCGATCTATTTGCTCAATATTGTGGATTGTAGAACGACCTTCAGCGCTCATAGCGGCAATCAACAGTGAAATACCAGCTCGAATGTCCGGTGAGGTCATTACCGTTGGTTTCAATTTATTCTGTCTGTCCAATCCAATTACCGTCGCGCGGTGTGGGTCACAGAGTATAATTTGCGCCCCCATGTCGATAAGTTTGTCCACGAAAAATAAACGACTTTCAAACATTTTCTGGTGAATCAGCACACTTCCTTTCGCCTGTGTCGCCGTGACTAATAAAACGCTGAGTAAATCAGGGGTAAGTCCCGGCCAAGGAGCATCGGCAATAGTCAGTATCGAACCGTCGATGAAAGATTCGATTTCGTAGTGCTTTTGAGCGGGAACGATTATGTCGTCCCCTTTAACCTCTAGGTTAATTCCCATATGCCTGAAGGTATTGGGAATTACGCCGAGCTCTTTATAAGAAACGTTTTTAATGGTGATTTCAGACTCTGTCATTGCAGCCATTCCAATATACGAGCCAATTTCAATCATATCGGGAAGGCATCGATGTTCACAACCACCGAGTTCGTTTACCCCTGTGATCTTCAATAAATTCGATCCGATTCCCTCAATCTGAGCGCCCATTTTCACCAGCATTTTGCATAATTGTTGCAAATAGGGCTCGCATGCCGCGTTGTAAATGGTAGTTTCTCCTTCAGCCATTGTGGCGGCCATAACAATATTCGCCGTACCTGTAACAGAGGCCTCATCGAGCAACATATAAGCACCTTTCAGTTTCGCTCCGGAAACTTTGTAGAAGGAGGCCGAATCGTCGTATTCAAATTCAGCTCCTAAATTCTGAAACCCAATAAAATGAGTGTCTAAACGTCGACGACCAATTTTATCACCACCGGGACGCGGTATATAGCCTTTTCCAAAACGAGCCAAAAGAGGGCCAACAATCATAATGCTCCCGCGAAGTGCCGCTCCTTTCAATTTAAATGCTTCGGAATCGAGGAAATCCATGTTCACCTCATCTGCGTGGAAACTGAAGGCATTGGGACCTAGCTTTTCCACCTTTACACCTAATTCAACGAGCAATTCAATGAGCTTATTGACATCCACAATATTAGGCACATTGCGAATGATTACTTTTTCCGGGGTAAGCAGAGTGGCACAAATTACCTGAAGCGCTTCATTTTTTGCGCCTTGCGGCGTGATCGATCCTTTAAGTGCTTTTCCGCCGTTTATGATGAAGGTAGACATGGATTGGAGCTTATTTTCTTCGTTTAAAGTTTCTTTTCTTGGAGGGTCTCTTTCTGTTGGGCACTTCGGATTGAATACCGCCTTTTTGCACAAGGACTTGCGTCGAAGAAAGTGTTTGTCCTTCTTGAAGTTTCAACTTTCCATCGGATAATTCTTCGAGATGATTCAAAATCACCTGATCTTCAACAGAATCTTTGTTCCAATTTAAGTAGCTCTTTTTCATGTGGTTCCCCAAAGCTTTAATAAGCTTGGGGCGGTTCTCGTCTTCTTCTAGGGCGACTACGGCTTCAATCATGTTCATGATCGTTTTCCCGTAGTAGCGGTATTTAATTCTCGTTTGAGGATATTCTAGTTTTTTGGGCGGCTCTTCAAAGGTGTCTTTCGTCGGAAGCGGGAATGGTGATTCTACGTCCAATTTGAAATCACTCATGATGAACAAATGATCCCATAGCTTATGCTTGAAGTCGGGGACATCGCGAAGGTGAGGATTCAGATTTCCGATGACTTCAATAATGGCTTGCGCCACTTTTTGACGCTCTTCTTTATCTTCAACGGTAATGGCAAAGTCGACCATCTGCTGAACGTGGCGACCGTATTCCGGAATCTTTAATTGCTCTTTCTCTGTATTGTATTGCATGCTTGTCTTTCTTGTGGCGCAAAGGTAACCATTAAATTGACCCTTATATTGCCTTTAATTTGGCGAATTTCAGAAGGAGTTTTTTTTCGCCATGTCGATCAAATTTCACCACGGCTTTCTTGTTCGCACCAGCTCCTTCAAGTCGCTCCACGACCCCTTTCCCGAAACGCTCATGCGCGATACGCATACCTTCTTGTAGGTCAATGTTAAACTCAAAATTCGACGTGTCGGCTGAGGTTGGCGCTGATTTACGTTCGCTCTGGCGAAGCGGCTTCATACTTTTTTTAATCCCCAAAGGTTGAGGTTTTTTCTTCTCTTTTTTCTGGCCCTCATGGCCCGATCCAAAATTCAGTTTGTATTTATCCGGGATCGGTGGGTTTTGGCGAGGGGTTGGAATGAGCCAATCGAGAAATTTCTCGTCGATTTCCTCCAAGAATCTACTCGGTTCGTTGTCGATAACCTTTCCCCAGCGATATCTTTGAAGCGAGTAGGTCAGGGTGGCGGTTTTTTCCGCCCGAGTGAGGGCGACGTAAAAAAGCCTTCTTTCTTCTTCTAAATCTGCTCTACTATTCACAGCCATCATAGATGGAAAGAGGTCTTCTTCCAAACCGACGATATATACATTGGGAAATTCAAGACCCTTTGCCAAGTGAATCGTCATTAAAGAAACCTTGTTGTGATCGTTCGGATTATCATTGTCTAAATCCGTAATTAAGCTAACCTCCTCTAAAAAGGCGGACAGATCCGTTCTTTGAAGTTCTTCTGGCCCGGACTTCCTTTCTTCTGTGAATTCTTTAATACTGTTTAAGAGCTCCTGTATGTTCTCAGCTCTACTAATACCTTCCGGGGTTTGATCATCGCTCAGCTCCTTCAGAATGCCCGTTGTTTGCGCTATGTGGCTGGCCAGGGCAAAAGCGTCTTGAGTCTCCGCCATTACCCGGAAACTTTGAATCATAGTGGCAAAACCAATGAGCTTTCGCTGGACACCAGAATTGAGGCCTACTTGAGGGTATGCGTCAATTCGCTCGGTTAAATCCCAAAGGGAGCATCCAAATTGGTTGGCCGAAACCGTTAGTTTTTCGAGCGTTGAATTTCCGATTCCTCTTCTCGGATAGTTGATCACCCGTCGGTAGGCTTCTTCGTCATTGTGGTTGATTGTCAGCCGTAAATAGGCAAGCAAATCTTTAACTTCGCGACGTTGATAGAACGATACTCCTCCATAAATCCGGTAGGGAATATTTCTTTTTCTGAGCGCATCTTCAATGCTACGCGATTGAGCATTCGTTCTATATAATACGGCAAAGTTCCCTAGGCTAGTGTTCTGCCGCATTTGGCGCTCCCAAATATTACCGGCGACATATTGTCCTTCTTGATTGTCTGAAGCGGCCTGGTAGACACGAATTTTTTCTCCTTCAGAGTTTGAGGTCCAAACACTTTTTTCGAGTTGATCTGTATTGTGTTTAATGATGGAGTTGGCCGCGCCAACAATCATTTTAGAGCTTCTGTAATTTTGTTCCAAACGAAGTGCTAAGGCGTCTGGATAATCTCGATTGAAATTCAAGATATTCTTGATATTCGCTCCTCGAAAAGCGTAAATACTCTGCGCATCATCCCCAACCACGCAGAGGTTTTCAAAACGGGAAGCGAGCGATTTCACGATCAGGTACTGAGCGTGATTCGTATCCTGATACTCGTCAACCATGAGATACTTGAACCGATTCTGATATTTCGCTAATACTTCCGGGAACTTTTGAAGTAACTCATTCGTTTTGACCAACAAATCGTCAAAGTCCATCGCACCCGCTCTAAAACAGCGTTCGACGTACGTTTGATAAATCTTTCCCGTTTCTGGTCTTTTAGCCGCAGCATCGTATTCGATAAGCTCTGGGATGTTCCAATAAGCTTCGGGTGTAATAAGAGAGTTTTTAAAAGACGATATTCTTCCTTGCAAGGCCTTTGGCTTGTACAAGTCCGTGTCTAAGTTTAACTCCTTAATAATGTTGTTGATCAGCTTCCGCGAATCTTCGGTATCGTAGATTGTAAAGTTGCTGGGGTACCCCAATCGATCCGCTTCAATCCGAAGGATTCTCGCAAAGACGCTGTGAAAGGTGCCCATCCATAAATTTCGGGCTTCCGTTCCGCCTACAATTTTTTCAACGCGACCCTTCATTTCTTTTGCGGCCTTGTTCGTAAACGTCAGGGCCAGAATGTTAAATGGATCGACCCCAAGGCCCATTAAATGGGCGATTCGATAGGTTAAAACGCGTGTTTTTCCCGAGCCGGCACCGGCTATGATCATTAAAGGTCCTTCGGTATGTTCGACGGCCGCGCGCTGGGGCTCGTTTAATTGGGCAAGATAATCGTGACTCATATTCATTTCTGAATGTCAAAAGTAAAATAAATGCTAGGGTCTAAGCGACCAACCTTTGAGCTTTTATCAACGTGTAATACATAAGCACTGAAAATTGTATTTTTCAACTCTCGAAGGACAAATTTATGCGCCGAATATTACTTTCTCTGGGATTAATAATAAGTGTTTCCACATTTGGGCAAGTAATTGCTCCGAATGATACTTTCATCTGTCAAGGCGGTCCCTTGACCTTAACTGCGAACTACCTCGGTGGAGGTGGAGCTTCTAATTACAATGATTCAATAATTCCTTATTTCTGGGAATCGGCAACCCTATCAAATTCGTATAATGGTCCTGACGACCAGCATTCGGGTATTGTAAACATTGGATTCGACTTTTGTTTTTACGGAAGCACGTATTCACAATTGGTCGTTTCCACAAATAACTATATCACCTTTGATCTGACGTACGCGAATAATTTTTCCAATTGGGTTACTTCAGCAGTTCCAAACGCAAATGAGCCTCTTGCGGCGATTATGGGGCCTTGGTTAGATATAAATCCGGCGACGGGCGGAACGGTGACCTATGGAACTCTTGGTACGGCTCCGTTCCGAAAATTCGTTGCGAGTTTTAATAATGTGCCCATGTTCAGTTGCACAAGCCTGTTATATAAAGGTCAAATTGTGATTTACGAAACCACAAATATCATTGAAACGCATATCGAAAATCTTCCTTTGTGCGCGAGTTGGAATTCGGGGAATTCAGTTCACGGTTTGCAAAATGAAACGGGATCACAGGCCTATACCGTTACAGGTCGCAATAACACACCTTACTCCCTCATTAATGAAGGGCGACGTTTTTACGGGGCTGGGAATACTTCGGTTATATGGTATGATGAGAATTTGATGGTTTTGGATACGGGTATATCGGTCAATGTGAACCCAACGCAGAGTGCGACGTACTACGTTGGACTCGATTGCGGTGGGATTCAAGATACGGTGAATGTAATTATCGGCTCCATTGGAGCCGCCTTTACAATTCAAGACGAATCTTGTTTTTCAAGTAATGATGGCCTTGCTACGGTCTCGCTTCCCAATAATAATGGGCTGTGGGATTTAACTTGGACAAACATCTTTGGAGCAGTTCTTCAAACGGACAGCAATACTTCTGGGAATGTATCCTTGGGTGGACTTGACGCGGGGGCTTATTTTGTTGAAATGTACGATCAAGTCAATGATTGCTCGGTCGTTGATACGCTGTACATCAATCAGCCGCCTCCCATAGTTCTCAATGAACAGGTGACCAATGCGTATTGTGATAATGAAAACGGGAGTATTCTTCTCGCCCTATCGGGCGGATATGGCGATTTGACTTTTTCTTGGCTCGATGGCACCTCGGAACTGAATCGGGTGGACCTGATGCCGGGGGATTATACGATCGTAGTTTCGGACAGCATAGGGTGTGATACAACGGTCACCTTTTCAATAATAAATGAATTCCCGGCAACAGCAGATTTTACCGTAAATCCGAATACGGGATTAGCACCCTTAGAAATCTCAACAAATAACTTGAGTACGGGCGCCACTTCATACGTATGGAGTTTTGGCAATGGAGACAGTAGCGTGGAAGAATCGCCGGACTATGTGTATACGGAAAATGGACTTTATGAGTTGACACTTGTTGCGTTAGATTCGGTAAGCGGTTGTTCGGACACAATGACTGTGTTAATAGATGTTTCTTCGGACCCTCGAGTGGCCATGCCCAATGTATTTACACCCGGCGGAGCATATCCGTATTACAATGCGATTACGGCCAACGATAGTACATCCAATATTGCCGAATTTACCGGGGTCATCTATAACCGATGGGGGAAGAAGGTATATGAGTGGACAGACTGGACAGCGAACTCATCGGGATGGGATGGATCTGTCGGCGGCGCGAAAGCTTCTGAGGGAGTTTACTATTATACCGTAAAAGCCGTCGGAAACAACGAAAAGGTAATTGAAAAATCGGGTCATTTGACTCTTTTCCGAAACGATTAAGATGTACACGTATATATAAGGTCATAAATCCCGCCGAGAGGCGGGGTTTTTCTTTTTGAAAACTTCTCCAAAAACATCCTATTTTTTCCAGTATCAACCTATTGCGGGTTAGAATATTTGTCTTACATTTGCAGTCCCTAAAAAACCGGGGTATTGTATATTATCCGATCAGAACACAATTTATAGCGTATGCCAACGATACAGCAGCTTGTTAGAAAGGGCAGGAAGAAAATCACAAAGAAGAGTAAATCTGCCGCACTGGATGCGAGTCCACAACGCCGAGGAGTTTGTACTCGTGTGTACACCACTACACCGAAAAAACCGAACTCAGCGATGCGTAAAGTAGCTCGTGTTCGCTTAACGAATTCCAAAGAAGTCAACGCCTATATTGGCGGTGAAGGTCACAATTTGCAAGAGCACTCCATTGTTCTTGTTCGTGGTGGTCGTGTAAAAGATCTTCCGGGGGTACGATATCACATCGTGCGTGGAGCATTAGATACAGCTGGTGTAGAAGGGCGTTTACAGCGCAGATCAAAATACGGCGCGAAGCGTCCTAAGAAATAATTTGCGATAACAGTCTAGACGATGAGAAAAGCAAAATCGAAAAAAAGAGAGTTACTTCCAGATCCTAAATTTCAGGATCCGATGGTAACGCGTTTTGTAAACAACATGATGTTAGATGGCAAGAAAAGTGTTGCCTTTGATATCTTTTACGAAGCAATGGATTTAGTAGAAGCTAAATCTGAAAACGGTGGTTTAGAAACTTGGAAAGAGGCTTTGACGAATGTTATGCCTCATGTTGAAGTGCGTAGCCGCCGTGTTGGGGGTGCTACCTTTCAAATTCCAATGCAGATTCGCCCAGATCGCAAGATCAGTATGGCGATGAAGTGGTTGATTAGTTACAGCCGCTCACGCAACGAGAAAACTATGGCGCAGCGCTTGGCGAATGAAGTTTTGGCTGCAGCTAAAGAAGAAGGTTCAGCAGTGAAGAAGCGTCAGGATACGCACCGTATGGCTGAAGCGAATAAGGCATTTTCTCATTTCCGATTCTAATAAACGAAAGACACTCAACTAAGTCATGGCAAAGAAACAAGACCTCCGCTTTGTACGAAATATTGGGATTATGGCCCATATTGATGCTGGTAAAACAACGACTACCGAGCGCGTACTTTATTATACTGGAGTAAGTCATAAGATTGGAGAGGTACACGATGGTGCCGCTACAATGGACTGGATGGAGCAAGAACAAGAGCGCGGTATCACAATTACTTCCGCTGCAACAACCTGCTTCTGGAAATTTCCAACCGTTCAAGGAAAGCCAATCGATACTTCGAAAGAATATAAAATCAACATTATTGACACACCAGGACACGTTGACTTCACTGTTGAAGTTGAGCGTTCTTTGCGTGTTTTAGATGGTGCGGTAGCATTGTTCTGTGCTGTAGGTGGTGTTGAGCCTCAGTCGGAAACGGTATGGCGTCAAGCGGACAAGTACAAAGTCCCTCGTATTGCTTTTGTGAACAAAATGGATCGATCGGGTGCAGACTTTTTCAATGTAGTGGCTCAAGTAGGCGAGCGTTTGCACGGAAATCCTATCCCATTACAAGTACCTATTGGTGCTGAATCAGATTTTAAAGGTGTTGTCGATTTGATCACGAATGAAGCAATCATTTGGGATGAAGAAAATATGGGCAGTACTTACAAGGTTGTTGATATTCCTGAAGATTTAGTTTCAACAGTAGCCGAGTGGCGCGAAAAGCTGGTTGAAGCGGTTGCGGAATACGACGATGCCCTAATGGAAAAATTCTTTGAGGATCCAGATAGCATTACCCAAGAGGAAATGGTGAACGCGATTCGCAAAGCGACCATTGATATGACCATCACGCCGATGTTGTGTGGTAGTGCATTTAAGAATAAAGGTGTTCAAACGGTTTTGGATGCCGTAATGAGCTACTTGCCTTCTCCAATGGATGTTGAGGGTATCTCGGGTATGAATCCAGATACAGACGAAGAAGAATTGCGCCGCCCTAATACAGACGAGCCGTTTGCAGCTTTAGCTTTTAAAATTGCAACGGATCCTTTTGTTGGACGTTTGTGCTTCTTCCGTGTTTATTCAGGGGAATTGCCTGCGGGATCATACGTATACAATACGCGTACGACTAAGAAAGAGCGTATTTCACGTTTGTTCCAAATGCACTCGAACAAACAAAACCCAATTGATTTGATTGGAGCCGGAGATATTGGTGCAGGTGTTGGTTTCAAAGATATTCGCACAGGGGATACTCTATGTGACGAGAAGAAACCTATTGTACTAGAATCAATGACTTTCCCAGAACCAGTAATAGGTGTTGCGGTTGAGCCAAAAACTCAGGCGGATGTTGATAAAATGGGACAAGCGTTGGCGAAGTTATCTGAAGAGGATCCAACATTCCGTGTACAAACGGACGAAGATTCAGGCCAGACTGTAATTAGCGGTATGGGTGAGCTTCACCTAGATATTATTGTAGACCGTATGCGTCGTGAGTTTAAAGTTGAGCTCAATCAAGGTCAACCTCAAGTGCAGTACAAAGAGTCTATTACGGGCGTTGTAGAGCACCGTGAAGTGTACAAGAAGCAAACGGGTGGACGTGGAAAATTCGCGGATATTCAGATTACTATTGAGCCTGTTGAAGATGAAACGAAAGCAGGATTGGAATTCATTGACAATGTAAAGGGTGGAAACATTCCTAAAGAATTTATTCCAAGTGTTCAGAAAGGTTTTGCTGACTCAATGAAAAACGGTCCTTTGGCCGGATATGAAATTGACAGCATGAAGGTGACTTTACGTGACGGATCGTTCCACCCGGTGGATTCAGATCAGTTATCGTTCGAGTTGGCTGCAAAAATGGCTTTCCGTGATGCCACCAAAAAGGCAGGTCCACAATTGTTGGAACCAATCATGAAAGTAGAAGTTGTTACTCCTGAAGAAAACATGGGTGATGTTGTAGGTGATTTGAATCGTCGTCGTGGTCAGGTATCCGGTATGGATTCACGCGCCGGTGCCCAGGTAATCAAGGCGGATGTGCCACTTTCAGAAATGTTTGGGTACGTAACAGATCTTCGTACGATTACTTCAGGTCGCGCTACTTCAAC
>CBFIAJ010000012.1:0-1651 GCA_965660515.1 Flavobacteriales bacterium | reverse complement strand
ATGGAATTTGGTCATTATGCACCAGCTCCTAACAACGTAGCAGAAGAAGTTATAGCAAAAGTTAAAGGTAAAGCACAGACTGCTTAATAAAGTCTATAAGATGAGCCAGAAAATTAGAATCAAGTTAAAATCCTACGATCATAATTTAGTTGACAAGTCAGCTGAAAAGATTGTAAAGACGGTGAAGAGTACGGGTGCGATCGTTAATGGTCCCATCCCGCTGCCGACCCAAAAGCGCATTTTTACTGTATTGCGCTCACCTCACGTGAACAAGAAATCTCGTGAGCAATTCCAACTAAGCTCTTTTAAGCGCTTATTGGACATTTACAGTTCATCGTCAAAAACGATTGATGCTTTGATGAAACTCGAATTGCCGAGTGGAGTTGAAGTTGAAATCAAAGTGTGATAATTTAAAAAAGGATTCCAGATGTCAGGGATTATTGGAAAAAAAATCGGGATGACCAGCATCTTCGATGAGCAGGGAAAGAACCATGCTTGTACGGTTATTGAGGCTGGGCCTTGTGTTGTTTCGCAGGTTAAAACGGTAGAGAAAGACGGCTACAGTGCTGTTCAATTAGGTTTTGGCGAGCGTACGACTAAAAGTGCAGGTTCACCATTGGTGGGTCATTTCAAGAAAGCGGGTACTACCCCAAAACGTAAAGTAGTAGAGTTTCGTAAAGATTTTCCTCAGGAAATGAATTTAGGAGATGTCGTTACTGTGGATATGTTTGCTGAAGGTGAATTCGTGCATGTTACGAGTAAATCAAAAGGTAAAGGTTTCCAGGGGGTTGTAAAGCGTCACGGATTTGGTGGTGTTGGACAAAGAACACACGGTCAACACAATCGTGAAAGAGCACCGGGTTCTATTGGAGCTGCTTCATACCCAGCACGTGTTTTCAAAGGAATGAAGATGGCGGGCCAAATGGGTGATGAGCGTGTAACCATCGAAAATCTTCAGATTTTGAAGATTGTTCCGGAAAAGAATATCATGGTAGTTAAAGGTTCCGTTTCTGGTCCTAAAAACGCCGACTTAATCATTCGTAAGTAATGAATATAGCAGTATTAGATAAAAACGGAAAGGAGACTGGGCGAAAGGTAAAGCTCAATAAGTCCATTTTTGGTGTAGAGCCAAACGATCACGCTATTTACTTGGATGTGAAGCAGTATTTGGCAAACCAACGCCAAGGTACGCACAAGAGTAAGGAGCGTGGCGAGATCGCGGGTAGTACCAGAAAGATCAAAAAGCAAAAAGGTACCGGTACGGCACGTGCGGGTAGCATTAAGTCGCCGATTTTTAGAGGTGGAGGTCGTGTATTCGGTCCACAACCTAGAAATTACGGTATTAAGCTGAATAAAAAAGTAAAGCGTTTGGCTCGGGTTTCGGCCTTGAGTTACAAGGCGAAGGATGCCAATATTGTTGTTCTTGAGGACTTCACTTTTGATACGCCAAAAACGAAAGATTTTTCAAGTTTGATGGAAGCTTTATCCCTCGACGCGAAAAAATCGCTATTCGTTCTAGCTGAGCCAAATAAAAACGTATATTTGTCCTCCCGAAATTTGAAGGGTGTCGAGGTTGTAACAGCCTCAGAACTAAACACTTACAAAACTTTAGGGGCAAATAAGCTAATTTTAACCGAAGGTTCAGTAGAGA
>CBFIAJ010000011.1:40243-57052 GCA_965660515.1 Flavobacteriales bacterium | reverse complement strand
CGCCGCTGGTGAAGAGCAAACTGAATTTGACGTAATTTTGAAAGCCGCAGGAGGTTCGAAATTAGCAGTTGTAAAACTGGTAAAAGAATTGACTGGTCTCGGTTTGAAAGAAGCGAAAGAAGTTGTTGATAGCGCTCCTTCTCCAGTAAAAGAAGGCATCGCTAAAGACGAAGCAGAATCGTTGAAAGCTCAGCTTGAAGAAGCTGGTGCTGAGGTTGAGCTTAAGTAAGCTCACGAGCTTTACCCTATAAAGGTTTAGGTCTTTTGGAGATGAAAGTGTCTCCATTAGACCTAGACCCTTTTGTGTTTAGTTCCTTACTTTTTTCTCTAATCAAATTTTAAGTCCATTGGCTACAACACGCACTCCCGAAAGAATATCATTCGCAAGCATTAAGAGTCAGCTCGGGTATCCCGACTTTCTCGACATTCAACTGCAGTCGTTCGTCGATTTTTTCCAGTTGGATACAAAATCGGAAGACCGTACAGATGAAGGTCTTTATCGCGTATTCGCGGACAACTTCCCGATTACCGATACAAGAAATCAGTTTGTCTTGGAATTTCTTGACTACTTTATTGATCCACCTCGTTACTCCATTGAGGAGTGTATCGAGCGCGGTCTAACCTACAGTGTTCCGTTAAAGGCACGCTTGAGGTTATACTGTACGGACCCAGAGCACGAGGATTTCGAAACAATTGTACAAGATGTGTTCTTAGGGCAAATCCCTTACATGACACCGCGCGGAACCTTTGTTATCAATGGTGCCGAACGTGTTATTGTATCGCAGCTTCACCGTTCACCTGGTGTATTCTTCGGTCAGTCATTCCACGCGAATGGAACAAAATTATACAGCGCTCGAATCATTCCTTTTAAAGGATCTTGGATTGAGTTCGCTACCGATATCAATAGCGTTATGTACGCGTACATTGATCGGAAAAAGAAATTGCCCGTTACTACTTTGCTTCGCGCAATCGGATATGAACGAGATAAAGACATTCTCGAAATTTTCGATTTGGCAGAAGAGTTCAAAGTATCGAAGAGCGGATTGAAAAAAGTACTTGGCCGTAAATTAGCGGCGAGAGTGTTGAAAACGTGGGTAGAAGACTTCGTTGATGAAGATACGGGTGAAGTAGTATCTATCGAACGAAATGAAGTAGTTCTCGATCGCGAAACAGTCTTAGACAAAGAGCACATCGATGAAATTATTGATGCGGATGTTAAAACGATTCTTCTTCACAAAGAAGATATTAAATCGTCTGATTACGCAATCATTCACAACACCCTTCAAAAAGATCCAACGAATTCTGAAAAAGAAGCCGTTGAACATATTTATCGTCAATTGAGAAATGCCGAGCCGCCCGATGAAGAAACGGCGCGTGGTATTATCGATAAATTGTTCTTCTCGGAGTCTCGCTACAACCTCGGTGAGGTAGGACGTTACCGATTGAACAAAAAATTGAACCTCGACATCGCGAGCGATGTACAGGTATTGACCAAAGACGATATCATATTAATCATCAAGTACCTTATTGAACTAGTTAACAGTAAGGCAGACGTTGATGATATCGACCATTTGAGTAACCGTCGTGTACGTACCGTTGGTGAGCAACTTGCGAATCAGTTCTCGGTAGGTTTAGCACGTATGGCGCGTACCATTCGCGAACGAATGAATGTACGTGACAACGAAGTGTTTACGCCAATTGATCTTATTAATGCGAAGACTTTGTCTTCTGTAATTAACAGTTTCTTTGGAACGAACCAGCTTTCTCAATTCATGGACCAAACGAACCCACTCGCGGAAATTACGCACAAGCGTCGTTTATCCGCACTAGGGCCAGGTGGTTTATCAAGAGAGCGCGCTGGTTTCGAGGTGCGTGATGTTCACTATACCCATTACGGTCGTTTATGTCCTATTGAAACACCGGAGGGACCAAACATTGGACTTATTTCTTCACTTTGTGTTTTTGCCAAGGTGAACAAAATGGGATTCATTGAAACTCCTTACCGAAAAGTAAATGAAGGTAAAGTAGACCTTACAGCGGATGCTATTTATCTAAGTGCCGAAGAAGAAGACAAAAAAGTAATTGCCCAGGCAAATGCTCCAATCGACAAAAAAGGTGCTTTCATAAACAATAGAATTATTGCGCGTGACGAAGGCGATTTCCCGGTTCTTGAACCGAGTGGAATTGACTTTATGGATGTTGCTCCAAATCAAATTGCATCGATTTCGGCTTCCTTGATTCCATTCTTGGAACATGATGATGCGAACCGTGCACTGATGGGATCGAACATGATGCGTCAAGCGGTTCCATTAATGCGTCCTGAAGCACCTATCGTTGGTACTGGACTAGAGCAGCAAGTTGCTCGTGATAGCCGAGTATTGATTAATTCAGATGGTGATGGTCTTGTGGAATACGTGGATGCGCAAAAGGTTGTTATCAAATACGATCGCACTGAAGATGAAATTCTAGCGAGCTTTGATCATGAAGATACAACGTACTGGTTAACTAAGTTCTTAAAGACGAATCAGGGTACAAGTATCAATTTGAAGCCAATTGTTCGCAAAGGAGATCGCGTTTCTAAAGGCGACGTTCTTTGTGAAGGTTATGCAACTCAGTTAGGGGAATTAGCCTTAGGTCGTAACCTCAAAGTGGCCTTCATGCCATGGAAAGGGTATAACTTCGAGGATGCGATCGTACTGAGCGAACGCGTTGTACGTGAAGATATCTTTACCTCGGTTCACATTGATGAGTATACACTTGAAGTGAGAGATACGAAACTCGGTCAGGAAGAGTTGACGGCAGATATTCCAAACGTTAGTGAGGAAGCAACCAAAGACTTGGATGAGAACGGAATTATTCGTGTTGGAGCTGAAATAAAGCCCGGTGATATCCTTATCGGGAAAATCACGCCGAAAGGCGAGAGCGACCCTTCGCCAGAAGAAAAACTGCTTCGCGCAATTTTTGGAGACAAGGCCGGAGACGTAAAAGATGCTTCAATGAAAGCACCTCCTTCATTGAATGGAGTTGTTATCGACAAGAAACTCTTTTCGAGAGCTATTAAGGATAAGAAAGCGAGAAGCCAAGACAAAGAAGTTCTTCTTCAATTAGACGAGCAGTTTAATGTTGAAATGGCTGAGCTCAAATCAAAGTTGCTCGATAAATTACTCGTAGTTGTAAGCGGAAGAGCTTGCCAAGGAGTTGTGAATGAATTGAACGAAGAAGTAATTAAGAAAGGGACGAAGTTTACTCAAAAACTTCTTACTAGTATTGACGACTTCACCGTTTTAAGTCCGGAGAAATGGACTACCGATAGCCATAAGAACGAGTTGGTTCGCAACATGTTGCACAACTACAAAATCAAGGTAAGTGACCTTCGCGGTTTATTTAAGCGCAAGAAGTTTACCGTGAGTGTTGGTGACGAGTTACCAGCGGGAATCGTTCGATTGGCCAAAGTTTATATCGCGAAAAAGCGTAAGCTTAAAGTAGGTGATAAGATGGCGGGTCGTCACGGAAACAAGGGTATTGTTTCGAGAATTGTACGTGATGAGGATATGCCGTTCTTGGAAGATGGAACACCAGTAGATATCGTATTGAATCCACTTGGAGTACCTTCTCGTATGAACTTGGGTCAGATTTATGAAACCGTCCTTGGATGGGCCGGAGAGCGTTTAGATTTGAAGTTTAATACACCTGTATTTGATGGGGCCTCTCTAGACGATATCAACCATTATACAGACAAAGCGGGGATTCCACGTTTCGGACATGCTTACTTATATGATGGAGGAACAGGAGAGCGTTTCCACCAACCAGCAACAGTAGGTATTATTTACATGCTTAAACTGGGTCACATGGTTGATGACAAAATGCATGCTCGTTCAATCGGACCGTACTCTTTGATTACGCAACAGCCATTGGGTGGTAAAGCTCAATTTGGGGGTCAGCGTTTCGGAGAGATGGAGGTATGGGCTCTTGAAGCCTTTGGTGCCTCTAACATCCTTCGGGAGATATTGACTGTTAAGTCCGATGATGTCATCGGTCGTGCAAAAACGTATGAGTCAATTGTGAAAGGTGATTCCTTGCCAGAGCCGGGAATTCCTGAATCATTCAACGTATTGTTGCATGAATTGAAAGGACTTGGACTTAACGTAACACTGGATTAATAAAGCATTCATACTGCCGAGAGGCAGGATGAATTGTCTTTTTAACAAAATAAATTCTTGATCATGGCGATGAGAAAAGAGAACAAACCCAACAGTAACTTTTCAACCATTACGATTAGCCTCGCTTCTCCAGAGAAGATCTTGGAAGATTCGTGGGGAGAAGTTCTGAAACCTGAAACGATCAATTACCGAACGCACAAGCCGGAGCGTGATGGTCTTTTCTGTGAGCGTATTTTTGGTCCTGTAAAGGATTACGAATGCCACTGTGGTAAATACAAGCGAATTCGGTACAAAGGAATTATTTGTGACCGTTGTGGAGTTGAAGTAACAGAGAAAAAAGTGCGTCGTGAACGTATGGGGCACATCAACTTAGTTGTTCCTGTTGCTCATATTTGGTATTTCAAATCTCTACCGAATAAAATTGGATACTTATTGGGTCTTCCCACGAAGAAACTCGATATGATCATTTACTACGAACGCTACGTAGTAATCCAAGCGGGTATTGCTCAAAATGTCGATGGAGAGCCGCTTCAGTTAATGGATTTCTTAACAGAAGAAGAGTATCTTGATATTTTAGATACGATACCGGCAGAAAACCAATACTTAGACGATTCAGATCCGAATAAATTTATCGCTAAAATGGGTGCCGATGCCTTGCATGATCTATTGCGCAACATCGACCTACTAGCTCTTTCCGCTGACTTGCGTCACAAAGCAAACACGGAAACATCTCAGCAACGTAAGAATGAGGCGTTAAAGCGTCTTCAAGTTGTTGAAGCCTTTAGAGATGCAAATAATCGAATGGACAACAACCCTGAGTGGATGATCATGAAGGTTGTTCCGGTGATTCCTCCAGATCTTCGCCCATTGGTGCCCTTAGATGGAGGTCGTTTTGCAACGTCTGATTTAAATGATTTATATCGCCGTGTAATTATCCGTAACAACCGTTTGAAGCGATTGTTAGAGATAAAAGCACCGGAGGTAATCCTTCGTAATGAGAAACGTATGTTGCAAGAGGCTGTAGACAGTCTATTCGACAACACGCGTAAAGCAAGTGCTGTAAAGACGCAAAGCAACCGTGCTTTAAAGTCATTATCTGACAGCCTTAAAGGAAAACAAGGTCGATTCCGTCAAAACTTATTGGGTAAGCGTGTTGATTATTCAGCTCGTTCGGTAATCGTTGTTGGACCGGAATTGAAAATGTACGAATGTGGTCTTCCAAAAGGAATGGCTGCCGAATTATATAAGCCTTTTATTATCCGCAAACTTATCGAGCGCGGAATCGTGAAAACGGTTAAATCGGCTAAGAAAATTATAGATCGTAGAGATCCAGTAGTTTGGGATATTTTGGAAAATGTTTTAAAAGGACACCCCGTTCTTTTGAACAGAGCCCCGACGCTTCACCGTTTGGGAATCCAGGCGTTCCAGCCTAAATTGATCGAAGGAAAAGCGATTCAACTTCACCCATTGGTATGTACTGCATTTAACGCCGATTTTGATGGTGACCAGATGGCAGTCCATTTACCTCTAGGCAATGAGGCGATTCTTGAAGCGCAAGTGCTCATGCTCGCTTCTCATAATATTTTGAACCCTGCGAACGGAGCACCGATTACGGTACCCTCACAGGATATGGTACTTGGATTGTATTACATGACGAAACTTCGCCATTCAACCAAGACCCACGAAGTAAAAGGGGAAGGCCTTACATTCTATTCTCCAGAAGAAGTGAATATTGCCTACAATGAAGCTCGTGTGGAGTTACATGCGCCCATCAAAGTACGCACAAAGGACCTTTCTCATGGAGAGTTGAAAGAAATGATTATCGAAACTACTGTAGGTCGTGTGCTCTTTAATGAGGCCGTACCGGCAGCCGTAGGATATATCAATGAAGTCTTAACTAAGAAAGCCCTTCGTGGTATTATCGCTCGTGTATTGAAACAAACGAGTTTGCCTGAAGCTGCAGCTTTCTTGGATGATATTAAGCAACTCGGTTACGGAATGGCCTTCCGTGGCGGATTGTCGTTCAACTTGGGAGATGTAATTATCCCTGAAGAGAAAGAAGAGATGGTAAAGAGTGCAATCGAACAAATCGAAGGCATCACCGGGAATTACAATATGGGACTCATCACCAATAACGAGCGTTACAACCAAGTTATTGATGTTTGGACAAATACAAATGCTCGTTTAACCGAGCGTGTAATGGAGCGTCTGACTACAGATGACCAAGGTTTCAATAGTATCTTCATGATGCTTGATTCCGGAGCTCGTGGTTCCAAAGAGCAAATTCGTCAGTTGTCTGGAATGCGTGGATTGATGGCCAAGCCACAAAAATCAGGTAGTTCAGGCGGCGAAATTATTGAGAATCCGATTCTTTCGAACTTTAAAGAAGGGTTATCTATTCTTGAATACTTTATCTCCACGCACGGTGCGCGTAAGGGTCTTGCCGATACGGCATTGAAAACGGCGGATGCCGGTTACCTTACACGTCGATTGGTAGATGTTGCTCAGGATGTTATCATTTCTGAAGTAGACTGTGGAACCCTTCGCGGACTTAATACGACGGCCCTTCGCAAAAATGAAGACATCGTAGAGAGTTTGTACGATAGAATTGTCGGACGTAATTCTCTTAGCGACGTATTTAATCCGAATACGGATGAATTAATCGTTGCTTCAGGAGAAATGATTACTGAAGAGATTGCAGAAGAGGTAGACAATGCGGGAATTGAAATGGTGGAGATTCGCTCACCGTTGACCTGTGAGTCGAGCAAAGGAATTTGTTCGAAATGTTATGGTCGTAACCTCGCAACAAACAACCTCGTTCAGAATGGAGAAGCAGTTGGTGTAATTGCCGCCCAATCCATTGGAGAGCCGGGAACGCAGTTGACACTCCGTACATTCCACGTTGGGGGTACCGCCTCTAACATTGCAGAGGAATCGACGATGTTGGCGAAATTCGACGGGGTAGTTGAGTTCGATGAGCTGCGTACGGTAGATGGTCCGAAGGATCCAGTTACTGGAGAACCTGAAAAAATCGTTATTGGCCGTACAGGTGAAATGAAGATTGTTGACGGTAAGTCGGGTCACTTGCGTTCCACAAATAACATTCCTTACGGAGCTAAGTTATTCATTGAAGCAGGTGATAAAATTGGCAAGGGTGACGCGATTTGTGAATGGGATCCATACAACGCGGTAATCATTGCTGAAACAGCCGGTACAATTAAGTTTGAAAATGTAATTGAAGGAATTACATACCGCGTCGAGATTGACGAACAAACTGGTTTCCAAGAAAAGGTGATCTCTGAAATGAGGGATAAGAAAAAGATCCCAACCGTTCAGATTGTTACTAAGAAAGGAGAGGTGATTAAGGCCTACAACCTACCGGTTGGAGCCCACATCATGATTAACGATGGTGATAAGATAGAAGCTGGAGCTGTACTCGTGAAAATTCCACGTAATAGCGCAAAAGCAGGGGATATTACCGGAGGTCTTCCACGTGTGACCGAATTGTTCGAAGCGCGCAACCCTTCCAACCCAGCGGTTGTTTCGGAAATCGACGGTATTGTTTCTTACGGTAAAATCAAGCGTGGTAACCGAGAAGTAATTGTTGAAAGTAAATCAGGTCAGGTTAAGAAATACCTGGTGAATCTTTCGAAACAAATTCTCGTTCAAGAAAACGATTACGTACGCGCTGGAATGTCATTATCTGATGGTGCTACAACGCCAACCGATATTTTAAGTATCAAAGGAACAACAGCTGTTCAAGAATATATCGTGAATGAAATCCAAGAGGTTTACCGACTTCAAGGGGTGAAAATTAACGATAAACACTTTGAAGTAATTGTTCGCCAAATGATGCGTAAAGTGCAAATTGTTGACTCGGGAGATACTAAGTTCCTCGAGCACCAATTGATTCACAAGTACGACTTCATGGAAGAAAACGACTGGATTTTCAATAAGCTTGTGGTAACAGATCAAGGAGAAAGTGAAAAACTACTCAATGGTCAAATCATTACTCCAAGAGAATTGAGAGATGAGAATTCTTTCTTGAAACGTAACGATAAGGCAGTAGTAGAGACTCGTGAAGCATTGCCGGCAGTGGCTCGACCAATGTTGCAAGGGATCACGCGCGCCTCTCTTCAAACGAAATCATTTATTTCGGCGGCTTCCTTCCAGGAAACCACGAAGATCTTGAATGAAGCAGCAGTGAGCGGAAAAGTCGACTACCTCGAAGGCTTGAAAGAGAACGTTATCGTAGGTCATAAGATTCCAGCTGGAACGGGATTACGTGAATATGATAACTTGATCGTTGGAAGCAAAGAGGACCTAGAAGAAATGCTAGCGAAAGTAGAAGCAGCAAAGGCTGCGACTGAAACAGTAGAAGAGGAAGCTTAATATGTCAGACCAGAATCAAGAGCAAGGCAATCAAATCAATATTGAATTGCCAGAAGAAATCGCCGAAGGAGTATACAGCAACTTGGCAATAATCAATCATTCTCCTGCGGAGTTTGTCGTTGATTTTGTAAAGATGATGCCGGGAGTTCCTAAAGCGAAAGTGAAGTCGAGAATTGTTTTGACGCCCCAACATGCCAAGAGATTGATGCGTGCTTTGGCAGATAATGTTCAAAAATATGAACAACAATTCGGTGAGATTCAAGAAGACAATAGAGGGAATCTTCCCCTGAACTTTGGCGGACCAACTGCTCAAGCGTAAGCTTACTAATTAGAATAAAAAGCCTTCCTGTAACGGGGAGGCTTTTTTTTTGGAATTATCTGGACAAATGGCCGATCTAAAGTCCAAATGTAAGCTCCGTGACATTTTCGTGATACTTGTACCGGACATTTGACGATAGAAATCATAAAAAAAACAATATGAAAACTTCGTCTTTACTCGTACTCGGAATCGCGCTATTTGCCTTTACGGCCTGCTCAGATGACGATGATGATCAATCTCCAGCAACTACCGGAAATCTCGAACTCTCCTTTTCTCAACTTGAACCAGCAGGTGCTGATGAAGTGTATGAAGGTTGGATCGTGGTTGATGGCGCACCCGTGAGCACAGGAACTTTTACCGTAGATGCTCAAGGTAATTTATCGAAATAAACCTTTTCAGTTGCGAAAGCAGACTTAGATGCAGCAACCGATTTTGTCTTGAGTATTGAACCTGCCCAAGATTCTGATCCAGATCCAAGTGACATAAAGGTACTCGGTGGTTCTTTTAATAACAATGAGGCAATGGTTTCAACGAATCACCCCGCCGCATTAAATGCCGACTTTACAACCGCTTCTGGTACTTATTTGTTGGCGACTCCAACGACCTCGGATATGTCAGACGAATTAAGCGGCGTTTGGTTCATCGACGGGAGTAATGGTTCGGCCGGACTCAATCTGCCAGAATTGCCAGCAAACTGGGTATATGAAGGATGGGCCGTAATTAATGGAACACCTGTTTCAACAGGCACTTTCTCCGATCCTTCTGGATCTGATATGTCGGCCATTTTCAGTGGAACAGATGCCGGTTCGCCTCCAGCTCCAGGAGAGGATTTTGTCTTGAACGCTCCTAATGGACTTTCTTTCCCAGTTGTTTTAACCGGAATGCCTCTAGTTATTTCTATTGAGCCTAATCCAGACAATTCGGAGGCTCCATTTGCCTTTAAGCCACTCTTTGTTATGGCGGGAAGCGCGGATCACGTGAACTATCCCATGGATAACCAAGTAGCAACGAATTTCCCTACTGGTACCGCCACCAGGTAATGTTTAGTTCAATTTTACCTGAAGAAGCCCCAGTTTTCCTAAACGGACTGGGGTTTTCTTTTTATAATCTCGAAAAGTATTTTGCGGATTTTAAAAGTCGACTCCCATACCAACTAAAGAGTTCGCCGTCTACCAGTTTTATTTCTGCCTGCGGCAGGATTTCCCCAAGCTCGTCAATATCGCCTTGCTTGAAGGGATAAGGCTCGGAAGACAAAAAGATACAATCGGCCTGCTGTATAAGGGGGTCGTTTAAATCAACTTCAGGATATCGAGTCGTATCAGCGTAAATATTCTCAAATCCAGCTTCCTGCAACATCGCGTGAATGAACGTATCCCCACCGATAGTCATGTACGGTTTCTTCCAAATTAAATAAGCGGCTTTTCTTTTTACCCTTGTAACTCGAGAGCTGTGAAGTGCTTGAAAAGAACTCGAGATTTCATCTACTATGGCTCCTGCTTGTTCCTTCCGGCCGAGAAGGCCGCCTACATCAAGCATCATAGAAAAGGCGGTCTCTAAATCCCGCACGTCGCTGATCCAAACTGGGAATTCCTCCGCCAACTCATAAATAAGAGCTTCGTCATTCTCCTCTTTGTTGGCAATAATTAAATCGGGGTTTAGCGCGCGAATTCGATCAACCTTGAAATCTTTTGTTCCACCAACACGTGTTTTTCGGAACCGCCATTCATCCGGATGGACACAAAAACGTGTGAGTCCGACCACTTCGTGATCAAGACCTAAATCAGCTAAAAACTCGGTCTGGGAGGGGACCAAAGAAACGATCCGCTGAGGATTGTCGGGAACAGATACGGAACGACCTAATTGATCAGTCCACACAGGCATTACATGAACCCTTGTTCCTTCATCCAATCGTCGTTGTAAACTTTTCCGACGTAGCGCGATCCATGGTCGTGAAACAAGACAACAATTACCGAGTTCTCGTCAAATTGATCTTTCATTTGAACCACGGCTTGCATAGCCGATCCGCATGAATACCCCAGAAATAAGCCCTCGGTCTGAGCTAACTCACGACACATCAAGGCGCCTTCTTTGTCTCCCACTTTTTCAAAGTGATCGATTAAGCTGAAATCGACATTTTTCGGAAGAATGTCTTCTCCAATTCCTTCCGTGATATAGGAGTATATTTCGTTCTCGTCGAATTCACCCGTTTCGTGGTATTTCTTAAATACAGATCCGTACGAGTCGACACCCAAACTTTTCAACTCCGGGTTTTGCTCTTTTAAATAGCGCGTTGTTCCCGAAATAGTACCCCCGGTACCCACACCTACTACAAAATGGGTGATTTTACCTTCGGTTTGATCCCAGATTTCAGGTCCCGTACTCTCATAATGAGCTTGACGATTGCTGAGGTTGTCGTATTGATAGGGGTAAAAGCTATTCGGAATTTCTTTATTCAAACGATCCGCCACACTGTAATACGATTCTGGATCATCGGGCGTAACATTGGTTGGGCACACATAGACCTCCGCGCCAAGCGCCTTTAGGATATCCATTTTCTCTTTACTCTGCTTATCGCTCATGGTGCAGATAAGTTTATACCCTTTCACCACAGCTGCTAGGGCCAAGCCCATGCCTGTATTTCCGGAAGTACACTCAATAATAGTACCGCCCGGTTTAATTTTTCCTTCACGCTCGGCATCTTCAATCATTTTTAAGGCCATGCGGTCTTTCACCGAGTGCCCCGGATTGAAGTACTCGACCTTGGCAAGTAAAGTACCTGGAATCCCAAATTTCTTGGCGATACGATCTATGCGCACCATAGGCGTATTTCCGATGGTGTCTAATATGCTATTGTGAATCATGACGGAGTTTTTATGCACTAGTTGGCCGCAAAGGTACCCAATTCGCTAGTCAAATCGAAGCGCCCTAGCGGGCGGAATTTTAGTCACGAGGAAAGAAGGAATAATAAGTACCAATAAACACAATAGAGCAGTGCCAATATTAATTCCGGCCCATTGCCAAAGATGTATAAGAACCGGAGCCTCACGAACGTAATACGTGCTTTCATCGAGCTTTATAATACCAAATTGACTCTGAAGAAATAGAAGTCCTCCGCCGACGACGTTCCCCCAGAACAAGCCCCAACCTACCAAATAGAGCGCATCAAAAAGGAATACTTTTCGGATCGACCAGTTTCTGGCGCCCAAAGCCTTTAGCGTCCCTACAAAAGGGGTTCTTTCAAGAATCAGGATCAAAAGCGCTGTGGACATATTAATAGCCGCTACGGCTACCATAATCGCTAAGACAATGTAGATATTCAAGTCGAACAATTTCAGCCACTCGAAAATTTGTGGGCTTTTTTGCCGGGCCGTGCGGGCGATTAAATTGTAATCAATGAGCGTGTTAATTTCAGCTCCCTTTAAGTCAATCGTCTCGAATTCATCCAGAACAACTTCATAACCGCCGACCTGATAGGGTTCCCAATTATTTAGTTTTTGGATATCAGACAATCGCCCCATTACGTAAAGCTGATCGTATTCTTCTAAATCCGTTTTGTACATCCCGACAATAGAATAGGGGAGGCGCCTAGGATTTTTTGGTGGAGGCTGCACGAAATAAAGCAATACTTTATCCCCCAAGGATACATTGAGCCGTTTTGCAAAATGATCGCTTATCAAGAGTTCCCTTTTCCCGGTGTCAGAAAGATCTGGGAAAGATCCTGCCGTTAGGTAGGTATTCATGTTATTCCAATCAAAGCCCTCTTCAAACCCTTTTAAAACGATGCCTTCAAAATCGGTTTGCGTTTTCATTACACCGGCTTTAGTGGCAAAGCTTTGAACATCGACCACACCTTCGAGCGTCTTTACTTCGTTTACCCAAGGGGCATCCCCATCTATGGGTATTGGCTCGAAACTCGAGTTTTGATCAAAGTTGGTAATTTGGATGTGCCCCGTGAAACTAATTACTTTGTCGCGTATTTTCGTTTTTAGTCCGGTTCCCGTAGCCACTGCAATGAGCATTACCGTAAAACTTAATGCCACAGCAATAGTAGCAATCCGGATGATCGGACCACTAATGCTTTTATCTTCGGCTTTGCTATTCGATAGCCGACGTGCAACAAACCATTCAAAACACATAAGCATGTTGGATTTACTCCGCACTAAAGGTATGAAATTGACACTCCTCCTCGGCTTTTTATCCCTGATGGCCTGCGGCCAGATGGTTCAAGTCGGAGCGGAGCAAGTTAATCGCTACCTACCTCTTTTATACAAGAAAAAAGTCGCTGTAGTGGCCAACCCAACTTCGGTGATTGACGGCACTCATTTAGTGGATTCCTTATTGGGAATGAATGTGGAAGTCGTAAAGGTATTTGCGCTAGAACACGGATTTCGCGGAAAAGCCGATGCGGGCGAAAAAGTAATGGACGATCGAGATGAAAAAACCGGACTACCGATTGTTAGCCTATACGGGTCACATCGGACGCCAACAGCAGCCGATTTATCCGATGTTGACATCGTCTTATTTGATGTACAAGATGTAGGGGCTCGATTTTATACCTACATATCGTCAATGACCTACATCATGGGGGCCTGTGCCGAAAATGACGTCGCTATGATCGTTCTAGACCGTCCAAATCCTAACGGGCATTACTTTGATGGTCCTATGAACCACCTCGATAAACCTTCATTTATCGGATTGCACGATATTCCAGTTGTTCACGGCCTAACGATTGGAGAGTACGCTCAAATGGTGAAAGGAGAAGGATGGATGAATACCAATAAAGATTTGGATTTAACGGTGGTTCCCTGCGCTAATTACGATCACAATACCCGGTACACATTACCCGTGGATCCATCTCCTAACCTGCGATCTATGGAAGCTATTTACCTGTATCCATCTCTGTGTTTCTTTGAAGGAACAAACGTAAGTATTGGTCGTGGTACTGATATGCCCTTTGAGGTTGTCGGTGCACCCTGGATGACACAAGGGCGAACGACTTTTACGCCTAAAAGCGGGTTCGGAGCGGCATCACCCCGTTTCCAAAATATTGAATGTAGAGGTTATAACGTTGCCCAGTTTGGCGCTGAATTCTTGGGCGACCGTGATGAAATAAATCTTTTTTGGCTTCTCGATGCCTACAGTCAATGCCCCGATAAGGATTCATTTTTCGAACGTCCCGACTTTTTTGATACTCTAGCGGGCGGACCTCAATTGAGAGAACAAATAATGGCCGGTAAGTCTGAAGAGGAGATTCGAAGGGCTTGGAGACCTGAGCTCCAGGCATTTGGGGTTCTTCGTGCGAAATACTTGCTTTATCCCGATTTTGATTAGAAACTATTCCTCGATCTTCTGGTTATGATGGTTCAACTTTATGTTTGCCAGAAATGAGTATATACGATTTCGATACAAAGTATTCTTCAGGAGATTACTTACCTCTTGAACGGTTTAAAGGAAAACATCTTCTCATTGTCAATACTGCCACCAAATGCGGTTTAACGCCTCAATTTATTGGGCTGGAAGCATTGTATGAAAAGTATAAAGACCAAGGTTTTGAAATTATCGGTTTTCCCTGTAATCAATTTGCCAGCCAAGAGCCTCTGGAAAATGAGGTAATGGCTGAAACCTGCAGCCTGAATTATGGAGTGTCCTTTCCGTTGACTGAAAAAGTTAAGGTCAATGGATCCGATGCAGATCCGATTTTTAAATACTTGAAGAAGGCCCTTCCCGGAACCCTTGGGAACGCCGTAAAATGGAATTTCACCAAGTTTTTAATAGGCCCAGAAGGCCAACCTCTAAAAAGGTACGCCCCAACTACAGAGCCGAGCGCGATTGAAAAAGATATCGCGGAATTTCTTACTGATTGAATCGGTAGGCCAACGGGATGAGGACCCAACGATTGCTTGTTTTGAAAAAAGCGGAACGCGTTTTTTCAATTTCGCGATCCGTATTTACGAACTGCATGCCGTAAATCGCCTGACCTTCAGCTAAATAAGCGGCCATGCCTGAGTATTCTTCAGGAAAAGCACCCGCATCACCTTCAAGCAGTTGTTCTTTGGATGCTTTAATGATAGCTGTCCGCCCACCGGCAGTTAAAGCTTTCATGGCATCTTCCGGAACCTGATCAATCGTTGCATACTTACCACTTGAGTATTCATACAATTGAGCGCCCGATTCAGGAGTCATCATAATTTCGAGACATTCTTCCTCGGTCGGAGCTAAGGTCCTTAAATAAGTATTCCCTTCATCGGCCTGAAGCTTTTGAATGATTGCCATTAAATCGGCATTCGAGGTCTGTGAAATTGCACTCAATGAAATCAGAGCAAATAGAATGGAGGTAAATTTTTTCATGAAATTTTCAATTGATTCTTAAAGGTAGTTTATTCATCGAATTAAATAGAATTGACCTCTTAGTTCGCGGGTATTTTGCGCGTCGATGTAGCGATACCAAATTCTGTATTCGTAGGCATCGCTTTTTGCCGGTTCGCCATTATACGTTCCGTTCCAAGCGTCGTAAAAGTCAATCGTTTCAAACATTTTTTCTCCCCAACGATCATAAATAACCATTCTGTATTCTTCAATCTGAGACCCTTCAGGCCTCCAACCTTCGTTCAGGTTGTCTTCGTCTGGAGTAAAAGCATTGGGCACCCATAAGCCTGGATCGAGTTCAATACACAAGCTTTCTTGATGTATGTCTAGACATCCACCTTCGTTTTCGAGATATAAGGTTACGGTATAGATTCCCGAATCGGCATAGGTGTGGCGTGGATAATCGCCTAGTGAATACGCTTGATCACCCGTTCCATCGCCCCAATTCCAATAACCGAGTTCTCCACCGATACTGAAATCGATCAAATTCACCGTCGCTTCACTGACGTACAAACAATCGAAATTTGGGTTAATACTAAAGTTAGCGTTCAGCTGCGAAAAGGAGGGGAGCTCAATGGTGTCAATAACAGAACAGCCTGTATTTGGATCTGTGCTTTCAACATAATAAGTCCCGCGACCCGTTTCTAGAAGTCCGCCCGTTTGAACCGGATTAGTGAGCCAAGTGAACTGATAATTCGTAGCATTAGCACTTTGAATACTCACCCAACCCGTGCTGTCGTAACAAACCGTGTCGCTTCTTGATAGAGTAATCTGAATTTCGGGGTAAACTTCCACAAAAACAGGAATGATGACCGGATCAGAGCAATTATCGGTAACTGTAACAAAGTACGTTTGCGAGGCCAACGGATTCAGCGTTTGCGTCGGACCTGTGCCGAGACTATCACTCCATAGGTATTGAATATTGATGCTTTCCCCACCCGATGAAGAAACATCCACAGTTACTGAATCACCGTAACAAATCGAAGTGCTATCGATATTCGAACTCGCTTGCAAAGTGTCTCGAACGAATACGAGTACAGAGTCTTGAACCAAACAAGTACCATTGACTACTTCATAGCGAAGAAGATGAACGCCACTTCCGGCTAAAGAAGGGTTCCAATTATTTCCAATGACGCCTCCACCCGTTAGGGTGCCGCCTACCGGCGTGATGTTTAAGTCGATCACCGTATCGATAAAACAATAAGCACTGTCAATGAAACTCATGTCGATTACGGGCAAGGCATCTACTGTTATGACCATGCTGTCGTTACAGGCTTGAAAAAGATCATAATACAATGTGTGGGTTCCTGCGCCGGCGATGGACGGGTCAAAAACCCCTGTTGAATCCACTACAATTCCCGGACCGGTCCATATCCCTCCTTGAACGGACTCGGTTAAATTGATTAACCCGTCGCCTTCGCACACAGTAGTGTCGTTCACAATAGGTACTTCAAATACTTCGATGATGAGCGAATCTTGGCAGCCGTTGGCATCGTAGATCAAAGTATGCACTCCCGGGCCTGCAGCTATTGGATCAAAGGTGCCCGGGTAGTTCGGATCAATTACTCCGGA
>CBFIAJ010000011.1:0-40145 GCA_965660515.1 Flavobacteriales bacterium | reverse complement strand
GTCCAGACCAGTTACCGTTCCACGGAGATCGACCTACACTATTATTATTTAAATCGACGTTTCCATCGGTAATACAACGTCGAATTATGGAACTGTCTACACGCGTCACTCGCCCCAGAATTCGTAGGGTGTCGACGCATCCATTCAAATGATAATAGACGTCATTATTATAGTTATTTCCAGCGTTTTGATCTGGAAAATAAGATCCGCTAATAGAGTCGATGACTCCATTCCCCGACCAATAACCACCGGTCGGATTTGGCGTCGGGAGCGTAAGTGTATCGCCTTGCGGACAGGCTAAAATAGAACCGGGCCCAATATCAATGGGTTTCACATAAATATCTTCAGTACCGGCGCAACCGTTAATAGAATAGGTTAGTATGTGTAAACCTCCGCCTGCAATGTCGGGATCAAAATAACCGAGTTGTCCATCTACAATTCCCGGACCCGACCAATTCCCTCCTGGGGGAGTAAAACTCAATTGAACGATAGGTTCGCTTTCGCACACGGAATCGATAGGCGTTATAGCGATGCTATCGACATAAACGGTTAGCGAATCCGTACAGCCGTTAGCTGTGTAAAATACCACAAATGAGTCTACAGCTGTAGGGGTAGCGAATACGCCTCCCGGCGTGATGTTCGGTCCTGACCAGGTACCACCTGGTACATTCATTTGATTCAGTAGGATGGGACCAGATCCCGGGCAGCTTGCTGTGTCCGGTCCGGCGTCGAGCTCGTACACGATAATTTCAAGACTATCAATACAGCCTTGGAAATCATAAAGAATCGTCAAGGTTTCTGGACCTGTAATTGCCGGATCAAATTGCCCTGTAGGAGCGATGATTCCCGGGCCAGAATAAATCCCGCCGCCAGGCGAAGCACCATTTAATTGAAATATTCCATAACTATCACAAACGGAGGTATCGGGCCCTGCATCAGGTGCTTGAATGGCATAAATAAATAGAGTATCCGAGCTGATGAGTCCCTGACCGTCTGATACGGTTACAATAATCGTAGAATCGACAGAGGTGCAAATTTGATGCGGACCACCCGTAGCCGGCCATCCATTATTCCAGGTGTATGTATAGTTGCAATCACCTCCGTTGACGAGGGCTATAATATCTGCACAACCACCTCCACAAAGCGAATCGGAAGTAGCTTGCAGTTGCACGTCGAGCGGGCAATCAAATACATCAAAAGCTTGCGAAAGCGTAAAGTTGTGGATAGAATCGCAGGCATCGGCCAGATGGAGGTTGAAGTCAAGGTTAAAGCTGGCACATTCCGTAATGATATTGTCGAGGGTGAGAATGACCGAAGTCGCCGAATCGTTTGTACACGGGTTCGGAGTAACATTAACAATGTTGTATCCGGGCGTTCCTATCAGGTCGAAAGCACCTACATTGAGCGAGTCACAGTCTATGGGGCCGTCAAAACCGAGCGTTACTTGATTCGAGTTGCAGGTTCCTATTGCGCTTGTAATATTGGGCGGAACGGGAGGTGGCACATCACTGAAGAATTGAGCACTCCAACCATCGCACGCTACGCTCACGTCTGAAATGAAATTAATGGTTAAACAGCCCGAAGTAGCCACGATAGGCGGGGGTGCGTTGGCACCTGACCAAGGGCCGAATAGAAGTGGACTTAAGGTATCTGGGCCGTCGTAAAATCGGATATAGTCCAATACCGCCTCTGTGCAAAACTGACTAAATATCATAGTGATTTGCGTTGCTTGGGGAACACAAATAGTGAAGGTCAGATTCTCGTTATGATCATAATTACCGGCGGGCATCCCGAGATCCGAGTCGAAGAAATTACCGTAGCAGTTACTAATGGTTTGATTCGACATATAGAAGTCGCCCTGTGCGACAACGGTAAACCCCATCAGGCACAAAATCCCGATCCATAATGTAGTCCATTGATTCATTTACCTAAGGCTCTACAATGGTTATTACTGGAGTTTGAACAGTATTACTCCATTGACCTGCTCGATCTCGAATGCGCATCGTGAAAGTGGTTGTTTCCTGCGTGCCATTTCCAATGATAAAGGTGCCGTTGAGAACGATTTCAAGTTCTCCGCGGATGCTTAAATTTTCGCCGACCGGAGCAAGCGCGGGAACATAATACCAGTCTGGTTCGGACAAGCGAGCATCCCAAACTTCCAGCGATAGGCTGTCGGCTTCTGCGTACCCTAGATCGCCATCTCCATCTTCATATTTCAGGAAGACTGTAGCGTTGCCATCAAATTCTTGAATTTCTAATGGAGCCACGGCGCGTATTTCAATCTTCGGAACATCGGATATTCCGTTGTCTACTTCTTTCGTGCATCCGGCCGTGAGGACGAAGGCGAAAAGGATCCATAAAAAGGGAGACTGCTTCATTAAGGAATAACTAAAAAGGCAAAATATTCTTTGATGTACTGAAAACTTCCTTCGTTCGGAATTTCGGTTGGGTCGTTGCTGTTATCTTGAACGGTAGCGCGGAAATACGCGAACGTACCGATACCATTTGTGTATACGCTGGGGTCGATCGTAATCCGATGCCAATAGACCACAGGGTCACCAAAATAACCGGCTGCGGTAATCGATGAACCGTTAATGCTCAGGGATTCTTCCGGCGAGGAGTTGAAATCGTTGATATCGGAACTGAATTTAATTTTGTTGTATCCGAGCTGATTCGTGGCTTGTTCATCGTCTTCGAAAGCGATCCATATTTCAAGACTTTGAGTGGAGGAGGGGACTTCAATAGGTCCGTTTCCAGCACCCCTCAAAAGAGGTGTGTTATTTCCGTCGGCAAAAGCGACAACGCCCAGCATTTGTGGTTCGCGATTTCCCTGCACGGGTGGGTTTCCAAATTGATCTTGTGCGCCGTTATTGATCCAGTCGCGGATATATCCCTCGTAGGTGTTTTCCATTGTCGGCCAATCGGACCCCGGATCAATACTTAATGGCATTATCCCGCTTTGTCCGTCGATGTCCACCGTAAGTCGATTCATCAGAACCGAGCCATTTGGGCTGCCTGGAAGCACTCGGTATTCGAAGGAGTTTCCGGGGTCATTCTTAATGACCGGTTGGTACACCAAGGTGTTGTACGAACTCTCTATAGTTCTGAAATCCGGTTCAAAGGTGCCGTCATGGCAGCCGCTATTTGCGCATGTCGGGCGAAATATTTTGTAGTGAATACCGGCAAAACTTCTCGGGTCAAGGGTGTCCGTATTGAAGGTGTCAACCGGTTCTTTTAAATCGGGATTATCAAAAGGATTGTCCTTGTTTTCATCTTGACAACTGATAATAAAGACCGTAAAAACCAGCGAAAATAGGAGGAGTGATTTTCTCATATACGATCAAATAAACTCATAGCACCTCCAGACATGAGTCCGGCAGAAAGAATGTCGTTTTTAATACCGAAGATTTCACCGATCGTGAGAACGTTGTCCATGGTGGTTCCAATGGGATTGTTTTCCGATCCAACCGTTAGGTTGGGCATAACCCCAGGGCCAACCATTTGGGTAAATACCCGCAAACTGTTTGCGTCACTATGATCGTATGCAAACCAATCGTTTTCGTCGAGAATTGGATTTGGATTTAAATTACGTCCGTGCTCCGGTGTCACCATCATCACTGTGTCATTGGCCATATCCGGAATTTGCGTTTGGATATAATTCCAAAGGAATCCCACTCCGTGATCGGCTCGGTGTAAGTTGCGTAAATAGCCAGTAAAATCGGAATGGCAACCATCTACATTACTCAAATTGATTACTGTGACTTTAGGCTTAAATCGCTGCATTACTTCGCACGCCCATCCAATCGTGTTGAGGTCGCCGTTGTCACTCACTGGAGGCGCGGTGATTTGTCCGGCTTGTTTTTTCACAAACATGTCAGCGACGAACTGCTTAATCGCTTGCTTTTCATCTTCTGTATTGCCAATGTTAGGAACGGGAATTCCACCGTTTGAACGGAACGCATTATCCAAGAAGTACTTCATTTTGTACATCGGATCCAACTCCTCGTCTGGGTGGTAAATTTTGGCATTGGATAAATGCTCGACGCCATCGGCCCCGAAGGCCACTGATGGGCATAAAAAGTTAGCGCCGTATTGCGCACCATAAGTGTCGTGGTTCGAAAAATCGAGTAAAGGAGTCGAATTGCCAATACCGTTCCCCACAAACCAGCAGTCCGTTGCGCTGAAGCCAGCGTGCCGACGTAAGTATTCAAATATGGTGGGGAAAACAGGCTTTTGCTTTAGACCTTGGGTTACCCCTGTATTCCCCGTTAAAAGGGTGTTCAATCCACTGTAGTGCCCTGCTGTAGTCGCTCTAACTTCGGCAAAAGTAGTTCCCATCGATTGAATCGTATTTCCCAAAACACTCGAAATGGGTGCACTTCCATTGGGTTCTCCCGGCACGTCCGTTCCGTAAACGACTTTTGCCGCTGGAGCCGCTCCGTTAAACATATTGTACATAATGTTCCCCGGTATATTCACCCCCTGGCTATCATCTAAATAGCGTTGCGAGATCGCCTCTTGTTGGCGCACACCTCCAGCAAAAAGAACGTAAACTACGTGCCCGGCCATGGGCGAACCAGTTTGGGCAAAAAGTCTTCCTGACGGAAGGATATAGGGCATCACGATACTGCCTGCTGCGGTAAGGGCCGACTTTTTTAAGAATTTCCTTCTGTCCATATTAATAGTATTCGTATTCGTCGCTGATCGCAAAAGAGAAATAGATCAATTCAACGGTAATGTCTGAATTCGTATTGATCAAATTCATAAAATAGGTTTGTTCCGCTTCGGTAGGCCTGCGAATTAAGAAACGCACATACGTTTCGTAAATAAATGTTTCCGGATCTGATCTCATGTCGGTGTCCGAAGGTAAAACCACACTTGGGTCATTCATGAAATTGGAGATAAGAATTTCTTTGGCTACTTGATCATCCCCAATGGCTTCAAATAATCGATTGATCTCCACTAATTTATTTGCTGACAAGGCCTCTTGGAAAAGATTCGCATAGAGAATGGCAACGTACTGATTGACCGTTTTTAATTTGAATTTACTCGTCTCTACAAGTTGTAACTCTTCAGGATTTACTTCATAGATATCCTTTTCTTTTCGGCATGAGGAAAGCCCAAGAATAATGACAAGACCAATGAGAAGTAGGCGTTTAGAACCCTGCATAATCATCTGTTTTTATAATCTTTTGCTGAACACGTTGGAAGTCATGGTCGAAAAAGAAATGATTCATCATATCGGAAAGCTCCAGCGTAGAGGGAGCACGAGCTAAAAGTGTTGTATAGGCCCAAATAACATTCCCCTCATAGAATTCTCGCTGACGCACGAGAATTTCAATGTACTCTTCTTTATTCGTTCCAGATTCTCCGAAGATAATTTGGGATTGATTGCTTTCAATCATGTCGTAGCCAGCCCAGAATTCCGCTTCTGTGGGATATCGCCAGTACAAATTATCGAAGCTTGCATTCACAAAATTGAACGTATTCATATTGATAAAGTCGTAAATACTATTGTCAATCATACGCGCAGCAATGGAATCCAACCCAATACTGTCGTTCATATAGTCAAGACGACAGTCAATTATATTTTGGAGCTTCATCATCTTTCGATAGGTTTCAGAAGCTCCGGCAAGATCTCCATTCAAACTATCTATTTGCAAGGCAAAAGCTAAAATTCCAATTTCGCCTTGAATTTCCGCATCGCTTACACCCTCGAGAAACCGAGCTTTTGATAAGTCGTAAATGCGCTGGTAATAGGCTTGTTTATAAGAACCTTCTTCGGGTCGTGGCTGGGTATCGGTCATGAGCACTACAATCATGCTGTCGCGAGCATCAAAAGAAAGCGCATTCGTTTTTAAATAATCGACGTAATGCTCCATTTCAGGATCAAGCGGTTCACGCCCAATAAGATCTATGAAGGTTCGGTTGACATAGTTTTCGATGAGAACACGAGGAATAGATTCGTAATAGGGAGCATCGTTATTGGGAATAACATCTCCATCTTTTTTACAGCTCGAAAATATAAGCGCAAATGAGATTAGAATAAAAGCAAGACTGACGGTTGAACGACCCATTAAGCTAGGATTATGACGAAACCAGCAATTTACAATTTTCTTGGGAGCCTTTAATGCCGAAAATACAGATCGATGTAAATGGGTAAATGATCGCTTGGACCTCCGTGATACGCGGGTCCTAAATAAGTTCGGAATGGGTACACTTGACCTTGATCGTTTTTCTCTAAAAGCCATTGAGCATTAAAAATATTCACCGCGGTAGCGCCAAAAAACACCTCTTCTTTCAAGAATTCCCGAGATAAAAAACATTGATCGAGGTAGTTCCATACTCCATTATGAACGTGCGTTCCCGGCCAATCGTTGGGCATACCAAATAAGTTAAGCCAGTTCGGATGAGTTCCTTGAGTGCCTAAGTATTGCACAATTGAAGTGCTGGAGGGCTCGTCGTTGAAATCGCCCATGAGAATCCATGGCTCATTGATATAAATCTTTTCCATTTGATCCTTCCAATCATTCACTCGGCTTGCCGCTTGAAACCTTTTTTCTTCGGATGATTTTTGACCGCCATACCGAGAAGGCCAATGGACGAAAAGTGTATGAAAGAACTGACCTTTCCATTCCCATCGAGTCCAAAGGAAATCACGAAGGGGACGGTCTAAGGAATCTACATGCAAAAGCACCGGACAGGTTGTGTCTGCCTCTAATTCCTCGGAGCGATAGATCAGACCTACATCAATACCCCTTGGATCGGGCGATTCAAAATGAATGATTTTATAATCGAAATCTCGCAAAGGCGGGGCGTCAATAAGTGCTTGAACTACGTCTTCGTTTTCAATTTCGCAAAAGGCAAAAATTGCGGGCGGATGCCAACCACCGAGTGAACGAATTGTTTGAGCATGTTCGAATACCTTGGCCCTGTACCGTGAATAAACCCATCGATTCGCGCCGTTAGGCGTAAAGGCGTCATCGTCTTTCAACGGATCGTTCAGGGTATCAAATAGGTTCTCGAGGTTGTAGAAAGCAATTCTAATGCTACTATCGGATTCATTGCCTTTAAAGTGTTCTGGCAAAGTATAGCCCGTATTTGTTAGCGATGAGCAACCGCAAACAAGTATCAAAAAGGTCGCGAAAATAAAGAGGGCCTTCATTCTCGAAAGGTACAGCGAGCTGAGGCCATTGTGATTCCTTCAGGGCCTTAGGGCAAAAAACCTTCGTAAAGAGCGCCGGGCCCCGAACTTTTTTCTTCGCTTATATACAGAAGGTTCCCGGTTCCAAATGTTATTGCTTCCTTCTGAGTGGCCTTTTTAAAGGAGTATTGTGTCGCATCTCCTCGGAGAAAATAAGGGGCTTTGAAATTTTCAAATAGCCAAAGGTGATCGTTGTTGAGCAGCACTACCTTTAAACCATCCGGACTGATATCCGCGGCGGTAATCCACTGAGCCATGAAATAGGAGCCTCCAGTAGCAAACGAATCAACGAGTTCGGCTTCATAATTCCCCTCAACCGCCGGTAGGCGATACATTTTTGTATATCCACTATAAGGATCCGTTCGGTTTTTCGAAAACAAATAGAGCGAATCGTTCCAAAAGATCATCGCTTCCATATCGAATGTCTTGTTCGCGTAATCAGGCGGGAAATTCTTCTGATCCGGATACGTAAATGAAATCTTTTTCGCGGTTGTCGAGGACCCTTCTATTCTGGGAAGCGGCAAGTAATAAATACTCAGGTCTTTTCTTCGATTGCGATTGTTTCCGAAATCCCCAATGAAAAGAGTATTGGTTGAGCGATCCAAAGCCAATTCTTCCCAATCGACATTCTTGGCATTCGAAATCAGTACCTCTTTAACGATTTTACCCGTACTATCAACTTCAAACAAGCGCGGTTTACCCCCGCTATCGTTATGGGTCCAAAAGGTTTTGTGTTCTTCATCCCACACCAACCCGCTATTCTCTTCTAAAACCCCGGGCATCAGAAACTGAGGTTCGAGAACGAGGACCTCCGCTGCGAAAATGGCGGCAATGTCTATCCAAAGGGAATAGCCTATGATTCGAATCGTATTTCCAATAGTTGCAATCATCAGATCCGTCCGGGATAAACTTTTAAGGCTTCGTCTAAAATTTGAATCGACTTCTCGAGTGATTCTATATTCAATACATAAGCCAAACGCACTTCTCTTTTTCCCAGTCCCGGTGTAGAATAAAATCCACTCGCTGGCGCGAGCATAACCGTGGCCCCTTCAAATGAAAACTCCGATAATAACCATTCGGCGAAGTGATCTGCGTTGTTAACCGGAAGCTCGGCAATGCAGTAAAAAGCACCGGAGGGCTTCGGGCAACGGACTCCCGGAATATTATTCAAGCCATTCACCAAAACATTTCTTCTTTCTACGTACTCCTCAATTACTTCATCGAAGTATTCTTTCGGCGTTTCTAAGGCCGCTTCGGCAGCAATCTGACCCAAACTGGGCGGACTCAATCGCGCTTGAGCAAAGCGCATAATGGCGGCCATTAGCTGACTGTTTCGGGAAACGATGCATCCTATTCGCGCACCACACATACTGTATCTTTTCGATACGCTATCGACCATAATAGCATTGTTGTGCATACCCTCTAATTCCATTACGGAATGATGCGATGCACCTTCGTAACAGAACTCGCGATACACTTCGTCGGCTATTAAATACAGATCGTGTTTAATGGCCAATGCTCTCAACTGTTCCAATTCGTCTTGTGAATACAAATAGCCCGTCGGATTCCCCGGATTGCAAATAAGAATCGCCTTTGTTTTAGGTCCTATTTGTTTTTCAAATTCTTCAATGCTGGGCAACGCAAAACCTGTCTCTATATCCGCGGTGACGGCCTTTACATGCACGCCGTTGGCTACGGAAAAGCCGTTGTAATTAGCGTAAAAAGGCTCGGGAATAATCAACTCATCTTCCGGGTCCATAATAGCACCCATTATAAATGAAAGAGCCTCAGAGCCGCCCGTAGTAACCATGATTTCATGGGAGGTTACTTGAATTCCTTTTTCTCGGTAGTATGTGGCCAGACCTTCACGATAGGTCAAATTCCCTTCCGAGTGTGAATAAGCGATGATTTCAATCGGAGCCGCATGAATGGCGTCCTGAACTACTTTAGGAGTTTTAATATCGGGCTGTCCGATGTTCAAATGATACACCGTAGTGCCATTCGTTTTCGCCGCGTCGGCAAAAGGAACTAGTTTTCGTATCGGTGAGGCCGGCATGTTCTGGCCTTTCTTGGAAATCGTTGGCATCGCTTACTTTTAAAATCGACCCGCCAGGGTGGGTTAAAATAAAAAATCCCGGAGCGTTAACTCCGGGACAAAAATATCATTTTAAAGTTTCCTTACGGCTTGGCAACCGGAGAAGCTCCATTTTGCTTTACTGGAGAAGAACTTCCGCTGTCGGCAATTACTTTTCCTTGGATTTTAATCACCTTCGTTGGCGTTGCTGCATTCGAAGTAATCGTTACTGATTTGTTGAATGCACCTAAACGCTTGGTGTCATATTTTACTTTAATCACGTCGCTTCCTCCTGGAGGAATTGGCTCATTTGGCCATGCAGGAACGGTACATCCGCATGATCCTTTAGCTGTAGTAATGATTAAAGGCTCTTTACCTGTATTCGTAAATACGAATTCATAGGTTCCGTTCGCCCCTTGAGTGATCGTTCCGTAGTCGTGAACTTCTTTTTCAAATGCCATCTCTGGAGCATTTGGATTCGCTTGTCCAAAAGACAATGCAACGGCCGCAAAAACAACAGTTAAAGTAGCAAGTAGCTTTTTCATGATTATAATTTTAATTCTGTTTCGTTTAACTAATTAACAAAGGTAGCAAAGGGAATAGCACATATGCAAACCTTTAATTCTATTAACACCGCTTTAACAACCTAACGGTTCGATGGTTTACGCTTAAAAGAAGGAGCGGATTTCCTACTTTTGTTCGCCCAACAATGAACCCATGGAAATCGCAAAGACATTCGACCCGCAAAGTATAGAGAAGAAGTGGTACGACCACTGGATCAAGAACGAATTTTTTCGTTCGGTCCCAGATGATCGCGAACCCTTCACCATTGTTATTCCGCCGCCCAATGTTACCGGTGTTCTGCATATGGGGCATATGCTCAACAATACGATTCAAGACGTGCTTATCCGACGAGCACGTATGCAAGGGTTTAATGCCTGCTGGGTACCGGGCACTGATCACGCATCTATTGCCACCGAAGCTAAAGTGGTTCGGAAATTACGCGAACAGGGAATCACGAAAGCGGATATTTCTCGCGACGATTTCCTGAAGCATGCTTTCGATTGGAAAGATCAGTATGGAGGTATTATAATCGACCAGCTAAAAAAATTAGGAGCTTCCTGCGATTGGGACCGTACTCGATTCACGATGGAAGACAGCTTAAGTAAAGCAGTGGTTTCCGTTTTCGTGGACCTTTATAATAAAGGATACTTGTATCGGGATTTAAAAATGGTCAACTGGGATCCGGCGGCTCAAACGACTTTATCCAACGAGGAAGTAATCCACAAAGAGGAACAGTCGAACCTCTACCACGTGCGTTACTCACTGGTCGATTCCGATGAAACCATTACCATCGCGACCACGCGACCCGAGACCATATTGGGAGATACCGCTATCTGCGTTCACCCGGAAGACGAACGCTATACCCATTTAAAGGGTGCAAAAGCTACTGTTCCTCTAGTGAACCGACCTATTCCAATCATTTTTGATGAGTATGTAGATCGCGAATTCGGAACGGGTGCTTTAAAGGTTACTCCCGCCCATGATACCAATGATTATGAGTTAGGACAAAAACACAATCTGGAGACCATTGATATTATGAACCCCGACGGAACTTTGAGCGAAGCGGCTCAATTGTATGTAGGGGAAGATCGAATGGCCGTACGAAAGAAACTGGTGAGCGACTTGAAAGCAGCCGGGCAATTAATCGAAGTAGAGCAAATTCAAAACAAGGTTGGATATTCCGAACGAAATCCAGACACCGTTGTTGAGCCGCGCCTTTCGCTACAATGGTTCGTCGATATGCAAAAGATTGCGCCAAAAGCATTGGATTCGGTTATGTCCGATGAAATCGAATTCTTTCCTCCTAAGTTTAAAAACACCTACCGTCATTGGATGGAGAATATCCGCGATTGGCCCATCAGTCGCCAGTTGTGGTGGGGTCAGCGAATTCCGGCCTATTATTTAGAAGACGGTACCATAATCGTTGCCGAATCGGATGAAGCGGCGCTGAAACAAGCTCGTGAAAAAACGGGAACCCCCGATTTACCTTTTTCTGCCTTACGGCAGGATGAGGATGTAGTAGATACTTGGTTCTCGTCATGGCTCTGGCCTATTTCTGTGTTCGACGGATTTGAAAACACCAAAGAACTCGATTATTACTATCCGACCAACGTACTGGTTACGGGTTGGGATATCATATTTTTCTGGGTGGCACGTATGATCATGGCGGGCTACGAATTTAAAGGTGAACGTCCTTTCAAGCATGTTTACTTTACCGGAATGGTGCGCGATAAGCAGCGCCGTAAAATGAGTAAATCATTGGGGAATTCGCCCGATGCATTGGAACTAATCGACCAGTATGGTGCCGATGGGGTCCGTGTAGGTATGTTGCTCTCCGCCGCTGCCGGGAACGATTTGCTTTTCGATGAGAAATTGTGCGAGCAAGGAAGAAACTTCTCTAATAAAATTTGGAATGCACTTCGTCTTGTCTCAGGTTGGGAAACAGATGGACGCGATGTTCGTCCGGCCGAGGAGGCCGCGCACGAGTGGTTCCGTCATCGGTTCCAAAGCGCGTTGAACGAAGTCGAGCAATCGTTTAAAGATTATCGATTGTCAGAGGCGCTTATGACGTTGTACAAGCTGGTGTGGGACGATTTTTGTTCTTGGTATTTGGAAATGGTTAAGCCACCCTATGGCGAAGCAATTTCAGCCGCATCACGACTCACCATCCAACGTAATTTCCAACTTGTCATTAAACTCTTGCATCCGTTTATGCCTTTCCTGACCGAAGAGGTATACCATCAGTTGGCTCCACGTGATGAAAAAGACTGTATCACTGTATCTGATTACCCGGAACAGGTTGCTTTTGATGCCAATGTGGTTGCGGAATTTGAAAAAGTTAAGGAAGTTGTGAGCGCGATTCGATCTTTCCGTCAGGAAAAGGGGCTTTCGCCGAAAGAAGAGTTGTCGCTTTACTTGAAAAAGAATGAAGCTTCAACCAACGATTTCGACGTAATCATTCGTAAACTAGGTAATATAGATCGCGTAAACGAATCGGATCCAAAGCCAGAAGGTTCCTTTACTTTCAGGGTTGGTGCAAATGAATATGCCATTCCGCTGGAAGGTAGCGTTGATGTTGAAGCGGAAATTGAGAAATTGAAGGAAGAATTGAAGTACCAAAAAGGATTTCTAAATTCTGTTCAAAAGAAACTCAGCAACGAACGCTTTGTAAACAACGCACCCGATCAAGTAGTTGCCATTGAACGGAAAAAAGAAGCTGATGCGGAACTTAAAATTAAGGCGCTTTCTGAACAACTCGAATCTCTTCAGTAAAATAGGTAACGGCCTAATAATTGCAATCGTGCTGATTGCAACGACTTCTTGCCAAAAGAAGCAAGAGCCAATTGGCCCTTTATCTAGTGAAGCACGAACACTTGAAGGAGAATTTGAGGCGCTCTATGTAGATCAAGGGTTGAATGTTACCGTTGGTGGTGGAGACTCAACTCAGATAAGCGTTACAGCCTATGCGGGAGATCACGAAAACGTATTTTCCGAGGTTCAGAATGAAACGCTGCTATTACAAGCTGAAACAGGCTCTTTTGACAATGTATTTCGGAAGGTCGATCTCATTACGTTCCCTTTGTCGAGGATTTCAATGGCCGGAGACGGTGAATTAACCATGTCTGGATTGATCTATCAAAACTTGGACTTCACTTTCAGTGGTTCGGGAATCAGCCAAATTGAACTTGAAGCGAACGCTATTGAAAGTAATCACGCTGGAGCTGGAACGGCCTACTGGGCGGGGCAAACCTCTGTTTTTTCCGTAAATCAACAAAGCAACGGGAGCGTAGATGCACGGGATCTCCGTTCAGAAAGTTGCAAGGTCGTGATCAATGGCTCTGGAGATGCTTATGTGAATGTCACTCAAAACCTCACGGTCATTTTTAATGGAACAGGAAATGTGTACTACCGAGGCCCGGTAACGAATATCATCGCTATTTACAATGGCGGCGGTGAATTAATCCGCATTCCTTGAGGCTATTTTAAGAACGTCCAAACCGGTATATTTGCATCACTAAAGTCAAGATAGATGCAAATTCAAGAGCCGTATACTCCTAAGAATAAAGTTCGAATTGTTACCGCAGCCAGTCTGTTCGATGGACATGACGCGGCGATTAACATCATGCGTCGTATTATTCAAAGCACGGGATGCGAAGTGATTCATTTAGGTCATGATCGCTCGGTAGATGAGGTAGTGAATACAGCGATACAAGAAGATGCTCAGGCGATTGCCATGACGTCTTATCAAGGCGGCCATAACGAGTATTTTAAATACATGCACGACCTACTCAAGGAGCGTGGAGCAGGCCACATTAAAATTTTTGGCGGTGGCGGTGGAGTGATTCTCCCTGAGGAGATAAAAGAATTGATGGATTATGGGGTGACTCGTATCTACAGCCCGGATGATGGTCGTGAGCTCGGTCTGCAAGGCATGATTAACGACTTGGTACAAACAAGTGATTTCCCTCTTGGCGATTCGCTCAATGGAGAGGTAAAAGGGTTGAATTCGAAAAATATACCGGCCATTGCTCGATTAATTTCGGCAGCCGAGAATAACCCGGAAGGAAGTGCTGCGGCGCTAAAAGAAGTAGAACAGCGAGCGGCAGAGTCGACGACCCCAGTACTTGGGATTACCGGTACGGGAGGAGCTGGAAAATCCTCTTTAGTAGATGAATTAGTTCGCCGTTTCTTGCTTGACTTTGACGACAAAAAAATTGGGATCATAAGTGTCGATCCTTCCAAAAGAAAAACGGGCGGAGCTTTATTAGGGGATCGAATCCGTATGAATAGCATCAACCATGAACGAGTGTATATGCGTTCATTGGCCACACGGCAATCGAATTTAGCCTTGTCAAAACATGTGCAGGAGGCCGTTAATATTCTGAAAGCGGCACAATTTGACTTAATCATTCTGGAGACTTCCGGTATCGGGCAATCTGATACCGAAATACTCGATCACAGTGATACGTCTCTATATGTGATGACGCCGGAATACGGGGCTGCTACGCAATTGGAGAAGATTGATATGTTGGATTTTGCAGACGTTATTGCGCTCAATAAATTCGATAAACGAGGTGCCCTTGACGCTTTGCGCGATGTGAAAAAGCAGTATCAGCGCAACCATAATTTATGGCACGACGATCCAGATACCATGCCGGTTTTCGGAACCATAGCAAGTCAATTTAACGACCCTGGAATGAATGAGCTCTATCGAGTGCTCATGAATAAAGTGGTTGAAAAAACGGGCGTTGATTTAGTTTCGAAGTATGCCTCGACCAAAGAAATGTCGGAGAAAATTTACATCATTCCTCCGAAACGGACCCGTTATTTAAGCGAGATTTCTGAATCAAATCGATCGTACGATGAATGGGTGCAGCAGCAAATAGTTGTCGCTGAAGAATTGTACGGAATTCAATCGGGGATTTTGAGTCTTGAGAAATCAAAACTCGATGATAAAGACAGGTTAATTAAAGGATTACAAGAGCAGTTTGAACTGGTAAAACTCGATTTAGATCCGCACAATTGGGTGTTGCTTCAAGATTGGGAAGCAAAGAAAGCAAATTACTCGGGCCCTTTGTACACGTTTAAAGTGCGCGATCGAGAAATAAAAATTCAAACTCACACGGAGTCATTAAGCCATAGTCAAATACCAAAAGTTGCCCTGCCAAAGTTTAAAGCTTGGGGTGATTTACTCGCTTGGATGCTTCAAGAAAATGTTCCGGGAGAATTTCCATATACGGCCGGAATTTATCCATTTAAAAGAGAGGGTGAAGACCCAACTCGAATGTTTGCAGGAGAAGGTGGTCCGGAACGGACCAACACCCGTTTTCATTATGTAAGTCTGGATATGGAAGCGAAGCGCTTGTCAACGGCCTTCGATTCGGTTACGCTTTACGGGAATGATCCAGGTCGTCGACCCGACATTTACGGCAAAATTGGAAACGCCGGTGTGAGTATTTGCTGTTTGGATGATGCTAAGAAATTGTACAGTGGTTTCGATTTAGCTGATCCTAAGACATCGGTGAGTATGACGATCAATGGTCCAGCTCCGATGTTACTGGGATTCTTCTTAAATGCGGCAATCGACCAACAGTGCGAGAAATATATTCGCGCCGAAGGCCTGGAGGCGCAAGTAAAAAAGAAAATAAAGGCCATTTTCGATGAGCGCGGATTGGAAATTCCGGTGTATCAAGGCGGCCTACCGGCCGGAAATGATGGTCTCGGATTAATGCTCTTAGGCGTGACGGGTGATCAGGTACTTCCAAGAGATGTTTATGATCGCATTAAAACGGATACCTTAAAACAAGTGCGAGGTACGGTTCAGGCCGATATATTAAAAGAAGATCAAGCGCAAAACACGTGTATTTTCTCTACCGAATTTGCGCTCCGTTTGATGGGAGATGTTCAGGAGTATTTTATTAAACAGCAAGTCCGGAATTTTTATTCCGTTTCTATTAGTGGATACCATATCGCCGAGGCTGGCGCTAATCCCGTGACTCAGTTAGCCTTTACCCTCGCAAATGGATTTACCTATGTGGAGTATTACTTGAGTCGTGGTATGGACATTAACGACTTCGGACCAAACTTATCCTTCTTCTTTAGCAACGGAATAGATCCTGAATACGCGGTTATAGGTCGCGTTGCTAGACGCATTTGGTCTAAGGCCATGAAGCAAAAATACGGCGCTAATCCAAGGGCGCAAATGCTCAAATATCATATTCAAACATCGGGTCGCTCCCTACACGCACAAGAGATTGACTTCAACGATATTCGAACAACGCTTCAAGCGCTTTATGCGATTTACGACAATTGTAATTCCTTGCATACGAATGCATATGACGAGGCTATAACTACGCCAACTGAAGCGAGTGTCCGCCGCGCCATGGCGATTCAACTGATTATTAATAAGGAGTTGGGCTTAGCGAAAAATGAAAACCCCTTGCAAGGAAGTTTCATCATTGAAGAGCTCACTGATTTAGTAGAAGAAGCCGTCCTGATGGAATTTGATCGTATTACAGAGCGAGGAGGTGTATTGGGGGCGATGGAAACCATGTATCAGCGAAGTAAAATTCAAGAGGAGTCTCTTTATTATGAGACATTGAAACACAATGGGGCGTTTCCGATCATTGGTGTAAATACCTTTTTGAATAAAAACGGCTCGCCCACGGTAACGCCGGGTGAGGTTATTCGCGCAACCCCAGAAGAAAAAGAATATCAAATTGAAATGCTTGCCGATTTACATCAAGCGCATTCGAATGAATCATCGGAGGCATTAAAAAATATTCAAAAGGCCGCCTTGGAAAACGCAAATATGTTTGAAGAATTAATGGAAGCAACCAAAGTTTGCTCCTTAGGTCAAATAACACATTCGCTATTCGAAGTTGGAGGACAGTACCGACGTAATATGTAACTTGTCCTTATGTTATTGCGCTTTTTTATTGGGCTCGTTGGAGAGCACTCCAAGTTTTCTATTCACGAGCGGATTCTGAACATGACCTTGTTCGTTTCAACTTTGTTTGCCATTCTTTTGGCTATTCAAGGTTGGATAGAGGGGTTGAATATGGTCTTGACCATAATCGTTTCCCTACTGGCTTCTATTTTTGCTGTTCTTTATTTTTTCGCCTGAGTTCGACGGAAGAACAGAATCGTAACACCCGTTTTTATTGCCATTGGACTCCTTTCTGTATCGGGACTTTACTTCCTGTCTGACGGTATAGACGGTGATGTTCCGCCCTATTTTGTTTTCACTTCAATAATAACCGTAAGTCTTGTTCGACTTAGATACTACGTTTATTTTATCGCCTTAAATGCGGTTGCTTTTATCGCGTGTTACATGATTGAATTAAATGCGCCGCAGATTATTCAAAACTACGCCTCAAGCGACCTTCGCGATCGACAGGTGCTGTACGCTATTATGGCTTTGACCATTTTTGCTAGAGCCGCTTTTGTCCTTTTTAAGAATAACTATGACGGCGAACGCAGAATAGTAAAGAAGCAAAACTTAGATCTTCAGAGATATTAAAAGAGCATTATTCGTGCCCGCGATGAAGCGGAAAAGGCAAGTAAAGCTAAGGCGGAGTTTTTGTCGACCATGAGCCACGAAATCCGCACCCCCTTGAACGCTGTCATAGGGATGAGTTACATATTACTCGATGAAGATCCTCGTCCCGATCAAGTAAGGAACCTGGATATACTGAAATTCAGTGCTGAAAATTTACTCTCGCTGGTTAACGATGTGCTCGATTACAGTAAAATCGAAGCGGGAAAACTGGTTTTTGAAGAAGCGGACTTCCATCTTGATGAATTGCTTTCAAGTTTGCGGCAAGCACATTCTATGAAAGCCGAAGAGCATGAAACGGAACTTGTTTTATTCCGGTCGGATTTGGTGCCGGAAGTATTAAACGGAGATGCTGCTCGGTTGACACAAATGTTAAATAACCTCTTGTCAAATGCGTTGAAGTTTACTCGAGGAGGAGAAGTGGAGTTGCGTATCAACTTGAAAGATAAGAACGAAGAAGGTATTCGCTTGATATTTACAGTATCGGACACGGGAATTGGAATTCCGAAAGAACGTCATGAATCGGTATTTCAGAGTTTCACACAGGCAGATACGGCTACTACGCGAAAGTATGGCGGAACGGGCTTAGGGCTTTCTATTACTAAGAATTTGGTCGAATTCATGGACGGGCAAATATCCTTGGCAAGCGAGTCGGGAAAGGGGGTGATTTTCCGAATAGAATTACCCTTCAAAGTGGGGACGCAGCGCAAACAGCGTTTTAACGAGTCTAAGAGAACGAAGCCTCTAGCCGGTCGAAAGATTCTATTGGCAGAAGATAATCCATTCAATACCGTTATAGCTGAAAAAATCCTATCCAATTGGGGCGCGGAAATTGATCACGCGGAAGATGGAAAACAAGCGATTGAGAAATGGCGAAAGAACGAATATGACCTCATTTTAATGGATCTTCGAATGCCTTTTTTAACGGGAATTGAAGCAGCTCAAATCATACGAAAAGAAGAAAAAGGCTTGTCTATTCCGATAATAGCGCTAACCGCGTCAGCAATGTTAGAGCAGCAAAACGAGATCTTCAAGGTGGGTATGGATGAGTATGTTTCAAAACCGTTTAATCCTCAGGAATTGTTAAATAAAATTCTGAAGTACGTTGATCAAGGCTAACTATTTCGAAAAGGCCTGCGCCATATCAGAACAGTCATTCCCATCAACCCAAGTACAAGTGAGTGAAATATCCCGGTTATGAGAGCCCAAGTGACGGGTCGCATTTCAAATTCACTGGCGCCGTTAATGGTTCTCCAAATAGTCGGGAAGAGCGCATCCGGCCGATAGGCCGAAACCAATACCGTTCCTGCGAAAACAAGAATTCCCGTGTAGAGCATGAGCATGCCTAAACCCGCACTAATACTCAGGTCTGTTTTCGGCCTGATCCAACGATATCCTCGATCCAACAGGAATACTTCAATAGAAAAGAAAAAGAAAAAGGCAACGGCGCGGTTCTCGCTGGTCCAGTCAAAATAACCGACCGCCCAAGTCCATAAAAGGATCCAAAAGGTGAGTAGAAGGGAGGTCATAAAACGCCGAAATCCCGCTTTATTTTTCATTCTTCAAAAATCCTGAAGGTGTAACCAATCCAGTTACGGGCTGATCCCATTCGTTTCGAATCAATTTACGGTTTGATATCTGCTCATTAAAGCACAATCCCCATATTTCTATTTTAGGCCGAACATGAGTTAAAAAACGGTCGTAATAGCCACCGCCATATCCCAACCGAGCACCGAATCGATCGAATAGCAAGCCTGGAGCAAGAACCAAATCAATCAGTCGGGGATCGATTGCATTTGTTTCTTCCGAGGGTGCCGGAATTCCCATGGGTCCCGGAACGATGTCCGTATCGAGGTTTTTAATTTCTCGTGCTTCCATTTGTCCCGGTCCGTTAATAAGCGGAATACACAGTTTTTTTCCAGAGTCGAGAATTTCTTGTCCTAGAAGCCACGTATCTACTTCGGAAGCATACGACAAGTACAAGAATAGAAAGCTCGCTTTTAAATAGGCGCTTTGTTCAATAACTAGCTCGGTAATTCTCAAAGACCCGTTTTCGTGGATGTCTGCGTCTAGTTCGTCTCGTCTGTCGAGAGCTTCTTTTCTCAAGCGATTGCGTTCGTGCGCATGTTGCATTTGGACCCGTTTTTTTCGAAGGTAAATCTTTAATTGATTTCCAACAAGATATACGATTGTATCGCGCGGTCGAAAAATATGGCGGTTCCCCGCTGGCGCATTCGATAGGCCATTCTTTTTACAGTTCGTTCGCTTAAGTCGAGCCGATTGGCCAATTCGCTTGGAGACCCTGTAGCGCGTAATTTTGCCAAATACTTGAAAGCTTCTACCTTTTCTGAATAGGTTAAATAGTCCATGTTTTTTTCTTTCAAAGTACTGTAGTAACCGTATCTAGTCCAGAGCCTAGAAGTGTCTTTTTAGTCGCTTTTCGGAATGCCTTAGCTTTCTCGCGCTTCCCTGATAAAAGTATACTCCGGACTGACGAATGTCATGGCGTGAATTCCACGGTGATGCTACCTTCGTTGAGGTATTAGTTCGATAGGTTTACAATATCGGTAAAGTTCTTAAGAGTGATCGGGGCCTGGCGGCCCGATGAACAACTACACGGATCAACTCGAAAGACAGAAAACGGATTCATCATCATAGCGTTGAATCCGTTTCCTTTTTATACATTCCACGTACTATGAAAATTTCTATACTCTACGGCTCCGTTCGCGAAAATCGAATGGGAATAAGAGCAGCGCTTTATATTCGTGATTTGCTCGAAAAAAGGGGGCACGACACTGTTGTAATAGACCCCCTCAATCGGCCTTTACCCCTTCTGAATAAAATGTTCATTGAATACTCAACTGGCGAGGCGCCCGAAGTGCTTCAATGGGCACTTGATGCATTGTCTTCCAGTGATGGATTCATTCTGGTTTCCGGAGAATACAATCACAGTATCCCGCCTGCATTGAAAAATGTAATCGATCATTACCAGAAGGAATATCATTACAAACCCAGTGCGCTCGTGACCTATTCGGCGGGCCCGTTTGCCGGAGTGCGTGTCATGCCTCATTTACGGGCCATTACAGGAGAATTAGGAATGCCGAGTATTCCGACTACTTTGCCAATTAGTCGGATAAAAGACGCTATTGATGAAAATGGAGTTTTGCTCGATACAGCGTATGAGCGAAGAACAGAGCGCTTCTTGACGGAGTTTGACTGGTATCTAGAAGCTTTTAAAGAACAACGAGGGAAATCTAGTTGAGATAAAAATTATTAAAGACACTTTCTTCTTGGACCTGGAGTAAATCAAGATATTTGATTTGATTCAAGAGGAAGAGCTCTTTTCGCCTCAAAGGCAACTTGACAAGTTTGTACTTGTCTTCACTCGATAAGTTCAACGCCCGTGCTAAAGAGTAAAAATCGGTGTTGGACTCGTATTCGTATTCTTCGGAATTCAGACCTCGCTTTAACTCAAATTCTTTGAACGATTCAAGTAACACGTCCGATAAGGGTTCATCGACCCGAAGGGTTAAAGGTCGTATGATGCCCGCCGGATACATGCGTTCCGGTAATTTATTTTTCAGTTTGAGCATCCGAACAATTCGCGTGCATTCGACCATGACGTCGCTTTCTCCTTCCGTATAGGTACGAAGTACTTTGGTGACTTTTAATTGACATCCGAGATCACTTACTTGTCCATCTAGAACAAAGGGAATCACAAAGGTTTTATCTCCTTCAAGAACATCGTGAAGCAGTTGTTTATAACGCGGCTCAAAAAGGTGAAGCAGAGTTTGCTCTCCGGGCAATAAAAAGATGCTCAGCGGAAAACACGGCGTATATACACTAGAGGGATTCATGAATTAGAAACGTCAGAAGGAGTCAAGTTGTTCGGTTCATTTGAAACCTCTTTAATGAGCGAGTCAATCATTCCATTAAAAACGAAATAGTGAAAAGGCATAACTGCATACCAATAGATTCGGCCAAAAAGTCCTTTGGGTCTAAAAGTAGCCGTTTGATGCAACTCCGAAACTCCATCACTTTCCACCACTTTCCATTCGAGCCATGCCTCGCCGGGTAATTTCATTTCAGCATATAAAAGAAGCCGCGTTTTTTCTTTATCCGCAACTAAAACGCGCCAAAAATCTAACGCATCTCCCGCCCATAAGTCGACCGGACTTCTTCTTCCTCGTCGGAGGCCCACGCCGCCTACAAATTTGTCCATGAGACCGCGAATTCGCCACAGTATGTTTCCATAATACCAGCCATTTTCACCGCCAATGGACCAAATGTTCTTTTGAAGGTCCTCGCGTCGAATCGAGAATTGTCTTTCTCGATGATCTTTAAAGCATCCATAAATAGGCACTTGAATATGATCTTTAAGATCGTCCCGTTCCAAACTGCTCGTTACCGCGTCTTTCCAGCTGCTTACGACCTCGTTTTGACGCAAGCGTTGAAAAGCAAGTTCCACAGACTTTCGATATGGAATATGCTCAGTTTCAACATATTTGTGCAGGTCGTTTGGTCGAGCGACAACCTCAATTTTCATACTGTTAACAAGTGCGCTAGCTAGTTTGAAACTTGTGCTCGTAACGAAATAAAGCCAATACGAAGAGAGTTTCGGGGTCATTACAGGAACCGTAAGAATATATCGCTTCATCCCTCTCACCTGAGCACATTGAAGCAGCATTTCTCTGTAAGTTAGAATGTCGGGACCGCCAATGTCGTAGGTTTCGTCATATAGCGCTTCTTTCCCGAGAACGCCGGCCAAATAAGTTAATACATCTCTAATTGAAATTGGCTGACAGCGCGTGTTGAGCCATTTCGGAGTGATCATTACGGGCAGTTTCTCAACTAAGTCCCGAATGATTTCAAAAGAGGCACTTCCGGACCCAACAATAATACCGGCGCGAAGGGCCGTTAGTTTTGCCTGTGCTGATTTCAGGAGAGTTTCAACATTCTTACGACTCTGCAGGTGCTCACTCAAATGATCGGCATTGTAAATTCCACCGAGATAAATGATTTGCTTGCAAGATGTTTGGTTGATATACGATACAAAATTGAGTGCGGCTTTTTGTTCGAGTTCTCCAAAATTATTAGAGCTACTCGTCATGGAGTGAACCAGGTAATAGGCCGCATCCACGTTCTTGGGCAAAGCTTCTACGTTTAAGGACTGCAAGAGGTCTGCTTCATAAATGGAAATAGCTCGTTCTAAGTCAGGGGTTAACATGAATCGCGAGCGATCGCGAACAAAACAAAATACTTCGTGGCCTTCTTTAACAAGAACCTCGAGAAGTCTTCGCCCGATATATCCATTTGCACCTGTGAGTACTATCCGCATGAGTTCCTAACCCAATCGAACCGTCTAGGTTCGAAAAGTTCGGCAACAAATACGGAAAATCAGGGTTTAGTATAAAACGATGTTTCAACACCTCAGTTAATAACTCGTACCGAAGAAGAGCGGATAGAATTTATTTTTTAAATAAATTAGAGGGAACTTCTAGTCTATAAAGGCGTATGTTCTTTGCCACCACGATCACAAAAAGCACATGAAAACAACTACTTCTCGTCTTGAATACGCGAAAACGATTTTACAAAAAGTTAGTTTTGATGCCCGACTCTTTCGGAAAGAGTTAAAGAAAAGTTTGACGTTGGTGAGCGCGGAAGAGCGTTCGTTATTGCGAGAATGGGTCGTTGTGAATTACCGCCACCTTACTGGAGATAATTACTTAATGTGTTGATTGAACGTCTGGGTGCTTTATTGAATGAAGGTCCGCCCGGGTACGACGCCCAAAATTCCATGTCTGTTGGAAACCGGATGCCGCCTTCTCCTGAAGAATTAGAAAAGCTAAATGCGCGTCACGCAGGTGTCATGGCGCTCCTTTTTGAAGAGCAAAATGCTTGGCATACTGTTCTCATCAGGCGCCCTTCCTATCCGGGTGTGCACAGCAATCAAATTGCTTTTCCCGGTGGGAAACTTGAAAAAGAAGACGATGGCTACTTGGCCGCCGCTCTGCGCGAAACAGAAGAGGAGGTTGGAGCAGAGAGAAACCGAATTCAAGTCTTGGGAGCACTCTCACCTTTATATATTCCGCCGAGTAATTTTTTGGTTCATCCGTTTGTTGGTGTGTTGCAAAAGCCATTGGCCTGGCGGCCAGAAGAGAAGGAAGTAGCGGAGGTCATTGAAATGCCGTTAGACCATATTTTGTCCGACGCAAACCGCGTTCAAGAATACGTTGAAACGAAGTACGGAAAGTGGAAAGTACCGGCCTTTAATTATCAAGGCCATGTAATTTGGGGGGCGACAGGGATGATGCTCGCTGAATTGGCTGTTGCCGTGAATCGAGCCGCAGGCGCGGAATCGGCCTTTTAAAAAATCTGTACCTTTGGCGGCCTAACTAATATTGCTTCTATTGAAGGTGCGCAATCTTTTTGTAGATCGTTTCGGGAATCCACTCCTATTAAAAAGGCTCATGATTTTAGTCTTTGGAGCGTACACCTTTCCTCGGTTTGCTATCCGAAATAAGACAATAATCGAGGGAAGCGAAATTCTTCATAACCTCCCCAAAAAGAACGTTTTATTCGTTTCGAACCATCAAACCTACTATGCGGATGTAGCGTGTTTTTTTCATGTTTTTGCTTCTGCGCGATGGGGGTTTCGCAACACTATAAAATTTCCGATTTATCTGCTTAGCCCAATTTTACGGCTGTATTTCGTGGCGGCTAAAGAAACAATGGAAAGTGGTCTTCTTCCCCGAATTTTCAAGTTAGCAGGGTCTATATCTGTAAAAAGAACCTGGCGTGAGAAAGGTCAGGAGATTCAGCGAGAAGTGGATCAAAAAGATCCAGATAACATCAGTAAAGCCCTAGATGATGGCTGGGTAATTACTTTCCCTCAAGGCACTACACGTCCTTTTGTAGCCGGTCGCAAAGGAACCGCACATCTAATCCGCAATACGCAACCCATCGTTGTGCCTATAACGATCGATGGATTTAGAAGGGCTTTCGACAAGCAAGGGATTTTGCTGAAAGGCCGGAATATACAACTGAAGGTGCAGGTAAAAGAACCCCTAGAAATTGATTACAGTGCGCCTGTTGAGGATATTTTAGATCAAATAATGCACTCCATCGAGCAAACCCCTGAGTTTAATTTGATGGGTCAGATTTCCGTACAAGGCGACCCGAATAATGTCAAACGTGACTCTTGGTACTGAAAAAGTTCCCTCTTTCGCTTTACCTTTCCAACTTAAAACGCACTTTCCGCGTTCTCTTAATAAATAGAAGACATGAAAAAAGCTATTCTACTCCTTTTGGCTATCAGTTTTTTCGCTTTTACGGGTTGCGAGAAAGATGAGGATCCCAATCCCGGGGAAGTAACTCTGCGCGTTTCTTTTGTATCTAATGGAGCTCCGGTCGCAATCAATGAAGTGCTTCCGTACAACGGGAATGACCATAAAATCAGTTTAGTTAAAATGTACCTTTCAAATCTGGCTTTGCAGTGCGGCTGCGGGAGTATAGAAAATTTGGCAGAGGTGGTACTGGTTGATTCTGATCAGGATCAGTATTCATTTACCTTCGAAGTCGATCCAGGCACGTACACGGGTCTTCAAATGAGCTTGGGTCTTCCGTCGGAATTAAACGGTCAGGATCCTTCCATTTTTGCGGCGGATCACCCTATGAGTGCGCAACAGAATATGTATTGGACTTGGGCCTCTAAATACCGCTTTCTCATATATGAAGGAAAAGTAGATAGTACGCAAAGCGATAATTTTGATCACTTCTTAGTGTATCATACCGGCCTCGATACCTTATACAGAGACATGGGCACGTTTCCTCTGTCTCTAACGGTAGAAGGCGATTCGAAGCAGACGATCGATGTTACCTTTGATTTATTGAATGTTTTATACAACGTGGAAGACCCCATCGATGTATTTATGGATGACGACACGCATACTATGGATCATTTAGATTTGGCAAAACGAATTACAGATAATGCGGTTGCCAGCTTCAATATCGAATAGGGTTGAAACCCTTTTAATTCAGGTCCTAACGGCCTCATTCTTTGGGCTTTCCTGTGGTCGTGAAGTTCCTTCTATTAAAGCTCCCGACCTCCCGGTCGGATGGCCAATCGCGAATACAGTAGCAGACAACCCATTCAATGGCGAACGCGCCGCTCTTGGGAAAGAGCTGTTTTTTGATACACGACTCAGCGCTGAAAATAATGTTAGCTGTGGTACTTGCCATCAGCCCGAAAGGGCTTGGTCTGTCAATGAAGAATTGGTCATGGGCACTTCGGGAACCCGTTTCTTTCGACATCCACCTTCCCTTGTTAACGTGGCTTTCTTTTTGGAGTACCATTGGGATGGGGGTACAACCTCATTAGAAAAGCAAATTCTCGCGCCCTTGGAGAATCCGGATGAAATGAATATCCGTATCGATACCTTGATCGAACGACTTCAAGCCGATCCATACTACAAGAGGCGATTCAGAGAGGTATTCGACCGTGATCCGGATATGTATGGTTTAACAAGATCTCTCGCCGCCTATGAGCGCGCTTTGGTTAGTTATAACAGCAAATGGGATCAAGTGGAAGCGGGAACAGCAGAATGGACAAAGGCGGAGGCAAAAGGTGAAGCGCTCTTCTACTCTTCGGTATTGAAGTGCAGTTCGTGTCATACTCCCCCTTTGTTCACGGATCGAGAATACCACAATACGGGTTTGTGGAAATGGGGCGATTTCGATCCGGGAAGATCCCGCGTTACTTTAGATTCTGCCGACTTGGGTAAATTTAAGACGCCAACTTTGAGAAACATCGGGCTGTCGTCTCCTTATTTTCACAACGGCTCTGTTCGTGAAATAGAAGAAGTGCTCGCTCATTATTCTAGAGGGGGTAATGGGAATCAAAACCAAGATTCTCTTGTTTCAGGGTTCGAATTGAGTAGCGAGGATCAAGAAAATTTGATCGCCTTTTTAAGAGCGCTCAATGATTCAACCTCCATTGCAAATTCAGAGCTACTTCCCTAAACCGACTTTGAACAAATTTGGGGACTTATTGTTAAGCGCACACACACTCTTAAACATTGATTTTCAGTAGTTTTGAAGAAAATGAACAAGGAATTGTGAACTTCTTAAAACACTTTGGCTGTAGAAGCTGTTTGTATTGAGTAGTTTTGTTTAACGATACTTGAACAAGTTAGACTAATGGTCACCTATTCAATAACAGATTTGGAGAAATTCTCCGGCATAAAAGCGCATACCATTCGGATATGGGAGCAGCGATATGGTTTATTGAATCCTCACCGTACCAATAGTAATATTCGATTTTATGATGAAGATCAATTGAAGATGCTTCTCAATGTTTCTCTTTTGACCAATAATGGGCATAAAATCAGCAAAATATCGAGTTATTCGAAAGAAGAATTCAACAATGAGGTGCGGGCGATTTATGAAAAGTACGAGCACGAAGCGTCGACAGAGGCCCTGCAAGTAAAGGTGAATGGCCTCATCATGGCCATGTTAGAACTCGACGAGTTAAAGTTTGAGAAAATCTTTTCTACCAGTCTGTTGAAACGAGGATTTGAAGGTACCGTACTGGATTTGCTTTATCCTTTTTTGCAACGTATTGGAATGATGTGGAGGACGGGAGAGGTCAGTTGTGCTCAAGAGCACTTTATTACCAATCTTATCCGACAAAAAGTATTAGTAGCGATTGATGCGATTCCTTTAGCTACGGGTGAGAGCGAGAAGTTTTTACTTTTTCTTCCCGAAAGTGAATTTAATGAGTTGTTGACTTTATTGTCGACGTACATCCTGAAAAATAAGGGAAAGCAGTGTATTTATCTCGGCCAAGATATTCCGTTCCACGATCTATTAAGTGTGGCTGAAATCACTACTCCGCACGCCTTAATGACCTTTTTAACGGAGCCTGCAAGCCAAGAGGAGTCTCAGGACTACATAAACCAGTTAGCATCGACCTTCCCCTCCAAGTCAATCATTATATCGGGAAATGTGTCTTTTTTGCACGAGCTTGAACGACCGGGTAACGTAACGATTATAGATTCGTTGCGTCACCTTGTTGAGGTAATCCTTTAACCGCGCATACGAGCGCGATCCGCTTCTTCTTTAGGCCAGATGAAAGTCACTTTATGGGGTCTCCCGAGAATAGTAGGAGAGAAGCCCGCGTCAGCGAAAATCTTAAACACCACTCGGTCTTTTCCCCGAACTTCCCAGTTTTGCATGATTTCATCTTTGAGCGTCATAAAAACGTCGTGCAGCTCTTTAAGCCGATCTTGATCGTCTTCTGGCACCACCATAAGAAATGATTCTCCGATCATTTCGCTGGACTCATAACCATACAAACGCAAGTAGTTGTTGTTCACAGCGGAATATCTTCCGTTTTCGTCAGTAACACAAATAGCCAATGGGGTGTCCTCTATAATGGCTACGTGATTTTCAGGATCTTGATCTAATAAATCTTTAATCCTTTTGGTTTCGTTTAAATCGATCATATAAATAGGTCAAATAGGATGGCGCTAAAGTAATTATTTGTAATCGAAAGTAAGTTATTTTATTTTCGAAAATAAATGAAAGAAAGTAACGCCTTGTAAATCAATAGTTTATAAAAGTTGTTTAATGATTTGTTAAATAAGTTACACAAAGCATGGTTATTCCAAGTTTGTTGTTTAGTTTTGACCTGTAAACGTTAAACAAACCTCTTGAAATAATGACTACAGCAGAATTTGGAAATTTAATGGTAGACCACACTCAGTTTCTTAAAAGGTTGGCAATGAATCTGACCAAAGACACCGAGGAGGCAAATGACTTAACTCAAGATACCTTTTTAAAGGCTATTTCTAACCAAGACAAATACATGCCAGGTACCAATATAAAGGGTTGGTTGTATACAATCATGAGGAATACATTTATCAATAAGTACCGTAAAGCGAAGTCGCGGAACACGTTCGTAGATAATACTGAGAACAATTTCTTTCTAAATCAGAAAGAAGCCAATAAGGAGTCGAAAACGGATTCGGTTGTTAACGGTAATTACTTAATGGAGCAGATTCAATCCGTTGATAAAAATTATGTCGATACCTTCATGATGCACTATGAAGGCTATAAGTATGAGGAGATTGCTGAAATATTGAACATTCCACTAGGAACAGTGAAAAGCAGAATTTTCTTGGCACGCAAAAAATTAATGGAGAAATTGAAAGATTACCGTTATTAAGAATATGCGGAAAAAGGCAATTGTAATCGGTTCGGGATTCGCGGGGTTATCTGCGGCAACACATCTAGCAAAAGAAGGGCTGGATGTAGTTGTTTTGGAGAAAAATGACCAGCCGGGAGGCCGTGCACGTCGTTTTGAAACAGCGGGCTTCACATTTGATATGGGGCCGAGCTGGTACTGGATGCCCGATGTATTCGAACAATATTTTGCCACTTTCGGTAAAGAGGTTAGTGATTATTACGAATTAGACCGTTTAGACCCGTCTTATCGCGTTTACTTTGGAGACGACGATTACGTTGATCTTTCGGCCAAGATGGATGAATTATACGGTCTCTTCGAAAGAATGGAGCCCGGTAGTTCAAAGCTATTGAAGCGTTTTTTAAAAGATGCGGAGTATAAATACGAAGTCGGAATAAACGACCTCGTTCGAAAGCCGGGTCGATCCTTACTTGAATTTGCTGATTGGCGCGTTGCGAAGGGTGTTTTGCAGTTGCAGTTATTCAGTTCTATTCAGAGTGTGGTTCGAAAAAATTTCAAAAACCCAAAGCTGCAATCGCTGCTTGAATTTCCCGTGCTTTTTTTAGGAGCCATGGCAAAGGATACGCCTGCACTTTATAGCTTGATGAATTATGCCGACATGGTTGGCGGAACTTGGTATCCAAAAGGCGGAATGCACGAAATCGTGAAAGCCATGGTTGCTCTTGCCGAAGAAGTAGGTGTGAGCATACAATTGAATCAGGAGGTTACCAAAATTGAATTGAAAAATGGGGTTGCCGAAGGGGTTCATACTTCGGAAGGTTTTATACCCGCGGATGTAGTCGTTTGCGGTGCCGATTACCATCATGTCGAGCAAAATCTGCTTCCGCCCGAAGGGCGCATGTATACTCATCGCTATTGGGAAAAGAGAAAAATGGCTCCCTCGAGTCTTTTGTATTTCATTGGATTAAGTAAGCCATTAGAAGGTGTATTACATCACACCTTGTTTTTTGATGAAAGCTTAGATGACCACGGAAGAGAGATCTACGAAAATCCAAAATGGCCAACGAAACCGTTGTTTTATGTCAGCTGCGTGAGTAAAACAGACCCAAAAAGTGCTCCCGAAGGAATGGAAAATGTTTTTATTCTAATACCCACGGCTCCTGGGTTGGATGAGTCAGAAGACACCCGTGAAAAGTACCTCGATATTGTATTAGATCGTTTGGAGCAGCGTACGGGCCAAAAAGTCCGAGAGCATATCATTTTTCAGCGCTCATATGCGCATCGTGAGTTCATTGATGATTATCACGCGTTCAAGGGGAATGCCTATGGTTTGGCGAATACCCTGGATCAAACGGCTATTTTAAAGCCGGCAATGAAAAGTAAAAAAGTAAAAAACCTTTATTTCACTGGACAATTAACCACTCCAGGACCCGGAGTTCCTCCCTCGCTAATCAGCGGCCAGGTAGTCTCGGGTGAAGTTTTAAAGGACCTAAAATATGTCAGAGATGAAAGCCCTGTATGATCAAGTAAGTTTGCGGAGTAGCAAAATAGTTACTCGTTCTTACAGCACCTCTTTTTCATTGGGAATTAGGCTGCTTAGTAAAGACCTGCACGACCCTATTTACGCCATTTACGGTTTTGTTCGATTGGCAGACGAAATTGTAGACACCTTTCACGATTTCGACAAGCGCGCATTGCTTCAGCGTTTTAAAGAAGATACCTACACGGCACTTGATGAGGGAATTAGTTTAAACCCCATTTTACACAGCTTTCAAGCCGTAGTAAACGAATATAAAATCGAGCTCGAGCTCATCGAGGCATTTCTGTATTCCATGGAAATGGATTTGGTCGATCAAGAATATGATCAAGAAGCTTTTGAAAAGTATATTCTCGGTTCAGCCGAAGTAGTGGGCTTAATGTGCTTGCGCGTTTTTTGCGAAGGAAACGAAGAACAATATCAATCGCTAAAGGCTCCAGCAATGAAGCTGGGCGCGGCATTCCAAAAAGTAAATTTTCTGCGCGACTTAAAAGCGGATTATGAAAAACTCGGACGCAGTTATTTCCCCAGTGTCGATTTGGAACGATTCGATCTGCCGAGCAAACGAGATATTGAAGCCGATATAGAACAAGACTTTGCGGAAGCATATGAGGGCATCAAAGGGCTTCCAAAAAAGGCAAAATTAGGTGTTTACCTAGCGTACGTCTATTACGTGCGCCTTTTCAATAAAATTCAGAATACGGAGCCTCTTACGATTATGGAAGAACGTGTTCGTATCCCGAACTCTCGGAAATACTCCTTAATGCTCGGAAGTTATTTCCGTTATCGATTGAACATATTGTAATGACCTACGAAGAACAAGTTGTATTAGTAGATACAGAAGATCGGCCTATCGGCCAGATGGAGAAAATGGAGGCCCACAGAAGAGGCCTACTCCACCGTGCATTTTCTGTTTTTATTTTAAACAATAATGGAGAGTTGATGCTGCAACAACGGGCGTTTGAAAAGTACCACAGCGGTGGTTTATGGACCAATAGCTGTTGCAGTCACCCAAGGCCCGGAGAAAATGTATTAGATGCCGGCACGCGCAGACTTCAAGAAGAGATGGGCTTTAAAGTGCCCTTGGAAAAAGCGTTTGACTTTATTTACAAGGCCGACTTAGACAATGACTTGGTTGAACATGAACTGGACCATGTTCTTCTCGGCGGGTTTAATGGATCTCCGGTTTTAAACCCTCTCGAAGTGGCCAGCTATAGATGGGTAAGTCTTCCTGCCGTGAAGGCAGAAATGGAAGAGCATCCAGATCGCTTTACCGCTTGGTTTCGTATTTGCTTTGAACCTTTTCACCGGTACGTAAACGACTCGTTGAAGTCGATTGCGCTAGCCGAATAAAAATATAATGAACGTAACAGTACACAGAAAAGCCCATTTCAATGCGGCGCATAAACTCTACAATAAATCGTGGAGCGATGAAAAAAACAAGGCCGTTTTTGGTAAATGTGCGAATGAGCATTTTCACGGGCACAATTATGACCTCATTGTAAGCGTAAAAGGGCCCATTGATCCGGAAACGGGCTATGTGCTCGATATGAAATACTTAAAAGACATTGTTCGAGAGGAAGTAGAAGAACCTTTTGACCATAAAAATTTGAATCTGGACACCCCCGAATTCAAAGATTTAAACCCAACCGCTGAAAATATTGCAGTGGTTATTTGGAATAAGCTTCGCAATCGAATTGAAGCGAAGTACGAATTAAAAATTACACTTTATGAAACGCAACGGAATTTCGTTGAATACGACGGAAAATAACGGATATAACTCGAATGGAGTAAATGGGGGTTCCAACGGATATGCCAGCAATGGCACGTCCATTGCCGAACTGCTCGACGATTCGGAAGACTTTATTGGAGAAAATCATGTAGGTACGAGCAAAGATACACCGATGCTTCCTGATGCTTTTGATTTAACCGATGAAGAAAAGATCGATCAAATAGCTTTTCACTTTGGTAAAATAATGGATACACTCGGACTCGACCGTTCAGATGATAGCCTGAAAGGAACGCCAAAAAGAGTGGCTAAAATGTACGTCCAAGAAGTGTTTTCAGGCCTGAATCCGGCCAACAAGCCCGAAGTGCGCATGTTCGAAAACAAATATGGCTACAACGAAATGCTCGTCGAAAAGAATATTACCCTGCACTCTTATTGTGAGCACCACTTTGTTCCCATTCTTGGGAAGGCGCACGTCGCCTATAAAAGCAATGGAAATGTAATCGGCCTAAGTAAAATCAACCGCGTAGTGCGCTATTTCGCCAAAAGACCGCAAGTACAAGAGCGTTTGACGGAGCAAATTGCCGAAGAATTGAAACGAATACTTCAAACCGAAGACGTTGCGGTCATTATTGATGCCGAACACATGTGCGTAAGTACCCGTGGAATTGAGGATGTGAATAGTAGCACCGTAACAGCGCACTATTCCGGCGTATTCAAAGAGGAGCGCGCACAAAATGAATTATTTAAATACTTAGACTGATGTTCGGACTATTCAAAAATGATCCCATTAAGAAGTTGGAAAAGGAGTATCGCAAAAAGCTCGAAGAAGCACGCGATATACAGCGCCAAGGAGACGTCTTAAAAGCGGGACAAGTAACCACAGAGGCAGAAGAGATTTATAAAAAAATAGAAGCACTTAGGAGTAATGGTTGATTCCATTTCTGTGCTCTTAATTCGATAGAGACTGAACTCATGGCAAATTATTTAATCATTGGAGGTAGCTCCGGAACCGGACTCAAATTGATTCAAGACCTTTTGGATCAAGGACACACGATCTGGTCTGCTAGCAGAACTCAGGGAGCTTTGGAACAATTGCCGAACGTTCAATGGCAATCGTACGATGTCACCGATCCGGACGCTGAATTGACGAACCTTCCCGAGATGCTCGACGGACTGGTCTATTGTCCGGGTACCATCAATTTGAAGCCCTTCCACATGCTGCGAGAAAAGGTGTTTCGCGATGAAATGGAGGTGAACTATTTTGGGGCGGTACGCACTATTCAGCAAGCGCTCTCGTCTTTAAAGAAGGCCGAGCACGCTTCGATAGTACTCATGAGTAGCGTAGCGGTTCAAACAGGAATGCCCTATCACGCAAGTATCGCTTCCGCAAAGGGAGCCATTGAAGGTTTAACAAGAGCCCTAGCCTCTGAGTTTGCCCCTAAAATTCGCGTGAATGCCGTTGCATTGAGTTTAGTTGATACGCCCCTCGCGGGCCGATTGTTAAACTCGGATACCAAAAAAGAAAACAGCGCCGAACGTCATCCCCTAAAACGGTTCGGAACAGTTGAAGATAGCTCACAAGCCATCCAGTTTTTATTAGGTCCAACCGCAGGTTGGATGAGTGGACAAATTATGCAAGTAGACGGAGGCATGTCGGCCCTTCGCTCAATTTAAAGCCATGGAAGATAAACGCTTTACATCCGTTGATTTTGTTAATATGGAGCGCCGTTTTCGGGCCCATTTTTTCAATTCGCTGAGCGGGTTTAAAAGTGTGAACCTGTGCGGAACGGAAGACAAAAAGGGTAAATCCAATTTAGCCATCTTGAACTCCGTTTTTCACCTCGGTAGTAACCCTCCATTGATGGGGATGATTATGCGCCCGGCAACGGTGCCAAGACATACACTCTCGAATATTATTGAACAAGATCACTATACTTTCAACCATATTAATAAGGAGATCATTCACGAAGCACACCAGACTTCGGCAAAGTATACGCGTACACAAGATGAATTCGAGATGGTTGGATTAACACCCTATTATTCTGACAACCTAAGAGCTCCATACGTACTGGAATCGAAAGTGAAAATCGGTCTCAAGTTTCGAGAGCGAGTAAACATTGCTTCCAATCATACAATTCTTATCGTTGGCGAAGTAGTGGAAGTCATATTGCCATCAGGAGCGGTCGGACTCGATGGGTTTGTGGATTTGCAAGAAGCAGGGACGCTTACCGGTTCTGGACTCGACGCCTACCTTGAAACGAAAAAAGTAGCTCGCTTGTCCTACGCAAGACCCTACGAGGAAATTAAAGAGATCGAAGCGTTTATGTCGATAATGAAAGAATGAGTGGTCCATTGAATTTCTTTTGGCATCGGCGCGATTTGCGTACAGAGGATAATCGAGGACTTGCGGAAGCGCTCAATCGTCCCGGTCAGACACAACCCGTTTTTATTTTCGATAAGGCCATCCTAGACCTTTTGGAGGATAAAAGCGATGCCCGTGTAACTTTTATACACCGTGAAATTGAACGGCTCAAAAAAGAGTACGAAGAACTGGGAGCCACTTTGCTCGTCGCATACGGGAATCCCGTTGAAGTTTGGTCGAAATGGCTAAAGAAATACTCCATTGCTTCCATAAGCACCAATGAGGACTACGAACCTTATGCCCGCGAAAGAGATAAGCAGATTAGAGCGCTCGCCCTAGCGGCCGGAACGCAATTTTCTTCCTTTAAGGATCACGTTGTTTTTGAGAAAAGCGAAGTCACTAAAGAAGACGGATCTCCCTATGTGGTTTATACGCCGTACTCTAAAATCTGGAAGAAGCGACTTACACAAGACGACATTTCCGCTGCCCCTTCGAAAGAGCGTTTGTCTTCTTTGTTAAAAGCAGCTCCAGCGGAACTTCCAACACTTGCTGAAATGGGGTTTCAGAAAAGCGCTCTTTCATTTCCGAGCGTTTCCCTGAATGAAGCTATTGTATTGTCGTATGACCAAACAAGAGATATTCCCTCTCTTCGAGGTACCACTCGAATGAGTCTTCATTTGAGGTTTGGTACCGTTTCTATTCGTTTTTTGACAAGACGCGCCATGGCTCTAAATGAGAAGTATTTAAACGAGCTTATCTGGCGCGATTTCTATCAATCTATTCTGTATCATTTTCCCTTTGTCGATGGACGCTCCTTTCGGCCCGAATATGAGGCTATAGAGTGGGAAAATGATGAAGAGCAATTTCGAGCTTGGTGCGATGGAAGAACGGGCTATCCCATTGTAGATGCGGGTATGCGTGAGTTGAATGCTACCGGCTTCATGCACAATCGCGTCCGCATGATCGTGGCCTCTTTTTTAACGAAGCACTTACTCATCGATTGGAGGTGGGGCGAGGCTTATTTCGCTCAGAAATTGTTGGATTTTGAATTGGCCTCTAATAACGGAGGATGGCAGTGGGCAGCGGGATGTGGCGTGGATGCCGCACCGTATTTCCGCGTGTTTAATCCCGAACTTCAAATGAAAAAATTCGATCCGGACATGATCTATGTTCGGAAATGGGTTCCAGAATATCAAGAGCTGCACTACCGACCTATTGTCGATCATAAAATGGCTCGATTAAGGGCTATTGATCGGTACAAAACCGGAATAGAGAAAGGGAGAAGTAGAGCCTAGAGATAAGGTTATTTGAGGATCGTCAGATCAATCCATTTCCGCGCATCGAGCAGATTATCCGGATTTATCCCGTGAACCATCGGATATTCATGGTACTCAACCTTTGCGTCCAGGCTTAACAAATAATCTCTACTCTTTTGTGCCCCTTCTACAGATAAAACGGGATCTTCTGTTCCGTGAGAAATAAAGAAAGGAGGAAGTGTCGAGCCGTTAGGCTCTTCTTCTGGCATTATTTCCGGCATCAAATACGAGCTGAGTGCCAAGACGCCACAAAAGAATTCGGGGCGTCTAAAAGCCGTCGCGTAGCTGATCATTCCGCCTTGGGAAAAGCCAAGTAAAATCACCTTGTTCCGATTATAGGAATACTTCTCTTCAATCTGATCTAAAAACAACTGCAAGGTTTCAATAGATCTGTTTGCCTGATCAAAATCCGACTTAACCCCGGTATCCGATTGCTGGAAATTCCACCAAGCATATCCACCCCATGGAAGTCGATGAGGTGCTTGAGGGGCAATAATGAGAGCTTCATCCGGAAGCTCAGAAGCTAAACTGAATAAATCGTTCATATCGGCGCCATAGCCGTGCAGGAGCACAATTAATGGAGCAGCATTAGATTCCGTAAGAGGTTGTCGAATATTGTATTCAAGTTCCAAAGGAGCCATTTTTAAGATTTAACGTACGTGCCAATATGCACTTTTGGGTTCGTCGAATGTACGTTTTCTAAATATTTTTTTATCGAAAAAGTACTGGAACTGAAGGCCATATCTGAATAAGGAATATTCGATGGGTCAAAGAATTCTATTTCCGATGATTCTGGTGTCAATTCAAAATAATTTGAATTCAATGCAACTAAAAAGTGAACGTATACCTGATTTGCATGAGGTAAATTATACAGCGAATGAAGCCCTAATATTTCTCCTTCTGCCATAGATTCTTCCTTGAGTTCACGAAGAGCGCCTTCTTCTATGGTTTCGCCGTTTTCGAGGAAACCACTGGGCAAATTCCACAGCCCGAATCTGGGTTCAATATTTCTTCGGCACAACATGATTTTGTTTTCCCATATTGGAACCGAACCAACGATTACTCGAGGGTTTTGATAGTGAATCGTACCACAGCTTGGGCAGATATGCCGCAGTCGATTATCACCTTCTGGAATTTTAAATTCGAGGTCTGAAGAACCGCAATGAGAGCAAAAATTCAAACTGAAAAAATGAGTTTGTTCATGGATAATAGAAAACACAGAGTGGATAAAAAGGTTTTGGAAACCGAACCTTTACCTTCACGTGTCGTTGTAACCCAAAATAAGAAAGAAATGGACATAAAGAACAAACTAGTCGTCGTTACAGGAGTGAGCAAGGGAATTGGTTTTGAGCTTCTGAAACAACTTATTGATAAAGGTGCTCTTGTTGCAGGCTGGGGGAGAACCCGGCCCGATTATAATCACGATCAGTTTCATTTTTTTCCTTGCGATATTGGTCAAGAAAAAAGCATCCAAGAAACGGCTGCGGCTACCTTGGAAAAATTGGGTGCAGTGTCCGCTTTGGTCAATAATGCGGGTTTTGGTGTTTACGGGAATTTCGAAGATCAGTCTTGGTCCGATTGGAAAGCGATGTTTGATGTGAATGTTTTAGGGTTATTCGAAGTTACGCGGAACCTACTCGGTTCGATGAAATCGACGGGCGAAGCGCACATCGTGAATATTAGCTCGATTGCCGGATTAAACGGTGTGAAAGGGTTTTCTGGATATGTCGGAACAAAACACGCGGTGCGCGGAATGAGTCATTCCTGGTTTCAAGAACTGCGCGAATTCGGTATTAAGGTCACAACCATTTATCCAGGAAGCGTAAATACGAATTTCTTTGATGATATAGATGTTGTTGAAGCCAACGAAAATATGATGCGACCTCAAGATGTTGCAAATAGTATTATTCAGGTGCTCGAAACCCATCACAATTATTTGCCCGTGGATTTAGAAATTCGTCCGCTCAAGCCCAAAGGGTGAAAAAGGCCGATTGAACAAATAGATCGTCTCATTCCTTATAACTAAGAACTAACTTTAAGATAATGAGCACTTCAACCAACCGACTCAAACTCCAATACGGACTCGCCCTTTTCATTGGGCTCACGTCATTTTTTATTCTAATGAAGGTGCTTGGCCTTGTCCATGTATTAGAATTGAGAATTTTCAACTTATTTATTCTAGGCGCAACTATTTACGCGGGAATTAAAGCCTACCGCGATCGTTTCGAAGAAGGTGTAAACTACTTTAATAGTTTTCGCTTTGGACTAGCCGTTGGAGGAATTGGTATTCTCCCCTTTGCGCTCATGATGCTAATTTATTTGTCTGCAAACCCAGCATTTATGGCTGAAGTGCAGGCCACGGAAATCATGGGGCCCTACTTGAATCCGGTCAATATTGGATTTGTACTGGTTGCCGAAGGACTGGGCTCTGCTTTCCTTGTAACTTATACCGTGATGCAGTACTTAAAGTCGCTGCGGCCGAGTAGGATTCGCAAGTAATTTACTCGAGCCAGAAGGCCCGATAGGCTCCGTCGGGGTCGTAGAGTTCTGCTTGTTTTTGGGTGTTGAAGTACCGTTGGCCACGCGGATCGGCGCCATTGCCAGCAAGGTAGGTCCAATTGCCATAGTTACTCGCGACGTCGTAGTCGATTAAAAGGCTTTCAAACCATTCGGCGCCCCACAACCAGTCTATTTGAAGGTCATTTATTAGGAAGCTGGCGGCATTTTGTCGCCCACGGTTACTCATGAAGCCGGTCTTCCGCAACTCAATCATATTGGCATCAATAAAGGCGTTTCCCGTTTTTCCGCGGGTCCAGTCTTCAAATTGGGCTTGTTTTTCATCGCTTATTTCTCGGCCTACGGCCGGATGTTGAAAGAACGACCTCTCGAGCTTCATCGACTTGAAACGAAAAAAATCGCGCCACAATAATTCGAACACCAACCAATAAGTGCTTTCATTTTTCTCAATAGAGTCTTCGTACTTCTTCACCTCGAAATAGACTCTTCGAGCCGATAGGCTCCCATTCGCCAGCCAAGGCGAGAACTTACTCGAGTAATCCGCACCCAGCATTCCGTTCCGCGTTTCTTTGTACTTCCGTAATAAGTTCTGCTCCCAGAAATAACTTTGTAACCGACCCAATCCTTCACTCTCACCACCTTTAAAAGGAAGAACACCTTTAGACTCTTCTTGGGGCGGTTCTAGGCCGAGTTGCTCGAGCTCCGGAATGGGGCCTGCCGATACAGTATCCGTATAAGTCAATAGACTTGGGATCGGAAACTCGGCCCGAATAACCCAGTTAGATTCTTGTTTTTTGCGCCACGACGTAAAGCCATTGGGTAATTTTGGAATCCCTCGAACCACGTCTTCGGGGTGCACGAGCGTCTGCCCAGAATAGGGCTCCATGGGTATTCCTAAAGCGGCCACCTCTTCTTCTTCACGAATTTCTTCACGAGTCGTTTCTTTCTGATAATAAATGACATCTATGGACGAATGCTCATGGATTTCAGCAATCGTTTCCACGGCGCTCTTTTGTCGCACAATTAAATCGCTTCCGAGCGATTGAAGGTTATAGCGAAGTTGCTTTACGCTTTCAGTGGTGAATTGCGCACGAAAAGATCCCGTTTTAGGGAACCCAGCTGTCGTAGTTTGGAAATGCCTCGGATCAAAACAATACACGCCAATTTGATTCCGCTGTTCTTTACTGGCCCGATAGAGGCCTTCGTGATCGTGAATTCGCAAGTCGTTTCGAAACCAGATTAAAGCGTTCATAGAAGATTCAGATTCAATTTTCCTGTTGTTGTTTGTTTCGTCGGCATCGCTCACTGCAGTATTTTACTGAGTCCCAATTTAAACTCCACTTTTTGCGCCAACTAAAGGGTCGGTTGCAAACTGGGCAGGTTTTCTCTGGCAAGTGAGGTTTTAAATGCATAGAGCATTAACCCGCAGACGTCGGGCATGGTTCAAAAAAAGAAATCCCTCCGAGTAGGAGGGACTTCAGCGCTAGAAACTTTTTTGGGGTCTAGGTTTAACTTTCTGTAGTGGCTTCACCGATGGGCCAATAGATGTTTGTAATCCACTTTGCCGTGTCGGGCTCTGCGCCCGGATCGGTTATGTATTCTTCAATAGGACCACCGACCATTTGCCAGCCTTGGTTGACAGCGTATTCTTCTGCAGCCATATACACGGGCGTCATTTCTTCATAGGCTCCCATGTGCGCAGCAGTCATATAGCGTCCGCCTGGCGTCATTCCTTCCATAACTGGTGGACTCGGAGCTTTATCTGTATTCACACTCACAAACGTTTTAAACGAGCAAAGACCGTTTTCTGGGTCCCACTTCGTGTACTCGCACATTGGAACGCCTTCCATGTTTTGAGCATCTTCTCCTAAAAAGCCCATTAAGGCACCAAAGCCTTCGGCCATTCCGGTCGCAATGGCATCCATAGGGACATCCTGCATTTCAACGTAATAGATTTCTTTTTGCTCCATCATAACTTCTTCGAACAAAAAGGCCTGCTCCGCGGGAGCCGCAGATGCTGCCGAGTCGATTCGGGAGAGCCCCGCTTCAAATTGAGGTCCTAGGGCACCATCCAT
>CBFIAJ010000010.1:45343-57097 GCA_965660515.1 Flavobacteriales bacterium | reverse complement strand
AATACAGCGGTTATATGCCATATGATTCAACCCTTCACCACTATGCGCCGTTGCTCCAACCGGACAAACCGTTTCACATGGTGCATGGTTACAGTGCTGACACATAACAGGTTGGAATACCACTTCTGGAGCATCGGCAGGATCTTCCATAGAAGCGTACATATCAATGGCTCCAACTTCTTCTTCTTTCGCCTTTGCTTTGGTCATATCACTGCTGTAGTAGCGGTCGATACGAATCCAATGCATATCTCTTGAACGGCGAATTTCGTCCTTACCTACAACCGGTACATTATTTTCGGCCTGACAAGCAACGACACAGGCTCCACAGCCGATACAGTTGTTCAAGTCCATGGATAAGTTCCACCAGTGCCCGGTAGTTTTGTCAAATTCTTCCCACAAATTCACTTCTGAAGCTGGCTTTTCACCTTCATGTGTTTCAAAAGTAATGGGTTCGTTTCCAGATAGAGGATCTTTGATAAAATCCTCCAAAGTTGTTTCTTTCACAATCTCGCGCCCCATCATCGTGTGGGCCAGCTGGATGCAGGCAAATTCATGCACGCCTTCGACCTTTTCGATTTGCACATTCGTTTGCGAAGTCTGGCTTCCCGCATATAGTGGGAAGGCATTCACTCCTACACCATTACCAGCAGTTCCTGCTGCAGCGCGTCCAAATCCAAATGCTAATCCGGCCGAACCAGCGGTCTGACCGGGCTGAATCATCACCGGTACGTTTTCAACGGTAACACCGTCGACAGTAACGTTAACTAAGCTTCCGTTGAGGGCTCCGTTCGATGTATTTTCATTAACTAAGCCCATTTCCTCAGCATCTGCACGAGAAACAGTTAAATAGTTATCCCAAGAAGTTCGTGTAATTGGGTCTGGCATTTCGAGCAACCAAGGGTTGTTCGCCTCTGCTCCATCACCCATACTCGCCATAGCGAACAGCTCTAACTCGAATCCTTCCGATTTACCTTGAGCAATCGTGCGACCGTCTGCAGAAACATCGATCATCGGCGCTGCGTTCATCGATCCTTCCGAAGGAAGTTGGTAAAAACCATCGTGTAAGCTTTGGTTCCAGTTTCCTAAACCGGCCAATAAGATGTTCGAAGACCAAACACCACGCAAGTAATCATATGCAGATCCTTTTCCCAACCAAGAAAGCATGTTCTCGGTCAAGCTTCGCGTGCTGTATAATTTTTGAATTGCAGGTTGTGCGAGTGTATAATACCCCTCTACAGGCTCTGCGTCGGCCCAGCTTTCTAAATAATGATTCGCCGGAAGCAAGTATTCCGTATTCTGTGCTGTTTCATCCGCGCGATCCGAAATCGCTACCGAAAGGTCCACTTTGGCCAGGGCTTCAGCGAACTGGCTGCCTGCGGCATGATTATAAACTGGGTTTACACCCGACATAATTAAAGCCCCTACTTTACCCGATTTCATATCGGCCAATAAAGCACCCATATCCGAATCACTACCCTGCTTTACCAGAAGGGCCTGATTCATATCCATAGTAGCTCCGTAGTTCCCCAGTAGTTGGTTAATCCCAACCAATACTTTTTGAACGGCGAGGTCATTCGAACCCGCCATCACAATGGATTTCCCTTGTGCAGCCCAAAGTTTATTCGCTACTGTTGCGATTTGCTCATCATAAGCAGTTGTAACAGAGCCAATGGTCGACGCTCCTGCCTTTTTAGCAAGGGCGTTATACAAAGCAAGGGCTACTTTACCTTGTTCACTGGGTTTAATCATAACCCGGTGATCGGCGTTGGCCCCTGTAATAGACATATTGCTTTCGAACTGCCAATGCGATGACATTTTCCCAGCACGGGGGTCACGCAATTTGATATAGTCACGCGAGTAACCGAAGTTCAAATGCTCGGCCAAGAAATCGGCACCGATACCAACCACTACATGACCATTGTTAAAATGATACGACGGAATGGCTCTTTTACCAAACGCCGCTCCGTGCGCATCTAGTAGTGCGCTGTACGAAATGGCGTCGTAAGAAACGTGCCTCGTGTTTTCGAATTGAGCAGCCATTTCAGTTACTAGCGACCTAACGGTCGGACTCGTAGTTGATCCGGTCAATAAAACTATTTGCTTCCCGGCGGCATTGGCCTCCGAAATTCGCTTTACAATATCGGCATCTGCCGCCGTCCAAGAAACTTCTTCTCCAGCTTTCGTTGGGAATTTTGCTCGGCCGGTATCATATAAAGAAAGAACGCTTGCTTGTACACGAGCATTCATAGAGCCGTTAATTGGCGCCTCTTTATTTGTTTCAATTTTAATGGGACGACCCTCACGCGTCTTAACCAAAACACTTGCGAAATCATGTCCGTCCGCATAGGTTGAAGCGTAATAATTAGCTACGCCAGGTGTAATTTCTTCCGGTTTTACAACGTAAGGAATCACCTTTTGAACAGGTGCCTCACAAGCAGCTAAAGATGCTGCCGCTGTTGAGAAACCCATGAATTTGAGGAAATCGCGTCGTGAAGTAGATGAATTCGCTAACTCATTATCACCGAGGAAATCCGCAGTTGGAACCTCTTCGGGAAACTCATTCTTGGCCAATTCCTGAACGGCTGGCTCATTGGTTAGCTCTTCAATCCCTTTCCAGTACTTTTTCGTAGTTGCCATAACTTAATCGAAGTTTCTTTATAGGATTAATAGTGGCACTTGCCACATTCCAATCCGCCAATCTTGTCTACCGTAATTTTTTCGCCCTTGTATTGCTCAGCAAGTTGAGCGTGCAACTTGTCGTAATACGGGTTACCTTCCATTTTCACCTCCGTTTGGCGGTGACAATCGATACACCAACCCATAGTCAATTCAGAGTACTGATATACTTCCTCCATTTCTTGGATAGGTCCGTGGCAAGTTTGACATTCAACCTGACCAGCAACTACGTGCTGCGAGTGGTTGAAGTAGGCCAAATCTGGAAGGTTGTGAATACGAACCCACTCGATTGGTTTTTCTTCATACCCATCGATGTACGCACGCTCGTTTTTATCCCACCCAATGGCGGCATATATCTTTTCAATTTCTTTCGTCCCTTGTTCGCTCTGTCCTTCGCCAATGTACATGTGGCAGTTCATACAAACATTTGCTGAAGGTACGCCCGCCGATTTCGAATGACGCGCACTACTGTGGCAGTAGTTACAGTCTACTTGATTTTGACCCGCATGAATTTCGTGCGAAAAGGCGATGGGTTGCGTTGGCTGATAATTCTGCTCTACTCCAATGCTCGTTAAGAAACCCCAGAGTCCTTGGAAAACGAAAACAAGCACAATCACTACAGTAAGCCCAACGAGTTTCTTATTCGCAGCAAACATGACTGCGTATTTGTTTAAATCAAAAATCTGATCAATAAAAGACCGCGGCTCAACACCCTTCATGATGAGCAACAAGTTCTTGATACGAACCAGAATGAAAACAATTACGGCCAAGAAAACGACTAAACCAACAAGAACGGGCAACAGACCTATTCCACTACCTCCCGATGCAGATCCTCCACCGGCAACGGTTCCGTCGGCAGCCACTTCGGCTGGAGCTTGGGAAGCGGCATATTCCTGATCGACGTAGGCCAACAAACCGCGAATGTCGTCATCCGAAAACTGCGGATAAGCCGGCATAGCGCTTTTGTTGTACTCCTCCCAGATGGCAATCGCACGCTCATCTCCACTTTCGCGGAGCTCTACGTTGTTGCGAATCCAGGCGATCAGCCATTCTTCTTCATATTTATCGGTTACCTGTCCCAATGCCGGGCCAATTAGCTTGGCATTGATTTTGTGACAGGCTGCACAGTTAGCTTTCCATAATTTTTCCCCTATTACAGGGTCAGCGCTTGGGGCTTCTTGAGCCTGAGCACCATGAAAAGCGAGTGTGAAAGCAACGATACACAATAATGTGTATACGGCTCGGAGACTCGTGGGAAGGGCGTTTTTCATAGCAATCATCACAGAATTTCTGTTCGCGGCAAAAATAAGGACTAAAGCATCATATATATTAGCCTTAACCGAATTTCGCATAATTTATATTCGTTCTAAATAGTTTCCGATATTCAAACACCACCGAGAAAAGCTTCATGGATTCATTTAACTTTGCTCGGTAAAATACTTTTAACATGAACCTTCATCGACTTCTAGCGTATATCCTTGTTTTCACCGTCACATGTGCGGCCAAAGGTCAAGATTCTACTGCCGTTTCGACGCCCGAAGATACGGTTCTGTCTCAAATTGTCTACGATACTTACCCAGTTTCTATGTCGGCAAGTTTGGTTGATCTTATCGATCGGCAGGTGAAAATAAACTCAGAGAATAAAAAAACGAGTGGCTTTCGTATTCAACTGTACTACGGAAATAGAGAAGAGGCAATCAATAGAAAGTCGGAATTCATCGAAAGGTACCAATTCGAGCGAGTATATGTTGATTACGAGCAACCTTATTTTAAAACGAAAATTGGTGACTACAAGACTTCTTTAGAAGCGGAAAAAGTTCTGCGTTCACTCGGTGATTATTGTAAAGGCTGCTTTGTTGTAGCCGATGAAATTCAGTTCCCCTCGTTAAATGACGAGCATCCGATTGTTCCCGAGTAATTTTTTCAGCGCCTCACGGCGCGATGAAACTCGCCTTTTAAAGAGGGGCTCCGTTACGCCGATGCAAAGGATCGCCGCAAAAAAAATCCCGCCGAGAGGCGGGATTCATTAAAATACTATTTCGAAAAGCCTTAATCCAAGGTCTTTTTAACTTCTACTTCTTGATATCCTTCGACGATATCGCCTACTTTAATGTCATTGAAGTTCTCGATATTCAATCCGCATTCGAATCCTTTAGCTACTTCCTTGACATCGTCTTTGAAGCGTTTCAATGATCCTAAGCGTCCCGTATAAACAACTACTCCGTCGCGAATCACACGGATATCGTTGTTTCGGTTGATTTTTCCATCAAGAACCATACAACCAGCAATGGTACCCACTTTTGAAATCTTGAACGTTTCGCGAATTTCAATATTCGCAACAATTTCTTCTTTCACATCCGGAGACAACATGCCTTCCATAGCGTCTTTCAACTCGTTGATAGCATCGTAGATGATCGAATACATTCGAATATCAATTTGCTCGGTCTCTGCCAATTTACGTGCGCCAATACTCGGGCGTACTTGGAAGGCGATGATAATCGCATCGGAAGCCGAAGCCAACAATACATCCGATTCCGTGACGGCACCCACCGCTTTGTGAATGATATTCACTTGGATTTCCTGAGTAGATAATTTCTGCAAACTATCGCTCAATGCCTCGATAGAACCATCCACATCACCTTTCACAATCACATTCAACTCTTGGAAGTCACCAATCGCCAAACGACGGCCAATTTCATCCAAAGTAATGTGCTTCTGAGTACGCATGCTTTGCTCGCGCTGTAATTGCTGACGCTTCGTAGCAATGTCTTTTGCTTCGCGTTCGTCTTCCATTACCTTGAACTTATCACCTGCCTGAGGAGCTCCATCTAAACCTAAAATCGATACCGGTGTTGAAGGTCCGGCCTCAGTTACTGGCTGATGACGTTCGTCAAACATGGCTTTTACTTTACCACTGTATTGACCCGCCAACATATAATCTCCTACTCGTAACGTACCGTTCTGAACCAGAATGGTAGTAGTGTATCCACGTCCTTTATCTAAGGTTGCTTCAACTACTGATCCGGCCGCATTTCTTTTAGGATTTGCCTTCAAGTCTAAAATCTCGGCTTCAAGCAATACTTTTTCAAGTAATTCTTTAACGTTCAAACCTGTTTTCGCCGACACTTCCTGACTTTGGAACTTCCCTCCCCAGTCTTCGACCAAGAGATTCATTCCCGCCAGTTGCTCTTTAATTCTTTCCGGATTCGCAGCATCGCGATCTACCTTATTCAAAGCAAATACAATAGGTACACCCGCTGCTTGCGCGTGGCTAATGGCTTCCTTTGTTTGAGGCATGACTGAATCATCCGCCGCAACTACAATAATAGCGATATCCGTTACCTGAGCTCCACGTGCACGCATGGCGGTAAATGCCTCGTGACCCGGAGTATCAATAAAGGCAATTCGTTGACCGCCTTCTAAGCTCACGCTGTAAGCTCCAATGTGCTGGGTAATTCCTCCAGACTCACCGGCAATTACGTTCGCATCGCGAATGTAATCCAGTAAAGACGTTTTACCGTGATCCACGTGTCCCATAACTGTTACGATAGGAGCGCGGAATTCTAAATCTTCCGGACTATCCACTTCTTCTTGCACGGCCTCTTGTACATCGGCAGAAACGAATTCTACTTCAAATCCAAATTCCTCCGCTACAATAGATAAAGTCTCTGCATCCAGTCGTTGGTTCATGGTCACCATGATACCGAGTTCCATACAAGACCCGATAACGCGTGTCGTTGGAACATCCATCATGGTTGCGAGCTCGGCGACCGTTACAAATTCGGTTACCTTAAGCTTCGAACCTTCTTCTGCTCTAATCAGCTCTTCCTTCTGCTCGCGTTCGCGACGCTCTTCACGCTTATCTCTTCTGTTCTTCGAAGACTTTGACTTACCTCTGTTGGTCAGCTTGTCAAGAGTCTCTTTAATTTGCTTTTGGATTTCTTCCGGTGTTGGCTCCTCTTTTGGAGTCGCTTTACCGCCTCTTCGTTGTGGTCCTCTTCCAGGTCCGCCAGAACGTCCCCCTGGGCCGTCACTTGATATCCTTTTTCTCGGTCTGCGCTTGTTCGGGTCGCTATCTTTAGGACCCGCGCTACTTGCAACTTTCTTCTTTTTCGGCTTAAACTGGTCCAAGTCGATCTTTTGGCCGACAAACTTTGGACCGTCTAATTTTTTGTACTGAGTCTTTAATTGATCCGAAGACGCGTCACCTGCTGCCGGTGCTTCATCACCCGATGCTTCTGGAGCCGGTGCTACTGCCTCCGCCTCTTTTTCAGGAGCAGGAGTTGCTTCTACCTCCGGAGCAGGCTCTTCAACCTTTTCTTCAACAGGCTCTTCTGTAGGAGCTTCTTCAGCTTTTACTTCTTCCACCTCAACCGCCGGCTCGTCAACAACGACTTCCTCTTTTTCTTCAGCAACTGGCGTTTCTTCTTTTTCCACAACCTCCTCTGCGGGTGCTGCTACCTCTTTTTCAGGCTCTACCACCGGAGCAACTTCAACGGCTTCTTCAGGAGTTTCTTCAACCTCAGGCTCTTCTGTCTTTTTGGCCGCGCCATCAAGATCAATTTTACCCACTGTTTTTGGACCTGACATAGAGGCGCGTGCGCGGATGACCTTCTCGTCAGGTGCCGCGGCTACTTCCTCTTCTTTTTCTTGTTCCGCTCTCAGCGCTTCCTTCTCCTTTGCTTTCTGCATTGAGATAGCTTCCGCCTTGAGCTTCTTGCTTTTGTCTTGGTCAAACTCATCAACGAGCATTTCATAGACATCCCCTTCGATCTTCGTATTCGGGCGCGCATCGATTTCGATGCCTTGATCCGCCAAAAACGTGACCGCTCTGTCAAGGGAGATGTTGAGCTCCTTGATGACCTTATTTAACCTGACACTTCCTACTTCAGCCATATAAATTGCTTACTGTTTTCTCTTATTCAAATTCTTCACGCAAAATGCGCTGTACTTCACGAGCGGTCTCCTCTTCGAGTTCCGTTCGCTTCACAATTTCATCAACCGTTAAATCAAGAACACTTCGCGCTGTATCGCATCCAATGCTCTTTAATTCTTTCAATACCCACGGCTCAATTTCATCGACAAATTCGCTCAACTCAACATCTTCGTCTTCGTCGATATCGCGATAAACATCAATTTCGTAGCCAGTAAGTTGACCAGCCAAACGAATATTGAAACCCCCTTTACCAATCGCCAATGAAACTTGATCGGGCTTTAAGAACACCTCCGCTCTTTTCTTTTCTTCGTCAATGGTAATACTGGTAATCTTGGCCGGACTCAAAGCGCGGGTGATGAATAATTGAAGGTTACTCGTGAAATTGATTACATCAATGTTCTCGTTCCCCAATTCACGCACAATTCCGTGAATTCTCGATCCTTTCATTCCCACACAAGCTCCTACCGGATCTACGCGGTCGTCATAAGACTCAACCGCTACTTTTGCTTTCTCACCAGGAACTCGCACACATCTTTTCACGGTAATTAATCCGTCAAATACTTCGGGGATCTCCTGCTCAAATAACTTCTCCAAGAATTTTGGCGAAGTACGACTCAACTTAATGATTGGCTTATTTCCGCGGAGCTCTACTTCGTGCACAACTGCACGTAACGTATCTCCTTTACGCCAAAAATCACTGGGGATTTGTTGCTCTTTAGACAGAATTAATTCGTTCTGCTCATCGTCATAAACAATTACCTCACGATGACGAATATGGTGAATTTCTCCACTTACAATTTCTCCAATAAGATCTTCGTAACGCTTGAATAAGTTGCCGTTGTCGTGCTCGTGAATTCTCGCGATCAAGTTTTGGCGCAAAGCCAAAATGGCTCTTCTACCAAACTGGAACAATTTCACTTCTTCCGAAACTTCCTCTCCAATTTCAAAGTCAGGCTCAATTTTCTGAGCGTCCGACAAGGCAATTTGAGAGTTCTCGTCTTCTACTTCACCATCCGCTACTACTTCGCGGTTTCTCCAAATCTCCAAGTCACCCTTATCCGGGTTTACAATAATGTCAAAACCTTCGTCCGAACCATACTGCTTCGTAATGGTCGCTCGAAAAACTTCTTCCAAAATACTCATCAAGGTTACACGGTCGATATTTTTATCGTCCTTAAACTCGGTGAATGACTCAATCAGCGCAATATTCTCCATGATCCAATCAAATTAAAATTGGAGTACCACTCGGGTCTCCGCTATCTCTTCAATTTTTAAAGTATCCGTGTATTCCACGGTTTGTTTTTTCTTTTTCCCTTCAATCTTTTCACGCTTCTGGCTTACCACAGTAACTTCACCGTTTTCTGCCTTTTGCATAATCCCTTGAATCTCTTTTCCTTCCGTGGTGCGAATCTTTACCTCACGGCCTTGATTCTTTTCGTATTGCTTCCACACTTTTAGCGCATTCCCAATACCCGCACTTGATACGGTGAGTTCAAAGTCTTCTACCTCACGATCTAATTGACTTTCAATCGCCCTCGAAACAGACATACAATCCGTGATGTCTACACGACCCATCGAATCTACTAATACAGTGATTTGATTGGATGAAGAAATAGTTAAATCAACCAAGAACAAGTCCTTTTCGGCACATCGCTCTTCTGCCCATTCACGTACTTTTTTCACATCGATCATATGCTACATAAAAAGAGGGGACTTTTGGTCCCCCCGTCATTCTGTCCCTTAAGCTTGCGCAAATGTACAATAATTTACCTATTTCAGCAATAGATAACCTATTCGCTAATAAAGTCTTGTACCCATTTCGTAACCGCCTCCCCGGCGGGATACTTTATGTGTTCGGCCTCACCCAGTTGAAAATGATCCATACTTCCCGGGTCAAATACGGTTACAGGAACCCCTTGACCTACTTCGTGAACCAATCCGGCTGCCGGATACACATTAAGCGAGGTCCCAATGACTAATAATCGATCGGCCTCACGCACCCATTCAACGGCCGGCTCCATCAGTGGCACCGCTTCTCCAAACCAAACCACATGAGGCCTAAGTTGGAATCCGGACGGACAAACATCCCCGCGAACGAGTTCTGATCCGTCGATGGACACTACGTAATTTGGGTTTCCTGAACTCCGTGCTTTTCGGAGCTCCCCATGTAAATGCAGTACACTTATAGAACCCGCACGCTCGTGTAAATCATCGATATTTTGAGTAATGATTCGCACATCGGCCTTCGCTTCTAATTCCGCTAGGGCGCGGTGTGCCGCATTTGGTTCCGCCGTTAATAATTGCCTTCTTCTGAGGTTATAAAAATGAAGTACTTTTTCTTGATCAGCCATCCACGCTTCGGGAGTGGCTACTTCATATACGTTGTACTCTTCCCAGAGTCCGTCCGAATCGCGAAATGTTTTTAGTCCACTCTCCGCGCTCATACCCGCACCCGAAAACACCACAATTTTTTCTTTTCTCATAAGGCTACAATTGGACCCTTAATTTCCTATTTTTCATCCAATGAACATACCGAAAGTACAATGGATTTCTTTGGACCCTGTGCTACAAGCACAAATGAAAAAAGCGGACCTCCGAACCGTTCTTGCCGTTAGGCAAAACAACTTGCCGAAACTTTGCCTCGTGAAAGCCGAAGGCCATTGGAACGCGCTGAAAGACAAATGCCCGCATCAAGGTGTAGAACTCAGCGGAGGGCAGTGTACCCCAGAAGGCTTCATCGAATGCCCATGGCATAAGTTTCAGTTCGATATCGAAACCGGGCGCGAAAAGAAAAATGTGGCCGACGCCGTACAAACCTTCCCGGTGAGGGAAAACGAAGGTTCGTTTGAAATTGGGATTCCGAAGAAATGGTGGGAGCTTTTTTAGTGGTAGTTGTGGTAGTTTTGGTATCAGTGGCCCCGCGGGTGCGGGGCTAGAAGTGGGAACGTACCGGAAACCAAACCGGTGAAACAATTGAAAGCCTCCCCCAACCCCATCTAAAGGGGGACGAGTCTTTCCTCCCCCAACCCTCTCCAAAGGGGGACGGATGTTGACTCCCCCGAACCCGCTTCAAAGGAGAACGGGTCTTGACTCCCCCAAACCCGCTCCAAAGGGAAACATTATTGTTGCCTACCATAAGTGTTTCCGCCTTCCCTGTGTGTGATCCAAGCTTTTCGATTAGCTTTATCCTTCTAAATACCTTTCCATGGAAATATTTGAAATCGTTACGCTACTCACCGTTGTTGCCGCGCTTTTTGGATACATCAACGTGCGTTTTCTAAAGTTGCCCTCAACCATCGGACTGCTAGCTATGGCCCTGGTATTCACCTTACTCATTGTATTCATTGGGCAGTTTTCACCCCACGTACTCGATCGGGCCGAGAAGGCCATAGCGCTGATCGATTTTAAAACAGTTCTGCTCGATGTGATGCTCAGCTTCCTCCTCTTCGCCGGCGCACTGCACACAAAACTCGATCAGCTTCGACTCATGAAAGGCCCCATCATTGCCTTTTCTACCCTCGGAGTATTGATCTCTACGGCTCTGGTTGCCGTTCTTATGTATTACCTACTTATCGCGTTTGACTACCCAGTATCCTTTCAGTATTGTCTGTTGTTTGGCGCGCTCATTTCTCCGACCGATCCCATTGCCGTGCTCGGAATTCTGAAACAAGTGGGCGCTCCTAAAAAGCTCGAAGTGAAAATCGTTGGCGAATCGCTTTTTAACGATGGAATTGGCGTGGTCGTTTTTCTCTCCCTCTTCAGCCTAGCGGCCGGATCGGGCCATATCGGAGCCGGAGAGTTTGCGCTTCTCTTACTGGAAGAAGTAGGCGGAGGAATCGTTCTCGGATTACTGATGGGCTATTTCGGATTCCGCCTGATGCGCAGCATCGATCACTACGAAACCGAAGTTATGCTCTCCCTTGCCCTCGTCATGGGCGGATACCTCCTCGCAAGCTACCTCCATTTTTCGGGGCCATTGGCCGTGGTCGTGGCCGGACTCTTCATCGGGAATCGCGCTCGCGAAGCCGCCTGGTCCGAAGAAACCGAAAACTACCTCGATAAATTTTGGGAGCTCATCGACGTTTTCCTCAACGCCATTCTCTTCGTTCTTATCGGGCTGGAACTTTTAGTCCTCGATATTA
>CBFIAJ010000010.1:42081-45247 GCA_965660515.1 Flavobacteriales bacterium | reverse complement strand
CGCGCTATTTGGCCCTTATCGGGCCGATCCGCATTTTTCAAAAGCGCCTCGAGTTTGTTCCCGGCACCGCTCGAATCATGACTTGGGGAGGCCTGCGCGGAGGAATATCGATCGCGCTTGCCCTGAGCTTAGCCCCAGAAATGAAAAGAGAAATGTTCTTGGTTATTACCTACGTGGTGGTGATTTTCAGCATCCTGGTTCAGGGTCTTTCCGTAGGAAAACTAATCAAACACTTTACCGCAAAAGAGTAAGAAAGCCCGTTTTCTGCGAAAACACTTCGCCGAAGGCAAATCCCTTAACAACATAATAATAGGTGCCTTCCGGACAATCCTTTTTGCTGCTATAGTTGACGCCGTTCCAGCCTGGAAACAAGTCGGGGTTATTCGAAGCGCCTTCCCATACTTTTGTACCCCAACGATTGAAAATAATGATCTCGACCCGTTCGGGAGTCACATCCCAAAACGGATACCAAAACTCGTTTTGACCGTCGCCATTGGGCGTAAAGACGTTCGGAGGCTCTATGTCTGCGCAACCCGCCCACCAGACGTCGAGCGTATCCGACCATAAACAGCCTCGGTACCGCTTCAAATAGATTAGCTCGTTCTTTCCTATTTTAAACTCCGTATCCGACGGCGGATCCAAACCCACGGCGACCTGATTTAAAATCCACTGGCTGTTTCCTTCCGCAGGAAGCGTGGGCACAATTCCCCATGTCGGCTCATCAATAGGGTAGCAAACAGAATCGAGACCCAGAATTTCGAGGCCTACATCCGAATTATACAGCCATAGGGGAATGGAGTCAGAATCACTACAAACACCATTCGACAAAACCAATACAACACTATATGCGCCCGTATCGGCTACTGCGACATTAAATAAGCTATCGGTGCTCTGCTCTATGAATGTACCGTCGGGAGCATAAAGCAGCCAGGTATTGGAGGTGTAATCGGTTCCGGCCGGACTCAAAACGGCGGTGAGTCCACTACATGAATCACTTTCTAAAACAATGGATGCCACCGGATATGGCAGGCATTGAACGACATTGACTTGAAAATCGCGCCAAGTGCGATTAATTTCGACTCCGTTTCGCCATTCTACAACCACTACTTGAAGTACGTATTGACCAATGGTATTGGGCGTACCCGTTATAACACCGGTAACGGGATCAATCGCAAAACCCGGCGCCGCATCTACCGGATAGGCATCGCTGTAGCCCGGAGCCCACGGGATAATGGTATGTGGTGGAGCAATGGGAATCGGGGTCGGGTCGGTTGGTGATCCGCCCGTGAAGGGCGTTCCAAAAAAATAACTCAGTGAATCGCTGTCGGCATCTATTCCGCTGTGATTGTACGTGAACGCTTCATTCACACAGACTACAATCGGTGGCGGTAGCGGAAACTGAGGATTGCTATTGACAATTTGGTTTCGGGGAGGAATATAGGTTCCGTAGGTGGCGCCCCATTGCAAGGGTGTCGGAATATTTATGATGGTTGAATTTCTGCAACATCGCTGATATACGAGGTGGTAGCCAATGGAATCTATGGTGAGCTGAACGGTTTCATGGTAGTAGCCCCGCTCAACAACAACCTCTTGGCCAGCGCCATTAGCGTAGCAGGTGTCATCGGAAAAAGGAACGAAATTCACGCTGTCTAAATCGACCGCGGCCACGAAAAGCTCAACGCCATTATCGTCGAAAAGTCCAACCAGTGCCGGATTATCAAAGGCAGGTCCTCCATTCGGATCGCGATATATGATCATTTCAATATCGTAGAATCCGTTTCCGATGTAAGTATAACGGATTTCTCCGCCAATGATGTGGGTTGCTGAAGTGGTCAAAGCGACCAAGAAAAAGAGGAAAAGGAGAACCCGTTTCATGTGCTTAAATATACGGATTGCCAGCGGGCATCGTTGGGTTACTGAACAATCAGCGGATAGGCAAATTGGCCATCCACGATAATCCATAAAGGCTGCGCCGGATAATCGGAGGTGTTCAGGTCCCTGGTGATTTCATCTGCTCCTACTTGGAATTGATCGAGTAAGCGGCCTTGCGTATCGCGCACTTCGATTTTATTTACGGTTCCTTTCCGCCAACTCAAGGTAGCGGCCTCCTCGGCCGGATTTGGACGAATGAACAGTTCTGGCTTCTCCGGTTCCGAAATACCCGATACGTTGTTCCAAACGAAATCGGCAATGACGGGTAGGTGGTCCGAAGCGAAGTGGGCGTCGTTAGTAACGAGACCCGTGGTTGTGAGTCGAGCCGAAGACATACCATCCGTATTGAGCACGAAGCTTTTTTCGAGTTGAAGTACGTAGTCGGAATAGAAAATAAAATCGAGTCGGCCCGGGTAGTAGCTCGATCCTTGGCCTGGCCAAGTATAAGCGTGGCGCTGATCCGTATGGTAGGGAAGTACTTCTTTTAAAGGGGAGTTATCCCAATCGGGAACAAAATCGAATCCATAGGTTCCTTCTTGTATTACGTCTCCATTCAAGACGGTTTCAATTTGAGCATGGTCGCCTACGAAGTTCATGTCGCCCATCACTATAAAAGGAGTCGCAAAAGGAACGTTCAAATTACCCATAGGGGTGTGGAGGTCGCGGTAGAAATCGACTAGGTTATCGACTTGATCTTGCCGGCGGTCATCATCGTCGCAGCATTTGAGGTGTAGATTGGCAATGACAATATCTGAAGGGTAGTTTGAAGGCAGGTCAATTACGGTGATGAGTACGCGATCGCCCGGCTCAAACTCATACGAGTGAGTAATGGGGTATCGCGAAGCCGTGACGTTCCCATTGAACAATTTGACCGTTTGCCACATCGCCCCGTTGAGGGGCAGAATTCCGTTTAAAAAAGTAGCAACGTAGGATGCATCAGTATCCCAAAGCTCGTTGAAGGTGATGATATCGGGATCGGCGGCGGCAATCATACGGCCAAGGGCAGCGGAATGCACGGGATCGGCAAGGCCATCGTGCTCCACATTGTAGGTCATTACGCGCAATGCGTTGGCAGAGGGGTTAAGGTCGATGGGTGTATAGGCATACGAACCACCGTGTTGTCTATAGGTGATCGATCCGGTATCGGGTAAGCGATCGTCGACCCCTTGAAAAACAGACCAAACGAAGCGAATGGAATCTCCGAATTGAAGTCCGTTGTGTTTACTGAAAGCGG
>CBFIAJ010000010.1:24230-41982 GCA_965660515.1 Flavobacteriales bacterium | reverse complement strand
CCTCAAATTGATCTGAGGTAACGGTGGGAGCAGAATACATACCTACATCTGAATGCTCTACAGTGGCTCCTTGCCAGGTACCGTTGCGTTGGGCAAAGTTCCAAATGAGATCGGCGCCTAGATCGGCGAATGGAGTACCCGTTTGATCATCGAAATCGGTATCGATATAGAGGGTGAGTCCGTATTCAGAATTCAACTGCCAATAATCGGCTCCTTGAATATAGAAGTGAATGGCCAGGGAATCGTTAAAAACACGCGCTTCGGTAAGGTCGAAATACTGCTGATCGCCCGTAGGGTCAGAAATTGGATTGATGAAGGTCCAGTCGCTAAACTCGCCATCCGTGATGATTTGAGCGAAGCTAGGGAAGGAGGCACTCAGGGCTAAGAGGATGGTGATTAGGCTTTTCATTTTTCTAGTCATGAGGTAAAGATACAACCCCAAACGAGCATGTGCCTAACTGGGCCCAAGAAAAGTTTAGAACGCTATTGACCCTATTTTATGGCGAAAAATGGAATGAACTCATAAGTCATGAAGTTGAAGCGGGTCAAACCGTGAACATCACTGCGCTAACTCCAGATAGCGGTGGTGATATCAAATTTGGCCATACTCTTGTGCAAAACGGAGTCTTTATATAACAAGTAGAAACGTCTAATTGCGATTACCTTTCCGGCGGGAATTAGTCTTCTGAATTAATCGCATGTGCACCGTGTTAAAAGGGGATCTAAAAAGATAGTAAACTAGAAAGATATCATGCCGTGAGGCAGGTGGTGTTCTTATTTTTTATACTCTTCTTGTTTAAATCCGAGCTCGGTGGCAACATTATAGACACTCTGTCATCGACTAGCCCCACTAATTACTTTCAGTTTCAAGGCCCTATCGGGCCGATAGGCCCCGGTTACAAGACAACTTAGAGAATACTTGTGCAGTTCATAATCATCCTTTATATTTGCAACAATGTTGCATAAAGATAAGATGATGAAAAAAGTACTCCTTACTGTTCTCGCTGTCACTCCTTTGTTTTTTATTTCCTGTGATTCCGACGAAGACACCACGGCCCCGCTGATCACAGACGTGCATGTGGATGAAGAGGTATCCGTTGGTGACGATTTCACCGTTGATGCTGACTTTTCAGACAACGAAGCCTTGGGTCAAGCCAAATTGGACATTCACGACATTTTTGACGGCCACGATCACGGCAGGGTTCAAGCTAAATGGTCCGAAACCCGTACGGTGAGCTTAAGTGGAACCGATGCTGAAATTGAAGAAGCGTTTACCGTTCCTGCAAATACTACGGCCGGACCCTATCACGTAGTGGTTCAGTGCATCGATGCGGCGGGTAACAATGCCGAATTTAAAGAGGTCGATTTTTGGGTTATGAGTCCGGCCGCGGCTACTTTCAGCGTCACCGACCCACAAGACGAGACCGATATTTCGGTGGGTGATGTGATTCGCCTGGAAGGATCGGTAGACGATGTTGTTGGAATTGACGAAGTACTCGTGCGCATTTATGTGATTGAGGACCACGACGATGGCGGACATGACGATGGCGACGAGCACGACCACGGTGAAGAGATTTACGAAAGCGAAGAAGAAGTAGCCGGCGGAACGATGTTCGACTTAGGAATGTGGGAAGATATTTCCGTAGATGCTTCCTGGACGGATGAGGACCACGCAGATATCATCATCGAAATATCAGCCATTGATGTAGACGGCCACATCTCCAAAACGGAGATTGAGCTTCACATGCATTAATTAGAACTTACTCGGCACATTGGTCGCACAAACCGTGTACTAAAATTTTCATCCCGTGCGCCTTGTGGCGTGCGGGAATTTTTATTTCGGGAACCTCCACTTGGTCAAGGCAATAGACCTTCCCGCAGGTATCGCATTCCAGATGAACATGCGCATGATGATGATGATCCGGGCCACAAGCATCGCCACAAAGAGCGTAATTCCCCACACCTTGATCATTGAGTACCTTGTGCACCAGTCCGCTCTCTTCAAAAGCGCCCAAAGTTCGATACAGGGTCACACGATCGAAATCGCTTAACAGCTTTTCTAGCTGGGGCTGCGGTACGGCTTCGGTTCTCGACTGAAGAACATTCAATATTTCTTTGCGAACCGGGGTTACTCGCAGTCCGTACGATTTCAGTATTTCGTTGGTTTTACTCACACGACTAAAGTAAGAAATAGAGGGCGTTTACGGGCTCTTTGAATCAAAATATCAAGTCTTCCTTTTACCAATTAAGGTTCTATATCCAAAGGCTTTCGCGAACAAGAGTTCGTTTCAATCATTAAATAGGCGAAGCACTGCTCCCTTTATAGAACCTATTTCTTCTCCGATTAAAAGCGAAGGTGTACAAAACCCTGAATGCGCCGATTCCCGGACTATTTTATTTATCGCTAGTAAAACGCAATCGACCGAAAACAAATACGCCTCCGGGCCTTTTAGATGTACCCGACAAATATTGCCCTGTTGGTTTCGGGCTTCGGCGTAAACTAGTGTATGGCCACTTTTCAATTGTTTCTCGTTTGGGCCCTGGGGCAGCCAGTGAAGTTTACTGAGAATTAGTTTTCGCAGCCAGCCTAATTTCCCGTTCATCATGGCAATGGCGAAGTTCGGAAGCTTCATGAACGATTGGTAATTCGGCACTTTTGTGGCGTGGGGCACGGTTCGCAAATCGGCCCGCAAGGGGTTATTGACTCCTTTAACTTTTGTACCAAATAGTTCTATTTCTACGGCCTCCTCGGCCGGATGCGCGGGTACATTGGCCCCTTTTCGCCAAACGGTTCCAACTTCATTTATTTCACTTAGCATGGAAAAAAGTGTTCCCCGAGAAACCTTGCCATAAGTAGCGGCCACGGTAAAAGCCGATTCCGGTTCTTCGATTGTCGACAGGGCGATTTGGGCGGCAATATCGGGCGGCGCGATGCCAAATCCTGCCGAAGGCAGCAAAACCACTCCCGCTTCGCGGGCCATTTGATCACGCTCTATGGCGCGATCCACTTCTTTCCATTTACCGCACACGTCAATGTAGTGCGTACTGGTTTCAATACAGGCATCCATCAAAGGGCCTTGCGTAGCGCGGAAAGGTCCGGCCGTATTAATCAGGAAATCGATTTCCGAAAGTTCTTTCTTGGCTTCGTGCACCTCAAAGACTGTGTAGTCTAAACCGAGATCGATTGCTGTTTTCGCAACTGCATCGCTCCTCCCGGCAAGAATAGGCGACAATCCATACTCTTTAAAAGTACGCGCCATTAATCGGCCCGTATAGCCGTTGGCCCCGTAGATGAGGATATTTTTATCGGTTAAAGCATCGAGGTTCACGACTGGAGGTTTGTTTGATGGCTTAAACTTACTGAATAAGACTATTGATTGTTTGTGTCCGATTTGTGTCGGTTTTGGTTGAGCCACCTACCATTGAAATGGTGGGCTACTACTCGGAAACCAAGCCCATGAATTCATTCGTGGGTGTAGAAAGCCATAAAAATTTCATTCAATAAACTAAAGATGCTCGGGACCCACCATTGAAATGGTGGGCTACTACTCGGAAACCAAGCCCATGAATTCATTCGTGGGTAAAAGTGAACAAGGACTGCGCAAGCGCCGTCCTTAATGTCGAAATGGCATTGTACCCACAGCAGAATGAATGAATCCGCTTCAGCGGTTTTTCGTTGTCCCCTTTTGCTCAAGCAAGCTTGGCGAAAACATCAGAATAATGGCCCAGGACTGCGCAAGCGCCGTCCTTAATGTCGAAGGGGATAGTGCTCAAAGATTCGAAATTTTTAAAGCTCGGTTGGCCGGCTTTTGTTTTCAATTGCTTTTTCGAGTAAACTCGAAACGCATTAAAAAACAAAAGCCTTCCCAAATTTGGGAAGGCTTTAAAAATTTAGAATCATTTGTTGCCCGACTAGGACTCGAACCTAGACTGACGGTACCAAAAACCGCTGTCCTGCCATTAGACGATCGGGCAATCTGCCGAAGCGGGGCAAAGATAATCCCTTTTTTTTTGCCCCCAAAATAAAATTGAACGGGAATCTAGTGTGCTGAAAATCGACTATCGGGCCGTGAGGCCCACGCTTTTAGGAAAACCTTAACGACTACGGGCCCTTTGCTCCCTAAATTTTTGATAAATTCGCTCCCGATATTTACTATACCCATGGGAAAGCGCTACGACTTTTTAAATACTGTGACCGGATGGGGCATTTTTGCCATCGCCGCAATCACCTACCTCTCTACTATTGAACCTACAACCAGTTTTTGGGACTGTGGCGAATACATCGCTACCGCCTACAAACTGCAGGTTGGACACCCCCCCGGGGCACCCATGTTCCAAATTCTTGGCGCCTTCTTTGGCCTCTTCAGCTTTGGCGATGTAACCAAAGTAGCTATGATGGTGAACATCATGTCGGCCCTTTCATCCGCCTTTACCATCTTATTCCTCTTCTGGACGATCACCGCTTTCGGCCGCAGAATCGCCGAAAAAGACGAAGAAGGAATGAACGACGGTTCTATTTTCGCCATTCTTGGCTCTGGTGCCGTTGGCGCACTTGCCTATACCTTTTCCGATTCCTTTTGGTTCTCCGCAACAGAAGGTGAAGTATATGCCATGTCGAGCTTTTTCACCGCTATTACCTTCTGGATGATCTTTAAATGGGAACGCGAGTACGGACAACCACACGCGAATCGCTGGATCATTTTGATCTCTCTCATGATGGGTATGGCCGTCGGTGTTCACTTACTCGCCTTACTTGCCCTACCTGCGGTAGGAATGATCTACTATTTCAAACGCTACAAGTTTACTCCTCGCGGATTCGTCATTGCCAATGCATTAATGATCTTTATCCTCGGTGTAATTTTTAAAATTATTTTCCCCGTGGTTCTGAATTTCTCCTCTTGGATGGAAATTAAATTTGTGAACGGCGCTGGACTCCCGTTCTATTCAGGTACCATTTTCGCTTTCGTTGTGATGATTGGAGTCATCGTATTCGGACTGCGCTATACGAAACAAAAAGGCTGGGACCTCGGCCACATGGCACTACTGTCGGTTGTGTACCTTTTGATCGGTTACAGTACTTTCTTGAGTCTCGTAATTCGTTCTAATGCAAACACGCCTATCGATGAAAACAACCCGGAAGATGCTCCGAGTTTGCTTTCTTATTTGAACCGTCAGCAATATGGCGACTGGCCCATTTCGTACGGTTGGTATTACAACTCACCTCTCGATCGTCAAGAGCCATTTAAAGATGGTACACCCATCTACGAACGCGATGAAGCAAACGGAAAATACGTTGTGGTGAATGACATGAAAAATGCCATTCCGAATTACGATCCGGAGTTTATGTCCATTTTTCCGCGTATGTGGGATCGAAACGATCCGAGTCATGCCACCACCTACAAAGAATGGGGTGATGTAACGACTCCCGACACCCAGAAACCGTCTTTCGGTTCGAACCTGAAGTTCTTCTTCCGTTATCAGGTAAACTACATGTATTTCCGATACTTCATGTGGAACTTTTCGGGTCGCCAGAACGACGAACAAGGTCGCGGCGGAATTACTGAAGGACAATGGATTTCGGGAATCAAGTTCATTGATGAGCCTCGCCTCGGACCTCAAAGTAATTTGCCCTTAAAACAGCGCGGTAGCAAAGGTCGGAACGTGTATTACATGTTGCCTTTCCTTCTCGGCCTTGTCGGCCTGATCTACCACTGGAAAAAGAACAAGGAAGATGCTTGGGTAGCCACCATGCTCTTTGGACTCACCGGACTGGCGATTGTGGTGTACGTAAATCAGTATGCCTACCAACCACGAGAGCGTGACTACGCCTACGTTGGGAGTTTCTATGCCTACGCTATTTGGATCGGTCTTGGAACGATGGCCATCTTCGACTTCCTGCGCAAAAAAGCGCCGGCCAAAGTCGCCGCCATTGCTGTAACCGCGGTAGCCTTGGTTGCCGTTCCGGGTGTTATGGCTAAAGAGAACTGGGACGATCACGATCGATCGAACCGTTTTACAGCACGTGATTTTGCCAAAAACTATCTCGATAGCTGTAAGCCGAATGCTATTCTCTTTACAAACGGTGATAACGACACCTTCCCGCTCTGGTATGTTCAAGAAGTAGAGGGATACCGAACCGATGTTCGAGTGGTGAACTTAAGCCTTCTGAATACCGATTGGTACATTGATCAAATGAAGCGTAAAGCCTACGATTCCGATGCGGTACCCTTTAGCATGACCCGCGATAAATACGTAGCCAACAAGCGCGAAATTATTTATTACGTCGACAAAGGTGTAACCAACCGTTGGTCTGTTGATGATTTCATTCGCTGGGTAGCGAGTGATGATCCACAAACGAAAGTGAGCAGTGGTCGCCAACAATTCGATTTCTTCCCAACCCGCAAATTGCGCATCCCCGTCGAAAAAGATGCTGTTTTGAAAAACAACATCATCGACGCAGATCGCGCTGATGAAATAGTCGATTATATCGACCTAGATCTACAAGGCCGAAGTAGTCTCTTGCGACGCGATGTAATGATTCTGGACCTCCTAGCCACGAATAACTGGGAACGACCCATTTACTTCGCTATTACCGTAGGGAACCGTCCGAAAGACTTCCTTTACCTGACCAACTACTTCGAATTGGTGGGTATGGCCTATCACTTAGTACCTATTCGTCAACCGAACGGCGGGGGTCAAATTGGCGGTGTGAACACGGAAGAGATGTACACGAATATTACAGAGAAGTTCCAATGGGGGAATATGAACGATCCGGACGTGTACCTCGACGAGACAAATCGACGTATGACACTGAACTTCCGTAACAATTTCGCTCGTTTGGCGAGCGAACTAAACACGGCAGGCAAACTCGATTCAGCCGCAACAGTGCTCGACTTAGCGAGTTCAATTATGCCGCACGAAATTGTACCGTACAACTACTTTAATTTGCCAATGGCGGAAGAATATTTCCGAGCGGGGCAAAAAGAAAAAGGTACTGCAATCTTGACCACTTTTGCCGAAGTATTGGAAGAAGAGCTCAAGTATTACAGTGATTTCCCCCGGGCAAAGCAAGAACTCATTGCCACGGAAATTCAGCGCGATTCGCAGTTTTTCCAAAGCATTGTTCAGTTGTCGAGTCGCTATGCTGATCGTGAAGTGTACAACGATTTGAACGAACGGATGCGCCTATCCTTAGCCTTGTACGGAGTTCAATAGTCGGATAAAACCGGTATGAATCCTTTTGTGCTCAAGACCTTGGAGAAGTTTCTTCCCGCCGCTAGGTGGCGCTATAAAACGGACAACAAAGAGGTATACCTCACTTTCGACGACGGCCCTATTCCAGATATTACTGATTTCGTATTAGACGAACTCGAGCATCATCAAGCGAAGGCTACATTCTTTTGCCTAGGGAAAAATGCCTTGGCCAACCCAGAGCTGATGCGTCGGATCAAGCTTGAAGGTCACACCATCGGTCATCATACTTTTGAACATACCAATGGCTGGAAAGTCCCTACAGAGGTCTATGTGAATGAAGTGAAACGAGGAGCGGTGGTCACTGGAGGGCATTTCTTCCGACCACCCTACGGTCGAATTACTCCAGCCCAAGCGAAGGCCATTTCCAAAGACTACAGCATCGTCATGTGGGATGTACTTGCCAAAGATTACGACGATAAACGCACGGGCGATGACTGTGTTCGCCGAATACAGCAAACGGTAAAGCCAGGAAGCATCATTGTATTGCACGATTCAGCCAAAGCCTGGCCGCGACTTAAAACGGCGTTACCAGCTGTTTTAGCGTGGTTGAATGAAGAAGGGTATGAAATGAAGGCAATGAGCTAATTTGCTCACGAAAGTAGTTATGGTGCCTTAAAAGGTAAGACTCCACATTCCGCGTAGACTCCCAGTTTCAAAATTGACAGCCTCATCTGCCGGAAAAGCTTCTCGAATCAATGCTAAATCGGCCGGAGCAATTTCACTATCGACATCGCCATGGCACTTGGAGCACAAAGGCATCAACAGAATCGGTTGGAAGTAACGCCATTCTCCTTGCGCATTTTGAGTAAGTACAGGATTCGGTGTATTCCCTGTAGAAATCATGTGCTCGTATTTTTCGAGCATGGCCCGTTCTTCCGAAGTGGGCGCATTTTTCGGGTTGCGCAGCCGTAATGCGGTTCTTTTAATAGTTACTCCATGCGCAGCACTCAAACTATCTGTCAGAGGAAGTGCCGCTACGCTGCAGTAATTAATTGCCTCGGGCACGCCTCCCGATTGCATATGAGCGCCCAGTTGCTTCGACAAGGCAGCAAAGGCAGCCCCGGCAATAGCCTTTCCCTGCTCCATTGTTGGAAAGGTTTCCGCCTCGAAAGCGTCGGGCGTTTCTTCCGCTTGTTTTGAACCATCGGGCTGACAAGCCACAACAAAACCCACTAAAAGTAGAAGTACTAGACTCTTTTTCATCCTTTCGATTTTTGTGGGGGTGAGGGAAATAAATCGAGCAGCAATCCGCCCATAAAAGCGCCATAAATAGTACTTCTCCACCAAACGGAAGTAATGCCGCAGGAACCAGAAATACAGCCAATTTCCAACCAATACAGGTAGCCCAAGCCAGCCCCTAAAAGGGAACCAACGGCAATTTTATACCATCTATTTCTCCAAAATTTGAGCATCATTTTTCAACGGGCATTTTAGCCTTCGACCAAGCGTCATAGCCACCATCGAGATTATACACCTCCGCAAAACCTTTGTCTTTCAACATGGACATGGTTTTACCGCTGCGGCCTCCTACTTTACAATAAACGTATACCGGTTTGTTCTTATCTAGCTGATCGAGTTGCTGACTGAAATCTGAACTGTAAAAGTCCATGTGGGTACAATCGGTCAAGTGCCCTGCATTGTATTCTTGCGGTGTGCGCACATCGAGCACAACCCCCTGCTTTTTGGCAATGAGCGACTGAAATTCTTCCACATCTACATTCACCGCAATTTGATCTTGAGGCGGTGCCGGCGACTCAGTATTCTGATTGGCCTGATCGGCGGATTCGTTCGACATCGTGCCGCAGGCACTGAAACTAATAAAGGCAATAAGCCCGAAAAGTACATTCTTCATGTTCATCATTTAAGTGTTTTTTGAACCGTTTGCCAGGCGCCGCCATTATACACCTCATCAAAACCTTCTTTGGTTAAGAATTGTGTGGCCGATCCGCTGCGCATTCCTGAACGGCAGCAGATGATTAAGGGGCGACTCATTTTTTTTAGGCTTCCGATCTTGTTGGGAATTTGATCGAGCGGAATATTGATCGACCCATTCACGTGTCCACTATTGAACTCACTAATCGTGCGCACATCGATTATGGTAGCTGAAGGGGTGTTGATTTTTTCCGCGATCATTTTCTTTTTCTTTCCGTTGAATAGGAACATAGCTTCGAAGTTAATGATTTACAAAAGTAAAAACGCCCTGCTCGGGCGGATGTAACTTGAGTCACTTGGTAACATAGCCGACCTTACGCTTAGGATCATTGTTCTTATCTTTCGGCTATGAAAAATCTACTCGCTATTTTCATTTTAGTCGCCAGCTTCGGTTGCACTTCAGCACAGGAGAAGCCCGGTGTAGGATCCAGTGCTTATGACCTAATGCTTCAGGGGCTCCTCGATCGCGATGTGTCGGAAGTTTCCGTAGAACAACTACGTGAAACCGCTCCAAACTACCTGCTGCTCGACGCCCGCGAGAAAAATGAATTCGAAGTGAGCCACATAAAAGATGCCCGCTGGGTTGGCTATGATGATTTCAATTTAGATCGCGTCAGTGATATTCCAAAAGATTCGAGCATCGTTGTTTATTGCAGTGTTGGGTATCGCAGCGAAAAGGTCACCCAACAAATGCGCGATGCCGGATTCACCAACGTCCACAATTTATACGGAGGTATTTTCGAATGGAGCAATAGAAACGGTGTTCTCGTAGACCCCCGAGGCAAGCCCACCGAAAAAGTCCATGCCTATGATCGGGTTTGGGGCGTGTGGGTCACAGAAGGCAAAAAAGTATATAAATAAGGGCTTCCTCTTTTTGCATGAGCACCATCCCGAAATCGTCTGGAAAACCACTTCATAAGACCCAAGATATACTGGGCATCTCTCTTGTATTGCTCTCTTGTGCGGGTTATTACTATCTAGGGAACGGACTCATCCGTTCTCAGTTTCCGGAGCTCATGGTCATCATGACTGTTCTCTTTGCGTCCTACGGTGTTCTTTCAGCTTCCCAATTCAATAACACACTCATCTTAGGCGGTGCGGGGCTAATTTTCCGCATACTTCAATTTAGCCATTTACCCGAGCTCAGCGACGACTACTTCCGATTCCTCTGGGATGGCCGATTATGGGTTTCCGGAACGAATCCCTTTTTGTATTTACCCAGCGAATTGCTCGGCAGATCTGATTTGCCCATTGGAATCAACGAAGCTTTATTCGCTCGGCTAAACTCGCCCGAATATTACACCATTTATCCGCCTATAGCCCAATTCATCTATGGCTTGGCGAGCTGGATTTTCCCAGACAACGATTTGGGTGCAGTCATCGTGATGCGCGTTTTTATGGTTCTGGGCGATGTACTTGCCTTTGTATCACTTCGCAGTTTGCTTCGGCATTTCCGGATGCGAGAGTCCTTGGCATTCCTTTATGTTTTGAATCCCTTAGTGATTGTTGAATTTTCCGGAAACCTGCATTTCGAAGGGCTCATGATGGGCTTTATTTTGGCCGCGTTGGCTTTATTGGTTCGCAAACGTTGGTTGCTTTCGGCGGTACTTTTTGCCCTAGGCGTTAGCACAAAGCTAGTGCCACTGCTCTTTCTTCCCTTTTTAATTCGGCACGCTGGCTGGCGCATTTCCTTGACTTATTTTATGGTCGTCGCCGGAGTTGTATTGGTTCTTTTCACGCCTTTTTTAACGCAACCCTTGATCGAGAATTTTGCAAGTAGTCTCGACTTATATTTTCAGCGGTTCGAGTTTAATGCGAGTATGTACTATCTCTTTCGGGAGTTAGGTTATTTATGGAAAGGGTACAATGTAATCCAGTGGTTGGGTCCGGCCTTATCGGGGGTTACTTTTTTAGTCATTATGGTTTGGGCCCTCACGGGCCGATTCGGAACTCGCGATTCGGAGCTCGCCACCGCTTGGATGGGCGCGCATACGATTTACTTGTTGCTCGCGACGGTGGTGCACCCCTGGTACATTGGCATTGGCTTGGCTTTAATGCCCTTAACTCGCTTCCGATATGTTGCGGTGTGGTCGGCTCTGGCATATTTGAGCTATGCTACGTATCGAACAACGGATTACATCGAAGATCTGAATTTGGTCCTAATTGAATACGGGATCGTCTTCTTCGTGCTGTTTTGGGAATTAAGCAGAAAAACAAAACGGGCTCTTAAGTGAGCCGGCTTCGTTAATATTCAGTTGGATTTAGTTAATCGAAACGCTCGGTACAGATGTACGCAACAAGTAGAATTTTTATTGAGGGCAAAAAGCGAGCCCGACAGAAAGAATAAAATGAGATGGACGGATACCTTCATCAAACAGATAATTTGAATAGAAAGTTAGAAAAGAAATCGAGGTCGTATATTTTAAGTCGCCGGCTTAACTTTCGGCTTACTATGGCGAATCGAGTACACATATACTGCTCCAAACCCAAAGGCAAGCAATACGTGATAGGGCGCTAATCCGAAATCGCCGAGTCGGTAGGCCAGGAATAAAGCCCCAATAAAATACAAGGCTAAAAATCCCTCAACAGCCGTTCTAAAATTCACGGCTGATTTCAAATACACGTTCCCCTTCCAACCGTCACTGCCCTGAACGATGTTGAACTTAGGCGTGCGGACAAAAGGCGATTTAATTCCCAAAAGCCCTTCAAAAACCGCAATGGCGTTATGAAAACTCATTCCCATGGAAACCGACAGGAACATCGGAAGCTTGAAAATAAAAGTGCGTACACTGGGCTTCGTTTCCCGATGGACAAAGCTCACCCAGTAAAACAAAGTAAGAATGAGTAAGCTGGTAATAAAAAAGCTTCCGTAATAGAAAAGGTTCTTAAACTCGGGATACGCATTTTTAATGAGTAGCATGGGTACGCTCAATAAAGCGGTAAACAAAATACATACGAACAGAAAGCTGTTCATCAGGTGAAAAGTGGCGTGCAGCTTGGTACTCCAGCCGAGTGGTGCGCGCAAGACCTTGACCAAATTCTTGCGGGCACACTCGGCTGCGCCTTTGGTCCAGCGGAATTGCTGGGTCTTTAATGCGTTCATGGTTGCCGGCAATTCCGCTGGGCTACCGAGCTCCTCTACAAAGTGGAATTTCCAACCATTGAGCTGTGCTCGGTAGCTCAAATCAAGATCTTCTGTCAAGGTGTCACTTTGCCATCCCCCGGCATTTTCGATACAGCTCTTGCGCCATACGCCACCCGTACCATTGAAATTAATGAAGTGCCCGCCAGCACTTCTACCCCCTTGCTCCACCGTAAAATGAGCATCTAAACCGAAGGCTTGCATTTGCGTCAATAGTGAATGCCTTTCATTGAGGTGTTCCCAACGACTTTGAACTACGCCAATTCGTGGGTCGCTAAAATGTGGAATGGTCTGGTACAGAAAATCGGGGCGAGGAACGAAATCGGCGTCGAAAATTGCGATGTACTCCCCTCGGGCCGATGCTAATCCGCCCGCTAGGGCGCCCGCTTTAAAACCATCCCGATCCGTTCGATGCACGTGCACAATATGCCTTCCTAAACTTCGATACTCCGCGACTTTGTTCGCAACAATCTCCACCGTATCATCCGTACTGTCATCGAGCACCTGGACTTCCAATCGATCCGATGGATAATCAATTTCCATCACCGCCTTAATCAATCGCTCCACCACATAGCGCTCGTTATACACAGGCAATTGAATGGTGACCATCGGCCATTCTCTAAAACCGTTCGGTTCGGGCTTCACTTTCTTGCGATTTCTCAAGTAATGAATCACCAAGCTCAACTGCACCAAAGCATATAGGAATATGAAGGTGAGCATACCTGCATACAGAGCAATTAATATGTAACTAAGCGTTTTCATTTTAAGGCGTCAAAGGTACTTAAAGATGGTGTAGAGAATCTTGTAACCGGCCCCAAATGCGCCTTTTACCGTTCCGCTGACTTTACTAACCCCTATTCGGTTCCGATACGTTACCGGCACCTCTGTACATTTCATTTTCAATTTGGCCGCTTTTAGCTGCATTTCCACCGTCCATCCGTAGTTTGTATCCACCATACCAATCTCTTGCAAAGCGGAATAGCGAATCGCTCGAAAGGGACCTAAATCCGAGAACTTAACTCCGTAAAACAGCTTCAATAAAGAGGTCGCCAGCCAATTCCCGAAAATTTGAGGAAAAGTCATAGAACCTTTTTCTCTTTTCCCTAAAGCCCGTGAGCCAATTACTAAGTCCATATCCGAATCGAGTATGGGCTTCACCAAGCTGGACAATTCTTCGGGGTAATCGCTGTAATCAGCATCCAAGAAAACCACTATTTCGGGTAAGTCCTTCATTTCTTTCACATAGGCCAGTCCTTTCAAGCAAGCCGCTCCATACCCTTGTTTTGGTTCCCGCAACACGGTCGCTCCCTTAGCGCGTGCCGATTGCGCCGTTTCATCGCTCGAGTTGTTATCTACTACAATAATCTCCTCGACCCAATCTTTGGGGATGTCTCGAACTACATTACCTACCGAATTCTCCTCGTTAAAGGCGGGTATCACAACAACTATTTTGGGCTTCATTCTCCGTATTCCATCACTTGAACCTCCCGACCTTGTTCGTCGAAACGAATCCAATTTCCAACTTTCACTCCCTCGTCATATTTCCCTTCCCATTCCAAAGCTCCATCCTTATAGGTTTGCCAAAAACCCGTTTGTTTTCCTTTGTGATAATCTCCTTCTGCCGTTTTTAAACGCACGCTGTCCGCAAATACCCACCACCCTTCTTTGAGATCGTTTTTGTAATCGCCATGACTTTCAGGTTCGCCATTTTCGTGAAAAGTAAGCCCCCATCCGTTTCGTTTTCCGTGCTCGAAATGGCCAATTTCCTCTTTGCTGCCATCGGGCCGATAAAATTCCCAGTAGTCCGTTTTGCGGTCTTTCGCATATTTACCAACCGATTTTAGCGTTCCGTCCGGATAGTACGTTTTCCACCAAGAAGTCTTTCGATCGTCCTCATAGGCTCCTTCCCACCGCAAGGTGGTTGCATCGTCATAATAGCCTTTCCAATATTGATTTTTCTTTCCCGCGTAGTATGGGCCCACAACTAAAAAGGCCCCGTCTTCTCGATGTTTTTTGTACCAACCTTGTCGCTTATCATTCACGTAATCCGCCGTTTCATAGGTGCCATCATCACCGTAAAACGTCCACGTCCCTTGCTTTTTCCCCGCATCACAAACCCATCCTTCCTCTTCTATGTTTCCAGATTTATTCCTCTTCTTCAAGTAGGTTGTCCAGCCTGTCGGCAGGATAAAAATCGCGAGTAAAAGTGCCATTACTTTCATCCGTTCATCACGTTAGGATTCAACTCAATGCTCTTATTCCCAATGGTGATCGGCGCCACTTCTAATCGGCCCGATCCAGGGCCATTTTCTAATTTCAAAACGCCGCGAGGGCAAACTGCGGAACAAACGCCGCACCCCACACAACTCGATCGAACAATGTTTTGTCCGCGTTGCGCGTACCATTTCACATCTATTCCCATTTCACAGTAGGTACTGCAATTCCCACAACTGATGCATTGCCCGCCATTCGTGGTGATTCGAAAGCGCGATTTAAACCGCTGTACAATTCCTAAATATGCGGCCAACGGGCAACCAAAACGGCACCAAACACGGTTTCCCATTAAAGGATAAAAACCAGTGCCCACTACCCCTGCAAAGGCCGAACCGATTAAAAATCCGTACGTTTTTTGTACTCCGCCCGTAGGGATACCGAAAGGCGAATAATTCCCGCTGAAATACGTATACAGGGTTAATCCTGTCATGAATACGGCAAAGACCAATACACTGTGAATCATCCAACGCTCAATTTTCCATGCCTTCACGCTTTTATCACTCAACTGACGAAACGGATCACCCAAGGTTTCAGCCAAGCCGCCACAACCGCACACCCAACTGCAATACCATCGTTTTCCGTACAAATAGGTAACCACTGGAATTGCCACCGCTATGAGCGCAATTCCCCACACCAACATGAAAATTCCCAAAGAGCCCGATTCTATTAAACTGCTCAAATGCCAATTAAAGAAGAAGTCGTAATCGAGCGGCCAAATATTCTTGAAATCGTAATAGGGTTGATTCAATCGGACCAAGATTTCCGGAATCAAAAAGGCAAAGGCCGTTTGGAAAAACACTACTGATAGAGTGCGAATAATTTGATATCGATTTCCTCGGTATTTGATCATCATGCGGATGCCCATTACCAACATTACAACCGTGTACATAAAGCCATATAGAAACCACTGGGATGCCGGATGCCCACTCAATGCTCGACTTAAAGGATCAACCAAAAGAACCCAATTCGTGAGGTACTCGGGAAACCAATAAAGGAATACGTAAAAGGAAATTAAAAAAGTGCCTAAAATGATTCCCAGCCATCCTCGATTCATGATGGCACTGGTAAAAATATGGTGATTCTTAATACCCGGAGGTTCATTTCGATACATGGGAAGTAAATACATCAGCGCGCCGGCTACACCCGTTCCGAAAACCAAAAGAAAAACCATCCACGACGATTCAATCAAGACGCCCGAGCTCGACTCCTTTGTAAGAGTGAATAGTAAGCTGTTGATTTCCGATGATGAAAAGCCAAGACTTTGTCCCACATTGGCATTGAGCTCATCGATTTTTGTAGCCAAATCGGCCCGAAGGGCCTGAGCATCCGAATACTCCTTATCGGCCATCCAAGAAGTGTTGTCTCGGAGCGATTGAATTTGATCTTCATTCAAGTACTTGGCTAAGCCGGAGGTCAATTGATCGGCATTGTAGCGATTCGCCTCGGCAAAACTTGAAATTACCCAATCGGCCGTTTCAGAAGGGTAGGCATAGGTGTTTCGAATTTCTTCATTCCCCTCTTGAAAAGCGAACTTCAGCGCCGGCACGAATGCGAAATTACGACCGTATTCTTGTCCAAAGAGCGGTTCTGCCGCGGCCATAAAAGCATCGCGCTTGACTTCACCCGAAATATGGCTCTCGGCCATTTCAGGAGTTAATTGATAGGTGCTCCACCCAATAGCCGAAACGAATCCGAGCAAGGCCATCACAAAAACTCCGAGTCCTATTTTTTGAAGGGTATTCATATCAGTTCCACACTTTTTGCGCACTAAAAATGCGGGTCCAACTTTTCTTTTGAGGCTTGAGCGCGGTATTGAACTGCGAATTGAATTCCGCTAAAACCTCGTTGATATGATCCGTATAAAATTCCGGATCGAACAGAGCATCTTTCCAATGCTCGAGCAAATAATCAACCGTTTTCTCGCCTTCGAGCATTTGATCTAAAACAACGTGCCGCAATCGGATCCCAAACACATTTACGCCAATCAGTTTTCGACCATTGGTTTCGAAAACGAGTTTAATACACTTTCGCCCATCGGGGTGTTCCCAATAAAACTGACTCTCCTGTGCATCCAAGGTACTGCGCACCCATCCGTACGTTTGGTATTCGATATCGAAAAATTTAGCCGAGTTAAACCAGTGTCCAGGTTTGTATTCCGTGGGTGTTCCTGTAATGGTTCGAGCCACTGCTTCCCCCATCATTTTGCCGGTGTACCAAACTTGTTCTAGGGCCTTACGGCCCGATATGGGATTGCGCCGCTCGGCACAATCGCCAATGGCATAAACGTCTGGGATGTTCGTTTTGCAAAATTCATCAACCAAGATGCCCCGGTTGATTTCAAGTTCTGAATTCTTCAAGAAATCGACATTTGGGGTAACTCCGGCCGTTAGGCCGACAAACTCACATTCAATTTCGTCGCCCGACTTCGTTTTCACAGCGCGCACATTTCCGTTCTCATCGGCCAAAATAGCATCGAGCTCGGTATGATATCGTAAATCGACATGGTGTTCTTCAATATGCCTGCCTACAAGCGCGGCCTCTTCAGTAGGAAGCACACCGCCCCAGAACTTTCCTTCGCGCACTAGAAAAGTAACTTCAATATTCCGTGTTCGGAACATCTCGGCCATCTCCACACCAATCAGCCCGCCGCCAACTATAACCGCCCGCTTCGTTGTTGGCGCAAGGCGTTCCATAGATTCGAGGTCTTGATAAGAATACAAACCCTGAACCTGAGGTAAATCTTGACCTGGCCAGTTAAAACGATTGGGTTTAGAACCTACGGCGAGAATTAAAGTGTCGTAAGATAATTTATCACCCGATTGAAAATCGAGCTCTTTTGAAGAGTAATTGATACTGGAAACGTAATCGAATTTTAAATCGATTTTATTCTTTTCCCAAAAATGATCTTCATACGGCTTAATATGCTTGTATTCCATATGGCCCATGAATACGTACATGAGCGCCGTTCGCGAAAAGAAGTGCTCTGTTTCCGCAGAAATCAAAGTAATTCGGTCGTTACTGCGCTTGCGAATATGTCGCGCCGCTGTAACTCCGCTAATTCCATTTCCTATAATAGCAATGTGGGCCATAGATTGTACTAATTACATCTTCAAAGTAAAGATTCTTGAAGTTAAGCTTTTGTCGCAGCAC
>CBFIAJ010000010.1:7705-24131 GCA_965660515.1 Flavobacteriales bacterium | reverse complement strand
CGACAATGTTGTTCTTTTCAGAGTATTTACTTTGTATCGATCAATGCAAAGTTCCGTAAAAGGCTTTCATCCGACCGCAGGTCGATCGAAAAATCACTGAATTTGAAACTATGAAATATATATTGTCGGAAAAATCGAAAAAGAAAGAGGTTCTTCTTTCAATAGGCCTCGTGCTTTTCATCGGTTTTCAATCCCTTGGTCAAGGAGCTTCGAACATCCGAACTTTTACGCCTTCGGCGCTCCTGAAAAAAGGGCAATCGGAAGTTAAACTCTTTCAAAACTTGTATACGCAAACCGCCTTTTATAATTCGGATGGCGATAACCAAGATTTGAGTCAACGAAGCACCTACTTTACTTCTTTAAACAGTTATGTAATTGGTGTTTCTCATAATCGCCGTTGGAATGTCGGGCTCGACCTCAACGTAAAATCTGTTTTGAACGCCGATCCGAATAGCTCTGCATTGGATGTATTCAAGTTCGGAAACGATGGAGTTAACAGTCGAACAGCTCTTGCAAGCGTTGGACCTACAGCGAAGTGGCAGCCGGTTGAAAAATGGAAACGCGTATCTGTATATTCCCACTTTTGGATTCCTGTTTCCCAGAATATGGACGGAAGAGATGGGGGGCCGTTTCTCGATTATCAACAGTTTACCTGGTGGAACCAACTCTTCTTCGATAAAACGATTTGGGGAGGCGATTGGCAAGTATTCACTTCACTAGAAGCATGGTGGCGCTTCGGAAACGACCGGCCCGATAACCTTCAACTTCCCGTAAGTGCTTTCTTGAGTTGGTTCCCGAGCAATCAATTTACCGTGTACGGCATGACTCAATACGCACCAACGGCCAACTCCGGAGGCACCTATTTTGTGCAGAGTGGTGTCGGTGGCAAATGGCAGTTTACACCTACTTGGGAATTAGAAATTAGCTACACAGATTTTTGGGCAGGAAATAATGCCGGCGCCGGACAAACTTTTAATATCGGATTTCGATTCTTGAAGTAAGCCTCTTTATCTCCTCGGGTCGAAAAGGATTCAACTGAGGAAATGAAGGTATCCGAGTCCGATGAGCACGGCCATCCCAAAACTCAATAAAGTACCCAGAAGAAACAGTTCGAATCGAACATGCTCGTCTTTTGGTTTTATGATGTACATTCTTAAAATTGTTTTTATAACGAATAGAATTCCGATGTACAGCCAATGGCCATAGACTACAAAAGCAAATACCAGGAGTCGCTCCGTGATCCCGACGAAAGTTCCTATACGCTGAACCGTTGGGGAGGCCTCGTAATCCACGCTCCATTTACCCATGAGTAGATGCATCAATATCCGCGACACGAAAATTATGGATAGTACGGCAAGAACGAGAAGTAATTTATTATCGGTAAGAATCGGATCATAAGCAGAAACATACACCCCATATACATAGGCGACACCTATAAGTATGGAAATATGAGCGATCTGATCAGCGACAAAAAGAAATCCGGAGTTATAGCGACCGTCAAGACTTAGCTTAGAGAGGTCTATAAAATAATGCGTAATGACGATAACGAGAATGGGAAGAAAGTATTCCGTTTCGAAGCGGGTAACAAGTAGTAAAGCGAGCAGATGGACTCCAATATGGTAGTACAAGTACTTCGAACGATGCTTGAATTGGAGTTTGTCGACAACCCATTTATAAGGCTGAAAAACAAAATCGCCAATGACATGAGCAATGAGTAGTTTCACAGCTAAAGTCAACATAGGTGGGGCAAGGTTTTGTAGGTATGGTACCCACCAATGTACAGAATGTATTTGTACCTGTCACGACAAAACGTTTTGAAAATCAAGAACTTCACGTGACACGGCGTTGGCTGACCCTTATTTTCCGTTAATAGACCAGTCGTATTCTAAGTAGGAAATCTTCGCTTTGCGGTCAATTTCAACGGCGCTGTACTCATTTAAAAACTCGACCAGACTTCTCTTCCCTTCTTGAGTAAAGTCGCCTTGAAACCATTCGAAAATTTGACTTAAGGCGACTTTCTTTGGGCTCAAAGAGTTTCGTACTGGATCATTCACGAACTGAATCATTAACTCCTGAAGAAGCTCTTCACAATTCTCCTCCGAAAAGGCTTTGTTTGCCAACGGGGGACACGATTCTGAAGCACAATTAATTCCGGCATGAATACGAGGGTCTTTAAAACTAGAGCGCAAAACTCCGTGTTCGATGTCGTTCAAACTCATGAGTTCACTTTTAGGATCATTCGGGTGATTCAATTGAATCCATTTTTTATCCCAGGGCTCTTCCAGGTCCGTAATACTCTCAAGAGGGTAATGATCGATCATCAACTTCAAAGTGTAGGCGTTATAGGCATTCATCCAATAAGCTTTTTTAGCATCGTCGCTCCAGCCCTCCTCGGGCTGATTTGATTCTAATTCGCCCAAGTAGCCAACGAGCTTTTCATCTGCCACCTTGAGCCCCTTGTAATCGACTGAACCGTTCTCAGCGACGTATTCCTTCAAGAGGGCCTCGAAACTAGTGTGATTCATTTGACCAGCTACCTGCGAAAAGGACAGCAACGCAGTCAACGTCCATAGAACTGACTTTAATATTCTCGTATTCTTCATTTTCTGCGCAATTAAGAGTCAAAAATAAGTTCAAATCCATTCTCGATTTGTTGGCTGGCCGACATCAATGCATCTCGCTCAAAGTTGCCGCTAAAAGGGCAATTAACTTTTCTTCGGCTTTGCCAGCAACGGCAATGATTTCCGAGATATCCACCGGCTTCAAATTATCCGGATCGCATTCATCGGTCAACACCGAAATGGCTGCGCAGGGAAGTCCCATATGGTTTGCAACAATCACTTCGGGCACGGTGCTCATACCTACCACATCGGCCCCAATTCTGCTGAGAAAACGATATTCTGCGCGCGTTTCTAGGTTAGGCCCTCCCACGGCGACGTAAACGCCTTCGTGTAATTTTATTTCTTGTGCCTTAGCGGCACGATGCAAGCGCGCGTTCAAATCGACACTATACGGTGCGCTCATATCTGGGAATCGCGGGCCCCAAGAATCTACATTTCTTCCGAACAACGGATTGTCGGGCAATAAATTAATATGGTCGTCGAGGAGCATCAAATCGCCTTTCTTGAAATCCATATTCATCGAGCCAGCCGCATTCGACAAAAACAGTGCTTTAATCCCGAGCATTCCCAACACCCGAATCGGGAATGTGATTTCTTGTGCTGTATAACCCTCGTAGTAATGAAAACGTCCACTCATGGCTAAAATGCGCTTTCCGGCCGCGAGGCCGAAAACCAATTTACCAGAATGAAACTCCACCGTAGCTTCAGGGAAATGCGGAATGTCACTGTACGGAACCTCCAACTCGACCTCCATGTGATCAATGAATTTTCCCAAGCCGGTGCCGAGAACAATACCTACTTCGGGGTTTTCAACGCCTCGGTCTTTTAAATAATTCAGCGCCTCTTTTACTTTCTCTTCGATGGTCATTACTTCTAATATAATTCTGGGTATCTCTTTAAATCTTCTAGGTTGTCAATGTCCGAAAGCTCGTCTAAAATATCGAGTGAAAAACCTCGGGACAAAATAGCTTTCCGCGTTTCATCGAATACGGTATTGGTGCTCCACCGAATACCTTCAAAAACGAATGCCGCCGGTTGTCTCATGCCTATGAGGTAATAGCCGCCGTCGATGGCCGGACCTAATACAAAGTCACTTTTATCTAAACTTTTAAAGGCCGCTTTTAAATGCCCCGGTTCCAGGTCGAAGCAATCAGAACCAATAAGAACGACCTTGTCCGCTCCCTCCTCAAATTGCGCTCGAAAAGCTTCATTCATTCGGGTTCCTAAATCAGGTCCTTTCTGCGCTTTTTTATTAAAATCCGTAGAGAGCCACTGATCTGTTTGAACCACGTGCTTATTGTAATACACGTATCGCTGAGCATCCATTTTCAACGCGACTTCACGCGTATGCTTTAACAGTTTCATATAAACGATTAAAGCCTCTTCATCGCCCACTGATTCGGCTAATCGCGTTTTTACAGCGCCCAGTATTGGGTTTTTAACAAAGAGTACTAAATGATCCAATTTCCGCTTACTCGCTTAATTCGAATCCGTATTCCTTTCCCTTCACTTTGGCGGGCACGCCCTCGGTCATCCATACAGGAGCCGGAGCATCTTGTAGGTAGTGATCGAAGAATTGATACATCCTTTGATCTAAATCCATTCGGTTATGCCATTTGCGCAAGTTGTGCGCTTCACCGTTATAAACGAGCATCCACGCCGGCTTATTTAATCGGCGCAAGGCCATGAAATACTCAATTCCCTGATACCAAGGCACCGCCCCGTCTTCATCGTTGTGCATAATGAGCATGGGCGTGTTGATTCGGTCCGCAAAAAACACCGGCGAGTTTTCAATGTAGCGCTCTGGATAATCCCAAAGGGTTCCTCCAATTCGACTCTGGGTACGTTCGTATTGAAACTGTCGGCTCAAACCACTTCCCCAGCGAATCCCGCCGTAGGCGGAAGTCATGTTACTTACTGGTGCTCCGGCAAAACCCGCTGCGAATAAATCCGTTTGCGTCACTAAATAAGCCGTTTGGTAACCACCCCAACTTTGGCCTTGAATTCCGATTCGCTTTGCATCGACATAACCTTGATTGATCATGTGCTGCACACCGGGAATGACACAATCGTAACTGCTTGGCCCAGGGTATCCGTCGCGGTAGACGATATCCGGAACAAAAACAACGTAGTCGTTACTGACCAGGTAGCTAAAATTCACAATGGAACGGCTAGGCCCAGGCGTATAGTAGCGGTTTACATCATCGCTATAGCGCTCGTAGAAATATACGATCATGGGATACTTTTTCGCAGGATCAAAGTCCTCCGGCTTGTAAATAATCCCTTGTAACTCCTCTCCGTGATTGGAGGTCCAAGAAGTCAATTCCGAAGTTCCCCATTTGATTTCGCTTTGTTGCGGATTGATTGAGCTCAGTTTTTTGAGGTCATTAAAATCTCCTTCTGTCCAGTACATATCGGCCGGATTCTGAAAATCTTCTACCGTTACAAGAGCTCGGTTGCTCTTTTCTGTAGATCGTGCCCAACCGAAGTACTTATCATCTTGAACGAGCATTGTAGGCTCTTCACCAAGATTATTTAATCGTGCATAGCCCTCTTGTTTTGTTTCGTTGTTAAAGGTTGTAAGCAGCCATTCGCCCTTCGGGCAGAAGGTTTCTTCCGGGTTCATTGAATAGTAACGGTAGCGAACATTATTTGCTCTTCCGACTCCAGCAGTTATATTCACAGGATCTTCTTTTCCGACGGGGTCTATCGACCAAATATCGTAGCGGTCGTAAATATAAAAGCGCTTATCCTTTTCGCTCCAGCCGACGGATCCATATGGGTACGGAGCGGCCGGATGATCATCTTCCTCATCGTAAAAAGCCGCGTCGATTTCTTGAGTTACATTTAAATCGCGGCTTGCAATTCGGTCGTACACGTGCCAGCAGCTATCGCGTTGGGAGAAATAGGCTACATAGTTTCCTGTGGTGGAAAGTTCAGCGCCAAAACCCACTCCTTCAGCCACAAGTCGTGTATCTCCGGATTTCAAATCAATGGCATAATAATCTTCAATCCAAGGGTAGGCAAAACTGTGCATTTTGCGATAGGGCTCTTCAGAGGAGGCTAAAACAACATTGTGTTCTGCTTCGGGGTCGAGTCGGAACGAGGGAATTTTTTCATTCTCTAGCAATAAAAGTCCGTCACCCTTTGGAAGTACTCGTGCGGTGTAACTTTTCTTTTTATCAGACGAAGCATTATTCAACTGGAACGGCTGTATGTCTGGGTCGTTCCATGACCAGATATCGACATTCACCTTTTCGCTTTTTAGTTTCGTGGAATCCTCTTCGTATACTTTTGGCAAAGGGGCTACGCCAATGAACATGAATCGGTCGTCGTCCATAAAAGCGGGCCGTTCATTTTCACTAACGCCCCATCCGGCCGGGAGGCCGGGAGTAGCCGTATCAGCTACCAATTTTGTTTTTCCTTTTTCGTACAAATAGGCCGAATAGTATTGAATATCTGCTTCCGAACTATCGTCGGTGGCCACGTACATCATTTGGTTTCCAGTCCTGTTGGGCTCGAAAAACACATAGTCTTCGCGGGTAGTATCAATGATGGTTGCCGAGCGTTTAGAAACGTCAAAAACGTACAATCCATCGTCATGAAGCGTATCTTCCGTTTCCGTTTGATAGTAAACAAAAGCTCCAAAATCGACCAAAGTATAATCGGTGGTCTGAAGGAGCGTATCGGTAGTAGAACCATCAAAGGAACGCACAACAAGTTCATAACCCGGGCGCTCCGACGGATCGGGCAATTCCTCGGCTACCTCAACGGCGGCGGAATCTTCTTCAAGTTTTTCGCCTACCTCTTCCGTCGTATCGGGTTCTAGCGGCTCGGGTTTTTCAAGTTGGATCGTCAAAACATTGGCCGCTTCCTCCGGCATTTGATAGCTCTTTACTCGTGCTATTTTCTCCATGGAACCGTCCTGAAGGTTGATAATTAAGAGGCTGTCTTTTGGGTGTTCCTCTTCATCAACCTCATCGAGTTCAAGAGCTCTAATGGTGTCGTATTGAGGTTCAATGAGACACAAAAAGTAGTTGCCATCAAACGAAAATTCGGCATTTGTTCCTCTCGGAACAATATGTTTTCCGGTGCCATCCAGTTCGTGAAGTTCGATTCGCGAATCGCCTTTAGGCACACCCACAACAAAATAGGCCCAACGCCCGTCGGGAGAAAGTGACCGAGAGCTTACGCGCTCCCAAGTCCCATAATCGTCGGCATTAAGCGGTCGCTTCGTTTGGCCATCTACGAAATATACAAGGCCAAAAATTAAAAATAAAAGAGCGGTGAATTTTTTCATTTTTCCAATTTAAGATGCCTAAGATAAGAGTCTGACCGCAAAGCTCCCCGATAATTCCGGATTGGGTCGTAATTGGACATCCGACCGCAGGTCGAGAATAATAAAGTGTCAAAGATTCTTCCGACCTTGAGGTTTTAAAGAACAACCGAATAAACCCGCGCACTTGTGTCTTCAAAATTCTTGACACCTCCGTTTTTAAAACCTGGCGACACCCTGGGAATTGTTTCTACCGCCCGGAAACTGACTCCTGCCGAGTTGCAGCCGGCATTGGAGCTCTTTGAACAATGGGGCCTAAAAATTAAAATAGGGCCTCATTTGCACAAGGAATATCACCAATTCAGTGGAACAGATCAGGAGCGCGCCACCGATTTACAATGGATGATGGAAGATCCGCATGTAAAGGCGATTTATTGCGCTCGTGGCGGATACGGGAGTGTTCGGGTCATTGATCATATTGATTGGAATTTCCTCAAGAATAAACCGAAATGGGTGCTGGGATATAGCGATGTAACCGCTCTTCACAATCATATTCACACCCATTTGAATATGGAATCGATTCATGCACCTATGCCCCTCGGATTCCCAGAGAACAGCGCCGAATGTTTGGAAGACGTGCGCAAAACGCTCTTTGGTGAACTCAGCGAAATTCAGTGCGACCGCCATCCATTTAATCATTTAGGCGATACTCAAGGCGCCCTAACGGGCGGAAACCTCAGCGTTCTTTATTCGCTCCGAGGAACACCAGCCGACATTGATGTAAAAGGAAAAATACTCTTCATTGAGGACCTCGATGAATACTTGTATCACATCGATCGAATGATGATGAACTTGCAGCGAGGAGGGTGGCTCGACGAAATTGCCGGACTCATTGTAGGTGGAATGACCGACATGAATGACAATAAAGTCCCGTTTGGCAAGCAAGCCATTGAAATAATAAAGGAATTCACCGAAGGCAAGGACTACCCGGTAGCCTTTGGATTTCCCGCGGGGCACGTTGACGACAATCGACCGCTACGCTTTGGGGTGCGGGTTGAGCTGAAAGTCCGAGAAGACCAAACTCTATTAACCTTTCCGATATGAGCAAAGCACACGAATTTGGCCGCTGGGGTGAAGATAAAGCCGCAAACTATTTAGCCCAATTAGGCTATCGTATTCACGAGCGAAATTGGCGCGGTGGAGAAGGTGAAATCGATATTTTAGCACAACACGGTGAAGAACTTGTTGTTGTGGAGGTAAAAACCAGATCGGAACCCGTTGATGGTGATGAATTTATGCGTGATGCGCAAGCGCATCGACTTTTGGATGCCGCGGAAATTTGGATGGAACAAAAGGAAATGGAAGTAGAATTACGCTGCGATTTATTACTGGTGGTTGGTGACGCTCAAAACTATCGAATCAAGCATATTGAAGATGCCTGGCGAGGTGGACCCCAAGAGATTTGAAAAACTTATTTTTGCGGCTTAACAAAAGACCTTCATGAGCAAGCGCTATACAGTTACTTCTGCCCTACCCTATGCAAATGGGCCCGTTCATATTGGCCATTTGGCCGGTGTTTATATCCCAGCTGATATATATACTCGGTACAAGCGACTCCGGGACGAAGAGGTGCTTCATATTTGCGGTTCGGACGAGCACGGAGTAGCTATTACCCTCAGGGCTAAAAAAGATGGCGTAAGCCCCCAAGAGGTGGTAAATCGTTACCACGAACTAATTAAAGACTCGTTCGAAAAATTCGGAATCTCTTTTGACCATTACTCACGAACGAGTTCGGATGTTCATCGAGAAACCGCCCAGTCGTTTTTTCAAGACATGGACAAGAAGGGTGAGTTTGTAGTTCAAAGTTCGGAGCAGTATTTCGACGAGCAGGAGCAGCAATTTTTAGCGGATCGCTACATTATGGGCACTTGCCCAAACTGTAGCTTCGAAGAAGCATATGGCGATCAATGCGAGAACTGCGGAACCAGTTTAAGTCCAGAAGACCTCAAGAATCCAAAGTCGCGACTCTCGGGAAATGCACCAATCAAAAAGGAAACGAAGCACTGGTACTTGCCACTCGACAAATACCAAGAGACTTTTTTGAATCAATGGATTGAGACCAAAAAAGGCATCTGGCGCCCAAATGTTTTTGGACAGTGCAAAAGCTGGCTCGATCAAGGTTTAGCGCCACGTGCCATCACGAGAGATTTAGATTGGGGAATTCCCGTTCCCGCCGCAGGCGGAGAAGGAAAGGTGCTTTACGTTTGGTTCGACGCGCCCATTGGCTATGTTTCGGCAACCAAAGAGTATTTTGAGAAAAAAGGGAACCCAGACGGTTGGAAAAGCTACTGGCAAGACGAAGAATCGGAGCTCATTCATTTCATAGGTAAAGACAATATTGTCTTTCACTGCATCATTTTCCCCGCCATTTTAAAAGCGCACGGTGATTACATTTTGCCGACGCACGTTCCCTCCAATGAATTCTTGAATTTGGAAGGAAACAAAATTTCAACTTCGCGGAATTGGGCGGTGTGGCTGCACGAATATTTAGAAGAATTTCCCGATAAACAAGATGTATTGCGCTACGCTTTGGCAGCCAACGCACCGGAAGCAAAGGACAATGATTTTACCTGGAAAGATTTTCAAACACGCAATAATTCAGAGCTCGTTGCCATTTTCGGAAACTTCATTAACCGAGTAGTGGTATTGACGAACAAGTACTATGACGGCAACTTGCCCCCGTGCGAATTGAGTGATTTAACCGATGAGGATAATGAAATGGTTCGCTTTTTAATGGAGCGCCCCGAAGTAATTGGCGCCTCCTTAGACAAGTTCAAATTCCGCGATGCGCTTAATGAAATGATGGGCTTGGCGCGCGCTGGAAACAAATACTTGGCCGATCAAGAGCCATGGAAATTAATCAAAACAGACGCAAAAAGAACCGAAGTAGTGATGCATGTGGCCCTTCAAGTGGCCGGAGCTTTGGCAGTAGTAGCGGAACCTTTTTTACCCTTTACCGCAGCCAAATTGCGGAAGATGTTGAACATGGGCGAAATCAAATGGGCCGACGTGAAAGCAGCACCAATGCTTCCTAAAGGACACCAAATTGGAAAAGCCGAATTGCTATTCGACAAAATTGAAGACGACGTTATTCAAGCGCAGATGGACAAATTAGCAGCTACCAAGGAAGCCAATGCCCTCGAATCAGCTGAGGCTATTCCGGCAAAAGAGAATATTGAGTTTGACGATTTCACGAAGCTTGATTTGCGTGTTGCCACGGTTTTGGAAGCGGAAAAAGTGCCGAAGACCTCAAAATTGCTCAAGATAAAAGTGGATACGGGAGTGGATCAGCGAACGGTGGTATCCGGTATTGCCGAATTTTTTGAGCCGGCCGCTTTAATTGGCAAACAAGTGGTGGTTGTCTTGAATTTGGCTCCTCGTAAAATCCGAGGTGTGGAATCTCAAGGAATGATATTGATGGCCGAAGATGCCAATGGGGCACTAGTAGCCATCGGCCCGGAGGGCCAAGTAAAGCCAGGAAGTACCGTGAGTTAAAAACTTTAGAACAAAACTGTAAGCGTAAAACCGAACCTATGAAAAATGTATTTGCCCTGCTTCTTTTCCTCTCTGGAATGAGCCTTTCAGCGCAGGATTTAATTCTGCTCAACAACAACGAAAAGGTATTTGGCGAGGTGCTTGAGGTCACTTCCGACGAAGTGGTATTCTTCCGCCAGACTCAGCCCGACGGACCAAAGGTACGATTGGCAAAGAGCCAAATCTTGCGCATTGAATATGAAGATGGTCGCATCGAATACTTCGAAAAGCAGAAGATTGACAATGAGAAGTCGGAACGAGTGCGATCTCCAAGAAAAAAGAGTTTTAAACCGCAGGAATTCATTGTTTTAGGAACTGGAATTGGATTTGCTCAATCGGACCTAAGCACTCGCAGTGATGAAGAAGGAACCAAAGCAAAATCAGGTTACAACGGCGAATTGATGTACGGCTATTACCCACATGAAAACTGGGGTATCGACGCGCGCCTAGGAGTGAACTTCTTACAGGCCGAATTTGAAACCGATGTTGCGGATCTCGGATTTGATGGTCTAAATAATATTCCAGGGCTGGAATCCATTATTCTCGATATAGAAAAATCGAGTTTTAACGTAGCTTATTTCACCTTGGGGCCTACGGCCCGATTACCTCTTTCGTTCATGGATATACATGTTGGAATTCAGGGCGGAATGATGCGTGTAGCGGAAGCCGAAGTAAAGGGAACGGGTTCTGTAAACGGTTCTATTGAAATTCTTCCACCGCCTCTTCCAGGCCTCCCGTACAACGTTCCGTTTACAGTACAAAACGACCCGAATGTCATCACTACTTTTACCTATGGAGGTAATTTGGCTCTCGTTTTTACCTTAGACGATTTCATTACTTTCCGGGCGGAAACAAGCTACTACTTTGCCAATTTAAATTACACAGAGAGCATTACTGTAAATGTGGATGATTCGAGCTTGCCAGTTGGACTTCCTCAGACGGAGTTCATAAATGACTTGAACCGAAACCTGAATGCAGGAATTTTAAATATTAGAATAGGAGTCGGCGCACGGTTTTAATCCATCCCCACGGCTTCGCGCACACGACTTAAGGTGGCTTGGGCAACCGCCCTCGCTTTTTCGGCACCCACGGCTAATTGGCGGTCGAGTTCCTCTTTGTTGTTCATTAGTTCCGTATATACGGCTCTTGGCTCTTTGTACTTTTCGACCAAAACTTCGAATAAGGCTTGCTTGGCGTGACCATAGCCGAATCCGCCCGCTCGATAATTGGCCTCCATTTCAGAAACCTGCGCTGGGGTAGCAACGAGTCTGTACAAGGCGACAACATTACACGTGTCCGGATCTTTAGGCTCTTCGAGCGCCAAACTATCCGTAACAATGCCCATCACTTGTTTACGGAGTGGCTTATCCGCTTGAAATAAGTTGATGTAGTTGTTGTAGGACTTGCTCATTTTCTGGCCATCCGTACCGGGCACTACCATTACTTCCTCGCTAATTTTTGCCTCCGGCAAGACGAGTATTTCGCCGTATTCATGATTGAAGCTACCCGCCATATCGCGGGTCATTTCGAGGTGTTGTTGCTGATCCTTTCCCACGGGCACGTAATGGGCGTCATAGAGCAAAATGTCTGCGGCCATTAAAACGGGATAGGTGAAAAGTCCGGCATTTACCTGGTTCAATCGGGCCGATTTGTCCTTAAACGAATGTGCATTCTGCAACATCGGAAAAGGAGTCCAACAGTTCAAATACCACATCAATTCGGTTACTTCGGGAACGTCGCTTTGACGATAAAAGGTATTGCGATTAGTATCGTAACCAAAAGCCAAATAAGCCGCCGCAACACTGTAGGTGTTTTCACGCACAAGCGCGGCATCGCGAATGGCCGTAAGTGAATGCATATTCGCAATAAAAAGAAACGTGTCGTTCTTTTCGTCTTTTGAAAGTGTAACCGCAGGCTCAATAGCTCCTAAAATATTTCCAAGGTGCGGAATTCCTGTTGCTTGAACTCCTGTTAAAATGCGCGCCATATCATTTGTTTGTGGCCGTAAAAATAGTAAAGCCAAAAGGGAAATGGAGCACTGCTTCATAAATTCGCCCTAATTTAGCCGCGTGAAAATTTTTAGGATCATTTGGCGGGTTTGGTATTACGTGGTAATTGCATTGGCCATACTGGTTCTATTCCCATTTATACTGGTGTTATCGCTCCGTGAGGAGTGGCACAAGCCCTTCTTTTATTTTGCTCGTTTTTGGGGCAAAATGGTTTTGGTGCTGATGGGTTTTCGCTTAAAAGTTAAATATCTAGATCAAATTAACTGGAAGCAGCCGTCTATCATCATTGCGAATCACGCCTCTGAAATAGATATCATGACCACTTTGGCCATTGCCAAAGGAACTTGGTTGTTTATTGGGAAAAAAGAATTGGCAAAATTCCCGTTGTTCGGTTACTTCTATAAACGAACGAATATTCTCGTCGATCGATCGAGCCCCCGATCGCGCCGCGAGGTGTATTTGCGAGCAAAGAAAAAAATGGATGAGGGCTTTGGGATCTGTATTTACCCGGAAGGCGGTATTCCCGATCCGTCGTGGCGTTTAGCTTCCTTTAAACCGGGAGCATTCCGAATCGCGGCAGAGTCGGGATATCCAATCATTCCCATTACCTTTGTAGATAACAAAGAAAAATTCCCGGAAGAATGGTCGGCGGGTCGCCCGGGAACTTTGCGATGTGTGGTTCATCCGCCGATGTATGTGAATAGCGAAAAAGATATCGACCGCTTGCAGCGGGATGCATATCAAATAATGGCTCAAACCTTACGCGAATACAATGTCGATGGAAAAGAAGAGAATAAGTAAAGAAGAAGTACTTCATTTGGCGCATTTGTCGCGACTCGAACTAAACGACTCGGCCGTGGAGAAAATGACCGACGACATGGATAAAATTTTGTCCTTTGTCGATAAGTTGAGCGAACTCGATGTGAGTGACGTGAAACCATTGAAGTATGTGAACGAAGACACCAACGTACTTCGAAAAGATGAAGTTCAAGACCCATACACCCAAGAACAAGCGCTAAAAAACGCCCCGCAAAAAGACACAGACTACATCAAAGTACCGAAGGTCTTGAAGCGTGGAAAGAAGTGACTGTTTAGTTCAGAGTTTTTAGTTGAGGGTAACTGAACAAGATTGAAGGCAGTTGATATTCCAGACAAACATCTACTCACGGCGTCATAAAAGAAGGTGAAACAAAGTAACTCCTAACAAATTCGCCAGGTGCACTTGAGAAGAATCAAGTAATAAAATTTCCAAAAAATGAAATCTGTAGTCCTTATTATTTCTCTTTTATGCCTGAGCGCTTGCATACAAAGCGACCCTACTTATAGCTTTAAGGTAGAACACGCAGGGGCACTAAGAAATATGATGCATAAGGGAGACCTTTCTGCAAAGGCGGACTTGAACCTTTTTAAGGACACTGAAAACTTCTATGCATTGGGCGCACTAGAAAACTTAAAAGGTGAAATTCTAATTCTGAACAGCGAACCATATATCTCCTCCGTTGACAATGAAGCGCTGGAAATAAAGGCCACGTTCGATCGAAAGGCCACCTTGCTTGTGTCAGCTACGGTGGAAAAATGGGATTCCCAGGATATCCCCGATTCCATTTCTAGTTATTCCGAACTGGAAGCCTACATTGAAACTGCGGCAATATCGCAAGGCATAAACGTAGAAGAACCTTTTCCATTTTTGCTCACTGGCGTGGCCGAATCCTTCGACTGGCACGTGATCAACTGGCCAGAAGGCGACTCCGTTCATTCGCATGAAAAGCATATTCATTCTGGCCTCAACGGCCAGATAAGTACGCAAGAAGTCGAAATACTCGGCTTTTACTCAAGACATCATCACGCCATTTTTACTCACCACACCACGAATATGCACTTGCACGTGCGAACCAGCAATGGCGAACTCTCGGGTCACGTAGACGGACTCACACTCGGTCGCGACATGGTACTCGCTTTGCCCGCCGCAAACTGAGCCGGCAACTGAATTTGAAAAAGAGTATTCAATTGGGAACCAGGTGGTCCTCGGGATATAAATCCACACTTATCCTATCAAGGACGATAGTGCTTATCCACTAAGTAAATCATACTGCAAAAGGCTGCGCAACCCATTTCAAGTTCTCGCTTATCGACGTTCTCAAACACGTCGTTATCGCTGTGATGATACTTAAAATACTCCTGTGAATTCGGCCGTAATCCCAATTGAAGCATTCCGGGGAAATAATCTTTAAGTGGCCCAATATCGACCCCGCCGTAACCTGGGTCGAGGGTATAAATTCCAAAAGGGTAATAGAGGTCTCTGAACTGGCGCACAAATTTCACTTGTTTTTTATCGCCTACAATTCCAAAACCCATCGGAATACCACCACCCGCGTCGCTTTCCAATGCAGCGATATGCTCTTCACCTCTTTCGTTAACCCAAGACGCATAAGTTTTCCCGCCCATGTTTCCGTTCTCTTCGTTCATGAAAAGAACGACTCGAAGGGTGTATTCAGGCTCGTATTCCAACTCTTTTAATATTCGGATCGCTTCCATCGAATGGGCAATTCCAGCGCCGTCGTCATGAGCGCCTTCTCCTAAATCCCACGAGTCTAGATGTCCACCAAAAGTGACGACTTTATTTTTTTGCCGTCCGTGTAGTTCGCCAATCACATTGTACGAAGGTACATTTCCATAAAACCGGCAGTCCATTTCGAGCCGTAGGCTCAAAGAACCATTCTCGGCTAAAGCCACTATATGCTCCGCATCCTCCGTAGAAATAGCAGCAGCTGGAATTCGCTGTACAGAATCGACGTAGTACATGGATCCCGTATGCGGGAATGGATCAATATGACTTGCCAAAGAGCGAATAATAATCGCTTTTGCTCCTAATTTAGCGGCTTCAACCGCTCCATATCCACGCATCGACCAACAGCCGCTATAGGCTGAAAAGGTATTCAGTAAACCCTGATTGAAGGCTTGGTTTACAAAAACCGTTTTACCCTCAACCTCGGCTTTGCTCATCGACTTTAAATGATCCATATCGCGAGCAATCACTAATTCTCCGCTTAGGAGTCCGTCCGTACCCACTGAACCTCCCAATGCGGAAAGATGTATTGGATAAATAGCACCGGAATCGTTAACAATCCATCCAGCTTCTTTCGTCCCCCGTTCCCAATGGGGTACTTCAATCGGCTGAAGATATACGCTGTCGAGACCGTAGGTATTTAAAACGCGCTCTCCCCAATACACGGCCATCTCAGCTTCGGCAGAACCCGTAAGTCGAGCCCCTACATCTTTACAAAGAGAACGTAGGTTTTCATACGCTTCTCCTTCTACTAGTGCTTCTTGGTAAATAGAACTGAGGAAGAGGGAATCGGACATCTGGCCGAAGGCCAATGAGTTAATAAGGATCGAAAAAAGGAATACTAGTCTTTTCATAGGGCGCTAATTAACAAAAAAAAGCCCTGCACGCTATGCGAACAGGACTTTGAAAACGGTAAAGTCTGTTTTAACAATATTCGTCGAAAGCCATGGTCAGGTTCTCAGCAATCATTTCAGCAGGGCGGCCTTCGATATGATGACGCTCTACCATATGCACTAAGTTTCCATCTTTGAACAGGGCGATACTTGGTGAACTCGGTGGGTAAGGGGCCATTAACGCACGGGCGCGATTAACCGCTTCCACATCGTTGCCGGCAAAGGCTGTTGTTAATCGATCTGGGCGTTTTGCATAACCTGCAGCCATTTTTGCGGCTGGGCGAGCATTTGCGGCGGCACAGCCACAAACCGAATTAATAACCACTAAAGTGGTTCCTTCTTGCTTCACAACAGAGTCTACTTCTTCAGCAGATTTTAATTCAGTAAATCCGTTTCCTGAGAGGTCGTGCCGCATGGGCGCAATTAAATCTTCTGGATACATATATTATTCTTTTAAGTCGTGTTTG
>CBFIAJ010000010.1:0-7606 GCA_965660515.1 Flavobacteriales bacterium | reverse complement strand
AAAATAAGAGTACAAAGATAAGGGGAAAAGGTTTACTAATGAGTTCAGAGTTCAGAGTTCAGAGTTCAGAGTTCAGAGTTCAGAGTTTGACCCGAACTGCTGAATATTGACAGATTCGTGAAATACTTGAAACTAGTGACACACTTGTAACACTTGAAACTGGTGACACACTTGTAACTGGTAACACACTTGTAACACTTGAAACCGGTGGAACCTAAATCCTTTTGGATTGAAAAAACTCGGTCATCAACGAACCGCATTCATCGGCCATAATTCCGCCCACTAATTCCGTTTTAGGGTGAAGGCGGGCGCCCTCTGATTGATAGCCTCTCTTTTGATCGTAAGCCCCGAAAACTACGCGCTTCACTTGAGACCAAAACAATGCCCCAGCACACATAACACAGGGCTCCAAGGTCACATATAAGGTGCATTCGTTGAGATACTTACCTCCCAAATAATCGGCTGCTGAAGTAATGGCCTGCATCTCGGCATGGGCCGTAACATCATTCAAGGTTTCTGTTAAATTATGCGCTCGAGCAATAACCCGCTGATTCACTACTACCACCGCTCCTACCGGAACCTCATCGCGCTCAAAAGCTCGTTGGGCTTCTTTTAAGGCTTCCTTCATAAAGTGCTCATCAGAAAATGGGGTCAGCATAAGGCTCTTCTTAGTTTGAGTTTCCGCGGGCTATAGTAGGGTATACCCTTGTCGTTTTGTAATTTTGCGGCCTTAAATTTAGGCAAAACATGTTCAGAACGCATACTTGTGGCGCCCTTCGGGCGGATAATATCGGCGAATCAGTCGTTTTAAGTGGATGGGTACAAAAATCACGCGAACTCGGTGGAATGACCTTCATCGATCTTCGCGATCGCTACGGCTTAACCCAGTTGGCCTTCAACGAAGAAACCAATGCCGATCTGCTTGCACAAGCGCGCCAACTACAACGCGAATATGTCATTCAAGTGAAAGGTAACGTGATCGAGCGAAGCTCGAAGAACGCCAATATGGACACGGGTGAAATAGAAATTGAAGTCACCGAACTCACTATTTTAAACGGGGCGAAAACTCCTCCCTTTACCATTGAAAAAGAAACCGATGGCGGCGACGAGCTCCGCATGAAATATCGCTATCTCGATATCCGCCGCGCCCCCGTTCGCGAAAACCTACTTCTACGCCATTGCGTTGCCATGGAAACCCGCAAATACCTCGACAGCCAACTTTTTGTTGAAGTCGAAACCCCCTACCTCATTAAATCGACCCCGGAAGGGGCGCGCGACTTCGTCGTGCCCTCACGTATGAATGAAGGTGAATTTTACGCTCTTCCACAATCGCCACAAACCTTCAAACAACTTTTGATGGTGGCCGGAATGGATCGCTACTACCAAATTGTAAAGTGTTTCCGCGACGAAGATCTCCGGGCCGATAGACAGCCCGAATTCACCCAAATCGATTGCGAAATGGCCTTCGTTGAGCAAGAAGATATTCTCAACACTTTCGAAGGGCTGGTACGCCACCTCTTCAAAGTAGTGCTCGATATCGAAATCGATAGCGTACCCAGAATGAGCTACGACGAAGCCATGAAACGCTTCGGATCCGACAAACCGGATATCCGTTTTGGAATGGAATTTGGCGAATTAAACGACTTGGCTCAAAACAAAGGTTTTGGCGTTTTCGACAGCCAAGAACTCATCGTGGGAATTGCAGTTCCCGGTTGTGCAGAGTACTCGAGAAAGCAAATTGACGCTCTGACCGAATGGGTCAAACGACCGCAAATCGGAATGAACGGAATGGTCTATGTCAAGTGCAATGCAGACGGCAGCTATAAATCAAGCGTTGACAAGTTCTTCAATCAAGAAGATCTCGCCGCCTGGGCAGAGCGCACATCGGCCCGTGAGGGCGACCTCGTACTCGTATTGGCCGGCGACGCAAATAAAACCCGCAAGGCATTAAATGAACTGCGCCTCGAAATGGCCGAACAACTCGGTCTTCGCAAGCCCGATCATTTTCAACCTTTGTGGGTAACCGATTTTCCGCTCCTCGAATGGGACGAAGAAACGAATCGTTACCACGCCATGCACCATCCATTTACCAGCCCAAAGCCTGAGGACATGGATAAAATCGATACCGATCCGGGTGCCGTACGCGCCAATGCATACGATCTTACCCTAAACGGTAACGAAATAGGCGGTGGATCGATTCGTATTCACGATCGCAACCTTCAAAAACGCATGTTCGACCTGCTCGGATTTAGCGACGAAGAAGCTCAAAAGCAATTTGGATTCTTGATGAACGCCTTTGAATATGGCGCTCCACCACACGGGGGAATCGCCTTCGGGTTCGACAGACTGGTAGCCCTTTTCGGCGGATCTGAAAGCATTCGCGACTACATCGCTTTCCCGAAAAACAACTCGGGTCGAGACATTATGATTGACGCACCGGCAACACTCGATGAGGATCAATTAGGTGAACTTCATTTGAAACTAGCGCTCAAGTAAATGTCGCCAACGCGCACAAGCCTTCTGGGCCGGTTTATCCTTTGGCGCGTTCGCCATATTCCTCAACGCCAGTTCATTTTAATAGCCAGCGCCATAGTGGGTATCCTATCCGGACTCGCGGCGGTTACCATCAAGAATTCGGTTCACCTTATCGAATCCGTAATCACGAAAGGAATCATAAGCGACTATTACGTGGCCGCTTATTTTGTCTTTCCCGCATTAGGTCTATTCCTTTCGTTCTTTTTCATAAAATACATCGTAAAACAACCGGTTAGCCACGGGATCCCCACGGTACTGCAGACAATCTCAAAACGGAATGGCATCATGCGGCGCTATCAGATGTTCGCGTCTTTGGTGGCGAGTTCGATCACCGTAGGTTTCGGAGGTTCGGCCGGACTCGAGGGTCCGACCGTTTCGACCGGAGCCGCTCTGGGTTCAAATTTCGCCCAGTTGATGCACCTCAACTACCGCCAGCGTATTCTCCTCATTGGCTGTGCCGCCGCCGGAACCATGGCCGCTATTTTCAAAGCACCTATTGCCGCCGTCATTTTTGCCATTGAGGTTTTCATGCTCGATCTCACCTTTAGCTCGCTTGTTCCCTTGCTCATTGCTTCGGTAATGGCCGTTCTTACGTCTTACTTTTTTACGGGAGCCGATTACATTATTCCAACCCGTGTAACCGACAGCTTTGAGTTCAGCCATATCCCGTATTACATTGTACTGGCCATCATTAGTGCGGGCGTTTCTATTTATGTCGAAAAAGTATTCTTTTGGACCCAAGCGAGGTTCGAGAATGTAAAATCAATGTGGACCCGAGTCGCCGTGGGCGGATTCATCCTAGGCGTTTTAGTTTTCTTTTTTCCCAGCCTCTATGGTGAAGGATTTGACGTAATTAACGGACTCCTGGTCGGAAACGAATCGATCCTTTTTCGCGATTCACTCTTTTACTGGTTTGTAGAAGAGTCCGATGCCATCATCATCATGCTTTTCTTAATCATGATGCTCAAAATTGTAGCCACCTCCGTCACTTGGAATGCCGGCGGCGTAGGTGGAATATTCTCTCCCACACTTTTTATGGGAAGTACCATGGGCTATTTATTTGCGCGCATTGCCCGCATGTTCGATGCTGAAATTTCAATGGTTCATTTTACCCTCGTAGGTATGGCCGGCCTTATGGCCGGAGTTTTGCACGCACCCCTAACGGCAATCTTCTTAATTGCCGAACTTACCGGTGGCTATCAGCTTTTTGTTCCGCTGATGATTGTTTCAACCTTGAGCTTTACGTTAACAAAAGCTTATATGCCTCATTCAATCTATACCCAACAATTAGCGAAGCGGGGCGAACTCCTTACCCATAACAAAGATCAAGTCGTTTTAAGCCGACTGCAAATAACCAAAGTGCTCGAAACAAATTTTATTTCGCTAAATGCCGATAACACCCTCGGCGAATTGGTTAAAGTGGTCGCTAAAAGTCAGAGAAATATTTTTCCTGTACTCAACGAGAAAAAAGAACTCGAAGGAGTACTCTTGCTCGACAATATCAGACATATTATGTTTGATCGAGATATGTATGATGAAATTACCGTGGCCGAACTCATGCACAATCCGCCCGCGCGGATCGACTTCAACGACCCCATGGGAACGATCATGGAAAAGTTCAAAACTTCTGGTGCCTGGAACCTTCCCGTGCTCCGCGACGGCATTTATGTCGGATTCATTTCTAAATCGAAGCTTTTCTCCGCTTACCGTCGATTACTCGTTCAATTCTCTGACGAATAAACCATTGGCTTTTTTCGGTGTTCTATTAAAAAAGTAACCTTATGCTACTCCTTCTTTCTCCGGCCAAGACGCTCGATTACGATACACCCATTTGGTATTCAGAAGCTACCGAACCTCAATTTTTAGTGGAATCCGAAAAGATAGCGGCCCGACTCAAAAAGAAGTCCGTTGGGCAACTTGCGAAGCTAATGAATCTAAGCAAGGACCTTGCAACGTTGAATGTAGAGCGCAATCAACAATGGCAAGTTCCCTTTATACCAGAAGAAACCCGACCAGCCATATTCGCATTTAAAGGCGATGTGTATCTCGGTTTCGATGTTCACAATCAACTCGAAAATGAAGACCTCCAATACGCTCAAGAGCATCTGCGCATTCTTAGTGGGCTGTACGGAATTCTTCGCCCTTTAGATAACATGATGCCCTATCGACTCGAAATGGGAACGGCTTTGAAAGTAGGACGCCCTAACAACCTCTATCAGTTTTGGGGATCAAAAATTGCAGAATCGCTCAATCGAGATTTAGAAAAGCAAAGTTCAAAAACAGTCGTCAACCTCGCCAGTCAAGAATACTGGAAAGCGGTAGATAAAAAAGTTTTGAATGCGGAGGTTATTACACCAGAATTCAAAGATTGGAAAAATGGTCAGTTCAAAATGATTAGCTTTTTCGCCAAGAAAGCGCGGGGTACAATGGCTCGCTATATCACCACGCAACGAATTGACACGATGGAAGGACTTCTGGAGTTTAATGAAGATGGATACTCATTCAATGAATCATTGAGCGCGCCTATGAACCCTGTTTTCACCAGAAAACAAGCATAATATTCGGGGCCTATCCGCCTATTAAATGCCAACATGGCAGCAAAACGAGTCGCCGTATCTATAGTCTACTAAGTAAATTCATCATCGTTGAATTCTATGGGAATAAATAGGAAACACCTGTAAATAGTAGCTTCTTGTGAAAATCCTGAGGGCGATCGCTTCAAAGTAGTTGATCTTTATCGTCGAATTTAGCGGTTCGAATTCATTGCTTGGCGTAGAAATTGTAATCTAAAGGCTTTCGCAAAAACATAATATAGAAAATGGGGAATTTCAGTAAGTGGATTGGGGGCGGATTAGGATGGGCTTTGGGCGGACCTATTGGCGCTATTTTGGGCTTTGCCATTGGCAACTTTTTCGACAATAAAGGACAGGCCGAAGAATTCTACCGGTCGAGAGTATCGTCGGGCGCCACAGGCACTCAATCAGGAGATTTTGAAGTGAGTTTATTGGTGCTTTCCGCTATCGTGATTAAAGCGGATGGTCGGGTCGATCAGAAAGAATTAGATTTCGTGCGTCAGCATTTTGTGCGCATGTTTGGAACGGAACGCGCCAATCAGAGCTTCCGGCTGTTTAAAGGAGTCATAGATAAAGGTGATTTAAGTACCCGGCAAGTATGTCTGCAGATCCAACACCATATGGATCACCCCTCGAGACTACAATTGATCCATTTTTTATACGGCATAGCCAAAGCAGACGGACATGTGGCGGAAAGTGAAGTCCGCGAAATTGAGAAAATCGGGCATTACTTAAACATCAATCTGCGCGACTTAAACTCGATCAAGGCCATGTTTTACGAGCAGGCCGATAAGTACTACACTATATTAGAAATCGAGCCGAAGGCTACGAATGAAGAAGTCAAAAAAGCCTATCGCAAAATGGCTATGAAGTACCATCCAGACAAACTACAACACCTAGATGAATCGCTCCGAGAAGGAGCGAAAGAAAAATTTCAGTCTGTTCAAAAGGCGTATGAAGCCATTAAAAAAGAACGCGGAATTTAATAGTTGCGGTTGGTGGGTTCCTTGCCATTGTAACCCGACAATCCCTCCAAAATACTGGTTACCGCCGAAAGAATTAAGCTAAAGAGCAAAGCCCACCAAAATCCGTTTACAGCGAATCCTGAAACAATAGAGCCCACCCAGCCAATTACCAGCGCGTTTATGACCAACAAAAAGAGGCCAAACGTAAGCACAGTAATAGGAATCGTAAGGATTATTAATAGCGGTTTGATGGTCACATTCATTAGACCGATGAATGCCGCCACTACGAGCGCGCTGAAAAAACTATCGACCCTCACGTGGGGTGAAAGCAAATAGCTAGTTAAAACTACAGCAACCGCTGAAATAACAAGGCGTACAATAAAATTCATAGCAATAAGATATGCCGCCAATTTAGTATTTTTAGGGCGTTAACTCAATCGCTTATTTCATTTTACAATATGCTACGCACTCTACTTATCGCCCTCACGGGCGGATGGCTCATCTCTTGCTCATCGCCTTCAACATCAAACGATAACGCCAACGAAACGGATCATCAAATGACCGAATTACCATTGGATGTGCACAGTTATGCCCGTCCTAATTTTGCCCGTATCACCCACCTACACTGGATCGCAGAAATTGACTTCACCAATAAAACCATCAACGCGACGGCTCGCTACGATATCGATAAAGCGGCGGCAGCAGACGAAATTATACTCGATACCTACGGACTCAATATCGAATCCGTTGTGGATGAAGCGGGAAATGAATTGGCCTTTACGATCGGTGAAATGGATAGCCACCTCGGAAAAGCGTTGCGCATTGGATTGGGCGGTGAAACCCATCAAATTGCCGTGGTTTATTCGACCCAACCAGGAGCAAAGGCCTTACAATGGCTCGATGCTGAGCAAACGGCCGGAAAAGAGCTTCCATTCCTATTCACTCAGAGTCAGGCCATTCTAGCCCGTACTTGGATCCCGATTCAAGACAGCCCTGGAATTCGCTTCACCTATTCCGCTGAAGTAACGGTACCAAGCAATATGTTGGCATTGATGAGTGCTACGAATCCGACCGAAAAAAATGAATCCGGTACGTACTCCTTTGAAATGAAGCAACCAATTCCCGCCTACCTTATGGCCTTGTCGGTTGGAGATATTGTATTTAAGTCGGTTGGCCCGCGCACTGGTGTTTATGCAGAGCCGAGTTTGGTCGATACCTCAGCATGGGAATTTGGCCGTATGGACGAAATGCTGGTTGCTGCCGAAGAACTCTACGGTCCTTATGCCTGGGAGCGTTACGATGTTATTGTTCTTCCGCCTTCGTTTCCCTTCGGCGGGATGGAAAACCCACGACTCACCTTCGCTACCCCAACCATTTTGGCCGGAGATCGCAGCTTAACCGCACTCATTGCTCACGAATTAGCCCATAGCTGGTCGGGAAACCTCGTTACCAACGCCACTTGGAACGACTTCTGGCTCAATGAAGGCTTTACTGTATACTTTGAACAACGCATCATGGAAGCGGTACGCGGAC
>CBFIAJ010000009.1:54849-60208 GCA_965660515.1 Flavobacteriales bacterium | reverse complement strand
ACGGAAACGGACCGTCTAACGGGTATCATTGCTGGGAAAGCGTCAAAGTTGAATATCTCTTTAGAAGACGCCGCCGCCAGTATGTCCAATGCTGTGCCGATGAAACGCTTTGCGAAACCCGAAGAGGTGGCTAATGCCATTGTCTTTTTGGCCTCGCCAGCGGCCTCCTACATTAACGGAATTAATGTGCCTGTCGACGGTGGGCGCACGTCAAGCTTATAAAACAGCGCCATGGAAAAATTGCAGAATTACATCAACGGAGCACTCGTTGCGCCGCTAGGCGAAACCTACCTCGATAATTACGACCCCAGCCGAGGTGAAGTGTATTCACTGATTCCCGATTCCGATGAACGCGACGTAGAACAAGCTGTGCAAGCCGCAAAAGCTGCCTTCGATGGCTGGAGCAAAACGTCTATTCACGAGCGATCACAAATCATGGTCCGCATATCCGAACTCATTGGCGAAAATCTCAACCGTTTGGCGAGCGCCGAGAGCAAAGACAACGGAAAACCCGTTTCCCTTGCAACGGCCGTGGATATTCCGCGCGCTCAAAGCAATTTCTACTTCTATGCAACGGCCATTCTCCATGAGGCAAGTGAATCGCATTCTATGGGTGACGTAGCGCTGAATTACACCCTTCGCCAGCCCATTGGCGTAGCTGGTTGCATTTCTCCGTGGAACCTTCCTCTATACCTGTTTACTTGGAAAATTGCTCCCGCCCTAGCGGCCGGAAATACCGTCGTGGCCAAACCGTCTGAAATTACCCCGATGACCGCCTACCTATTAAGCGAATTGTGCATTGAGGCAGGTTTACCTAAAGGCGTTTTGAATATTGTACACGGGCTCGGCCCGAAAGTAGGTGCGGCACTTACGGAGCATCCGGACGTGCCCATGATTTCTTTCACCGGTGGAACGGCTACAGGGCAGCAAATATCGCGAGTAGCGGCGCCTATGTTCAAAAAATTGAGTCTGGAATTGGGCGGGAAGAACCCGAACATGATTTTCGACGATTGCGATTTCAACGACATGCTTTCAACCACCGTTCGGTCTAGTTTTGCCAATCAAGGACAAATTTGTTTGTGCGGTTCACGGATCTATATTCAACGCGGTATCTACGACAAGTTCCGAGACGCTTTTGTTGAAAAAGTAAAACGAATGCAAGTCGGAGCACCCGATCATCCAAAAACGAAAATGGGCGCGGTGGTTTCTGAACCGCATATGGAAAAGGTACTCGGCTACATTCAACTGGCACGTGAAGAAGGCGGAAAAGTACTCTGCGGAGGCGAACGCGTTCGTTTAGAAGGTGAATACGAAAACGGCTATTTTATTGCTCCGACCGTAATAGAAGGGTTAGATCACACCTGCAGAACAAATCAAGAAGAGATTTTCGGTCCGGTAGTGACCTTGCAACCCTTTGACACCGAAGAAGAAGTACTTGGCTACGCAAACAGCACAAAGTACGGCTTAGCATCGACCATTTGGACCAGCGATCTCAAACGAGCCCACCGCATGGCGGCGCAGTTGCACACCGGAATTGTATGGGTAAATTGCTGGCTACTGCGCGATCTCAGAACCCCTTTTGGCGGTGTAAAACAAAGTGGAATTGGTCGTGAAGGTGGCTTTGAAGCTCTTCGCTTTTTTACAGAGCCAAAAAATGTTTGTGTTAAACTTTAGACGAATTTAGTCGGAAACAGGGCTGGATTAGAAAGGCCATTTTCTTTTTCTTAGGTAAATAATTAATTACCTTTGACGAAGTGTTCGAAATTCTTGAAATTACTTGAAAGGGATGGTTGGCGAAAAGTTTCTGCCAAAGGATCACACTTAAAATTGCGACACCCCATTAAAAAGGGTACGCTCATTTTTCCTGATCATGGAAGTAGAGAATTATCGAAAGGCCTAGAGAATAAACTTCGTAAAATAGCCCAGATTTAATGAAACTAAGTTCTTCAAAATACACCGCCTTAGTTGAGTATACGCCAACCGGTTTTTCGGCCTGTGTTGAATCTCTTAACGCTTTTACGACCGGCGCAAGCGAATCCGAACTGACCGGAAACTTGGTTGAAGCCGTTAATCTGGCGCTTGAAGATGAGGGTGTTTACATTCAACCGGAACAAATTTCCTTGGAGTTCAATTTCGCCGACTTTTTTAGACAGTATCGGGTCATTAATGCGCGTTTTCTCGCTTTGCGCATTGGAATGAATCCAACCTTATTGTCGCAATATATTCAAGGCAAGAAAAAGCCTTCTCAAAAACAACTCGATCGCGTTTTAACGGGCTTGAATAGTATTGGTAGGGAATTATCTAAAATTCGTTTTTCTTAATTAACTCAGGCTATTCCACGAACATCTTGTAATGCTCGTAGCGCTCCATGATTTCTTCGACATACGTAAACGGCTCCACGCCTTTTACATATCCGTATTTGACCACCTCATCATTGTAGTTTCTCGGGAAGGATAATTCTAAAATCATCGCGGCTACATTTTCGTCCCAAACCTTCGGATCTAAGCCTCTTTTTTCGGCCAATCGCTGTGCATCAAGCACGTGGTAATAGCCACAGTTAAAGCTGGCTAAGGCCAATTTCACTCGCTGTAGTGAATCTTTCACCTCATCAAAGTTGTGGTACAACTGGCTCATATAATCGGCGCCTCCGCGTAGGTTTTCTTCGGGGTCGAGACGGTTTTCCACATCTAAATCCGAAGCGGTTCCTTTCATTAACTGAAGAAGTCCGGCCGCGCCCGCCCAAGACGTAGCTTCCGGGTCGAATTGCGATTCCTGATAGATTTGTGCGGCCAAAAGACGCCAATCCCAACCGATACGTTCCGCATTTTCTTTTATAAGCTCGTCATAGGGAGAAATGCGCTGCTCATTGAGGCTGTAGAATTCACTTTTTACGCGTGATCGAAAAGCCCGTTTATTCTTGAAGTACTTGTTGTAAATCACGCGGTAGTCCACATCTTTTCGGGCTTGAGCGATCCACCCGTTAAGGGTGTCACGTAAATTCGGACTCGAAGGACGCACGCCCCAAGCAATCCGCTGCGAAAAACTAACCGGAGTCGACACGTCCAAAATGGGGTGATAGGCTGCATTAATGGCCGCTATATTATCATCGACCACAGTATACTTAATGTCTCCATCTACAACCGCTTGAATCAATTTCTCCGCTGACAAATCGCCTTGCATGGTGTCGATATAAATGGTTCCCCCGATTTCTTTTTGGAGGTTGAGAATACGCTCGTAATACGAAGTTGTGAGTCGAACGGCAACAGTATCATCAATGAGTTCAACCGGATCTTGAATGAGCGTTGCATTAATCTGATGGAGTTTAAGCTTACGCCAGTTATCCGGTTTTCGCTGCACAAGCACTTGTTTTGTTAGATAGAGGTAATCCGTAAAATCTATCCGTTTTTTACGTTCTTCGGTAATGGTCAAACCAAAAGCGATAATATCACCTTCACCGCGTTCCAGCATAGGAATAATGGAGTCAATATTCTCTGCCAAAACAATTTCAAGACGCACATCAAGGTAATCGGCAAGTCGCTCCAAAAGCTCATATTCAAAGCCCATGGGTCTCCCTTTGTATAGAAAATAGCTCGTCCCTGAATAATTGGTGATTGCCCGAAGTACGCCCTCTTCCTTAATTTCCTTCCAATCGCGCGGTTGTTTCAAGGCCTCACGGCCCGATGCCTTCTCTTTCCCGTTTCCACAGGAAGGAAGGAGCAAAATTGCCAGGAACGCAGCGGATACTGAAATATGTTGAACGAATGAATAAAATCGATGCACGTCGGAAGATACCGTTTTTCAGAATTCTAAGGTCAATTGGTATCCAGGACCCCGGTCTTCCTCCGTATTCAGGTTCGAAAGGGTTATTCCCAGCAAGCGCACAGGTTGATTCAATTCGCTTTCGTTTAGCAGTTCAATAGCCGTTTCGCAAAGGAGTTGTTCGTCGCCAACAAAATAGGGCAAGCTCCGGGCGCGGGTGTGTTGAGTGAAATCGGAATACTTGTACTTCAAAGTAATTGTTTTCCCCTTGGTTTCGCTTTTTTGCGAGCGTTGAGCAACCGTTTTAGCAATTTTCTGAAGAGCCTGTTCCATTTCCTCATCCGACCGAAGGTCGCTATCAAAAGTACGTTCCGCACCCAAACTCTTTCGGATGCGGTCGGGCTTGACCTCGCTGTTATGAATCCCTCGAACAATGTTGTAATAATGTTGGCCACTTTTGCCAAACTGTTCGACTAAAAAGGGAAGCTCTTTCTTTTTTAAATCCGCTCCGGTAAAAATGCCCAATTGCATCATTTTTTGGGCAGTCACTTTACCTACTCCATGGAAACGTTGAACATCCAGTTGTTCTAGAAACTCAATTACCTCTTCCGGGGCAATGAGTTTTTGACCGTTCGGTTTGTTAACGTCCGAAGCTACTTTTGCAAGAAATTTATTGATGGAAATCCCCGCAGAAGCGGTCAGACCCGTGTCATCAAAAATCCGTTTCCTAATCTCTTCCGCAATTAAAGTCGCCGAGCGCATGGCTTTCTTGTTCTCAGTCACATCTAAATAGGCCTCATCGAGGGAAAGAGGCTCTACCAGATCGGTATAATCCAAGAAAATGGCCCGTATATGTTGACTGATTTCTTTATAACGATCGAAGCGGGGAGGAACAAAAATCAATTCTGGGCACAGGCGAGCAGCGGTGACTGAAGGCATCGCGCTGCGCACGCCCCATTTTCGAGCTTCATAACTCGCCGCAGCAACTACTCCCCTTTCTTTCGATCCGCCCACAGCAAGTGGCTTTCCCTTTAATTCGGGGTGATCGTGCTGTTCCACGGAAGCGTAGAAAGCATCCATGTCAATGTGGATGATCTTTCGCATGAATGTACATTCTTATCCTTAGGCCCGTCTTTTCAGCTCAAGAACGGTTATTTCTGGCCAAATTCCGACACGTCCCGGAAAGGCTAAAAAACCAAACCCGCGGTTTACATTGAGGATTCGGCCCGCTTCCTCATAAATACCCGCCCATTTTGGATAACGGTATTTCACCGGACTCCATCGAATTCCCGGTATTTCGATTCCAAACTGCATACCATGCGTGTGTCCGCTCAAGGTAAGCGCCAAATTCTTGGGGTGTTTTTTCACTTCTAAATCGAAGTGACTAGGGTCATGACTCATTAATACGCAGAACGCATCATCGGTAAGACCTTCCGTTGCCTTATTCAAATCGCCGTGTTGCGGAAAGGGTGGCTTTCCCCAATTCTCGACACCCACGATATGAAGTTTTTGACCATCGCGTTCCAAGGTCCGGTGTTCATTCCGCAAAAGGTCCATCCCAATTTCTCCGTGCGTAGCGCACAAACGATCAAAGTTTGCT
>CBFIAJ010000009.1:49273-54751 GCA_965660515.1 Flavobacteriales bacterium | reverse complement strand
TGGCACATAGAAAAGAACCATGATACCAAAAAGCCAAGTGAAAATCCTGTTTTGAGGTCCCGCCGAGCGATCAAAATTTGCAACGGTAAAAGCAAGCCAGGCTAGAATACCGAAGGTGATTACCCAGTAACTCCAAAGCCAAAATCGACCCTTAGTTATAGTGCGTACTGCCTGAAAGGCATAGAGGTCAAGGAATAATAAAATTCCGACAATGACGAGAATTCGAAAAAGCATTTGATTCATTTACGTAAAGTAGTCTTGTCTCAAACGTACGCATTCTCGTGAAGTTCATACCTTGCGATTATCAAATGACTTTTTATGTCGGAAACCAATGACAAGCGTCTGTTTTTACTTGACGCTTTTGCCCTTATTTATCGCTCATACTTCGCCTTTAGTAAAAACCCGCGCATTACAACCGATGGGAGAAATACTTCGGCCATATACGGGTTTGCGTTGACGCTGCTCGATTTATTGCGAAAAGAAAATCCTACGCATATAGCCATCGTCTTCGACCCGCCAGGGCCGGTAGATCGGGTTAAAGATTTTGAGGCGTACAAAGCGAACCGAGAAGAGACTCCAGAGGATATTAAAATGTCCGTTCCTTATATCAAAGAGCTCGCAAAAGGGTTTCGTATTCCCTGTCTTGAAGTAATGGGCTATGAAGCCGACGATGTTATCGGTACTCTTGCGAAAAAAGGGGAGCAGGCAGGCTATCAAGTATATATGATGACTCCCGACAAAGATTACGGTCAACTCGTATCCGAAAACATCTTTATGTACAAGCCGGCCTATATGGGCAATGGCGTAGAGGTTTGGGGTATTGAAGAAGTAAAAAAGAGATTTGAAATTGAGCGTGTAGAACAGGTCATTGACTTTTTAGGAATGATGGGTGATTCCGTGGACAACATTCCGGGAATTCCGGGAGTTGGAAAAAAAACCGCACAAAAATTCATCGCGCAATACGGCTCCATGGAAGGTCTGTATGAGAACCTCGATGACCTCAAAGGGAAGATGAAAGAAAAGGTATCGGAGAATAGAGAACTTGCCTTTTTAAGTAAAAAATTAGCCACCATTATTACCGATGTGGCTATTGAATTCGACGACAATGATCTTATTCGGGAAGAGCCCGATCAAGAAAAATTAACAGCGCTCTTTGAAGAGCTCGAGTTCAAGAGTTTGGGCAAGCGCGTATTTGGTGAAGCCGCTGCCGTCGTTGCACCATCTGAAACGCCTAAATCACCAACGACCGTCACCGATCAACTGGATATGTTTGGTTCTCCGGTGACCTCTGCACAAGAAGTTCAAGGCTCCGATTCAGGTAAAACCATCGAGAACACGGAGCATCGATACGAATGCGTAAACAACAAAGACAAACGTCGAGAACTCCTAGATCTTTTAAACGCTCAAAAGTCGGTTTGCTTTGATACAGAAACTACTTCCCTCGATGCTCATCAGGCCGAGCTCGTAGGAATCTCGTTCTGTTTTGAGCCAACAAAAGCCTATTACGTTCCGATTCCGAAAGACCGGGAAGAAGCTTTGGAGATTGTGGCTGAATTCAAGTCCTTCTTTGAAAACCCAGCGATTGAAAAAGTTGGGCAAAACTTGAAATACGATCTTATCGTACTCAAGAATCACGGCGTCGATGCACAAGGTGCCCTGTGGGATACCATGTTGGCTCATTATCTGCTTCAACCCGATATGAGGCACAACATGGACCTTCTGTCGCAAACTTATTTGAATTATACCCCTGTTTCTATTGAATCTCTCATTGGTAAAAAAGGAAAGTCACAGGGTTCAATGCGCGATGTCCCTGTTGAAAAGGTAGCCGAATACGCCGGAGAAGATGCCGATATTACCTTACAGCTAAAGAACATTTTTGCCCCAGATCTAGAGAAAAACGGAGTCGATAATTTATTTCGAGACATTGAAACCCCACTTGTTCGCGTGCTTGCCGATATGGAATCGGAAGGAGTCCGACTCGATTCGGACCGTTTGAGCACGTTCAGTGCCGAGCTTAAAGAAGACCTAAAGTCGATTGAATCGAAAATTTATGAATTAGCGGGAATTCAATTCAACATCGGATCACCAAAACAATTGGGCGAAGTGCTTTTTGACCACATGAAGATTTCCGCCAAAGCAAAAAAAACGAAATCGGGCCAATACAGCACTTCGGAAGACACTTTGAGCAAACTAGCCGGAGAACACGAAATCATTGATCAGGTGCTCGAATATAGGTCCGTAGCCAAGCTTATATCCACGTATGTCGATGCGCTTCCGGATTTGGTAAACCCGAGTACCGGCCGAATTCACACCACCTACAACCAAACGGTTGCTGCGACGGGCCGATTAAGCTCTAATAATCCGAATCTACAGAACATTCCTATCCGCACGGAGCGAGGGCGTAAAGTACGGGCTGCTTTTGTTCCCAGAGATGAAAACCATGCCCTATTAGCAGCGGATTATTCGCAAATTGAACTTCGTTTGATTGCCGCATTAGCCGAAGATCAAGATATGATTTCGGCCTTCACGGCCGGACAAGACATCCACGCTGCTACAGCAGCCAAAGTTTATGGTGTGCCCTTAGAAGAGGTCGATAGAACCATGCGCGGAAGTGCTAAAATGGTCAACTTCGGAATCATCTATGGCATTTCGGCTTTTGGGCTGGCTCAGCGCTTAAACATCTCACGTACGGAAGCGCGTGACATCATTGAAAACTATTTTGCCCAATATCCAACGATCAAAACGTATATGGATAAAAGCATTGAGTTTGCTCGAGACAACGGATACGTTCAAACCCTAATGGAGCGCCGTCGGTACTTGCCCGATATCAATTCGCGCAATGCAACCGTTCGCGGATTTGCAGAGCGAAACGCTATTAATGCTCCCATTCAAGGATCTGCGGCAGATATTATCAAGAAAGCCATGATCGCCATTCACGAGCGCTTCAAGAAAGAAGGGTTTAAATCAAAAATGATTCTTCAGGTCCACGATGAATTAGTGTTCGATGCGCACAAAGATGAGCTCGAAACCATTAAGCCCATTGTGAAGGAACTCATGGAAAATGCAGTAAAATTGGTCGTTCCACTTGATGTTGACATGGGCACTGGAGCCACTTGGCTCGAAGCCCACTAAAGCTTCTTTATTCCAGTATCCAAGGTTTCGTAAAGGTTCCCTCGGCGCTCTCAATGCGAAGCAGGTAACTTCCGGCCGATAGGCCGTAGGGAAGGGCTAAACGCATTTCGCTGTTCGCCGCAACCTGCCCTAAATCCTGCGAAAATACTACGCGACCCGTGAGATCGGTAAGTCGGACTTCAGCCCTGTTCAACTCGTCTATTCCTGTGGAAAGAGTAATGAAGTCTTTGGCGGGATTCGGATATACCGAAATTTCTAGGGCTTCAACCGTTTCAAGTCCCACTTCCGTTCCGAAATACAGGTTATCTAGATAAAAGTTGTTCCCGTACTCACTTGTGTATTCAATACGAAACCAGATTTTAGTATCGTTCTGAACCACGCTGAAAGGAATCGTCTTCGTATTCCATACACTCGAAGAAGCGGGTATATAGGGCTGGGTTTCATACCTTACTGTATCCGTAATCATGTTCGGTGCATTAATGCTTCCGCGGGCCGTCCAATTGAGGCCGTCTTTTGAATACGACACCCGGAGATTGTCGTTCGTATTATCACGGGCTGCCGCCATAGCGTAGTCAAAAGTCAAATTATAAGATGTAAGTACGGATGGGTCGTATGGCCCAAAAAATACTTGGTCAACTTGGTATTCTCGGTTGAATGATTGGGACGTTTTTGACCAGTTATCAAGTTTCAAAGAGGCGTTCCCGGAAAGACTTGCATCCGATGTCACTGCAAAACTATTTCCTAGTTCCGATGCTAAATACAGTAAAGATTGAGACGAATTGGCTTGGTCAAAATCGACGATGACTGGGCCATTTGGATTCTGAATCGTCGTGTCAAGCACCACAATTCGGCCTTCATATGTTTTCGAATTCGTCCCTAAATTGTTCCCAACGGTATAGGTGAAGTCATATACTCCAGGCGATTCGTACCATACTTGGGCGATTGAATCATTAGCTCCAATGATGGTGGCTGCTCCCGGAAAATCCCACATCCGCGTGGTCACGGTTCCGTTGTAGGCATTCCCGTAAAGCTTGGTTGATGCGCCTAAGGGAATCACTTCTCTTTGGATCATAAAATCCGGCATGGGTGCACATGGACTTTCATCGAGCAATATCCCCGTTTCTTTTAGGTTGTCCCATTCGAGTAACCTTCTTCTTCCAAAGACATCTAGAAGCCGGTCGAAAGCTCTTGTCTTTTGATCTTTTGTAAAACTGTGCAGACAGAAATTATCTGAATAGTCCATGTAATTCTCCACCATATCGGGCAAATCCGGAACATCATTTGAACAGGAATTAATTGGGGTTGTTCCGCAAGCTCCTTGGTTTGCAATAGCCACGGGTGGCGTATCATCGCAATTGTCTCCGAATCCAAAGCAACCGTCCTGAAAGGTGTGCATTAAGCCCACGTAGTGACCGGCCTCATGAGAAACAATACTTCCCCCTTGAGGTCCTGTCGCCGAATTTACCGCTGTACCAATAGATCCAGCATGATCCGATCGATTCATGATCCCATCGACCCGCAAGGGTGTGTTAAACCCGGGAGGCATGGCAAATCCAATTAAAATACTCCCTGGAGACGAGGGCAGCCCGCCTACTAAATAAATATTGAGGTAGTCTCTGTTGTTCCAGCCGAACTGTTTAAATCCTTGAGGCAGCCTATCTGACAATCGACTTCTGTGGCGAACAATCCCATTCGTACAATTGCTATCGGGATCAAGCTTAGCCAAGATAAACTCAATTTGCATATCGGTAACAACGTCTACAAAGTGGCTATCGGTAAGCGCAGTATCGGCATGTGTTCTCCGGAAATCTTCGTTCATCACGCGCATCATATCTAGAACTTGAGCATCCGAAATATTTTCACTTCCTCCATTGTGAAAAACGTGTACAACGGTCGGTATTCTCAAAATACTATCCGCTGGTATAGAAATGCTTTGAGCGTTTTTTGTCAGCGCTTCATTGTGATAGGATTCCCAAAAGCGTTGTCCTTGTTCTGGAAAACGCTCCGTTAAATACTCCAAATGTTCGTCGAATAAACACGGTTCTTGTGCTTGTGCCACAAATGCTACGCATACGAACAATGTGAAAATGAGTCTCCTCTTCATAATTCTTGGGTTTTATTCAATGATCCATTTACGCGTCCAACTACCTTGCTCAGATACTACGCGCAGGACATAAATTCCGGCCGCTAGGCCGCTGGGAAAACGGAGTTGCACTTCTTCGCCGGCCAGCCATTCATTCTCTTTCTGAACAAGGGCCTCACGGCCCAATAAGTCCGTTAAACGAATTTCTACACCTTTGGAATCAAGAGCTCCATTAACAAGAGTAATTTGATTACTTGCGGGGA
>CBFIAJ010000009.1:42828-49174 GCA_965660515.1 Flavobacteriales bacterium | reverse complement strand
ATAAGTCCGTTAAACGAATTTCTACACCTTTGGAATCAAGAGCTCCATTAACAAGAGTAATTTGATTACTTGCGGGGTTTGGAAATGCATTGAGCGATAACTCTGGAGATTCATCGATACCTATCGTTTGATCTACTAAATAAAAATCATCGACATACAAGTTATTCCCTCTTCGATCCGCAGTAAACTGAAGTCGGATGCGCAAATCGTCACTCGATGAAAATGCCGAAAGGTTTATAGTGTTTTCATCCCATTGACTTGCATTGGGCGTAAAAGTAGACGTTGTATTCGAAGCTGTTTGCAATGAATTTCCGCTTAATGTTAAACGCGTTTGCCAAGAAGTACCACAATTATTGCTCACTTGAACGCGTAATTCGCTGTCGTTAAAATTGCTTTGTGCAGCATAAGCATGTGAAAAACGAAGCTCGGAAGCCCCTTGTGTTGTTAAGTCTACCGCTGGTAAATACAAATACTCTTTTTGATAATCGTTTTGGGTATACTGATAATCGTTTTGCTTAGCAAATCCGTTGACTCTCATGGAGGCATTTCCTTCCGCGGATGCGCTGGTAACTCGCTGAAAATTATTCCCTAACTCCCAGCCAAGCCATTGAACCTCATTGCCAATTTCACTGGCGTTTTCGAATCCGACAGCCCATTGGTCGGCCGGGATTCCAGTGCTGCTCGTCACAACAATGGTATTTTGGTAATCCGTTAAATTGGTTCCTAGTGCATTGGTCACGGAAAGCTTAAAACCGTAGTTACCGGGTGTGTTGTACGTCACGGTAACAATGGAGTCTGTTGAAGTACCTGGAGAGCCGCCGGGAAACTCCCACAAGCGCGACGTGGCTGATCCGTTGTAGTGGTTGTCAGTATATGTAATCGTTTGGCCCGCGCAGATCACGTCTGTACTCACCAAATAATCGGGCTGAGGCGCACAAGGAGAAACAGGGTCAAGGATGCCCGTTGCGATATAATTTGCTTGTGTAACTAACTGACCGCGCGTTTGTGCATCGTTGAGTGCCGGAAACATGCGCAAGTTCTTTTGATCTTCGGAGAACATCAATAAACAAGGGTCGTTGCCGTAATCCATAAAATTTTCGGTCTGAACCGTAATACTTCCACCGCAAGAGGTGAATGGATTTGGACATCCAAAGGTAGAACTCGCAGTGGGTGGTGTATCCGGACAACCATCACCCAATCCCGAACAGCCCCCTTGAAAAGTGTGAAACACATTTAAATAATGTCCGACTTCATGTGTTGTTGTTCTTCCTAAGTGGTAGGGTACATTATTCACAGCGGATCCTATAGATCCAAAACTCCCAGAAAGCATAAAGTTTCCGTCTTCTAATTCTGTTTGATTGACCGCAGGAAAAGCCGAATATCCTAATAGGCTACCCAATGAAGGCACCAAATAAATATTCATGTACATGTCGTTGTCCCAGCTGCTCAGCGCCTTGGTACAGTTTGGAGGGTAGTTTTCATCCGCCATAGGAGTTCTGTGGTACACAATACCGTTGGTACAATTACCGTCGGGATCCAATCGAGCTAAACGAAATTCAATTTGCGTATCGGCGTGAACCGGTTTATGGACCGATTGAACACTTCCGGTATCGGCATTCGTTTTGCCGTAATCTTCATTTAAAATGCGCATACCGTCGTACACTTGAGCGATATCGAGATTTCCGGCACCGCCATCATGAAAAACGTGCACCACAGTAGGAATGTAGTACACAGGTGCGCCGTTCGATGAGCTCTTCGCGACTTCCAGTTGTGCCTGAATGGCGGCAAAATTTGCTTGGGTTTGTTCAAAAGCCATTTTATACAATGGATCATTTTCCATGCGCTCTGCATGAATCTCATCCATGTAACATCTTTGCAGGTCCTGTGCCTTCACTGCCGATCCACATACTAACAGGCCTAAAACAAAGCCCAATACTTTTCCAATTCTCATATTCTCGTTCTTACTCATCTACTTTTATTACTCGCTTAAATAGGGTGTCTTTTTCGGATGTCACTTTCACCAAGTAGGCTCCTTTTGCCCATTGGGTTCCGTCCATTTCCCATCGGCCCGAGAGGGCCTCTTGATTATTTAAATACACACGGCGCCCCGTCATATCATAAACCTCGATAAGCACATTATCGGAATTTGTAGAGGGCCATTCGATCACAAATTTATTTTGGAATGGTACGGGATAAACTTTTAAATCGTCTACCAAAATCTCCTCCGAGCCTAGCGGCTCGAAAATATTGAGATCGTCGAGGAAGAAATTGTTTCCTCCGCCTGAGGTGAACTCGAAGCGCACTAACACGTAATCAAAGGTTTGATAAGCGGCTAAATTAAGTTCGGAAGTACGCCATTGGGCCGGGCCGGGCGTGAATTCTGAATTTGCTTGCTGTGGTCCAGTGATTAAGTCTTGCCCGTTTATAATTTTCCTCGGAATCCAGGTGGTTCCACAATTCGTACTTACATATACCCGAAGTTCATCAGTATTCGACGTGTCGCGTTCCGCAAAGGCATATTTAAACGACAGCAGGCTTGAACCTTGCTGAGTCATATCCAATGGAGGTAGTAAAAGACTTTCTTGAACGCCCGAAATCTTGCTGTAATTATCGAGATAAACACATTGGGCTCCGCCGGGAGCACCTACCAGACTGTTCACTGTCCATGTATTTTGAACTTGTCTTGGTTGCACTTGGTAATCGCTATTCAAAGCGAACGGTGGTTCAAATGATTCCGAATAAAACTGTGGGGCTATTCCAGTATCAGCCAGCACATTTACATAGCGAATAGCTGAAGAAGACCCTTGGGCATTACTTGTAGTTAATTGAAGCGCATTGAGACCGAGCGGCATTCCTGAGATACTTGCCACGGAATCGGTCAAAATGGGTAAGGAGGTTCCCAAAACTTCCCATTGCCTGTTCGTCACGGGGCCGTTCCAACTTAAATCTGTTGCCGTGATGGTTCCGCCTGATCCGCATTTGTACGGGCTTGCAAGGGTAAAGTCGGCGTTTGGTGCACAGGTCGGACCCGGTGTAGAAACACCCGTATTCGCCAAATTCGCACTCGTCACCAAGGCGTTTCTCGTACCCAATAGAGCGCCTTCCATCGCAGCTACTTGTTCTCCACTAAACATGTTTTGGCAAATACCATTGCTGTAATCCATGTAATTTTCGCCTTGGTCATTCCCTGGTTGACCCGGGCAACTATCGCCCCAATTACAACCACTATTACTCCCAGCTATGGCCGGTGTATCGGAAAATCCGTCATTAAATGCCGAGCAGGACGAACCGTCAAAAGTGTGCGGCAGATCTAGGTAATGTCCCGCTTCGTGCGTTAACGTTCTTCCTTGATTTGAAGGCCCAAAACCGGTATTCGCGGTGCCCATTCGCCCCATCACATCATGGCGCATCACAATTCCGTCGTTCAAATAGTTTTGTCCTGGATTTGGATAGTAGGCATAACCCAATATGGTACCGGTGCCACCCGTAAAGTTCCAAATGGAGGCAACCACATAAATATTGAGGTAGTGAATATTGTCAGAAACGGTCAGGTTTTTAATGTCGTTCCGCGCACTTTTTGTGAGTGGAGTACGGTAGCGAATTATTCCGTCGGTACATTCCCCACCCGGTCCAATCGTCGCTAATTTAAACTCGATGTTCGCGCCTGTGGCCACCGATTGAAACTCGGGTCGTGTATCCGAAGCGTCCGAATTGGTTCGTTGAATATCGGCGTTCAAGACTTCTAAAGCATCTAAGATTTGTGCTCTCGAAATATTCTCGGGACCGTCATCGTGAAAAACATGAACAATCACCGGAACGGTTAGGGTGTTGTTTGAACGTTCAAATCCGTTCATTAGAACGTTGCGATCTTTATTCTCGAAATACGATCTATATGCCTCATTGTGAAGCATTTGCTCCTCGTGAAAATGATCCGTTGCACACTTTTCTTGTGCCGAACCCAGCAAGGGAGCACATAGCATAAGCAACGAGGCTATTCCTTGCCACGCAATTTTTTTCATTCGTTTGGGTTAATGAAGCCTTAAAAGTAAGGTAATCTTAACAATTCCTTATTTACCAATTCTCATCTACGAAAACCGGGTTTAAGTAGATAAGCGCTTTGTTAACCACATTAACGTGGGCGAGGTTCAAAAGGTGGGCATAGGCGTCAACTTGTTCTCGATGTTTCGGAAGAGGTTTCCCAGTTTTAAAATCGACCACACTCACCTCTTGAGAGGAATGAAAAACCAAGCGGTCGGGTCTTTGCGTCATGCCTCCCGGCATAATTATAGGCGCCTCATTTCGAACGGTCGTCTCTTCGCTGAAGTACTTATTTAGTTCGGGTCGATCAAACATCTCCCGCAATTCAATTGCGATACTTTCTCGTTCCGCAGCGGCAATAATGCCCTTTTGTTCCAACCGCTTCAAAACACGCTCTAAGTCGCTTTCGTATTGGATTTCTTGAAGTACCCTATGAACCAGGGTTCCGTAATTTCTGGCAGCGGCCTTATCGTTCCAATGCTTGCTCGACTCAAAGCTCACTTTCAGCTTTTCTCGCCACTCACCCGTTTTCCGTGCCGTCAATAAATGAGTTTCTTCAATTTTACTAGGTTCCCACTCGACCGGATTTCCAATCGATTTAGTGATTCCATAAAATTGTGCTTGCTCTTTTTCGACCGCATCATACAAGGGTTTTATGCGGTCGGCGACGCTGTTCGATGCTTTACTATTCAGATTAAAGCCCAAGTACAACTCGTCAACCGCGCGTGTAGTGGCGACGTACAGTGTATTCAGTGAATCGAGACGTTGGGCTTCTTCGCTTAAATCTTGCATTTGAGCTAAGCGCTCCCCCCCAAATAGGGCGCCTTTATTCATATCAATCAAAACTTTCGAAATGCCAAATTCGTCTTGTTCGTTTTGATCGAGTTCATACCACAGCCTTTCTCCATCGGGTTTCGTTCCCCAATGAGCAAAGGGCACGAAAACAACGGGAAATTCGAGTCCTTTGGCTTTGTGAATAGTCATAACGCTTACGGCATTTAATCCTTCCGGAACCGTGATGGAATGAGATTCATGCGTGTCCTTCCACCATTGAATGAACTCCTGTTCCGTTCCCTGCTTTTTTAAGCCGTACTGATGACATAGGTCTAAAAAGAACTGCACATAGGCATTGGATCGATCAAATCCAGGAATCCATGAAGTGAGCGTTTGCACCTTTTCGTACAGGTTCCGTTGTTCCCACTCCGCAGCGTCCCATTGAGGTAGCCATTCTTGGAGAACGGTATCAAACTGCTCTTCTTTTAGAGCTCTTTTGAACGAATCGTGCTGACGTTCTGAATCGATCTGTAAGTGATTTGCTAAATAAAGCAGAACGCGCGAAGCGGCATCGATAGCATTATTTTCCGCTTTCCACCTCAAAAATTGAATCAGTACGTTCACCTCCGGCGAGGTACTCAAAAGAAGCGAGTCATTACTGACTACGGGAATTCCCTTTCCGGTTTTACCGCCGGAAACCTGTAGATATTTTGCAATTAGAGACGCCTCTTTACCCTTTCTTACCAAAATGCAGATGTCTTTGTACTGCGCCCCCCGATCCGTTAGGCGAGCGATTTCTTCATTGATCCAGGCACATGCTTCTTCTTCTACTTCAAGGGCAAGGGTCGCCGCGTAGCCAGTCATTTTTATAAATCCACCCGGCTTTCCCTTGATGTTTTGGTTGGCTTGCTCATACAGGGTTTTTAGCTGCTCCTCACGGAGCGATGCAGCCGCTTGCGTATACAGAGCATTATTGAACTCAACCACTTCGGACCGGCTTCTCCAGTTTTCTTCTAGTCGGATCGGCTTGGGTTTCTCAGGGACCTCCTGAATACCTAATCCGCTTTCGTAGCTCGGGTTATTTCCGGCCGTTAGGTCGAGAAATAATTGCACATCGCCTCCTCGCCAACGATAAATAGCTTGTTTTCCATCGCCAACGACCATGCAACTGCCACCCGAAGAAAGTGCTTCGTGCACCAAAGGGAGCAGGTTCGACCATTGCATCCGAGAAGTATCTTGAAATTCATCGACGAAATAATGCTCATAACGATTCCCCAATCGCTCGTAAATAAAGAGCACGGGTTCATTTCGTACTTGAGTGGCAATGGTTCTATTAAACTCTGAAATATGAAGCACGTTCCGCTCCTCTTTGAGTTCCGTCAAGCACTTGTCGAGCATAGAAAGGGCCGCTACTTCGTACAGATTCTTCGCATACATTCGGAGTTTATGTGCTTCTAGAATGCCCTCGAAAATCTCTCGTGTTCCAAGCGCCAGATAGTCACCGTTCCGGGCGATCCATTCGGCATCTATTGCT
>CBFIAJ010000009.1:42191-42618 GCA_965660515.1 Flavobacteriales bacterium | reverse complement strand
CGTGCAATCCCTCGGTTCTCAAGCTTTGTTCGCTTTGAATGAATGGCTTTAATTGCGCCCAAGAAGTCGGCCGGATCCGTTTCCGAAAGCTCGTCTAAATGGGCGCGATGTTGCTCTTGAAATAAAAAGACCCCTTTTTCATGCAAGGCTTTTTCGATTCGCCAATCGCGATCGTCGTTCATTTGCTGGTCACTAAAACTCTTCAACAGGGCCGTTACATCTTTGTCCTCCCCAATTTTCAGCAATAACCGAGCGGTAGCCTCTTCAATGAGTCGCGCCGTATCCAACTCCACTTCGTAATTTAAAGGCAAGTCCAAGTCTAAAGCAAAAGTTCGAACAATTTTGCTGTTGAACTTATCGATGGTGCTGATCGAGAAGCGATCGTACTCGTGCAAAATTCCGCTTAAAAGCACCTGGCTCCTTCGTA
>CBFIAJ010000009.1:37714-42164 GCA_965660515.1 Flavobacteriales bacterium | reverse complement strand
GCGCGCACAAATCGGCCATCAAAGGACTCTGTTTTGGTTCTTTCGAGGTAAAATCTTGAAGGTACTCGAGCACCCTATTTTTCATTTCGCCCGCCGCTTTGTTCGTGAAAGTGATTGCCAGAATTCCGTAAAAGGCGTTTTGCGGGTTCTTTTCAACTAGGCATTTTTCGAGGTATTCACGGACAAGCGCATAGGTTTTTCCAGATCCGGCAGAGGCGTGGTAAACGGTAAAGGGGTTCGACATAAGTGCGGGGGCTAAAACTTAATGCTAAAGCTATTATAATTACCTTTGCCGTCCGAGTAAAAAGCCATGGTTTACATCAAAAACGAAGAGGAAATTGAGCTCATGCGCGAAAGCGCATTGATCGTGAGCAAGACTTTAGGCGAAGTTGCCAAAGTAGTAAAGCCAGGTGTAACCCCACTTGAGCTCGACACACTTGCGGAAGCTTGTATACGCGATCACGGAGCAGATCCCGGATTTTTAGGTCTCTATGATTTTCCGAATACGCTCTGTATTTCTGTAAATGAAATGGTTGTTCACGGGATACCGAATGATCGTCCCTTAGAAGAAGGCGATGTAATTTCCGTTGACTGCGGAGCTAAAAAGAATGGTTTTTACGGAGACCACGCCTATACTTTTGGGGTGGGAGAAATCGCTCCGGAAGTCCAAAAGTTGCTTGAGGTTACAAAAGAAAGTCTCTACTTGGGGATCGAACAGGCCCGTTCGGGAAATAGGATTGGCGATATTGGTTATGCCGTTCAACACCACGCAGAAAAAAACGGCTATGGAGTGGTTCGGGAACTCGTAGGGCATGGACTTGGTCGTGTGATGCACGAGGATCCACAGGTGCCCAATTACGGCCGCCCGGGACGCGGAAAAAAATTGGTCAATGGTATGGTATTAGCCATAGAACCTATGATCAATATGGGAACACGACATATTCGTCAGTTAAAGGATGGGTGGAGTATTGTTACTCAAGATAAAATGCCCAGCGCTCATTTTGAACACGATGTAGCAATTGTGAATGGAATCCCCGACATTTTATCGACGTTTGACTACGTCTACGAGGCGCTCGGAATTGAGGTGTCGGATGCCGCCTCCTTAAAAAAACACTAATAGCCGGGCGATTCCCAATTTAGTTGACGTCCCTCGCTTGCTGCCGTTTGATCTTTTTGGGTTCCAAAAGCGATTCCTAGAGCCAATCCGATTCCAAAACCAGCGCCCATAAAGGCGGCCCCATTATCGAACAGACCGATAAATATACTGCCTATAGGGGCTCCCAAAATGACCATGCCGAGAATCATATAGTACTGCATGTAGTATCGTTTCGGAACTAACTTCATTTGTTTTTCCAATTGATACAGTATTCGGCGCTGCGACTTATGCAACTGCAATAAGAATTTCCTCCGGTTCTCTTTTGAAGGAATCAATTCTACTTCTTCCTGAACCAGTTTCTCTAATTCCGAAGGCAGTACTTTTTCTTCCAATTCTACTAGAAGCTCGTTAAAGTGCTTTATGCGCTTTTCTTGTTTTGCTTTCAGAGGAAATGAGGGAAGGGCGATCGGCTGAAATTTCATGAGTTCGTTTTCGAGTGTTAAACTAGCTTTTCACGGTCATTTTCATCGCGGAAATTATTTCGATAAGGTAAGGATACGCTCAAAATAGCCGTGAAGAACCATTCAATTCGTAGCTTTGTTAGCCTTCTTTAATCAAGTACAATCTAAAAAAAGAAAATAATGGCTTTTGAATTACCCTCACTCCCCTACGCGTACGATGCATTGGAACCACATATCGATGCACGCACCATGGAAATTCACCACAGCAAGCACCACGCTGGATATACCTCTAAATTAAATGCTGCTATTGAAGGATCTGACCTTGAAGGATCTTCGATTAAAAGTATCCTCTCGAATATTTCGGCTCATGGAGCAGGCGTTCGAAACAATGGCGGTGGATTTTACAACCACGATTTATTTTGGTCGGTTATGGGCCCAAACAGAGGTGGAAACCCTTCAGGAGAATTAGCTGCTGCAATTGATCGCGACTTCGGATCCTTCGAGGCGTTTAAGGACGCTTTTTCGAATGCTGCTGCTACTCAGTTTGGATCTGGATGGGCTTGGCTTTGTGTTGAAAATGGAAAGCTAGCGGTTTGCAGTACGCCGAACCAAGACAACCCGCTAATGGACGTTGTTGATTGTAATGGAACACCCATTTTAGGACTCGATGTTTGGGAACATGCTTACTACTTAAACTACCAAAACAGAAGACCTGATTACATCAATGCTTTTTTCAATGTGATTAACTGGGACGAGGTTGCTCGCCGCTTTGCAGCTGGATAATCCATCACCTCTTATGAATTTAGAAGCCGGTTTTCGAACCGGTTTCTTTTTTGCACTCATTTTTATTTAGATTTGCCTAAATTTAGTTGTTGGCAAATCTAAATATGACTCATACACAATCTGAAGAAAACTATTTGAAAGCGATCTATTCGCTCTCCGTGGACACGGACACTCCTGTTTCAACGAATGCTCTGGCTGAGCGTCTACAATCACAGGCGTCCTCCGTGACTGACATGGTTAAAAAGCTCGCGGACAAAAAATTAGTCGCCTACCAAAAATATCAAGGGGTACAACTCACTGAAGGGGGGCTTCACAGCGCGCTTAAAGTGATCCGAAAGCACCGTCTTTGGGAGACCTTTTTAGTAGAAAAGCTCCACTTTGGGTGGGACGAAGTACACGATATGGCCGAACAATTGGAGCATGTTCAAGCGCCAGAGCTCACTGAAAGACTCAATTCATTTCTTGATTTTCCAGCACACGACCCACACGGCGACCCTATTCCAGACGCCAATGGACATATCGAACCGCGAAAAGCCCCAACACTTGATCATTTAAAACCCGGTGAAACAGCTGTCGTGGTCGGGGTATTGGATAGCAGTACCGATTTTTTAAAATACCTAAATGCCGAAAGCATTGGCCTCGGCACACATTTAGAAGTGCTCGAAATCATTTCATTTGATCGCAGTATGCGCCTACGGCTCGATGGGGGGCAAGGACAAACGGTAAGTGCTGCAGTGACCAAAAACCTTTTCGTAAAACGCGTCTAATGGATATTTTACCCGATTGGTTCCTTGAAAAAGGGCCTATAATTCAAGCTCTAATTGCAACCACCTTTACTTGGCTGGTAACCGCAGCGGGGGCCTCGCTTGTGTTTTTCTTCAAGGATATGAGCAGAAAATGGCTCGATGCAATGCTCGGATTTACGGGCGGAGTCATGATCGCGGCAAGTTATTGGTCCCTTTTAGCTCCGGCAATTGAAATGAGTGAAGCCCAAGGATTGCCCGGATGGCTTCCGCCGGCGATTGGATTTGGTGCGGGTGCGCTGTTCCTTTATGCCCTGGACAAATTCGTTCCTCACCTACATATCAACTTCAAAAAAGAAGAAAGTGAAGGTCCAGAAACCAAATGGCATAAAACCACCTTGCTCGTAATGGCGATTACCCTCCACAATATCCCAGAAGGCCTTGCTGTAGGTGTTGCCTTTGGTGCTTTCGCGAGTGGAGTCCCCGGGGCAGAGTTGGGTGCTGCAGTAGCCTTAGCCATTGGTATTGGATTACAGAATTTTCCGGAAGGCATTGCCGTTTCTATGCCATTAAGGCGCTCAGGAGTAAGTGCGGGTCGCAGCTTTTGGTATGGTCAGTTAAGTGCGATTGTAGAGCCCATTGCCGGTGTTATTGGCGCCGCGGCAGTAATGGTAGCACAACCCATTCTCCCCTATGCCCTCGCTTTCGCTGCAGGTGCCATGATTTACGTGGTTATTGAAGAGGTCGTTCCCGAAACACAAAAAGATAAATACACCGATGTCGCAACACTTGGTTTTATTGCCGGGTTTATTGTGATGATGAGCTTGGATGTTGCCCTTGGCTAGCTTTATGACCTGGGCTTGCTGACAAATTTATTCCCTTTCACAAAAAACCTCCAAGGAAGAAGTGCATCTTCTCCGGCATAGTCAACGCCAACACGCGCGCTGGGAACAATTTCATATTCGGGCATTATCTCCGGGTCTTCTATCCACACCTGATCATCCACTAAAGGGATTCCGTTCAATGCTCTGTCGATCCCCATCGCTTTACTTAAGCTGCCCGGCCCCATAGTTACGCGAGGCTCCATTTTAACCATTGATCTTCTCTTGAGTATTGTGCTCATTCCTTCCAGGGGTTCTAAAGCGCGAATAAGGACTGCATCGGCCCGTTGAGGGCCGTTCGTTACAACATTAAATAAATGGTGTATTCCGTAGCACAAATACACATAAGCAATGCCGGGCGGTCCGAACATGACGGCTGTTCTTGGCGTTGGAGTACCTTTTGAGGCATGACTGGCACGGTCGTTATGTCCGCGATACGCCTCTGTTTCGACGATGATCCCTGAAGTCAAAACACCGTCTATACGT
>CBFIAJ010000009.1:0-37649 GCA_965660515.1 Flavobacteriales bacterium | reverse complement strand
AATTGGAAGTTTGGCCACCCAGCCAAGTTAAGCGATCACAAGCTCGTTTAAAAGTCCGTCCCAAGCTCGACGTCTCAATCGCATCGTTTTTTGGACGTGTTCGCGCACTTGATACCATTTTTCATCATCCTCTTTACATAAATCCGATAAGAGTAACCGCGCAGTTTTAGCCGCTTTCTCCCTAGGAAAAGCGAGGTAGTCGGGTATAAACAAATCAAGTGGCTTTAATCGGCCCGATAGAGGCTTCGACGATTCGAGCAAGGCCCTAATAAATGTTTCGTGTACTCTGTGCTCCCGCGCCCATGCTACAATACCCAAAGCAACATGTAAAGGCGCGCGTTTAGCCACCCAATGCGAATACGTTGAAAAGTAAACTATTTCAGGTCTTGCACCGCAATGCCGGAGGGCGTCTAAAGGAATTACTCCCGATTTTTTCAATGATAAATAGGTGTCTATCGAACGCATATCGGCACCCATTGAGCGCATGGTATCTAAATACTCGGTTGCTAACTGCTGGCTTTTTGGCGCAAATGACCAAGGCAGTTTTTCCGAGATCGATTTACTGATTTCGGCATAATCGAACTGAGCGAAAATGTGGAACTCCATCATTCGAAGTAACCCCGACACATTGTGCACCCCCATATAAACTGGGTGGCTTCCCAGCTCAATTCTTTGTGCTTCAATTTCGCGTTCTATTTGTACCGTATAATTCATGGTGCCCAGAGGGTTACATTAGAATTACGCCGAAACGAGGCAAAAGGATGGGAACAAGACAAAAAAAACCTGCATCGTTAAATGCAGGCTCTTTTTAAGTGGAGGTCCCGACCGGATTCGAACCGGTGTACGAGGTTTTGCAGACCTCTGCCTAGCCGCTCGGCCACAGGACCATCAGGGGTGGCAAAATTACAATAAGTTTTTCAAGCATCAAAGAAGTGCCTTACGGCACGATGAAACGCGTTGTGGCTCGATTTTCAGATGTTTCCATTCTCAAAAAGTACACCCCGGGTGCCCAGGTAGCGACGTTTATTTCCCCTTTCAGTTCATTTGGCTCAAAAACTAAAACAACCCTTCCCATTGCATCTATTACTTCTAAGCGCTGCGTCAATTGCGGGGTTTCCCAATAAAGAATTCGGCTCGTTGGATTCGGGTACACGGATACCTCAATACCTTCCCATTCTTCAACGCTGAAAAGGATACAAGGCGGATTGGTGCCCGGAAGGGTTTGGATCCCCGTATTATCTGGATCGAGCCAAGGAGATAAACGTTGATTCGCCGCCGTTCCATCCATGGACCAAGCGGTACTAAATTTTCCGTAATAGTCGAGGCTCGAAGTTGTGGTACATCCTGAGAACCCGCCCGAGAGTACGCCAACAATTTCGCCAAATTCGTTAAACATTGGTGACCCGGAAGACCCTCCTTCCGTAGTTCCATGCCCGTTCGTGGTTACCGTCCAATAAACCTGCCAGTGGCGATTTGGGGTGCTCGTCCCAGGCCAAGAACCCGTTAGAAGGCTTTGATTGTAGGTTGAAATTTTCTTGATATCACCCGACGGATGATGGATGGTGACACCGTTCGTTGCCGCCGTCGATTCCCGCGACCATCCCGAATAAAACGGCTGGTAGGAGGTGGGTACATCATTGGCCAGCTCCACTAAGAGAAAATCACTTCCGGCCGAAATATCCCCTACACCACTGCTCGCAATTAGATCACAACCCGAAATAGATTCGCTTGTTAAACCAACTTCATTCGCCGGGTTTGCGCAATTCGGCCCTTCGTAGTTGAAGTAGAATACCCATTGATTAAAATCACTGGTAGACGTATTCATGGCGCAGTGATCTGCAGAAAGAATATAGGGCGGACACGATCCATCAATGGTGCGAACAAGGGCCCCAGAGCAGAATCCGAAAAAAGAACCCGATTTGGTCAATATACGAACCACAGACCGCTGTTCATTTCTCCATTGGTTTCCTTCAGCACAATTCATATTCACTTGACAAGGCCCCGAGTCACCAAATCCAGCCCGATTTTCCGGTTTTTTATATCCCCGAAAAACGTAGCTAATTCCTCTAATTTCAAGGATCGGATTCTCCTTAACATCGGCAGAGGCATAGTATTCAATGATAAGAGTAGCGCCTCGTATCGGCGCTATCGCCCATTCCTCCGAAGAGTTGTTGAAGGATGTAAACGCGCCCAGTTTTTCAGAATGATCCTCATTATAGACGTATAATTCACTTCCTTCCGGAAGGAAGATTTGGTCGAATAACACCCCTATTGCTTGAGCGTCTTGTGCCCGTATCGTTAGCTTCCAAAAACGAGCTCCATTCGATGCGCGATACCAACGACCTGCCGTTCTCGAGTCCAGCTTTTTCAGTACTTCAACCCCCACCCTATAGGGTCCTCCCGTTTCATAAACCTGTTCTGCATCTGCCCGCAGGGCAAATACATTTTGGTTTGGAAAAGTAACTTCTTGCGTGGGGATCGTTGTTGCCTGATGCCAACTAGGAGGAGTTCCGCCTGCGCTGATTTGTGCCCAAGCCGGAGTGCACAAAAAAAGGGCGATGAGAGGTAGTAACAGTCGCTTCATAAGGCTAAAGTTAGCCTTTTTGCGATTCGCTTAACGTAACAGCCACGCTTTCTACATTGCCCATGATTGGAGGAGTCATTTTGCGCACGGTAACGGAGACTTCTTCAATAAGGGGAAGCTGCTTTAACAATTGATCGATGATTCTCTGCGCAACTACTTCAAGGAGTTTTGCGCGAATTTCCATTTGCTCTCGCACAACCTGATGAACGTGCACATAGTCAACGGTATGGTCCAGTTGGTCGGTAAATGCTGCCTTTTTTAAATCTGCCTTGAGAAGTACGTCTACTCGGTATTTCGAGCCAATACGCGCTTCTTCGTCCATACAGCCATGGTAGGCGTACAATTGAATATTCGAAACTTCAATAACGCCCATTACCCGAGTTTTTCAAGGGCCGCATTCAAGCGACTCAGGGTTTCTTCTTTACCCAAAATAGCGGCAATATCGGGCAACGATGGGCCCATTCCTTTTCCGGTTAAAGCCAATCGAAATCCCGGTCCTACTTTTCCGAATCCCAATGAGCGCTCTTCCATAAATCCATGGAAAGCTGCGTCTACAGATTCCGACGTAAAGTCGCTTATTCCGGAAAGCTTTTCGTTTAAAGAAGCGACAATTTCAGGCGTGTCTTCTTTCCATTTTTTCAATGCTTTTGGGTCGTATTCTGAAGGGGCTTCAAAAAAGTAGCGCCCATCTTCCAACATCTCATGAACAAACGTGGCGCGTTCTTTCATGACAGAAGCCACTTTTGCGCAATAGATCACATCACTTGAAAAGCCTGCTTCTTCAACTTTAGGAAGCAAAAACTGCCCTAACTCTTCATCGCTAAAAGCGCGCAAATATTGCTGATTAAACCAGCGTGTTTTGTCCGGGTCGAACCTCGCTCCGGCCTTATTTACCCGATCTAAAGAAAAGCGTTCAATGAGCTCGTCCATAGAAAAAAGCTCCTCGTTGGTTCCAGGATTCCAACCCAAAAAAGCCAACATATTAATGAAAGCCCCAGGGAAATATCCCTGTTCGCGATAACCCGAGCTCGATTCGCCTTCTTCCGGGTTCCATTGCAATGGAAAAACGGGAAAGCCGAGGCGGTCTCCATCGCGCTTACTCAATTTTCCATTTCCATCGGGCTTCAAAATTAGAGGCAAATGGGCAAATTGCGGCATTTCCCAACCCAAATAACGATAGAGAAGAACGTGAAGCGGTGCTGAGGGCAACCACTCTTCTCCCCTAATTACATGCGAGATTTCCATTAAATGGTCATCGACAATATTGGCTAAATGGTACGTGGGCATTCCATCCGATTTGAAAAGCACTTTGTCGTCGAGGTTATTCGTATTCACAGAAACCCATCCGCGGATCACGTCCTCAAATTTCACCTCTTCATTACGAGGCATCTTAATGCGAATTACATAAGGCTCGCCTTTGGCCAATCGTTCTTCAACTTGATCGTGCGGCAACACCAAAGAATTCTGCATATGCTCACGGGTGATGTGATTGTATTGCGGGCTCGGTACTCCGGCTGCCTTCATACGCTCGCGCATCGCAGTTAAATCTTCTGAGGTATCGAATGCATAATAGGCATGACCGCTTTCAATTAATCGGTCTGCGTACTCCCGATACATTTCCTTTCTTTCTGATTGGCGATACGGGCCATGCGGACCTTCAGCGGAAATTCCTTCATCAATTTCAATTCCGCACCATTTCAGCGAATCAACAATATAGGACTCGGCTCCTGGAACAAACCGAGATTGGTCCGTATCTTCCAGTCGCAATAGAAAGGTCCCATTATTTTTACGGGCAAATAAATAGTTATAGAGTGCCGTTCTAACCCCACCCATGTGTAATGGACCTGTCGGACTTGGAGCGAAACGTACGCGAACACCTTGATTTTGCATGGTTTAAACGCCTTTTTAGGGCGGCAAAGATAGTACATTAAAACCGTATCTTTCGTGCACCTTTTCCTTCGAAATGGAGTTATATAGAAGCTGACAAAGCGTTAAATAGATTGAAGTAGTGGATACGTACGCTTTATTATTAAAGAAACTAGATGCTTTCATTCGAAAGTACTATCACAATTTGCTCCTAAAAGGAGCTATTTACAGTGGTGCGCTGATCACCAGCGCATTCATTGCCGTTTCCGTATTAGCCTATTTCGGGCAATTAAATACAGGTACTCGGGCGATCTTATTTTGGCTCTTTGTTGGCCTTGCTGCGCTTGTTCTCGTTAGGTTCATCATATATCCACTGCTCCAATTATTTAAGATTGGCGATCGAATAGATCACGACCGTGCTGCCAAAATCATTGGAAAGTATTTCCCAGAGGTAGATGATCGTTTGTTGAATGTTTTGCAGTTGCACCGGGCAGCGTCTGGAGGTAGCGATTTAATTCTCGCTTCCATTGATCAAAAGAGCAAAACCCTACAACCAATACAGTTTACGAAAGCCGTTGATTTTAGACAGAACAAAAAATACCTGCGCTACCTGGTGGCCCCGGCCGTCATTATTTTGGTGCTTTTGTTGAGTGGCAATCGAAAAGTACTCACTCAAGGAACGCAACAAGTAATCAATTACAATCGCGAGTTTGTCCCGGAAATGCCTTTTCACATTTTCATTGAAAACGGAGAGTTAGAGGTTGTTAAAAATCGCGATTTTGAATTGGAAGTTCGAATTGCCGGAGAAGAATTGCCGGATAAAGTGTATTTGGAATTAAATGGAAATCGATTTCGTCTTCCGACCGTAGGGCGAAATGCCTATCGATATACCTTCAAAAACGTCCAGGCGGATACGGAGTTTAATTTGGCTGCGGCGGGCTTCTCCTCCGGGCCTTATACCTTAAAAGCCCTTCCTGATCCGGCTTTACTCGGTTTCGAAGTCTCGCTTATTTATCCGGCCTATACCGGCCGGAAACCAGAAACGCTGAAAAATTCAGGTGACTTAGTTGTGCCAGCAGGCACCCAAGCCAAATGGGATTTCTCCACGAGAAATACGAATGCCATTACTTTACTTTTTAGCGACACCTTATTCAATGTTGAGCGATTGGCTGAAAACCGATATGCCTATGAGGCGTCCATTCGACAAGATTTGCGCTACGGTATTGCTACCGAAAACGAGTTTGTTAAAGGCGGCGATACCGCTGAGTATTTTATTCGTGTAATTCAAGATGCTTACCCTGTACTAAACCTTGAAGAGCAAGCAGATAGCGCGAATGATCGACTTTTGTACTTCCGAGGATCGGGGAAAGACGACTACGGCTTTTCGCGGCTCACGTTTCAATACCGAGTGATCAAAGAAGAAGGCCCTTCGCCTATGGAGGTCGAAATGCTGCCCGTTCCGAGAGGAGTTACGGCTCATACTTTTTTCCACAGTTTTGATATTAGCACACTCGGCCTAACGGCCGGAGATCAAGTTGAATACTACTTTGAGCTCTCTGATAACGACGGAGTAAACGGACCTAAATCGGTCCGATCGCAAACCCAGATGTATCAAGCGCCCACTATAGAGGAACTTCAAGCGCAGAATGCCAAAAGTAAAGAAGACGTTAAGGACAAACTCGAAGAAAGTATCGACTTAGCGAAGGATATTCAAGATGATTTGGATGAGCTTCAAAAGCGCATGCTCGATAAAAAGAAACTTGATTTTAGCGATAAACAAAGATTATCTGATTTGCTCGACAAGCAAAAGAAGCTCGAGCAGAACATGGAAGAGATGAATCGCGAGAACAAAAAAAACAATAAAAATCAAAAAGAATATACGCAGCAAGAAGAGCGCATTCAGCAGAAACAAGAGCAGCTTGAAAAAATGTTCAACGAGCTGATGTCCGAGGAAATGAAGCAGTTGATGGAAGATATTCAGAAGCTAATGGAAGAGCTGAATAAGGACGAAATGCAAAAGCAAATTGACGAATTGCGCTTAAATAATGAAGAGTTAGAAAAAGAATTGGATCGCAATCTGGAGCTATTTAAACAACTTGAGTTTGAAGAAAAACTTCAAGAGTCGATGGATAAACTCGATGCGCTCAAAGAAAAGCAAGACGACCTTCAGAAAGAAACGGAAAACGGAGAAAAAAGTGATCAAGAGCTGAAAGAGGAGCAGGAAAAGCTGAACGAAGAATTTGAGGAACTTCAAAAAGATTTGGAAGATCTAGAAAAGAAAAATGATGACCTCGAATTCAAAAACGACATGCCTGATACCGATGAACTTGAAAAAGAAATCGAAAAGGAAATGAACAGCGCTTCCGAAAAATTAGAGCAAAAAGACAAGAAAGACGCTTCTGAAAAGCAAAAGAAGGCCAAGGAAAAAATGGACGAACTCAGCGATTCCTTAGAAAGTCTTGAACAAAGCATGGGGAAACAGCAACAGCAAGAAGATATGGAGGCGTTGCGTCAACTCCTCGATAATTTGGTTCGCTTGAGCTTTGAACAAGAGCAGTTGATCAATGAAACGTCTGGACTAAACAGAAACGATCCGAAGTTCGTGGACATTATTCGCCGACAAAATGAATTGAAGGAAGATTCGAAGTTAATTGAAGACTCCTTATTTGCCTTAAGTAAGCGCGTGATTCAAATAGAAAGCGTGATCAACAAGGAAATGGCCGAAATCAATCGCAACATGGATATGGCCTTGAGCGAATTAGCGGAAAGAAGAACTAATGAAGCCACTATGCGACAGCAATACGTCATGACTTCGACGAACAATTTGGCGCTTCTTTTAAGCGAGGTTTTGAACCAGATGCAGAATTCTATGGCGTCCATGATGAAAGGCTCTCAAAGCTGTGAAAACCCGAACAATGGCGCCCCGAGCATGTCGGAAATGATGAAGCAGCAGCAGAAGCTTGCAGAGGAAATGAAGAAGATGAAGGGTCAAATGGAAAATGGCCAAAAGCCTGGAGAGCAAAAAGGCGAGGGGCAAGGTCAAGGGGGGCAAGGTCAAAAAATGAGTCAGGGACTGGCGAAAATGGCCGCTCAACAAGAGGCTCTGCGTCAACAATTGCGTGAAATGGCCGACCAAATGGGAGAGGATGGAGAGAATGGATCGGGTCCGGGCGGACTCCAAGATGCGATGAAAAAGATGGAAGAAACGGAACGCGATTTGGTAAACCGTCAAATAACACAAGAGACACTTCAGCGTCAAGAAGAAATATTGACCAAACTTTTGGAGGCCGAGAATGCAGAAAGAGAGCGGGAATACGACAATAAAAGAGAATCGAAAGAAGCTGTAGGAACCATTGACCGAAAGCCCAATGCCTTTATTGAATACCAAAAATTAAAGTCACAACAAGCCGAAATGTTACGAACGGTTCCACCACAATTGGCGCCCTTTTACAAAAACCTCGTGAATGAATACTTTAACGGAATAAGTAACTAATGGCGCTCTATTTCCAAAGTGAGAACAACTTTAACCTATCGGACGATGAACAAGCGGGATACGCCATGTGGGTCGAATCGTGCATTGAAGAACGGGGTAGAAACTGTGGAGAGATCACGTATATCTTTTGCGATGATGAATACCTATTGACGATTAATCAGAAGTACCTCAATCATGACGATTACACGGATATTATAACTTTCGATTATTCACAAGATATCTTTATTAGCGGAGATTTATTCATCTCAACACAGCGAGTTCAGGACAATGCAAAGGCCTTTGAAGTCCCGTTTAGACAAGAACTTTCTCGGGTGATGATACACGGGGTGTTACACTTACTGGGAATGGAAGACAGCAGTCCGGAGCTGAAGGCCGAAATGCGTTCTTCAGAAAATGAATGCCTTGCTCGTCTGCCCTCGGCATTAGGGATTTGACTTTTCTCCTTGGAATTTCATTCGTTTTCACTAATTTTGCACCCTAAATTTTTGAATTACAGTTAGTTACGACTTCAACTATGGAATTGTTCCACGTGAAACCAAATAAAGAATGTTTGCTCAAGAATACGATGTAATTGTTGTAGGTGCAGGTCACGCCGGATCGGAGGCGGCAGCGGCGGCGGCGAACCTCGGTTCTTCCACTCTGCTGATTACAATGAACCTTCAGACCATTGGGCAAATGAGCTGCAACCCCGCTATGGGTGGAATTGCAAAGGGTCAAATCGTCCGCGAAATAGACGCCCTCGGTGGATATAGCGGAATCATTTCAGACGAAACGGCCATTCAATTCCGGATGCTCAATCGCTCCAAAGGGCCAGCAATGTGGAGCCCCAGGGTTCAGAGCGACCGTATGCGATTTGCAGAAAAATGGCGAATCATGCTTGAGCAAACGCCCAACTTGGACTTTTTCCAGGACATGGTTACTGGATTACTCATTGAAGGGGACAAAATTGTTGGCGTGCGCACTGGACTCGGGGTAGAAGCCAGAGCCAAATCCGTCGTTCTAACGAACGGAACGTTCCTAAACGGACTCATTCACATTGGAGACAAAAATTTCGGAGGAGGACGAGCTGGAGAGCGCGCCTCTACCGGTATTACCGAAGAACTCATAAAGCTAGGTTTTGATCACGGTCGAATGAAAACGGGAACACCTCCGCGTGTTGACGGCAGAAGTCTGGACTATTCAAAAATGACCGAACAGCCCGGCGATGCAGCTCCTGCAAAATTCAGCTTTACGGACACCAAGCCATTATTGACACAACGCTCTTGTTGGATTACCTATACCAGTCCGGAAGTACACGATGTACTCAAAACCGGGTTCGACAGAAGTCCGATGTTCAATGGCAGAATTCAGAGCATTGGTCCTCGATATTGCCCTTCTATCGAAGATAAAATTGACCGTTTCGCGGATAAAGACCAGCATCAAATTTTTGTTGAGCCAGAGGGTTGGGATACCGTTGAAATCTACGTCAACGGATTTAGCACTTCATTGCCTGAAGAGGTACAATACAACGCCATTCGAAAGATCGAAGGTTTTGAAAATGCCAAAATATTCAGGCCAGGATACGCGATTGAATACGATTACTTTCCACCGACGCAATTACAACACAGTCTGGAAACCAAGCTCGTCGAAGGACTCTTTTTTGCCGGTCAGATCAACGGCACCACAGGATACGAAGAAGCCGCTAGTCAAGGGCTAATGGCAGGAATAAATGCACACCGAAAGGTGAACGGGCAAAACCCCCTCATTCTAAAACGATCAGACGCCTACATAGGCGTTCTTATTGATGATCTCATTACAAAAGGCACGGAAGAACCTTACCGCATGTTTACCTCAAGAGCTGAGTATCGCATCCTACTTAGACAAGATAACGCCGATTTGCGCTTGACCCCTTTAGCTCATGAAATGGGGCTCGCCTCAACAGAACGCTTGGAGCGTGTGCAAGAAAAGCAAAAGAATACCAAAGAATTTCTTTCCTTCTTAAAGGAAACAAGCGTTGACCCAAAGGAAGCCAATCCAATTCTCAATGGATTAAACAGCGCGGAAATTGATCAAAAAAGAAAGCTGGATCAATTGCTTTCACGGCCTCAAGTAGGTGTACAGGACCTCTTGAAGATTGCCAGCGTAAAAGAATTCGCCGACGCCAGAGGACTTAGTTCGGAAGAGCTTGAGCAGACTGAGATTCAACTTAAATACAAGGGTTATATTGATCGAGAACACGACAACGCACAAAAGCTGGTTCGATTAGAAGGGATAAGAATTCCGGATACTTTTGATTTCGACAGGCTTCAATCATTGTCTTTAGAAGCTCGGGAAAAACTCAACGAGATACGCCCTGTAAACATCGCGCAAGCGAGTAGAATTAGCGGAGTAAACCCAGCAGATATTAATGTCTTATTGGTCCATATGGGCCGTTAATGTTTCACGTGGAACAACCAATGAAAAAATTCGAAAAGTGCCCAGTGACCGATACGGAACTGCACCCCTACATATCTTGCGTCGACGAAACCGTTTCCAAAAAAACATTCCAAATAGACGCCAATGAAAGCGAATCTATTCTTGTAACAAATCCTAGGCCCAGCCTTGAAGACTTAGGTAGCTATTACGAGTCGGATGCCTATATCTCGCACACCGATAGCGCGAAAGGGTTTGTCGACCGCATCTACCAAGCCGTTAAAAAGCACGCCCTAGTTCAGAAAAGGAAACTTGTCTCAACACATATTCCAGACAAATCGCTTCTCGACATCGGATGTGGAACGGGTGATTTTTTACTGGAACTCAAACGCAATGGATGGAAGGTGAACGGAATGGAACCCAATAGCGGGGCTCGTGCAAAAGCCGAGCAAAAACTGAGCGCTTCCTTGTTTTCAAACCCCGACCTTTCCGAAATAAACGACGGGTCTTGGGAGGGCCTTTCTATGTGGCACGTACTGGAACATGTGCCGGACCCTAACGAAACAGTATCACAATTGTGGCGCATTCTGAAAAAAGGTGGCATTGCGATTATCGCGGTTCCTAATTTCAAGTCTTGGGACGCAAAACACTACAAAAAGCATTGGGCCGCTTTTGATGTGCCCCGACATCTTTTTCATTTTAGTCAGGGAGGAATGAAAGATTTGTTTTTGAAAAACGGATTTTCCCATTTAGAAACGAAGCCCATGGTTTTTGACTCTTTTTACGTGAGCCTTCTCAGCGAAAAGTATAAATCGGGCCGCTCCAATTTATTCTCTGCTTTTTGGTCCGGCCTCAGATCAAATCGCGCCGCTAGGCGCAATGGAGAATACAGCTCTTTGATCTACGTCTTTAAAAAGCAATAAGAAGCCAAAAAAGGAGGTTTTAGCCGTTTTTAGGCCTGTGTAGACCCTTATGCTTCTCGAGGCGAGAAAAGCGGGCTGAGGGCGTTAAAAAAGGCGGCCTGCAACCGCTTCATTTTCAGTGCATTAGGACGAATCTTTGCTTTTCAAACTAATTTTCCAAAATGTGCGTTCTTTATTCTGCAAATCGACATTCATGAAAAAGGCCTTTTTCTTATTTCTTCTTTCGCTTCAATTTATTGGATATGCGCAAGAAATTCTTCCCCTCGGCGGTTGGGGAAATTATTTGCCCTACAACAATGTGGTCGATTTGGTCGTGCAAGAAGAACAAGTAGTCGTCGCTTGTGAAAGCGGTTTGTTTTATTACGATCGCGATCTCAGGTCCGTGGAAATAAAAAGCAAAATTGATGGTTTGTCTGCAGTTCGCATTACCGCGATGAGTGAGCACCCGCCATCCGGGCAAATTGTTATCGCATACGACAACCAAATCATTGATATCCTGGATAACGGGATTTTGACTTCCTTTTTCGATATCCAGCGATATAATATTATTGGCGACAAATCGATTAACCACATTCTTTCAGTAGACCAACGAATGTTCTTGAGCTGCGCCTTTGGAATTGTTGAGTTCGATATTGAACGACAAGAATTTGATGGGCCTTATTTCATCGGCGACAACGGGAGCCAGGTAGGTATCAATGAAATGACCTTCGACGGAGTAAACCTTTGGGCCGCCACTGATGAAGGGGTGTACTTTGCCGATATCAACAGTCCGAATTTGCGCGATTTCACTTCTTGGACGAAAGACCCAATTCTTACTGGCCCCATTAACACATTGACCTACTTCAATAATTCCGTTTTCGTAAATCAACAAAGCGAGATTAATAACAACGATATCGTTTATTATCAATCGGGAAGCGATTGGATTCCCTTCACAGAAATGGGCACTTGGACCAGAAATCGTCTTACTTCCAATGGCAATGAAATCATGCAATCGACCTACTTCAGCATGGTTTCCTATGATACCGACTTGAACATGGTCGCCAATTTGACTCAAGCCGACCTTACCTACCCGCTCGATGTTACCGCGGCGATAAAAGGTAATCCGAATAATCAAGAGTATTTTGTCGGGACCAGTAGCGCCGGATTGGTACGGCATTGGAATGGCTTTTTAGCGCCTAATTATGTGCCGGAAGGACCTCAATCGAGTCGTGTTTTTAACATGGTCGCTCGTGACAAAGACCTATGGGTTGCCGCCGGTGGGGTAAACGGATCCTTCAACAACCTCTTTAACCGCAACGCCATGCAAATCCAAAGAGAAAACCTTTGGATTCCGAGTACACCCTCCGATCAAGACTCGGCTTTTGACATCGTCGAGCTTCGCTTCGACCCTATTCAAAAAGATATCGTTTGGGGGGCGAGCTATGCCCGAGGCCTCCTTCGTTGGAATGCCAATGGCGATCTTCAAAACATTGATGATTACACCAATTCCATTCTCCTTGAAAAGGTAGGTCAAGCCGGCTTTACGCTCATTGGCGGAATCGATTTTGACAGCCAAGGGCGCATTTGGATGACGAACTCTAGCACGGATAAGCCCCTCGTCGTTCGAACGAGAAACTCCGAGTGGTTTAGTTATAGTTTGGCCGGATTTGCCCCTTCGTCACTGCCCATAAAATCTATTCTGGTGGATGACTCCGATCAACTATGGGTACAACTACGAAATGATGGCATTGTAGTTTATAATCACAATAATTCCCTTGCTAACGATCAAGATGATCAAATTACACAACTTACCACCGCCATCGGGAAAGGGGCGTTGTCATCGAACACTGTGCTCAGCATGGCAAAAGACAAAAACGGAGCCGTTTGGGTAGGAACAAATCAAGGTGTGGTAACTTTCTTTACTCCAAGCCGAATATTTTCGGGCCAAAATTACGACGCGCAACACATCCTTGTTCAAGAAGACGGATATGTGGCAAAGCTGTTAGAGAATGAATCCGTTACAAGCATTGCCATTGACGGCGCAAATAGAAAGTGGTTTGGAACCGCTCGCAGCGGAGTGTTTCTCATGTCCGAAGACGGTCGTGAAGAGCTTCTTCATTTTACCGAAGAAAACTCGCCGCTATTTTCAAACAACATTCAAGACATCGCCATTAACCCCGACAACGGTGAAGTATATTTTGGTACCCAAAAAGGCATCATTTCGTATCGTGGAGGGGCTTTAGAAGGGGCTCAAACTTTCGAAAACGTATACGCCTATCCAAATCCTGTTCGACCCGAATATAAGGGTGAAATTGGTATTCGAGGACTCGTTGAAAACGCCAGTGTGAAAATCACTGATATTTCGGGGAACATCGTTTTTGAAACCACTGCCTTGGGGGGCCAAGCCATTTGGGATGGCAAGTCTTTTTCTGGACAAGAAGTTGCTACAGGCGTTTATTTGGTTTTTCTAACAAATGACGATGGTTCCGAGACAGCCGTTACGAAAATCATGATCGTACGTTAAAATGCTAACGAAAACAGCGGGGCTCATACTGCATCATTTTCCCTACGGCGACCGCAGCGTTATTCTAAAAATCTATACTCGAGAACTCGGCCTTCAGTCTTTGCTCATTCCCTCTATTAAAAGTAAATCGAGCCCTATTGCGCCTTCGTTATTAAGCCCGCTTCAGGAACTTGATCTGGTTCTTTACTACAAGAATAAAGGCGGTCTTGAACGGTTAAAAGAAGCGGTTAAAAAAGGGGATTCGAGCCAAATTCGCTTGGATCCATTTAAAGCCTGTATAGCTGTGTATATCGCGGAGTTGGTAATGCGCAGCGCTACCGCGGATGAACCTCATCCGGAGTTGTACGATTTCATTTCAGAAGTGGTTTCCGTTCTAGAGCAATCGCCCAGTTCGTATACCAATTTACCCATTTATACCGCGCTTAATCTCAGCTCTTTTTTAGGTTTCTACCCCCACGCCCTCCCGGGCGGATCCATACTGGATCTCCGAGAAGGACACTTCGTGAATCGCACTCCTGTTCATCCAGATTTTATACCGGAAACCACGTCGCTCCCTCTTTTGCAATTCCTCAACCAACCTTGGTCCGTTTGTTCCCGTATTCCCTTACAAGGAGATCAAAGATTCGCGATTCTTAAGGCTTTGGAGCAGTATTATCGGATTCACCTTTCTGAGTTTGCCGCGCTAAAAAGTCTTGATGTACTGCACTCGGTTCTTTCTTAAGTAGTTACGCATTCGTCCATCTTTTTTCCTTGCCTTTATAGTCCCTAAAAACACCGCTAGGTTAATCCAAACATTTAAAGGCATTGTGCTTTTGCAGAACCCTGAAAAGGAAGTGCGCATTGCAGTACAAGCTACTGATAAAAAGACGGCCCTAAAGGTCATCGAGTCCCAATACCGAGAAAATCTACTCGGCTGGAAAGAAGAGTTGTCCTAGGTTTCCTTCTTATTTAGCGTTTACGAATTGAAGCGATTGTACCATTGCTTCAAGCTCCATCATGTAGTTTCTTTTGTCTTTTCCAGGAGCATAAACGAATCCGTCCACGGAAACGGATCGCTGGTTGGCTTCATCCCAGATGGTGAGGTTCACAAAGGATCCGCCCATAAAATCGTTTTCCATTTTCCATAGGCCTCGCGTTTTCATGGCAAAGCGCCCTTGAATTTCGGTAGCCTCAAATGAAGGGGCATAGAGCTTTTCAACAGCCATATACGCTCCTTCCACACCTCCTTCGACAACAAGCGTCGCAGAGTCTCTGGCAGCAATTATCCCTTCTTCCATAACCATGTCAGGTAATAGGTCTGATATATAAATAACCACCCCTTGGGTTATTTCTCGTTTATCCCGAAAAAACCATAGAAACCCATCTTCTGCTTTGTTCAATCGAAAATCATTCGGGATAGTAATGCGCAATCCCATTTTTGCTAGCTCTTCATTTGCTTCGGTGGTTCGAACCAAAGCATGCGCTTTGTTCAAACGGTCGATTTCCGCTTTCATATACTCCTTGGCAGCCGTTTGCCCTTCCGTTCTAAGAAGTGCGGCAAAGGCTTCCGCGCTCGGTGCCTCAATAGCCATTACTAATTGACCCTTGGCAAACCGATCGTACTCAAAGGCCCATCCGGCAGAGTCTTCTTCAACCAAAATTAAGTTTCGGTGCGTTTTGAATAATCGGTTGTACTCCTTTGGGTTAATCTGGACCAAAGTAAAAGCGGTTTCACGCTGCGGTAATCCGGGATACTCGTTTCCAAAATAAGTACGAAAGGCGGCCCCGGCCGTGTCGTTCCACCATGAATCTGGCATAACGACTACAAGCTCGCCAATTTTTCCCGTCGCTTTGGGCTTAATGAGTCCTTTCGAACTACCATTATCGCCTTCGCCAGGAGCACACGCGGTTAAAAATAAAAGGAATCCCCCGGTAATGAATACAATTAGTGCTTTCATGAAGCAGTGTTGATTTTAAGTTTCATACCTGGCTTCAAATTTCGTACCGAAGAAATATTGTTCCACTTCTTGATCTGTTCGGAACTAACTCCCTCATACTTTTTAGCTATATCCCAAAGAGTGTCTCCCCGCTGCACGATGTAATAATCTACAGGCTTGGCCTTGGTGGCCGCCTTCACCTCTTCTGTACTTGCCGCAGCTTCCTTATGCTCTATTTCTTTGGATTCAGTTGCGTTTGAGGCGATTTCCTTCTCCGCCTTATCCTCTGCATTTACGGCCGCCTCTACGCCGGTAATATTCGATTCGGAGACCCCGGTTATTCGCCCAATGGATTCCACGTTCTTTGCGTAAACAGTCAGGCGTTGTCCCACGCGAATATTGGTGCCTTTTAAATGATTCCATCGCTGAATATCCCGCACCGAACAACCGTACTTAATTGCGATTCGCCCCAGGTAATCTCCCGATTGCACCTTGTACCGAATTCGATCGTTCATCTCTACATACTGAGGAAGGGAAAGTCCTGGCATTACCGCCTCCGCATAGGCATACAAGCTGTCTTCATTGGAAATGAATACTCCATATTTCTTTCTCGGAAGAGTTAACGTGTATTGCTTTCCTTTTACTACGGGTATTATGTCGAGTTTATACTGCGGATTCAGCAGTTTTAAGTCCCCCAATGGAATATGAAGCAATGCGCTTATTTGCTCAAAAGTCATAAGTCGTTTTAAAACGACTGTGTCCACTTCAAATCGATTAATAGTAACCTCGTCGGCGATAATTTTATACTCATCTGCGTAATTCATGACGTAGTTTACCGCAATAAATGCAGGTACGTATCCACGGGTTTCTCTGGGAAGCCAAGGGCGAATTTCCCAATACGTGCGTTTTCCGCCCGACCTGCGGATCGCTTTATTTACATTTCCTGGCCCACTGTTATAGGCCGCTAAAACTAAATTCCAGTCGCCAAATGTTTGATACAGTTTCGTCATGAACTGAGCCGCTGCTTCTGTCGATGCAATCGGATCACTCCTTTCGTCGACATAACTACTTACTTCAAGTCCGTACATTTTGCCTGTGCTGTACATAAACTGCCACAGTCCCGTGGCGCCAACGCGTGATTTTGCCCGGGGGTTCAAGGCGCTTTCGACGATGGCCAAATACTTCAACTCAAGGGGCATATCGTACTTATCCAGTACCTCTTCAAAAAGCGGAAAATATAAATGGGCCATACCCATCATACGCGAAACTTGCTCACGTCTATTGTAGGCGTACACATTGATGAAACGGGCAACGTGCTCGTTGTATTCCAATTCAATGGGCGTTTGCGCATTCAACACATCGAGCCGATAGGCGATGGTACTATCCGAAAACTCAGGAACAGATTCGCCCTCTGATAAAGCCTTTGAAGAGTCAATCGCGGGCAACGCCACGAAGTAATCCGCGTACAAAAGACTGTCTAATTGGGCTACGAAGGGATCGTCTTTGAACGGCGATTGAAGAGTGTCATTTTCGCCAAATAGGCTCGACGGAATTAGCACAATTAAGGCAATTATGCTTTTTAAAAAGTGTTTGCTCATAGGTAAAAAACGTTCCTTTTCGGAATGAGGTACTCCGATTTTAAAGGTCACCAAATATTACCGAGATAAAGGAGCTCTTTACGAGGACTTATTCACCTTCTTTTGTTCATTACATCCGCGCTAAACTGCAGCAGCTCAACATCGCCTTTGCGTTTACCCATGTATTGAATTCCGAAGGGCAGGCCCGCATTGGTTTCTCCTAAGGGTAGGGAAATTGCCGGGTTTCCAGCTAAATTGGATTGCACTGTGAAGATGTCTTCCAAATACATCACCGTAGGGTCGTCGTACTTTTTACCGAGTTCAAAGGCGCTGTGCGGTGTGGTTGGCGAAAGAAGAAAATCATACGCACTTAAAAGTTCGGATGTTTTTTCTTGAATCAATCGACGCACTTTTTGAGCTTTGCCGTAATATGCGTCGTAATAGCCTGAACTAAGTACGAAGGTCCCCAACATAATTCGACGCTTTACTTCCTCTCCAAAGCCCTCAGTTCTCGATTGCTTATACGTAGGCTCTAGCCCTTCCGCGGTTTCGCTTCTATAACCGAAATGCACGCCATCATAACGTGCTAAATTGCTCGATGCTTCCGCCGTGGTAAGGATGTAATACGTAGGCACCATGTAGCCCAAATAAGGGAAATGAACCTCTTCCACGGTATGTCCTTCCGACCTCAACCATTCAATTTCATCAATCATTCGCTGACGAACTTCTGGGTCTAGCCCTTCGCTTTCGATGCATTCAGCGATGTACCCTATTTTTTTCTTTTCGGCCTTCTCGGCCGGACGAACCTCGTAGCTTTTTTCGCGTTCTTGTGAAGCCGTTGAGTCATATTCATCAGGACCCGCCATGATATCGAGCAATAATGAAGCGTCTTCAACGCTTTTGGTCATCGGTCCAATTTGATCAAAAGAAGAAGCATAGGCGATGAGTCCGTGCCGTGAAACAGTTCCATAAGTAGGCTTATAACCTACGATGCCCGTAAACGATGCAGGCTGGCGAATAGATCCACCTGTGTCGCTACCGAGAGCGGCATGGCACATACCTGCAGCCACGGCTGCAGCAGATCCACCTGAAGATCCACCGGGAACCTTTGTTCGGTCTTTTGGGTTCAATACAGGGCCGTAAAAGGAGTTCTCATTCGCGGACCCCATTGCAAACTCGTCACAATTAAGTCGGCCAATAATTACAACGTCTTCAGCCAATAAGCGGTCTACAACCGTAGAGCTGAACAAGGACTCAAACCCCTCTAAAATATGAGAGGCCGCGGAAACCTTATGGCCTTTAAAACAAATGTTGTCTTTTATTCCGAGAACAAGTCCTGCCAATCGTCCCGCTGTTCCTTGTTCCATTTTCAATTGGATCTCTTGTGCGCGCTCCATTGCTTCGTCTTCATACACTTCTAAAAAAGCGTTCAAAGACTGTTCTTCATTAATGCGTCCAAGATAGGCCTGCACTAATTCCGGAAGGGTCAGCGCCCCTTTACCGAGGTCCGATTGTATTTCTGAAAGCGTGGTATAGCTCATGAATCAGTCCTTGACCTCTTTTTGGTCGTCTTTGTCGTCTTCTTTGGTAGCGTCTTTAAATTCTTTAATACCGCTTCCTAATCCGCGCATCAATTCCGGAATTTTACGACCTCCAAACAATAGGAGTACAACTACTACAATTAAGGCTATTTGCCAGGGGCCTACAAAGCCCGCTAAAACCATCAAACTTGACATATCGTCTGAATTTAGAGAAGAACAAAGGTACAAAGAAGCATTGTACTTATCGATTTGTTGCCGCAGCTCTTCGAAGGCGATCGTTGATCGCTCTTCCCAAGCCCAATTCCGGCATCGGTTCGGCCACAATTAGTTCAACTTTTTCAGGGTTAAAAGAGCGCAATCCACGGAATAATTGGCGCGCCGCTTCGTTTAAATCGGCCCGAGGAGAAAGCTCATAAATTGCGGCTTCGCTTGGGAAACCAGTGGGCTTTTCAAGGCATAAAAACCCCGTTTTTGAGAGAGGGGTTCCATCGGGCCGTGAGGCCCATGAACCAAAATGTACCGGAATCCCAGGCGAATAATGAGCTGTAAGCATCCCCGGGGCCTGTGGTTTTGAACTACTCGTCCGAACTTCTTTCACCGGTTTTTGGAGCGTTTCTTCTAGTTGTTCGAGCGATATACCGCCCAAACGAAGTACAATTACCTCTTCCTCTTCAAAGGTGACTATAGTCGATTCGAGCCCCACTTCACAATCGCCGCCATCAAGAATGTATTCTATTTCATTTCCGATTTGCTCTTCAACGTTTAAAGCACTTGTAGGACTCACATTTCCAAATTTATTGGCGCTGGGTGCAGCTAAGGGAAAGTCGAGCGATTTCAATAGTTCTTGAGCCATCGGATGCTGTGGAACTCTAATTCCGACCGTCGGATGACCCGAAGTAACGAGGTCGGGAATAATCTCTTTTTTCGGAAGAATAAAAGTCAGTGGGCCCGGGCAAAAAGCGCGTGCCAAAGTATACGCCGTTTTAGGAATGGCTTCCGCGTATTTTTCTGCAGAGCTAAACTGATCTATGTGTACTATCAAGGGGTCAAAGGAGGGCCGCTCCTTTACCTTAAAAACTTCTAAAACTGCCGGTTCGCTCAAGGCGTTTGCCGCCAGGCCGTATACCGTTTCCGTAGGCATACCAATGGGTAAGCCTTCAATAAGCCGTTGACGCGCTTCCTTTATGTCGTTTCCGATGGTGGCCATTAGAGCGTTTTCATCATGTACACATCACATCCGCAATGACCGGTAGAACCAAAGGGCTTATCGAGCGGAACAAAACCATATTCCTTATAAAGGAATTGAGCTGTTTCCATGGTCTCGAGCGTTTCTAGATAACAGGTATCATAACCCATTCGCTTTGCTTCGGCCAGGCACAACTCGATCATTTTTCGTCCATACCCCAAGCCTCTTGCCGAAGGCAAAAAATACATTTTAACTAGTTCACAGTATCCGTCCGAAGCGTTACTCAGCGGGACAATTCCACCCCCTCCAACAACTGCCCCGTCGCGTTCTAGAACATAGTATGATTTTCCCGGTTGGGAATACGATTCATACATTGAATTGAGCTCCTCGTCTACGAAAGCGAATCCAGGGCGATTGGCCCCGAAGGAAGTCAAAACCGATTGAACTACTTTCTTAACGGTTTCATTATCGCGCGCTTCAATAGGGCGAATCACGATTTACAGATCGAATTTTATTCCTTGAGCCAAAGGAAGCTCGTTCGTGTAGTTAATCGTGTTCGTTTGGCGGCGCATATAAACTTTCCAAGCATCGGATCCCGATTCACGACCACCGCCCGTTTCTTTTTCACCACCAAAAGCTCCGCCAATTTCAGCACCTGAAGTTCCGATATTCACGTTGGCAATTCCGCAGTCCGATCCAACCGCACTTAAAAAGCGCTCTGCTTCTCTCAAATTAGTCGTCATAATAGCTGAAGACAAACCTTGAACCACGCCATTCTGAAGCTCAATCGCTTGGTCAAGCGTTTTGTATTTCATCAGGTATAAAATCGGAGCAAATGTTTCGTGCTGAACTATTTCATAGTGGTTTTCTACTTCGGCAATCACGGGCTTTACATAGCAGCCGCTTTCGTATCCTTCGCCTTCCAGAACCCCTCCGTCTACGACAATATTTCCACCCTCTTGAACCACTTTTTCAAGTGCTCCTAGGTACTGATCAACAGCCATTGTGTCAATTAACGGCCCAATGTGGTTGTTTTCATCCAATGGATTTCCAATACGCAATTGGCCATAAGCTTTAACCAAACGGTTCTTCACTTCATCGTAAACGGATTCGTGAATAATCAATCTACGCGTAGATGTACACCTTTGTCCGCATGTTCCAACGGCCCCAAAAAGAGCTCCGATGATAGTCATATCGAGGTCGGCATCCGGAGTAATAATAATCGCGTTGTTTCCGCCCAGCTCTAGAAGCGACTTGCCCAATCGGGCGGCTACGGCCTGAGCAACAATTTTACCCATGCGAATCGACCCCGTAGCTGAAACTAAAGGAACCCGCTTATCGGCAGTCATCAATTCTCCTACTTTATAGTCGCCATTTATAAGGCAGCTTATTCCTTCAGGTAGGTTGTTATCTTCGAGCACCTCCTGGAATATTTTCTGACAAGCAACACCGCAAAGTGGTGCCTTTTCAGACGGCTTCCAAACACATACATCTCCACAAATCCAAGCCAGAGCGGTATTCCAGCACCAAACGGCCACAGGGAAGTTAAATGCTGAGATTATCCCCACCACACCAATGGGGTGATACTGCTCATACATTCGGTGACCAGGGCGTTCGCTATGCATGGTGAGTCCGTGAAGCTGACGCGATAATCCCACTGCGAAGTCGCAGATATCAATCATCTCTTGAACCTCGCCCAAGCCTTCTTGGTACGATTTTCCCATTTCATAGGAAACCAATTTTCCTAGGGCTGATTTTTTCTGGCGGAGTTTATCTCCAAACTGGCGAACGATTTCGCCTCTTTGTGGAGCAGGCATTGTGCGCCATGTTTTGTAGGCCGATTGAGCCGATTGAATCACTCGTTCGTAATCCGCTTCCGACCCCGTGGTTACCTTTCCGATCAAGGCTCCGTCTACCGGTGAATAGCTTTCAATTGCAGGTCCATTTCCGAAGTATTCCGAACCGGTAGATACTCCTTGGTTGTCGTCTTTTATACCCAATTCTCCGAGGGCTAAGGCGATATCGAATTCACGGCGAACGTGGTCCGCCATTTTCTTTATTTTTTGAGTCAATTCAGACATTTTTTAAGGCTTTATGAAGTGAAGGGTTAAAGTTATAACCTTTAACGGGAATAACCTCAACGGATAGGGCTTACTGATTTTCGGCAGTCGAGGCTTCGGTCGATCGTGTGGGTATTTTTTTTCCGAAAGATTCGGTCATGTCGGGAAAGTATTTACGCGTAATTTCATTTACTGAGTTCACGCTACTTGGAAACGTAGTAATCAAAACACCTCCGTCGAGAAGGGTTCCATCGAATCGATACAAATCGTAATGTACCTTGATTTCGCGGTTGTAAATTTTATTGTCGAAGTCAATACAGTCATCGAATCGCGTATCAATTTCAAACTGATTCAAAAAAAGAAATAGCTCCGTTCCATAAACCTCGAAAAGATCATTTAAAACAGTCGAATCTCGCAATTCAGCATGCATGTAGCTCCCCGGTTCATCTGCCGATGCCGACGCTTTATCGGAACCTGAGTCAAAAAGGCCTCTCTCTTGTTTTAGTTCTTCTTCTTTCTTTTTCTTTTTCCCTAGAAGTCCCGCCAATCCTTTATTACCCTCTTCCTCCGCTGCGGCCATTTCTGCTCTCTTTTCCGGAGTAAAAGCGTACTGGTACTTGGCGTTTCTGTAAAGATTATTCAAGTCCGATGCCGCTCGGTCGCTGGTATCTCGGAGCAGAGAATGGTCTCCGTACAGTTCTTGTAACCGAACGGCAAAACTAATGTCCAAACCGGTTCTGAATTTAGAGCGAAGCGCGTCATAACTTACCTGGCTTTCTTCTGCTATTTCTCGATCCGAATCACTTAAATACATTTGGCTTGGGAAGGGAATCAGCAGTACGCCATTGTAAAGGGTATCTTTTTCTGATTCTTGGCCTACGGCCAGATAACTACACATCAAGAAAAAAACTGCCCACAAACACGATCGATGCATGAAGGTCTTGGTATTCATTACTTGAGCAGTTTAATGAGGTCGTTTCCATTAGCGAACAAAAGAAGAGCCATAAGCAGTACAAATCCAACAATCTGCGCATACTCAAGCACTTTCTCCGACGGCTTTCGGCCCGTAATGATTTCACCTAAAAGAAAAACCACATGCCCCCCATCGAGTGCCGGTATCGGCAGAATATTCAGGAAGGCAAGCATAATACTCAAGAAAGCGGTGAAGTTCCAAAAGTACTGCCAATCCCAAGTGCTCGGGAATTGATTTCCTATCGTTAAGAAACCACCGACAGATTTGTATGCCTCTGTTTCTGTATCAAAGATAATTTTGAACTGACGAATGTAATTCGACAAGGTAGAGGTAGCCCTATTGACTCCGGCCGGTATGGATTCAAAGAAACCGTAGGATTTAGTTTCAAGCTCAAAGAAGTCCGAGTAGGTACCACCCGGATAAACGCCTATTTGACCGTATGAAGGAACGACCATAGGAATATCGATTCTCGCTTCATCGCGCACTACCGTTAAAACAATTGAATCATTCGAATGGGCTGGGATACTATCTGTGAATTGGTCGTAAAAACGAAGGTTTGAACCATTGAATCCAACCAGTTTATCTCCAACTTGTACCCCTGCTTTTTCGGCAACGGAGCTGTCCGTAAATGCCCGCACGGTGTAGGGAATTCTCGGCGCCATAAAACCTGGATTCTGAATCAACGCCTTTACGTTTTGCGATGAAATAGGGAACGTGCGTTCTTCACCATCTCTTTCTACCGTAATACTTTCGGCGCCCAAAACCATTTCCATTGGAATGACGTTGAAGTTTTCAACTTCGACACCGTTCACTAACAACACTTTATCTCCATTTTGAAGCCCCATAGACTCTCCGACGGAGTCGACCACAATACCCGTTGTTACATTCTTAGTCGGTAAGTACTGCTCGCCCCAATAAGCGAGCACTCCAGCATAAATAATAATCGCCAAAATGACATTAACGGTTACTCCACCGAGCATAATGATCAATCGTTGCCAAGCCGGTTTAGAACGAAACTCATAAGGTTTTGGAGGAAGCTTAAGCTGTTCCTTATCCATGCTCTCATCGATCATTCCCGATATTTTCACATAACCGCCCAAGGGAAGCCAACCAATTCCATATTCGGTATCGCCCACTTTTTTCTTCAAGACAGAAAACCAAGGATCAAAAAAGAGGTAGAATTTTTCCACCCTCGTTTTAAAAAGTTTGGCTGGTATAAAATGCCCGAGCTCGTGTAATATAATCAAGAGTGAAAGGCTCAAAAAGAACTGAGCCGCTTTCACTAAAATATCTAGTATTTCCATTGTGTTTGTTGCAAAAGAGGCATCAAAGATACCTAGTTTATTCTTTCCGAGGCGATCCTTCTTGCCTCGGCATCACTCGCTACATAATCGCCATACGATGGCGTCTTGACATACGCTGTTTTCGATAGGGTGTGTTCCAGGATATCCGACATTTCTAAAAAGCCTACTTGGTCGTTCAAAAAGGCCGCTACAGCTACTTCATTTGCCGCATTTAAGACACAAGCTGCATTTCCCGCTTGGTTCAACGCCTCGAATGCAAGGTCTAGGTTTCTAAACGTAGAACGATCCGCCTGCTCAAAAGTAAGGTTTGGATAATCCAGGAAATTGAATCTCGGGAAGGTGTTTGCGATACGCATTGGGTACCCCATCGCATATTGGATTGGGAGTTTCATGTCCGGAAGGCCCATTTGCGCCTTCATACTCCCGTCTTCAAATTGCACAATGGAATGAATAATGGATTGCGCATGAACGATTACTTCAATCTGATCCGGCCGCAGGCCGAACAGCCATTTCGCTTCGATTACTTCCAAGCCTTTATTCATCAACGATGCGCTGTCGATAGTAATCTTCGCTCCCATTTCCCAGTTTGGGTGTTTCAACGCTTGCTGCTTGGTCACCCGTAAAAGCTCCTCTTTGGATCGCCCGCGAAAGGGACCGCCCGAAGCGGTCAGTACAATTTTTTCGATCGGATTGTGAAATTCACCCGCAAGACATTGAAAAATAGCGCTGTGTTCTGAATCGACTGGTAATAGGGGAACGCTCTTTTCCGCCGCTTTTTTCGTCACAAGTTCGCCCGCGACGACCAGCGTTTCTTTGTTCGCAAGCGCTATAGGTTTGCCCGCGTCGATCGCTGATAAAGTGGGCGCCAGACCGCTGTAGCCCACGAGCGCCGTCAAAACCAAATCAACGGAGTCCATTTGAACGACATCATTTAAAGCTTCTTTACCCGCATACGTCTTGATGCCTATATCGAAAAGGGCGTCGTTCACTTTTTCGTATTGCGTTTCATCGCCTATTACTACGGCGTTCGGTTTGTATTTTTGAGCTTGTTCAATGAGCAGGTTCGCATTACGATGCGCGGTGAGCACCTCGACTTCAAAAGCCTCGGGTTGTTCGCTTACCACTTCTAAGGCCTGCGTCCCAATTGAGCCGGTGGAGCCTAGTATGGCTAATTTTTTCTTTTCCATTTATTCCGAAAATTCTCTTAGTGCGTCCGCTATTTTTCGATCATTCGACAGGCGCGATACTTTGTTTTGGCCTCCCAAGCGACCAATTGATTTCATGTATTCCGTAAAGCCTCCCGGCTTGATAGCTGTGATCACCAACGGACGCAATACTTTGCCTTTAATGAGATCCGCATAGTAAATGTTCTTTTGTTGCATGGATTTGTCGATCAGCATTGAGAATTGGTCCATATCCGCGGGTTTATGATCAAACTCAATGAGCCATTCGTGGTACGGAAGCCCTTCGGACGGGGCAATTTGCGGAGCTACGGTGAACTCTACTACGCGTGCATCCGTTTCGGCAACGGAGGCTTTTAGCGCGGCTTCCACTTCACTTGCTATAACATGTTCGCCAAAGGCCGAGGTGTAATGCTTAATTCGGCCTGAAACAATAATTCGATAAGGTTCCTTGCTCACAAATTGAACCGTATCTCCAATATTATACCCCCATAAGCCCGCATTGGTACTAATTACCAAGGCGTAGTTTACACCGAGTTCCACTTCTCCAATCGTCAATCGGGGTGGGTTTTCCTCAAAAAATTGATCCGCCGGAATAAACTCATAAAAAATACCTTGGTTCAAAAGGAGCAAAAGGCCCTGTTCTTTTTGGCTGTCTTGGTAGGCAAAAAAGCCTTCGGAAGCTGGGTAAAGCTCGAGGGTGTCGATGGGTTTACCGATCATTTCTTCAAACTTAGCACGATAGGGTTCGAAGGCCACTCCTCCGTTTACGAAGAGCGAAAAATTGGGCCAAACATCGTTTATTTTTTTTCCTGTTTGTTCCACTACGCGCTCAAAATACATCAGCATCCAGCTGGGGATTCCGCTGATTAAGCGCATGTCTTCAACAAGGGTTTCGCCAACAATAGCGTCAACTTTCGTCTCCCAATCGTCGATACAGTTCGTTTCCCATGAAGGCATTCGGTTTCGCTGTAAATATCCCGGAACATAATGTGCTACAATTCCGCTTAATCGACCTAATTGAATACCGTTGATTTCTTCCATTTCTGGGGAACCTTGCAGGAAAATCATTTTACCATCGACAAACGACGTGTTGCCTGTTTCGTGAATATAATGCAGCAAGGCATTGCGGGCCGCCTCAACGTGGAAGGGCATGCTTTCTTTGGTTATGGGTATGTACTTCGCCCCGGAGGTGGTGCCCGACGTTTTCGCAAAATACAATGGCTTTCCCGGCCAAAGGATATCGTTTTCTCCTCCCTTTATGCGCTCGACGTACGTTTTCAGTCCTTCGTAATCGCGAACGGGAACACGTTTTTGAAAATCAGACACGCTTTGGATCTTGTCGAAGTGGTGATCTTTTCCAAAAGCGGTTGATTTCGCCCTTTTAATAAGGCTTTCGAATACCTTTTTCTGGCTTTCGATTGGCTTTTTCGACCATTTTTGTGTTCGAGAATAAATGATTCTCGCCACTATTTTTGAAAGTTGCGCTTTAATGCTCATCAGAATACGATATAGCTTTCCGGATCTACGGAAATACCGCTCACCCAAAGTTCGAAATGGAGGTGTGGCCCCGTGCTGAGGTGGCCTGAATTTCCAATAATAGCAATGGCTTCGCCCGCTTGAACGAGTTCCCCTTGGCTTTTTAACAATACCGAGTTGTGTTTGTACACCGAAATAAGTCCTTGATCGTGTTGTAACACCAAAACGTAGCCCTCCTCTGAAGACCACGTGGCAATGAGCACGGTTCCCTCTAAAACGGCTAAAATAGGTTCGTTCTCCGCCGCTACAATATCGACGCCATAATGATCGGTGCTGGCATTAAATTGGCCAGAAACAAGTCCTTTTATCGGTGGGAAAAAAGTGAGGTTTGCCAGTCCCCCTTTCGCGTTTTGTTCCTCTTCAAAGAGATTGTATCGCTCTTCCTGTTCGACCAAAACGCGAAGGGCTGTATCCTCCCGAGAGGGAGGACGCTCAATGCTGTCAATTTCAGAAGCGTCGACAACTTGCGACGTATCGTACTCGGGCAGGTTTCCGCTAACGACACCGTTAATTATGTCCACATAGCGCTCTTGATTGGCAATGACTCGGCGAAGCGAATCAACCATTACGGCATTTTCAAGAGCCTGACGTCGAAGCGCCGTAGAGCTATAGCCGGGGATATACTCACGGAGCGGAGTAAATGCAATAAGAATAATGGTAAAGCCAATAAGCGTTATTACGCTAAGCCCTGTGGCCACGAAAACATTAAGGCGCGACAGACGAAACGAAACTTTTTCCTCAAAGGTATCGTCGTTTAGTACGACCAATCGGTACTTATTCTTTAAGCGATCGAGCCACTCTTGTTTGGCCTCTTTTTTCTCTGTGCGCTTTGCCATGGTTGCAAATATCGGAATACTCCGCTCAACGAAGAGTAAGTCGATGAATAATAATAAATTTGCCGCGCCGAAGTTAAGTAAGAGGCATTTATCGTTCGCATTTGAAAAAAGCACTCATTTATAGAACCTTTCTGGGCTTGTTCTTAGTCCTGCTGGCCGCTGCTTGTTCTACGGAAAAGGACAAGTTCGTGAATCGCGAGTACCATAAACTTACGACTCATTATAACGGCTATTTCAATGGTAATGAGAGCTTTAAGGAAGGTGTGGAAAAGCTTGAAAACACGGTCATTGACGACTATGAGCAAATTTTACCCGCTTATATATTAGGTACTTCGGATGACGCCAAGTCCATTTATCCGCAAATGGACCGAGCCTTGGATAAAGCGGCTAAAGTGGTTCGCCGGCACTCGATGGTGATTAAAGGGGAAGAAAAAAATGAGTGGATTGACGACAATTATCTACTTATAGGTAAGGCGCGTTTTTATAAACAAGAGTACATCGCTTCGTTAGAAGCATTCAACTACGTTTCTCTACAATTCAATGAAGGCCCATTATACCATGAATCGATGTGGTGGGCCGCCCGTGCTTATTTGGCTCTTAAAAACTACACTCAGGCAATTTACACGCTTGAAGTAATGGAGACTACAGGCAAAATTCCAAATTCTCTGAAAGCGGAAGTACACGCCATTTATGCTCAAATTCACGCGGAACAAAAAGAATACGAATACGCCATAGAGTCGATGACCCGTGCAATCAGCATGTCGACGAGCAAAGAGCGGAAGTCTCGGTACACCTTTATTCTCGCGCAACTGTACGAGGCTGATGGATCGTGTAATAGGGCGATTCAGTATTACGCTGCCGTATTAAAAATGAAGGCGACGTACGTTATGGAGTTCAACGCGCAAATTCAGCGCGCACTCTGCATTAGCGGATATCAAAGAAACCCCGCTCCGCTTATCGCTGCTTTGGAGGAATTGGCTGCGGAAGAAAAGAATTTAGACTACCTCGATCAGATTTACTTTGCCTTAGGAGAAATTTATTGGGATACGGGAGAAGAGGACAAGGCAAAAGAGAGCTATCGCTATTCAGCCTATTACAGCACAAATAACTATACCCAAAAGGCCAAGAGTTACCTCCGTTTGGCGGAAATCACCTTCGATGAAGGAAACTATCGACACGCTCAAGCATACTATGACAGTACCATGACTGTTCTCCCGCCCGAATTTGAGCGATATGAAGAAATTAAACAGCTCGCTGAAAACTTGGATGAGTTGGTCGGTTATTTTGTGACTATTGAAACCAATGACAGTTTGCTCCGCTTGGGAAGAATGAAGCCCGGTGACCGTGAAGCAGCCGTAGATAAATATATTGCGCAATTACAGGAGGAACAAAGGCAGCGCGAAGCGGAAATGCGCGAGGGGTTTGGACAACAAATGGCCATGATGCGCGACAACCAAAACCGGAGCGGTGGTTCAACAACACAGGGGAATTGGTACTTCTATAATCCTTCGACCGTAAGTTTGGGAAGAACGGAATTCCAGCGAATTTGGGGCGACAGACGGCTCGAGGATAATTGGAGGCGAGAGAATAAAAGAACATTTAGTGCTGAGGAGATTGAAGAAGAGTTTGGAGATACGATAACGATCACCATTGGAGACTCAACGTATCGAGCCTATAAATACGATCGCTCCATATATTTAGCCACGCTACCTACGACCCAAGAGGCGCAAGATTCTTTGGATGCACAAAATATAGAGGCATATTACGGTTTGGCCCTTCTGTACAAGGAAAAGCTTTTTGACAACGTAAAGGCGGCTGAAACCTTTGAGCGCTTGCTCGACAAGTACCCAGACAATCAATACCGAATTCAAGAGTATTTTTATTTATTCCGCTTGTTCACCGATTTGAATAAGCCGGCTAAAGCGGAAGAATACAAACAAAAGTTGATTGACCTAGATCCAAATAGCGACTTTGCAAAAATTTTAAAGGATCCTTCTTACGCCGATGTAATTGAAGCCGAGCGAAACCGCTCCAACGAAGCCTACTCGGTTTGTTTCCGAGATTTCGAATCGGGTCGGTATACTGCCTGTGCGAAAAAGTGCGAAGCTAATTTGACCCAATTTGCCGGCGACCCGCTTGAGCCCAAATTCGCCTTCCTGCTCGCCTTATCGAAAGGAAAAAGAAACGAGAAAACGCTCGTGGAAGAAATGCGCAAGGTGGTTTTAAACTACCCTTATTCAGAGGAAGGTATTGAAGCCCAAAAAATGATTGCCTTTTATACGGGTGAGACCGAAGAAGTTCTTGCCGAAAAAGAGGAGGTCGATAGCATCGGTTTATTTATGGCGGAAGAGGCGAAAAAATTCATGCCAAGTATGGGCGAAGCTCATTTTTATGTTTTGCTTTTCCCCGCAGCAAGCACTAACGCGAACGATTTGAGCACCTTCCTGAGCGATTTCAATCAGAAATACTTCAGCTTAAAAAACCTCAACGTTCGGGGTCTCTTTCTAGATAAAAGCATGCAAATGATCACTGTTCGGACCCTTTCGAATGGCGATGAAGCGAAGAAATATTTTAATGCGCTCAAGAGTGAACCCAATATAGCCGAATCCTTGGCTGGTCAAGAATGGCGACACTTTGTTGTTTCCCAGAGCAACTTTGGTATTTTATTTCAAAACAAATACCCCGCGGCCTACCAGATCTTCTTCAGCGAACAGTATTTGCCGTAAGATTCTGATTATCCGTTTCTTCGCTCAGGTGCTTGAATCTATTTTTCTATATTTGTAGCCCTTTTTTCGTAAACTCATTCGCACTCTAATGTTCGCAAAAGGAAAAGATATGGCAAAGAATATAGACCCGCAGGCACCTGCTCGAAACCGAATTGGCCCAGAAACGACTATCAAAGGAGATATTATTTCGGACGGAAACTTTAGAATTGACGGTACCTTAGAAGGTAGCATCAATACGAAAGGAAAAGTCGTAGTCGGTGAGAAGGGTTTAATACAAGGAGATGTTTTCTGTCAAAACGCCGATGTAGAAGGAGCCATTAAGGGTAAGCTTCAAGTGGCGCAATTATTGGCGTTAAAGTCAACGGCCAACATCCACGGGGACATCTTAGTGGATAAGCTCTCTATAGAACCAGGGGCAAACTTTACGGGCTCCTGTAAAATGGGTGCGGTAATTAAAGACATCAAGAATGCCGAACGCGCCGCTTCCGCCGAACAATCGGCTTAAAAAGTGGGCAAAATACACGGGAATGGCTGTTGAAATGATGGCTATTATTGCTGTCGGCACCATTGCAGGATACAAAATTGATGAGCGTCGCGAAGCGGATTTTCCTCTTTGGACGCTCATTTTATCATTATTAGCGGTATTTGCTGCGCTCTATCTAATCATCCGTAATGTTATCCGAGACAGCCAAAATGAAGACTAGCTGGACCCCCCTATTGTTGATCACCTTGAGTACGCCCATTCTTTATGTGCTACACTCTTTTTCCATGGCTTTTTTTCCGGAGCCCTTTCGGGTTGAAGGGCTAACGAATATCTACTTGTTTCTGTTATGTGATGTACGCGGTCGTTCTCACTTTACTCGTTTGGATCGAAAAAAAACATCCAGAACAGCTCGGGTTTGCTTTCTTAGGAGGCGGCCTTATTAAAATGATGGCAGTCGTATTCTATCTGTTGCCCGATTTGTTGGCCCATGTCCCCGATGCGAAGGCCCTTGTCATTCAAACTATGCTTCCGTATTTCGTTCTCTTGGCTTTAGAAACCCGCTTAATCTATGCTCGAATACGGCAGATTCTTTAGGCGCTTGTCAACATGTGTTAATAAGTTCGGAAAATGGCTTTCTTTTTCCACTTAATTACCTATTTTTGCACCGATTTTCAGAGAGGGTATTTACATAGTATTAAATGATGCGAATCAATTCTTTTCGGACCTTTTTACTCCTAGCCGCAACCCTGCTGCTTTCCGCAAGCCCATCGTTTGCGCAAGATCATCACGGAGAACACGCAACAGAAGACACAACTCACCACCAGCAAGAAGGACTTCTTCACGATGCTGAGGAAGAGGCACATGAATTAGCCGCTGAGGAAGAGGCCTTCAACGCGACGGACGTCATCATGCACCACATTGCCGATGCCCACGGATTTCACATCATTGATTGGCATGGACACCCTATAAGCATGCCACTACCGGTAATCCTTTGGACCAACAACGGTTTGGCTGTATTTTCTTCTTCAAAATTTCACCACGACACAGAAGGGCACCATGTAGTCGAAGCGGCGGGTCAGCGATTCGTCAACCTTCATGAAAAAATATATTACGCCAGTGATGTTGCTAATGCACATGGCTCCTTCGTAGAAATGGACGAGGACCACCACGCATTGAATGCTGCGCCAATCGATATTTCGATTACGAAGAATGTGTTTAGCATGTTCCTTTCGATTGCTTTCATTTTCTGGATTTTCTTAACAGCAGCCAAATTCTACAAGAAGAATACCGGTGCACCAAAAGGGATAGCCAAGTTTGTAGAGCCTTTAGTCGTATTTGTTCGCGATGATATTGCGCGTCCCAATATTGGCGAGAAAGACTATAAGCGTTACATGCCCTATTTATTGACTTTATTCTTCTTTATTTGGATGAACAACCTTATCGGTTTAATTCCTTTCTTCCCGTTTAGTGCCAACTTTACGGGGAATATCTCGGTAACATTCGCCCTTTCTGTGATTACCTTACTCGTGACCAACTTTAGTGGAAAAAAATATTACTGGAAGCATATATTAATGCCGCCAGTTCCTGTGGCCCTTTGGCCGATTATGATTCCTGTTGAATTGATTGGAATTATTTCAAAGCCGTTTGCTCTTATGGTTCGTTTATTTGCGAACATTACAGCCGGCCACATTATCATCTTAAGCTTAGTTTCGTTGATTTTCATCTTCGACACGGTGCTTATTTCGCCTGTATCCGTTGCATTCGTGTTATTCATGAATGTACTTGAGCTATTAGTAGCTGCATTACAAGCGTATATTTTTACGTTGCTCACAGCCCTGTTCATTGGAATGGCGGTTGAGGAGCACCATTAATTGAGGAACGATTTACTAACTATAATTAAAGTTCATTATGACTGGATTAGCTGCAATTGGTGCTGGATTGGCTGTTATCGGAGCCGGATTAGGTATCGGACGTGTGGGTGGACAAGCAATGGATGCTATTGCTCGTCAACCAGAAGCTACTGCTAAGATTCAAACGGCTATGATTATCGCTGCTGCCCTTGTTGAGGGTGCTGCGCTTTTCGCTATCGTTGTTTCTTTGTTGGTTGCCTAATCACATTGATTTTTGACCATCGGCTGAACAGGGGTTGCCTGCAGCCGGTGGTCTTCTTTAGAAAACCGTTTTGAATAATATATAGAACATGGAATTAGTAACCCCTGGATTTGGACTTGTATTTTGGACGACTGTTTCGTTCTTAATCCTATTGGTTCTGTTGCGCAAATTTGCCTGGAAACCAATTTTGTCTGCGGTAAACGACCGTGAAGAGTCCATAGAAGAGGCTATTCAACAGGCGCAAAAAGCGCGTGAAGAAATGGCCAACTTGAAAGCAGATAATGAGCGTATTCTCAATGAGGCTCGTGCGGAACGCGATCAAATGCTCAAAGAAGCACGCGATATTCGAGACAACATGATCAATGAGTCTAAAGACGTTGCCAAAAACGAAGCGGATAAAATCATGACTTCGGCACGCGAGGCTATTGAAAACGAGAAAAAAGCAGCTTTAACAGAGCTGAGAAATACAGTTGGAACACTCGCCATTGAAGTTGCAGAGAAGGTACTTCGGGACGAGTTGACAAATACGGATAAAAGCAAAAAACTCGTCGACGAGTTTTTAAGCGAAATTGAACTCAATTAATCGAGAAGCATGAAGCATTCTTTGGTTAAACAGCGCTACGCTAAATCTTTGCTCGACCTCGCACTTGACTTGAATCAAGTTGAGGAGGTAAAAAACGACATGTTGACCCTAATCCAAACAGCGGAAGACACACGTGAGCTTAAAGTAATGTTGCGCAGCCCTATTATAAAACCTGACGATAAGGTGGCTATTCTTTCAAAGGTGTTTGAAGAAAAAGTATGCACCTTGACCCACCAATTTATGGTGTTGTTGGCGAAAAAGAAAAGAGAAGAACTTCTTCTCGAAATCGGTGAAACCTACTTGAGCTTATACAAAGTTCACAAGGGAATTAAAACCGCCTACCTAACCACTTCCAGAGCATTGAATCCCGAAGTGCGTGAGCGTGTTTTAACTCGATTGGCCGATCAAACAGGTGCTGAAATCGAACTCGTTGAAAATATTGACACTGACCTAATTGGTGGTTTTATTTTGCGCGTTGATGACAAGCAAATCGATGCAAGTATGCGCGGCGAGCTCAAGAAAATCGCCCGAGAATTCGAAGAAAATCTTTACATAAAAGCGTTTTAAAAATGGCAGAAATTAATCCTGCTGAAGTATCAGCAATCCTCCGTGAGCAACTCGCCGGTCACAAATCCGAAAGCGAGCTTCAAGAAGTCGGTACCGTTCTCCAAGTAGGAGATGGAATCGCACGTATCTACGGTTTGAATCAAGTACAATCTGGAGAGCTCGTAGAGTTCGAAAGCGGACTACAAGGAATTGTTTTGAACCTTGAAGAAGATAACGTAGGGGTTGTACTCTTGGGTGCTTCAACTGATATTCGCGAAGGAAGTATCGCGAAACGTACCGGTCGTATTGCCTCTATAAAAGTAGGTGAAGGCCTTCTTGGACGTGTGGTTGACGGTCTTGGAAACCCGATTGACGGAAAAGGGCCTATCGAAGGTGAGTTGTACGAAATGCCCATCGAGCGTAAAGCTCCAGGGGTAATCTACCGTGAGCCAGTAAGCGAGCCTTTACAAACGGGTGTGAAAGCTATTGATTCCATGATTCCTATTGGACGTGGACAACGTGAGTTGATTATTGGTGACCGCCAAACGGGGAAAACAACCGTTGCCATCGACACCATTATCAACCAAAAAGAATTTTACGATAGAGGTGAGCCTGTATTCTGTATTTATGTAGCTGTTGGACAAAAAGGTTCAACCGTTGCAGGAATTGTTAAAACACTCGAGGAAAAAGGAGCTATGGCCTATACGGTTATTGTTGCCGCCAACGCTTCTGACCCCGCTCCAATGCAGTTCTTTGCTCCGCTTGCCGGTGCAGCCATCGGAGAGCTTTTCCGCGATACCGGCCGTCCTGCCTTAATTGTATTTGACGACCTTTCTAAACAAGCGGTAGCTTACCGTGAGGTATCGTTACTATTGCGTCGTCCTCCAGGACGTGAAGCGTACCCTGGTGATGTATTCTACCTTCACTCGCGTTTGTTAGAGCGCGCTGCGAAAATCATTAACGATGATACAATTGCAGCTCAAATGAACGACCTTCCAGAGGTTCTTAAAGACAAAGTGAAAGGTGGTGGGTCTTTAACCGCTTTACCGATTATCGAAACACAAGAAGGAGACGTTTCGGCGTATATCCCGACGAACGTAATTTCTATTACAGACGGACAAATCTTCTTGGAATCGAACCTTTTCCTCTCTGGTGTACGTCCCGCGATTAACGTAGGTATCTCAGTATCTCGTGTTGGTGGTGCAGCGCAGATTAAATCAATGAAAAAGGTATCAGGTACCTTGAAATTAGATCAAGCTCAGTACCGCGAATTAGAAGCGTTTGCGAAGTTTGGATCTGACCTTGACGCGGCTACCTTAAACGTAATCGAAAAAGGAAAGCGAAACGTGGAAATCTTAAAGCAGCCTCAGGGGTCACCTGTTTCTGTTGAAGAGCAAACGGCAATCATTTATGTGGGAACACAAGGGTTATTGCGTGATGTTCCTGTAGAGAAAGTACGTGAATTCGAAGGTGAGTTCCTTTCTTATTTGCGCCAAAAACACAACGATACACTTGAATTGTTGCGTGCAGGAAAGCTAGATGATGAAATTAAGAGCACGCTGGAAACAGCCTGTGCAGAGTTGACCGCGAAGTACAAATAATAAGCACCCTTAAGAAGCGTACAAATGGCTAACCTCAAAGAAATTCGGAATCGTATCACCTCGGTAAACAGCACCAAGCAGATTACCAGTGCGATGAAGATGGTTTCAGCCGCTAAACTTAAAAGAGCTCAGGATTCAATAACCCAAATGCGCCCTTATGCTGAAAAGCTAACGGAAATATTGGGAAATCTAAGCGCTAGCTTAGACACTTCTGAAAATGTTTACGCACAACAGCGCGACATTAAAAAAGTGCTTTTAGTTCCGATTAGCTCGAATAGAGGTCTATGTGGCGCGTTTAACGCCAACATTTTCAAAGCAGCGCGCGACCATTCCGAAAACTACGGAAACGCCCATGTTGAAGTTTTAGCTTTAGGAAAAAAAGCCGGTGAGCTATTGCACAAACGCGAATACCGCGTTCGTGAAATCAACACGGGAATTTTTGACGACCTAAACTATTCCGCGGCAAGCGAAATCGCCGAGAGTTTGATGAAGGCGTTCGAAGACAAGGAATACGACGAAGTTGTTCTCGTCTATAACCAATTCAAGAACGCTGCGGCTCAAAACATCATGGTGGAGCAGTTTTTACCGGTTGTTATGGAAGAAGGTGGAGAGTCTTCAGGCGACTATATTTTTGAACCTAGTAAAGAAGAAATTGTAGAACAATTGATTCCGCACAGTTTAAAAACCCAACTCTTTAAAGCGTTACTTGATTCAAATGCTTCAGAGCACGGTGCTCGTATGACCGCCATGCACAAGGCAACCGATAACGCCACCGAACTGGTTAAAGATTTGAAACTTACGTACAACAAGTTGCGTCAGGCATCGATTACAAATGAAATTTTGGAAATCGTTGGTGGCGCTGAAGCCTTAAACGGCTGATTCACTTTTTGAATATTCTTAAAACCCTTCCCGAGAAATCGAGAAGGGTTTTTTTGTTGCGGCCCAATCTTTGATTCTTAAAAGATAAAACGCCAACTTCGCCTTATGACCCTCCGCGCCCGAATCTTTCTATCGATGATTGCCATTATTGTGCTGTCGAGCATCCTCATGGCGTCCATCACTATTTTCCACTTTAAACGCGAAAACGAACAGTACCACAAAGAGCGCCTTACTCGAAAGGAAGACGCTATTCACGCGAGTATCGACTACTTCCTTGAACAAGATCTTCATTCGCAAAATACGGACAGTATTACTCCGCTCTTCAACGATAAAATTTGTCAATTAGCGGATATCAATAATCTCGATATCAATATTTTCGATTTATCCGGTCGGTTACTTATCACCTCGAAACCCGATTTATTTGACAGTAAAATACTTGCCGATACCTTGGAGAACATCATTCTTAACCGCCTCTCGGCGGGAGAGTCCCGTGTGGTTATTCAAAAGACCACAGAAGCTCTCGAATACCTGAGCACCTACGAGTACATCTCTTCTTCAAACGGCCACCCAATGGCCATCGTCAATGTACCCTACTTCCAGTCCGATAGTTTTCACAAACGCGAACTAAAAGAGTTCTTGGCTTCCCTTGCCCAAATCTACCTTCTATTGCTCATAGGAGCCGGTTTGCTGGCTTATTTCTTGTCGAACTATATAACCTCTTCATTAACCGCGGTTCGAGCGCGTATCAAAGATATTCGCGTCGGTGAGAAAAACGAACCCCTCGAATGGGAACACGACGATGAAATTGGTGCGCTTGTCGGCGAATACAACCGAATGCTGAACGA
>CBFIAJ010000008.1:59490-61737 GCA_965660515.1 Flavobacteriales bacterium | reverse complement strand
TAAGAGCTCCGCTAAGTGCGTAGTCCATTTTGCGCTTGCTCAAGAACGTCATACTCACGTTTTTGAAGGCTCCTGCGGTCATTGTGGTAGCGAACTTGATTTCCTTTTTATTGGCCAATAAACGCTCATAAACTAAACGTGTGAGGAAAATAGCTGAGAATAAAGAGGTCAAAATACCAATGATTAAGGTAGAGGCGAATCCACGAATGGGTCCTGTACCGAAGATAAATAGGATAATACCTGTTAACAAGGTCGTTACGTTCGCATCAATAATCGATGAGAATGCATTTTTATACCCGTCAGAAATAGCTAAACGCAAACCTTTACCCGAAGCAGTCTCTTCTCGAATACGCTCGTAAATAAGTACGTTCGCATCTACCGCCATACCAATGGTTAATACAATACCGGCAATTCCAGGAAGGGTTAAAACCGCTTGAACAGAGGCAAGAACACCAAAAATGAAGAACATGTTAGCCAATAACGCTAGGTTCGAAACCAATCCGGCCGTGCTGTAGTAAAAAATCATGTACAACAACACTACACCCAAGGCAATCAAGAACGAGAAGAGTCCCGCGCTAATTGCTTCCTTACCTAATGAAGGACCTACTACATCTGCCTGAATAATACGGGCAGGAGCAGGAAGCTTACCTGCTTTAAGTATGTTGGCTAAATCTTTCGCTTCTTTCACGGAGAAAGATCCAGAGATTTGGGTAACCCCATTCTTAATTTCTTCGTTTACGTTCGGGTAACTATACACGTAGTCATCAAGAACTACAGATACGCTTCGACCTACATTATCAGCCGTCATGCGCGCCCAAATGTTCGCACCTTGGTTGTTCATGCGCATCGTAACCGATGGACGTCCAAGTTCGTCGTAGTCTTGAGAAGCATCAATAATTACATCTCCTTGCAAATACGCTTCACCATCGCGGTTTCCGGCGATTGCAATTAGACGCAAGAAGTTCTCGTCAGAATTGTTTTCGGTTTTCGCTTCCCACAAGAATTTAGCGTAGCGCATATCTGGAGGAAGTAAATCGCGTACTTGCTTAAAGTTCAAGTAATCGATCACCTTCGCGGTATCCTTAATCGCGACAAAACCGATTACTGGACCCGTTCCGGCCTGGTTTGTTTCGAAGTTGTAATTCGGTAAAAGGATATCGAAAAGCGGGTTAAACGCTGCAATTGGCGAAATAGTTGAATCGTTCGCCAAAGAGTCCGATCCGGCCGCTAGGCCGAGAGAATCCGCAGAGACATCGCCCGTTGCCAGCGAGTCATCAACACCTAATGAGTTCAAATCGAACGGATCTGACTCAGCGGCATTATCGGCAACCTCGTCTTCCGTAGTAGTAGACTGAGGGCGCTCTACAAGGTCTTTCAAACGCTCATTGGCCGCGTTCAAGAAAGGAATCATCAACTCATTTTCATAAGTCTCCCAGAATCCAAGCTCCGCAGTAGATTGTAATAATTTCTTTACACGCTCTGGTTCTTTAACCCCTGGCAATTCTACCAAGATACGTCCCGTACCTTCCAAACGCTGAATATTAGGTTGCGCCACACCGAATTTATCGATACGAGCACGCAATACAGTAAACGCACGGTCAATAGCACCCTCGGCCTCGAGGCGAAGAACACTCACCACTTCGTCGTCTGTAGAATTGAAAAGAACTTTGTCTTTTAAATCGCGATTTCCAAAGATCTCAGGGTCAGCGAGTTTGATCTCACTATTCTGCTCTGAACGAATTCTCTGAAATTCTGCGTAGAACAACGTGATATAGTCGTCTTGACTATCGCGCATACGCTCATTTGCAGCATCGATCGCTTGATTAAAAATAGGGTTCTTAGAGTTGTTCGATAAAGAACGAAGAATGTCGTTTACAGACACTTCTAAGATGACATTCATTCCACCTTTGAGGTCAAGACCTAAATTCAACTCGCGTGATTTCACCTCATTATAGGTGTACTCGCGCACTAGTAAGTCGTAAACCGGTTGAGGTCCGACTGAGTCGATATAGGCTTGATACAAGGCGGGATCACCATCGGCGAAGTTTTCCGCATCTTTCTCCACACTTCTTACAATCCATGTAAAACTCAACTGATATAAGCAGATTAGAGCGAACAGGATCGCAAACAGGCGGATGGCTCCTTTGTTTTGCATTTGGTTTAGATAATATTAGCCTCAATTAATTCGGCCGCAAATATAGAGGAATGCCGCATAATTCGCAATTGATAATTCGATGGGATTTTCGC
>CBFIAJ010000008.1:25516-59391 GCA_965660515.1 Flavobacteriales bacterium | reverse complement strand
AATCGATTTTGCCCAACGCCTTAGGGGCTTTTATACGTATCTTTGTATATAGATCTGTACATTTTTTGACTTATGACAAAGCGCCTTTTCCTGTTTTTTCTGCTTATTCCGTTTTTTTCGATCAGTCAATCCGTAGGCTTCGTGTATTCCGATACAGTTCATATTGAGGCTCAAGGCGACACTTTGGAGTACGGTTGGGCGGGCGGACTCAATTTTACACAGTGGTCACACATTGATTTAAACTTCGACAATGTGCGTGATCTAATTGTTTTTGACAAGTCCGGAAACCGATTTTTGCCTTTTGAATCGTATTCTGAAAACGGCGTTACGAAGTATCGCTATGCCCCAAAACACATTCCCGCATTTCCAGAAATCATGAACTGGGTTCTATTTCGCGACTACAATAACGATGGAAAAATAGATATGTGGGCGCATACAAATGCAGGTATTGCCGTTTATAAGAACGAAAGCACCCTAGCGGGTGGACTCAAATTCACGTATGCTTTAAACACCCCGCAGCTTTTCACTAATTACGGAACTGCCGTCGATGTGAACTTATATGTTGCCTCTACGGATATCCCCGCGGTAGAAGATATCGACGGAGATGGAGATCTCGACGTGCTCACCTTTTCTATTCTCGGAACCAATGTCGAGTACCACAAATGCATGTCCATGGAGCTTTATGGCCATAGCGACTCCTTGGTGTACCAGCTCGGCGATGATTGCTGGGGCCTGTTTAAAGAAAGCTTTGTTTCAAATACCGTTTATTTAGATACCTGTGATGCTAATTTCGCGCCGGGAGGCGCCAATCGACCCCGCCACGCGGGTAGTGCTATTGCCGTTCGCGACCTAACAGGCAACGGGTCCATGGATTGTTTACTCGGCGATATTACATTCAACAATTTGAATTTCCTCACCAATACAGGCACACCACAAGATGCCCACATGACAGATCAAGACAATGCCTTTCCCTCGTATGATGTGCCGCTAGATCTGGAATTGTTTCCGGGGGTCTTTTGGGTAGACCTCGACTTAGATGGTGATCGCGATATGGTCGTTTCTCCAAATGCAGGATCCGGTGCAAAGAATTTAGAAAGTGTCTGGTACTATGAAAATATAGGAACGGAAGCCCTACCCAATTTCAACTTTAAATCAGAAAGTTTATTCCAAGACGAAATGATTGACGTAGGCGAAGGTGCTTACCCAAAACTAGTAGACCTCAACGGCGATAATTTGCTTGATCTCGTAATCGGGAACTACGGCATTATGGACAATGGAACGATTAGCGACAGCCGTCTAGCCCTTTTTATTAATACGGGTACTGCGGTCCGACCAGAATTCAATTTAAACAGTTATGATTTTTCCGGAATCTCAGCCCTACCTTTTCCGGTAAGCTTGATCCCCTCATTCGGCGACTTGGATAACGACGGAGATCAAGATATGATCTTAGGTGATGGAAATGGAAACATTCACTATTTCAACAATACCGCAGGGCCTTCGAATCTTGCGAATTTTGTTCTCGCCGAAGCGAATATTGACGGAATTGATGTGGGAAATTCTGCGGCGCCCGAATTAGCCGATTTAGATCGCGATGGTGACTTAGACCTTTTAATTGGGCATTCAACGGGCCGAGTAAAATACTATGAGAATATCGGGAACGCCAGCGCTTATGATTTTTCTTTAGTGACGGATACGCTCGGCGGGATCGACATGAGTAGTCCTTTTTATTTCCTCGGCTTCGCAACACCCACGGCCATCGATCAAAACGGATCTTGGGAGTTGTATGTCGGCGGAGCTCCAGGAAATGTGCATCGGTTTACGCAAATTGAAAACAACCTCACGGGTACCTTCTTAAATGTAGATACCCTCCTGAATGGTGTTCAGCGCGTGGGTCGGCCGGCGCCTGCCGTAAACGACCTAAACAACGACGGATACACCGATCTCGTCTTGGGGAATTACTCGGGAGGAGTTCAACTTTATATGGGAATCGACTCCACAGATATTTCAGTGCCTGAAATTGCCGTGTCCAACAACTGGGTGGTTTATCCTAACCCTTCAAACGGATCTTTTTCAATAGGTAATTTGACTCCAGAATCTATTGCCAATGTGCTCGTAATTGATGTTCACGGGCGTGTTGTATACCAGACGGATACGCCGAATGGGCGCGTCGAACTTCCCGCCCTCCCGGGCGGATTCTACCTCGTTCAAATCGTACAGGAAAACAAAAGAGAAATACATCGGTTGATTCTGCAACGATGACGTTGAATCAACCCACGATCTTTTTTGATGGCCACTGTAATTTATGTAGCAGAGCCGTTCAGTTTATTCTACCCCGTGATCGATCGGGATACTTTAAACTCGCGCCCTTTTCGGGTGTAACAGCCAAAAACAACCTGCCAAAAGAACTTGTAGAGACCGCAAATAGTATTATCGTTTTCAATAATGAGCAACTCTTTTTAAAGTCAGACGCGGCCTTTGAAATCGCCCTTCACCTCAAGGGGTGGTCATGGATTCGCGTATTCCGCATCCTCCCGAAGGGAGTTAGCAATGCCCTTTATAATCTCATTGCGAAAAATCGATATCGTTTTTTTGGAAAGCGCGCTACCTGCTATTTGCCCAAGGAAGAATGGACCGATCGGTTTTTACCATAAAAAAAAGCCCTCCTAATGAACTAGAAGGGCTTTCTAAATGAGTAAGCAATTGCTTAGATATTCATATCGTCAAGAACTTTCATCACGTTGCGAACATGACCCGCCGATTCTTCAAGAAGAGCGCGTTCGTCGTTGTTGAGGTCGAGTTCAATAATTCGCTCAATACCTTGTTTTCCGAGGATTACCGGAACTCCAAGATAAATTCCGTCCATGCCATATTCTCCATTTAATAGAGCGCATACAGGGAATACTCTTTTTTGGTCGCGCACAATGGCTTCAACCATTTGAGCTGCCGCTGCTCCAGGAGCATACCACGCTGAGGTTCCGAGAAGCTTAACAATTTCACCTCCACCCACTTTGGTGCGATCGACAATTGCATTGAGTTTATCTTCGCTGATTAATTCCATTACCGGAATTCCTCCAACGGTCGTATAACGAGGTAATGGAACCATTGTGTCGCCATGTCCGCCCATGAGAACGGCTTGAATGTCTTTTGGTGAAACATTCAATTCCATCGCTAAAAAAGAACGGTAACGTGCGGTATCTAAGATCCCAGCCATTCCGAATACACGACTACTATCTACTCCGGCCGTTTGAAACGCTTGATACGTCATAACGTCCAGAGGATTCGAAACAATTACAATCTTCGCATTTGGCGAATACTTAATCACGTTTTCGGTTACCGATTTAACAATGCCCGCGTTGGTTGCGATCAAATCATCACGGCTCATTCCCGGTTTACGAGGAAGTCCTGAAGTAATTACAACTACCTCCGAATCTCGCGTGCGCTCGTAATCATTGGTAGAACCAACAGTTCTAGAATCGTATAAATTAATTGGAGAGGTTTCCCAGATATCAAGTGCTTTACCCTCAGCAAAGCCTTCTTTAATATCCACTAAAACGATCTCGTTGGCAATTTCCTTGTGTGCAAGTACATCGGCGCATGTTGCTCCAACATTTCCTGCTCCAACTACGGTAACTTTCATAGTGACTTGTTTTAAAAAAGTTTAGAAGAATTCTTCGGAGGGCAAAGTTAAGAAACGTAATGTGAGTGACCGACCAAACGGGAGGCCTTTTTCCTACGTCTAATTTAATAACTTTGAAACCTAGCCTCATTACCTACTCCTTCATGAAAAGAAGTCTGCTCGTTGTTTTAATAGCACTCATGCCGTTTTGGTCGAATGGTCAAATATTTGCTGGTTTAGATCAGGTGATATGCGGCAATGACAGTGTTGATTTAGGGGCTCAAGTTTCCTATGTAAGTGGAACGGCCTTGTCTATGACCGATGATGTTTTCTCGGGTGTGATTCCCTTGGGATTCAGTTTTCAGTATTTTGGAAATACCTACGATAAAATATTATTCAGTTCAAACAACTACATCACTTTCGATACGCTTCAAGCGAATCAATACTCTAATTGGCAAATAACGGGCCCCGCACCAACTCCCGGAAACACGCCTGCCAATGCGATTATGGGACCTTGGCAAGATATTAATCCAGGCGTAACCGGACCCGGCGTAAACGGTGTTTTATACGGAACCTACGGCCCTCCCGGTGCACGTGTGTTTGTAGCCGCCTTCTGTGAAGTACCGATGTTTTCCTGCACGAATTTGCTCTTTAGTTCTCAGATAAAGCTTTTCGAAGCGGACAACCATATAGAAATGCACCTTCAAAGCAAGCCGCTTTGCACCACATGGAATAACGGACAAGCCATTCACGGAATTACAAATTCCGATCTATCCACAGCCGTAATCGTTCCCGGAAGAAATGCTGGTCCTGTAACGGCTCCATTAACTTGGAATGCGAATCAAGATGGATATGCCTATTTTCCCGTGGGCAACTCCTACATAGACTTCCCCATAAATTTTTCTCCGACGATCTTTAATTCAGCCCCACCTCCCGTTGCTTGGTACGATTCAACAGGCGCACTCGTGGGCACTGGAGATTCAATTACCGTTTTGCCACCGGGTAACATGACCTATTATGCGTCTGCCTTCATTTGCGGGGCGCAGCAGACTATTTCCGATACGGTTGAAATTATTTTTTCTGGTCTTCAGAACCAGTTTAGTATTGACTCCACCCAGTGCAAAGATGGTTCGGACGGGGCAGTAACGGTGAATACTTCGGGGAATGCTCCTCCTTTTGAATATTTGTGGTCGACGGGTAGTACGGCGACTACCATTAGCGGCCTAGCGGCCGGATCGTACCTATTGACGGTTACCGATTTTGTCGGTTGTAGCATAACGGATACAGTAACCGTTTATGAACCGGATAGTCTTCAAATCAATCCTGTGATTGTTAATGATCGATGCGGAAATCTTCTGGCTTCCATTATTCCCAATATCACGGGCGGTGTCCCGCCCTACCAAATCTCTTGGGACAATGGTGCTCAAGGAGACACTCTATCTGGAATAGGCGCTGGAACGTACGTAATGACCTGTGTGGATGGGTTTGGATGCACGCGCATCGATACTTTCCCCGTGACGAATCAAGATTTTACGCTTTCCTTAGACAGTTTACTTGTACTTCCTGAAGCTTGTAGCCAGGTGGATGGATTGATTGAAGTGACCGTCTCCGGAGGAACTCCACCTTATTCATATACTTGGAGCAATGGACTCACAGGGAGCCCTATAGATCAATTAATTGCCGGTAACTATTCAGTAACGGCCCTCGATGTGAATGGCTGTTCTATCACGGACTCCTATACTGTTCCGTTTCATTTCGCACCTTTGCCAGGGTTTGCAGGACCTGATACCATTGAAACATCTGATCCGACTGCTTTCTTTTACGACACTACCCAATCCGTTGCCAGTTGGTTATGGAATTTTGGCGATGGCGGGTCGGGAATTGACAGTGCTGTGAGTCACGTTTACAATCAAGAAGGAGAATACCTAGTAACGATGACAGTAACAGATAGCTTTGGGTGTACAGGAATCACCACAAAAACACTATTTGTTGTCGAAGAATTCTTCTTTTATGTTCCGAATGCGTTCACGCCAAATGATGATAATACGAACGATATCTTTATTCCAAGAGTCATTGGTGCCGATCCAAATACCTATGTTCTTCAGGTATATAGTCGAAGTGGTCAGCTCATGTTTGAGACCACCGATTTATTTACAGGCTGGGACGGAATGATCGGCGAAACAGACGGCGAAGCGATTCAAGATGTATACACTTATCGATTGTACTTCCGGACATTTAGTGATCGGGAGGTAGTTGATCGAGGGACCGTTACCTTACTCAGATAAAAAAAGGCTTCCCAATTTGTTGGGAAGCCTTTTCACTTTATTCCGAATATTTAGACGCTTATACGTCTATTTTAGCATACTTCGCATTCTTCTCAATAAACTCTCTACGTGGCGGAACGTCATCTCCCATCAACATTGAGAATACTCGATCCGCCTCTGCAGCGCTATCTATGGTCACTTGACGAAGCGTACGTCCATCTGGGCGCATAGTTGTCTCCCACAGCTGTTCTGCATTCATTTCTCCCAGACCTTTATAGCGCTGTACACCAACTCCCTTCTTTTCATCTCCACCAAACTCAACCATCATTCGATCGCGTTGATCATCGCTCCAAGCATAGGATTCCTTGGATCCTTTCTTCACGAGGTATAAAGGAGGAGTGGCAATATAGATATATCCTGATTCCACCAATTCTTTCATGTATCGGAAGAAGAAGGTCAAGATCAAGGTCGCAATATGGCTACCATCGACATCGGCATCACACATGATAATTACTTTGTGATAGCGAAGTTTTTCAATATTCAGCGCGCGTTCATCTTCTTCTGTACCTACAGAAACACCTAATGCCGTGTAGATATTTTTGATTTCCTCATTCTCAAAAACGCGGTGTTGCATGGCTTTTTCCACGTTCAAAATCTTTCCACGCAATGGCAAAATAGCCTGGAATTTACGGTCTCTTCCTTGTTTGGCGGTTCCTCCTGCCGAGTCTCCCTCGACAAGGAAAATCTCGCAAGCCTCCGGATCTTTGTCCGAACAATCGGAGAGCTTTCCAGGTAAACCAGTTCCCGTGAGAACATTTTTACGCTGCACCATTTCGCGAGCTTTTCGCGCTGCGTGACGCGCACGTGCGGCCAAAATAACCTTCTGGATAATGGTTTTAGCCGATTTAGGATGCTCTTCGAGGTAATTTGATAGCATTTCACCCACCAATTGGTCTACGGCTCCCGAAACCTCCGAATTACCTAGTTTGGTTTTGGTTTGACCTTCAAATTGAGGCTCCATAACCTTTACAGAAATAACGGCCGTCAATCCTTCGCGGAAATCGTCTCCTGCAATTTCTATTTTTTCTTTTTCGAGCATCCCACTTTCTTCGGCATACTTTTTCAGGGTACGCGTTAAAGCACGGCGAAAACCCGATAAATGGGTTCCACCTTCATGGGTGTTAATGTTGTTTACATAGGAATGCACATTTTCCGTGTACGTGGTATTGTAATGCATAGCCACTTCCACAGGAATGTCATTCCGCTCACCTTCCATGTACATAACTTCTTCAAGAAGTTTTTCACGACTTTCATCTAGAAATTCGACAAACTCTTTTAACCCGCCTTCGCTGAAAAAAGAATCGGTAATAAAAGCTCCGTCATCATCTGTACGGCGTTCGTCGGTGATGGATAGGCGTATGCCTTTGTTCAAATAGGCCAGCTCACGTATACGCGCTGAGAGAATATCATAACGATACTCGGTCTCCGTAAATATTTCCGCGTCTGGTTTAAAGTGAACAATGGTACCGCGGATATCCGTAGTTCCAATTTCTTTTACGTCCGCTTGGGGAATTCCTCGAACGTAATTCTGCTCGTACACTTTTCCATTTTTGTGAACTGTTGCGTTTAATGCAATCGAAAGTGCATTCACACAACTCACCCCAACACCGTGTAGTCCACCCGAAACTTTATAACTATCCTTATCGAATTTTCCTCCGGCGTGCAGAACCGTCATAACTACCTCTAGGGCAGAGCGTCCTTCTTTCGGGTGGATATCAACAGGGATTCCACGACCGTTATCTCGAACCGTAATCGAGTTATCGTCGTGAATGGTTACAAATATATTATCGCAGTGTCCTGCAAGAGCTTCATCGATAGAGTTATCGACGACTTCGTATACCAAATGATGGAGTCCTTTTTGGCCGACATCTCCAATATACATCGCAGGCCTTTTACGAACGGCTTCTAGTCCTTCAAGGACCTGGATACTTCCGGCTTCGTACTCCTTTGGCTTAATTTCTTCACTCATAAAAAGAACAGGTAATTAGGTCTTAATCTTATCCTAACAAAGATACCATTTTCCGATACGAAAAGCGAGCGGAAACCCGCTCTAATCCTGGGTTTTTCAACAATTTTTCAACAATTATTAACACCCTCGTCATTTTTAGATAATAACGGGGGAAATCGAGCCGATAGGCTCAGAAACGGTAAGTAAAACCGCCCATAACATTAAAGCGTTGTGCGGGGTAGTTGAGCCACAAATCGTATTTAGAAGCAGTTAGGTTATTTACTCGCAAGAAGGCCGATAAGAGCTCAGAATAACGATATTCTGCTCCCAAATTAAGGTCAAAATACGCGGGCAATACTTCTGCTTTAACCGGAACTTCGGCCAGGCTATTGGGCAGCACTTGCCGCTCACCCACTAAGAATGCATCGAGGTTTAAATATATTTTTTCACCAAGCGCGTATTTCCCCATTGCGGTAAGCCGTAGAGCGGGTAAATTCCAAGCTGCCGCTACTTGGTCTGGAGAATAGCTATTAAATTCTCCTCGGAGTCCGGCCGTGAATTTGTCGCTGGTTTGAAAAAACACTTCTCCCATAATGCTGAAAATTCGCATATCGTCGTAGGTGACTTTAAAACGGTTCGTATCCAAAGCTCCCGCGGAGGGTGCATATGGATTGTTGTAAAAGAGGACATAATCGTCATACGACGAGAATTGTGCTTGAACGTTAAAAGATGCTTGAGCACTTAAAGCACCCTTTAAACCCGCAAACAAACGTCCCTTTTGAATGGTGACATCGGGTTGAAAATAGTCTTGAATAAATGGATTTTCCAAGGTTAAAGAGCGATAGCTATTTGGACTAACTTGACCGTCCCACCCTCCGTAGGCAATCAATATATCGTCGACTAACGAGTACGTTACATCAATCTGCGGGAAGAAATTAGCTCGAGTACTTTCACTGGTTAAATCACTCGTGATATACGCATGGATACCCAATGTAAAATGCAATGCTCCATAGGTGCTCTCAATCCGCGGCTTGACCGCCATTATAAAATAATCTTGACTCAAGGTGTCAAAAGCCGTATTTATATATTGGGCATCCACATCGAGTCGGAACAACTCTTCTTTTACGGGTACGCTAAATTCACTTTTAAACTGGAGGTTGTTTTCTTCGCCACTATACGCGTCAAAAAAGCGCATATAATCGATTTCAATGCCGTCGAAAAAAGAGGCTTCTCTTTCCTTTGCACTTTTAAAAGCAAAAACGGCTCCAACGGAATGGTAATCCTGACGGATGGTTTCTTTAGCCGCATCTACAGCGGTATTACCGTAAAAGTGGACGCGATCGTGATCATAATACAGTCGCCCACTGAGCGTATAGTTATTGTAATAGCGGCTTCCGAAGGCACTTACGTTATTTTGCCCAAATCCGTTGAAGGCATAATCGTCAATACCCCCTTGAGAACTTAAATGGCGGAGCGAAATTCCGCCCGACCAATTTCTCTGACGACGGCTCGAGTGCGAGAAGAATAGGTACGGAGTCGTGTAGTTGCCGTATCCGACCTCTAAGTAATTCTTATACAGTTTATCGAGTTTCGTTTTACTGATTCGCGCGGGTACAATTGGATCTGGCTCGAAGGTTGTGCGATACTCTAAGGGCATAATTTGATAGCTTAAAACTAAGGGCTCCGCAGCTGTGTCAACGAGTTCGGGAAACACCTGAATTTTAATTGCGTCAGACAGGGTGGGATCATACTCCTTCACAACGGTTATCTCCTCGGTACCAAGATCGCCGGGTTGAGCCATCGCGCCGAAGGCGCAAATCAATAAACCCGCGCAAAAAATCGATTTAAAGCGGTTCTTATTGTTCATCGATATCATTCTCATTTAGTTCTTCGGGCATTTCTATTTGAAGCGTATCGATTTCAATCAATTCTCGCTCCGATGACTTCTTCTCTTCTGATCGGGTCAACTCATCCTTCCATTTCTGTGCTTCTGCCAGTATTTCATCGTTATTAGAACGTTTCAATATTTGATCAAGCGTATAATTGGCCTGATATAAATCGTCCAGCTTCCAATAATTCCGCGCCAATAATATGAGCGCCCTATTCCCCCAATAATTATAGCTCGGCATATTCTGAAGCAAATCGAAAATCCTTTTTTGACTTTCTTCGTATGCTTCTTTCTCGTATTCGATTAGGGCCAAAAAGTATTTCGCCTCCGCGCGGAATACGTTGGCTGCTTTATCTTCAACCCATTCAAATTCCCGTTGAGCCGTCCTTTGGTCGCCTTCTTTCCAAGCAGATTTTGCTAAAATAATATGCGCCTCCTGTTCTAGGTCTACGGCAAGTTTATCGAAGCGCAGAACCTTATTTGCAAACTCCACCGACTTTTCAAACTTTTCTAATTTGAAATTCGCCCGCATGAGTCCGACTACCGCCGTTCTCCGATTTTCCGGAAATGCCGCTAGTCTTTCAAGTGCGGCATAACGTTCCAATGCCATTTCATAATTCTCTCTGGAAAAATAGAGATAGCTCGATTGCAGCAAGGCTTCTTCCGAATACTTATTCTTTTTGGCTTCCACTAAAAATTCATAATCTTCTAAAGCTCCCGATAAATCGTCTTCCTGATACCTGCACTGGGCGCGATAATAATGTGCATCAACAGCAAATATTCCGTTCGAGTATTTTTGAAGGTAATCATCAAAGGCCGGAATAATCGCGCTACAATCGCCTTGCGTATATTTTAAGTACGCCGCATCAAAGGTTAAACTATCCAACTCTGAATCTGTGATGCTCGTGAAATCGAGTCCTTTGACCCAATCCGCGTATTCAGCCACATTTCCTAGATCGATATAAATTTTTTCTGCTATCTCAACCGCCTGGTTGGCTTCTGGAGAATTTGGATATTGATCTACTACTTCTTTAAGAACAATGAGTGCCCGGTCATTAGCACCTGAATTATAGTGAATAAGTCCTTTATTCATAAGGGACTTCCGAGCGTAATACGAATCCGGGAAATCATTCAAGAGTCGATCAAAACTTCCCAGGGCTTTTGGGTTATTCCCAGCTTGCATATACCCTTTCCCGATAGTATACAGAGCATCATCTACGTATTCGCTTTCCGGTTCTTCCGAAATCAATTGTGTCAACTGCGATATTCGCTTATCGTTGTTACCGAGCAACCCTTCGCAAAGCGCTCCTTGAAAATACGCGTAATCAGTATCAGGTCCGCCCGTTTTTGCCGCATCTTGATAAAAACGATTCGCCGTGAAGTATCCTTTCGTGACGAAGTATGAATCTCCCGCCCGAAGTTGCGCATCGTGAATGCGTCGCAGGTCATTTGGATCCGCTTCTTCTATAAATTTCCGAAACTGTGCCGCCGCACTACGATAATCTTTTAATTCGAAATAAACATATCCGAGCGAGTAACGCGCATCGTTGAAAAGTTTGGATTGCGTTGCCGAGGGTGTTACTTGAAAGTCGGAATAGGCCACCCTAGCTCGGTCGTATTGCTTCATTCTGAAAAAAGCTTCACCCATCCAGTAATAGGCTTCTGCTTCTAATGACCGATCTACAGGGTATCGCAAGCTTTTGCCAAAAAAGTCAACAGAATTCTGCCACAACCTATTATTGAATAATTCAATGGCTCTGTTGTAGGCAATCCTTTGATAGGCGCCTTGCAACTGGGTATTCCTCGGACCAAGGCGTTCGAGGCTTTCTAAGGCACGGCCGTAGTCTTTAGTAGTGAGGTATACATTCACCAAGTACGTTGAAGCCTCCTCAAAATATTCGGTCTCCGGATAATTATCGATAAACTGCTGTAACTCCTTGCCCGGATCTTTATACGGGTTACCTACATCATAACTCAATTTGGCCGCATTAAAGCGAGCTGTTTCGGTGAGCTCATGATTGTAGTCCAATGACGCTACTGATTCAAATGCATTTAACGCTTCCGCTTTCTGGTCTAACTTCAAGTAACAGTCGGCCAAATGGAAATAGGCATTTTGAGCGAGTGAATCGCGAGCGTCCACAATTTTATTCAGGGATCCAATGGCTTCATCGAGGCGATCTAATTGATAGTAGGTATATCCCAATTGATAATAGTCTTCATCGCGCATCTTTGGACCATCGGAGCGGTAGCGCTCTAAATAAGGAAGGGCTTCTTCGTATTCTCCTTGATTGTAATAGGCCTCACCGATTAACCTAGCTACTTCTGGGGCTCTTTTTTCCGTCGCCGAAGCCAGTAAAGAGGCTCCACTTTTCGCAAGCTTCTCCCACTCCTCTTGTTCGTAATAGATTTGCGTAATGTAGTACGGCACAATGGGGCCAAAACTCGCATCGTCCCGGAGGGACTCAAAATACTCGAGCGCGGCTACTGATTTCCCCTGTACGTAGGCAATGTGGCCGTAATAATAACGGGCCGAATTCTGATATTCACTATTGGCATTGACTACTTCGCGCAAATTCTTTTGCGCATCTTCGTACTTTTCCCGCATGAAATAACTGTACCCAAGCTTGAAGTGGTATTCGCTTTTTTCGCTTCGGGCCAGACCTCTGGGGTTCACTTTTTCAAACCATTCGATCGCATCGTTGTATTTTCGTCGCCCAAAATAATGCCTAGCGGCATGAAGTGTAATTTCATCTACTCTCGGGCTTGCCGGATGAGAACGCACAAATTCCACTACTTGCTCTTCAGCATTGCGCTGTTGTAACTCCAGAGCACATATCGTACTATAGTAGCTTGCGTCGATGCGCACTTCAGAATGAACATCTTGTTCGCGGTTTACTAATTCGTCAAAAACAATTTGCGCTTGCACAAATTGCTCCTTGTCGAAAAGCGCACGAGCTCGGTCGTACCGCTCGTTCGGATGTGTATAAATTTCGGTTTGCTGGGCCAGCGATTGGCTCAAAGTCACAACCAAAAATGCCAGTGTGGCGAATCTTTTTGTAAATCTCATATTTCTCTGCTCGAAACAGTCTTAGTAATGCAAAGTACAATAGTTACATAGGGTCGGCAGATGAGTTTTGTGATAGTTATTAAACGCCACCTGTTTATTATTATTTTAGCCACAAATTGATACTGCGCTATGGACGATTTAATTAAACTGGAAAAGGTTTCCATCTACCAAAGAGAAAACCTCGTGTTGGAAAATGTTGATTTCAGCCTTGAGCCAGGCTCTTTTGTATATCTCATTGGGAAAACGGGAAGTGGAAAATCGTCTCTTCTAAAAACGCTCTACGGTGATTTAAAGCTCTCAACGGGCTCGGGTGAAGTTGTTGGATTTGACTTAAATACACTGAAAGACAAAGAAATCCCCTTTCTCAGAAGAAAAATAGGCATCGTATTTCAAGACTTTCAACTCCTTACGGATCGGAATATCCACGACAACTTACTTTTTGTAACAAAAGCAACCGGTTGGGATGACAAAAACAAGGCGGAGGCGCGTATTCAAGAGGTATTGACAAAAGTCGGAATGGAAACGAAGGGTTTTAAAATGCCTTTTCAATTGTCGGGCGGGGAACAACAAAGAATATCCATTGCCAGGGCGCTTATTAATGATCCGGAACTTATTCTTGCCGATGAGCCAACCGGAAATCTAGATCCGATTACCTCGGAAGAAATCATGCGCTTATTATGGGATATTAGTAAAACGGGGCGTGCCATTTTTATGGCAACACACGACTACAGTCTTATTCGCAAATTTCCTTCGCGTATTCTAAAGTGTGAGGGCGGACAGGTAACTGATCTCCGAACAGCAGGGGCCACAGAGAACGGAGGGTAGCTCTATTGCTGAAATTCAGTTCCAACAAATCACTTCTATCCGCGCGCGGATAATACGGCTCACGCATCAATTCGAGCACTTTCTTCTCCATTTCCAAGTCGCTATGGGCTATATGGCAAAGCGGCTCCAAACCTGTACCCTCTACCATGGGCGGATTCACTAAACAGTGCCGACCCAAGTACAAAGCAGAAAGCAATTTCAATTTAATTCCGGTTGCTTGAAAAGTGGGCAGGATATTGATATGTGCCTCGCGAATTAGGTGTTCAATTCGCTCCGTAGAAATATTATTCTCCAACGTAATATGAGGGTGTTGATCAATAGCCGCTCGTAATTCAACAGGTGCGTCACTTCCAGCAATAACAAATGGGATCTTAATTTTCGAGAAAACGGATTCAATTAAATACATCGCCGCCCGGTAATTCTCCGAAACACTCAAAGCCCCGTGATACAAAACGTATTCGCCTCTTCCTTTCAAGCCTGTGATATCTGTATACGCATGAAACGCAGAAACATGTTGAATGGGAACACTGGGGAATCGATTCTCAAAGTATTTGGCATCCGGCACAGAAATGGCTGCCACAGCCGAAGCGTGCTCCAACTCCTCTTCAAAACGTTTCAGCTTGGAAGATTCATTTTGAAAATAAAACCGCTTAAACAGGTTGTTTTCAGATTCAGCCAAATTCAAATAATAATCGTGCTCGATATTGTGACTTCTCAAAATGCGAAGTCGATCTTTTAATTCCGGATGAGCAAGATAATAGCAACAGTGGACGCCTTCAAAAAGGATGGGATAGTTGTCCTCCTTTAAGCGGTTTAATAGTTCATCAGAGTTCCGACTAACTACAATGTACGGACGACGTTTAAATAAATTAGATCGGGATATTTTGCGCGGATAATAATGAACCTCTTCACACATCGATTCGAGTCGCTCTGACCGATCGCGTCCGTATTCGTAACAGTGCAAATGAACCCGAACTCCCTCTTCTGAAAGCGCCTGAACTTTGTAGAAAACATCAATCACCCCTCCGTAATTAGCCGGACACGGGATGTCGAATGAAATTATATGAATATGTTTAGGCTCAGACAAATCGGTCAATCATTTGGGTTAGGTTCCTCTTTTCTTCGTCCCAATGCAAGCTCCGGGCAGCTTCAGTTGCGTTTCGTTTTAACTCCGCTAACAAAGCTTCATTTTCTATGAATTCATTCATTAACTGAGCGATATCGGATGGATTGTGGCTTTTAATAATGCGACCGACTTGATACGATTCTACAATATTTTTAACCTCTACAACTCCACTCGCAATAACGGCTATTCCGGCTTGCAAATAATCAAAGAGCTTGTTCGGCAAACTGAATCGGTAATTCACGTTCGTATCTTTATCCAATGTGAGTCCCACATCTGCCAAACCGGTGCACTCCATCATTTTAGCATAAGGCATTCTCGGGAAAAAATGCACTCGATGTTGAAGCTGCAGTCGGTCAACAATTTTATACAGGGCTGGTAGCACATCCCCTCCGCCCAAGATCACTAAGTGGGCAGATTTTGTTTCTGCAATGGCGGCTACTGCTTCTTCAGCTCCACGATCAATATTTATTCCGCTCCCTTGTAGAATAAATACAATCTCATTTTCGGGTAGCCCCCAATTTTTACGACTGCTTGGCGTTTTAACGTCAAAAATGGGAGGTATATTTCTTACTACCACTAAATTCTTTCCGTACTCCTTCTTGTATAAATTAGCAATGCTCTGATTTACAGTAATTATATGCTCAAGATTAGGAAAAATACTTTTTTCTATTTTCTTCCAAACACGCTGGACTTTCGGTCTAGACTCTAATTCAGGTACCCCCGTAAAGTACTCGTGGGTATCATAAATCAGGGGTTTGTTTTTTAATTTACTGATCCAGTAATTCGGCCAAAGAGTATCTAAATCATTGCTCCAAAATAAATCGGCCCGACGAATCAAAAGGAACAGAAAAAGACGAATGGAATATTCGGCGTAAAAAAAAGCGCCGGCCTTAAATAAAAGAGAAAAGCGATGAGTCTTATAAGTGCGGTCTAGAGGCAAGCTCCCTGGAAGCTTTCTACCCACAAGCGTCACCTCAAATCCAGATTCTTGCAAAAGTACGCATGATTTATGGACCCTCTGATCTGTAACTAAATCATTGGTAACGCTAACAATAACTCTTTTCACCGCCCTTTTTTCTTAGGCTGCAAAAATAGACATTTCAATAGATATAAAGATGCATTCGACCTAACGGTCGGATTGGCTACATTTGCCCCATGGATTGGCACCACAATTTCAACCTTCAACCCTATAACACTTTTGGGCTGAGCGCTTCGGCAAAGAGGTTTGCACGATTTTCGTCGAGTTCAGAACTCTTGGATGCTCTTGACGAAGTTCAAAAAATCAAAGATCCTTTATTGGTATTAGGGGGCGGCAGTAACCTGCTCTTAGTAGATAACTTTGACGGAACAGTTCTTCGCAATGAAATCAGAAGGAAGGAAATCACTCGCGATGAAAAAGATTATGTAGAAGTAGCCGTGGGGGCCGGCGAAAATTGGCACGAATTTGTTTTATGGACCATTGAAAATGGGTGGGGCGGTGTAGAAAATTTAAGTTTAATACCCGGCTCTGTAGGCGCTGCACCGATACAGAATATCGGCGCCTACGGCGTTGAACAGAAGTCGTCTTTTCTATCCTGTTCCGCAATCGAGATCGCATCACTAACAGAGCGGACCTTTTACAATGACGAGTGTGAATTCGGCTATCGGTGGTCGGTATTTAAAGGTGCTTTGAAAAACAAGTATATCATCACCGAAGTGCGATTCCGGCTTTCTAAAAATCCAGAGACCCATACGCAATACGGCGCAATACAAGACCAACTGAAAGAGAACGGTGTACATGATCGCCCAACTATTAAGCAGGTCAGCGATGCCGTTATTGCCATACGCAAGTCCAAGCTACCCGACCCGGCTGATATCGGCAATAGCGGTAGCTTTTTCAAAAACCCGATCGTACCAAACGAGCAATTTGATAAATTGAGAGAGCTCTTTCCCGAAATTGCCGCCTACCCCAACGGATCCGATCATACGAAAATAGCTGCAGGCTGGCTCATTGATCAGCTTGGTTGGAAAGGTTTTAGAGAGGGTGATTTTGGCGTGCACGCGAAACAAGCCTTAGTTCTCGTGAACTACGGCAATGCAAAAGGCGTTGATATAGCACAATTGGCGAAGAAAATTCAACAAGATGTTTTCACCAAATTCGGAGTTGGATTAGAAGCAGAAGTTAACTTCATTGGACCTAACGGTCCGATGTGATTTTGTAACTTTGCCCTTGAAAATCAATCATCATGATTAAGGTTGTTTTATTGACATTAGGACTATTAGCCCTTGGAATTGCCGGGCTGGCCATTAAAATTCTCACGAAGAAAGACGGTACCTTTTCGGGTACTTGTGCGAGTAACTCACCTTTCTTGAATAAAGAGGGAGAATCGTGTGGAATTTGCGGAGCCCTTCCTGAGCAGCAGTGTCAAAACAAAGAGTTAGCGAACTAATTTTTCGAATCCGGCAGACTGATAAACGGCCCAGTCACCATTCGCTTTGCTGTATACAAGCATTCCTTCCAAAGTCGAATCCGCTTCAATGAGCTGAATAGACTTTTTCAACCCCATTGCCATACACATCGTTGAATAACCATCGGCAACCATTGCTTCCTGAGCTACAATGGTAGCACTTAACAAATTCTGCTGCGCAGTATATCCGGTGAGGGGGTTAATTGTATGAACGTACTTTTTACCCGTGACTTCATCCGTTCTAAATTTGCGATAGTTTCCTGAGGTCGCTAAAGCCTTATTGGGAAGTTCAATAATCGCTTGGAAAGGATCGGATGCACGTTGCGCTGTGGGCTTATCGATACCTATTCTCCAAGTCTTCTCTTCGAGGTTTTTGCCTTTAGCTCGTAACTCACCGCCTATTTCTACCAGGTAGTTCTGAACAGACAGGCCATCTAGGTAGGCGCAAATAAGGTCTACGCTGTATCCTTGAGCAATCGCATTGAAGTCGAATCGAATACCCTCTTTTTCAAGATAAACTTTTTGACCCTGAATACGCACGCGGTCCATTCCTACATACTGCATTAGACTGTCTACTCGAGCGCTATCGAGTTCCATCGGGCCGTTAGGCCCAAAACCCCATGCATTTGCTAGGCCGCCGACTGTTATGTCAAAATAGCCCTTGCTAATGCTATTCAACTCCTGCGATTTTCGGAATACGACTTCAAACATCGGGTCGACACGTACCGAGGTGTCGCCCTGGTTGATTCGAGAAATCAATGAAGTTGGCAGCCACGGACTCATGCTTCGGTCTACAGCGCGCAAAATGGAATCGACGGGTCGTTCCAAGTCCATTTCGGTATCTGAAAGCACTGTGATTTGAAAAGTAGTCCCTTGCGCTTCTCCCTGAAGTCGAATGATTTGATATTTGGGGCCTGATGAACAAGAAAACAACAGACCCGTGAACAAGGCTATTAAAAAAGCAGATGTGTATTTCATAAAAAAAGGGGCCGAAGCCCCTGTTTTAAGTTTAGCCTCCAAAATCATCAAAGGCAATATTTTCATCGGGTACTCCCAAGTCGTCGAGCATTTTGAATACCGCGGCATTCATCATGGGTGGACCACATAGGTAGTACTCAATTTCTTCTGGCTCCGGGTGATGCTTGAGGTAATTCTCAAGAACCACATTGTGTATAAAGCCCGTGTAGCCATCCCAATTATCCTCGGGCATAGGCTCACTCAAAGCAATGTTGTAGGAGAAGTTATCGTACTCTTTTTCGATGGTACGGAAATCCTCCGTATAGAAAAGCTCTCTTTTCGAACGACCACCATACCAGTACGATACTTTACGATCGCGTGTTCCTTCTGTATGGAATAAGTGGAAAATGTGCGAACGCAATGGAGCCATCCCGGCACCTCCACCGATGTAAAGCATCTCTTTCTTCGTATCCTTAATATGGAATTCTCCATAAGGTCCAGAAATGGTTACTTTATCTCCCGGTTTTCTCGAGAACACGTAGGAAGAGCAAATTCCAGGATTCACATCCATCCATTTATTCTTAGCGCGATCCCATGGTGGGGTAGCGATACGGATGTTCAACATTACAATATTCCCTTCCGCTGGGTGGTTGGCCATCGAATAGGCACGGAAAATTGGCTCTGGATTTTTCATTTTCAAATCCCAGATTCCGAACTTGTCGTAATCCTCGCGGTATTCATCACCAATGTTATACAAGTCTTTGCTAAAGTCCACTTCCAATGCTGGCACATCCACTTGAATATATCCGCCCGATTGGAAATCTAAGGTTTCACCCTCTGGTAGTTTTACTACAAACTCCTTAATGAAGGTAGCGACGTTATCATTCGAAACAACTTCACATTCCCACTTCTTGATTCCAAAAATCTCTTCTGGAACACGAATGTCCATGTCGTTTTTCACCTTCACTTGGCAACCTAAGCGCCAGTTATCTTGAATTTCTTTTCTCGTGAAATACGGCTTCTCTGTCGGAAGAATTTCTCCTCCGCCATCAAGTACTTGGCACTTGCACATAGCACAAGTTCCTCCACCTCCACAAGCAGAAGGCAAGAAAATTTTGTTGTTCCCTAAGGTACTTAGGAGGGTGCTACCCGATTCTACCTCTACTTGGTCGCCGCCATTAATGGTTAAACGTACGGGTCCTGAAGGTGCCAATTTTGCTTTCGCCGAAAGTAAAATTGATACGAGCAGGAGCATGATGATGGCAAAGGCCACCAGGGTAGATACAATAGTGAGTGTACTTAAAAGCATTGCTTCTCTCTAACTTTATTATAATTCGATTCCCATAAAACTCATAAAGGCAATACCCATCAAACCAGTGATGATGAAGGTAATACCCAATCCTCTCAATGGCGCTGGCACATTGCTGTAACGGATTTTCTCGCGAATTGCTGCAATGGCAACAATAGCTAAAAACCAACCCACACCAGATCCAAGACCAAAGGCCGTTGCTTCAATGATTGTTGGGTAGTCGCGTTCTTGCATGAAGAGCGCCCCACCTAAAATTGAACAGTTCACCGCAATCAGCGGCAAGAAAATACCCAGAGCCCCATATAGAGCAGGCGCAAATTTCTCCACAATCATTTCTACTAATTGCACCATAGATGCAATTACTGCTATAAACATAATGAAGGACAAAAAGCTCAAATCAACCGTGGCAAATTCTTCACCCAACCAGGACAAAGCTCCTTCTTTAAGAATATAATTCTCGAGTAACCAGTTGATCGGAACCGTTATTCCCAAAACGAAAATTACAGCGGCTCCCAGACCCACACCTGTTTTTACTGTTTTAGATACCGCCAAATAGGAACACATTCCTAAGAAGTAGGCGAAAATCATATTGTCGACAAAAATCGACTTCACAAAAATGTTAACTAACTCTTGCATGGCTTTCGGCTTAGTTTTCTTCGATCAGTTGACGGTTACGTGCTCTTTGCACCCAAATAATGATTCCGACCGTAATCAGAGCCATTGGCGGCAAAAGCATTAAACCGTTATTGACATAACCCATGGTGTATAATCCTGTTTCGCTACCCGCTGTTGCAACTCCAAAGATTGGAATTTCAAACAACTGACCAGAACCTAAAAGCTCACGGAAAAACGCTACGGTAATCAATATCCAAGCGTAACCAGCGGCATTTCCGACACCGTCTAAAAAGGATCTCCAAGGATTATTCGCTAATGCAAATGCCTCAAAGCGACCCATGATAATACAGTTGGTAATAATAAGACCTACAAATACAGATAGCTGCTTGCTTACGTCGTAAACAAAGGCCTTGAGAACCTGATCTACTAGAATTACCAAACTCGCTACTACAACGAGCTGAACAATGATTCGAATTCTATTCGGAATAGCATTTCGCATTAAGGAAATCACAACGTTACCTACTCCGAGTACAAAAAAAACGGATAAGGACATTACAATTGCCGGCTCTAACTTGACGGTAATCGCCAAGGCGGAACAGATCCCGAGAACCTGAACGGTAATGGGGTTATCATCATCTAAAGGCGCCGTTAATAGCTTTCTATTCTTTTTAGAGAATAACCCTTCTTTTTCTTTAACTACTTCTTGTACTTCTGTGCTCATGTTCTGAATTATTCAGCGTTCATGCTCATTTGACCTGATTCTAACTTCTCGAAATAAGGCATATAAAAACTAATGCACTCTTGTAGCATGTTGTCTACTCCTACAGAGGTAATGGTACCTCCTGAAATGCCATCGACTTCATACATTCCCGAAGCACCACTTTTCACTACGGCGATACTCACGAAAGATCCATCTTTCATGATTTTTTTGCCGATAAATTGATCTTGGAAAAATCCTTTATTGATTTCTGCACCGAGTCCAGGCGTTTCTGTTTTGTGGTCAAAGCTGGCCCCGTAAACGGTATTGATATCGCTTTCTAAAGAGATATATCCCCAAATCGGTCCCCAAAGACCTTTCCCGCGCAGTGGAATAACATAATAGGTAGCTCCTTCTTTCTCAGCAATATAAAGTGGCCAGTTTTGCTCGTCGCGAGCTTTCTTTACTTCTTTAGCCAGATCCACCTTAAAGGCTTCTCCATCCACCTCATTTCCTTTCACGTCTAAAACAATCTGCTCCTTAACAAATTGTGGGAATAATTCAGCCGCTTCTTCTCTCGGGGTATCATCTTTACTGAATCCGATTGTAGAGAGAATATCTTGCATTTTCTCTTGCTCGATATTCCGATCTTGCATTGGCTTCAAGGAAATTGCTGCTGCTGAAAGCAACAATCCAACCACCACAACCATGATGATGGCAAATATAAAGGTGTAACTGTTCTTATTTACATCCATGTCCTTAGGCTTTAACCGCTTTCATTCTTTTCAAGCGTCGTTTCACATTGCCCTCTACAACGTAGTGATCAATTAACGGCGCAAATACATTCATCAATAAAATTGCCAACATGATTCCTTCCGGGTAGGCGGGGTTGAAGACCCGAATCATAATCGCGAAGAATCCGACTAAAAAGCCGTAAATAATTTTTCCTTTATTCGTTTGTGCCGCTGAAACTGGGTCCGTTGCCATGAAAACTAACCCAAAAGCAAAACCACCAACAACTAAGTGTTGATACCAAGGAAGTGCCATCAATGCATTTACTGAGAAAGCGTTAAATATCAATCCCATTACGGCAGCGCCGATAAGCCCAGAAAGCATAATTCGCCAGCTTCCAATACCGGTCCAAAGTAAGAATGCCGCTCCAAGAATAATAGCCAAGGTACTCGTTTCACCGACTGAACCTGGAATAAGCCCAAGGAACGCTTCCATCGGCGACCAACTTCCGTAACCGGCAGCCGCAGCTTCGGTAACGACTTCTTTTCCGGCCGCTAGGCCGCCCAAAATAGTTTCACCAGAAATTGCATCTACAGTGCTTGCATCTGCAACCCAAACAGTGTTCCCCGACATATACGTCGGATAGGCAAAGAATAAGAAAGCCCGCGCCGTCAAGGCTGGGTTCAAGATATTCATTCCAGTTCCACCAAAAACTTCCTTCCCGATGATTACCGCAAAAACAACGGAAACCGCCAGCATCCAAAGAGGCAAATCAACAGGCATAATTAAGGGAATCAACATCCCTGTAACTAAATAACCTTCATTTACTTGGTGACCGCGTAAAATGGCGAAAAGGAATTCAATTCCCAATCCTACGCCGTAGGAAACAATGATCATGGGCAACACCTTCCACAAACCGAAAAGGAACATACCCATGGTGGATACTACTTCACCCGTTTGGCTAAAATGCTGGAACCCTATATTGTACATTCCAAACAATAAGGCAGGGACCATAGCGATCACCACGAAAATCATGGTTCTCTTCAAATCAATACCATCGCGAATGTGCGCTCCACTTTTGGCCGATTCTCCTGGAACGAAAACAAAAGTTTCAAATGCGTCTAAAGCTGGGTGAAATTTCTCAAGCTTACCGCCCTTTTCAAAGTTTGGTTTAACTGTCTCGAAGAAATTGCTCAATAATTTTTTCATCCTAATATCCGATTAAGACATTTCGTGTTTGATCATATCAAGGCCTTCTTGGATCGTTTTCTGAACGTCCATTTTAGAGGTACAAACTACTTCGCACAATGCGAAATCCTCTGCACTCACCTCATAAATTCCCAAATTCTCCATGGCCTCAATATCGCCTACCATGATCGCCTTGATCAATTGTTGCGGATAAATATCCATTGGAAGAACGGATTCGTATTGTCCGGTAACTACGTATGCGCGCTTTTCACCGTGCATATTTGAGTCGAGAACATATTTTTTATTTGGAGTCAACCACGACCAAAAAGCTCGTGATGTACTAAATTTGTTGAAACCTGGTGCGATCCATCCAAACAGCTCTTGCTCATCCCCTTCTGGAATAGCGGTCACCATGTGATCGTAATAACCCAAATAACCCTCTTTTTCAATGCGCGTACCGGTGAGTACGTTCCCTGAAATGATTCGCAAGTGGTCGCCTTTAAGTGTTTCGCTTAACAATCCGGATAATCCCATACCGCTAATAACCTTGTAGTAACGCGGTTGGTTCACTTCGGATCCAGCGACACAAATTGTTTTTGACGCATCGTACTTCCCAGTATTGAAAAAACGACCTACGATCGCTACATCCTGAGGATTGATAAACCACACAACTTCCCCTTTATTAATTGGATCGAGATGATGGATTTGGATACCTACGTTACCCGCCGGATGCGGACCTGAAACCGTGTGGACTTCAACGCCCTTAGCTTCGGTAAACGTTTTCGAAGCAGCACTATCAGCTCGCAGTCCCAATCGCACTTTTCCCGCCGTTAGGTGGGATAAGGCATCGATTCCTGCTTGGAAATCGGCTTCTGAACCTTCCAGAATAAAATCGTAATCCGGAGCCAAAGGTGCGCTGTCAAAACCAGAAATGAAGATCGCTTTCGGCGCATCATCTGGGTTTGCGATCACATCGTACGGACGCTGACGAAGCATTGGCCACAAACCTGCGCCCAAAAGTGCTTCCGTCACTTTCTCCTTGTTCAACTCCGAAGAGGCACCAGGATTAAAAGTTTCGTACCGAACTTCTTTGTCGGCTAAAATTTTGATTTCGAGAATTTTTCGCTTTTCTCCGCGTTTGATTTCCGCAACTTCACCACTTACAGGTGAGGTAAATCGAATTCGATCATTATCCTTGCTGTAGAACAATGGCGTGCCCGCAAGCACCTCATCACCTTCAGCTACTAATAATTTCGGTACGACTTCGTGAAAATCGGATGGTTTAACGACGTAGGTTTCGGATGGGGACAACTCGCCGTTTACCTTGTCGGCTTCGCCAACGAGTTTGATGTCTACCCCACGTCTAACTTTAATGTCTATAGACATTGCAACAATGGAATTAAATTGCTCTAAAACGGACCGCAAAAGTAAAAAATATGCTCAATGTTTTTAACTTTTGGCCGTATTTTTGGACTAACTTATTTAATTGCATTGCAAAATCACGATCTATATGAGACTCCTTTTGTCCCTCGCCCTTTTCGCTAGCTCATTTTCCGTGTCGGCCTCGCGGCCCGATGGGCCCGTTTTGAGTCCTGAAAGCGAATTTTTGCGATACGACGACTATGTCTATCAAGAATTCATTGAGACCGTGCTCATTTATAACAAAAAAGACAGCTTGGGCTTTCCTATGTTACGGCTCGGAGCAGGCGGTCAAATGATTCTGCACTTCGATGACTTAGTCGGTGATTTTCAGCGCTACTCCTATACATTTGTTCATTGCAATTACGATTGGACGCCTTCGCAACTAAACAAACAAGAGTACCTCGTTGGCTTCAACGACAACTTCATTGACGACTACGTTTTTTCATTTAATACCATCATCCCCTACACGCATTACGAAGTATCTTTCCCCAATAAAAATGTGCGCTTCTTAAAATCCGGCAATTACGTCATGGTCGTCTATGCCAACAATAACCCAGACGAAATTGTCCTTACACGTCGATTTATCATTTGGGAACCCATCGTTTCCGTACCGATGCAGGTAAACCGGCCGACGGTGGTTGAATATCGCGATGAGTACCAAGAAGTTGATTTCGATATTAACCACGGAAACTATCCAATCCCCTATCCTTATCAAGACCTGCATGTTGTATTGGTTCAAAATCGACGATGGGACAACGCCATCTACAATTTAAAACCCCTCTTCGTTAGGGACGGATCTCTTTCCTATAATTATGAATATGAAAATCTTTTCCTCGGGGGAAATGAGTATCGTTACTTCGACACAAAAGACCTCATAACGATGCAATCGCGCGTCAGCAATATAAAGTTCGACACTATTTTTCAAGTACTGGTCACCCCCGATCAACCGCGGCGATTTACGACATATAGTTTTTGGCCGGATGTAAACGGCCAACGCGTTATCCGAAACGTGCGCGGAAGAAATGCGCACAGAGATGCCGATTACTCGATGACTCATTTCCGGCTCTACATGACTGAACCGACCAATGAAGGGAACATCTACCTGTATGGCGCGCTGAGCGACTGGCGGATTGATTCGAAATACATGCTCCGATACAACTACAAACGAGGGGCATACGAAGCGAGTGTCCTTCTTAAACAAGGGTACTATAATTACGAGTATGTGCTTGTCCGAGATGGTACGGGTGAGGTCGACCCCTCATTTATTGAAGGAACGCATTACCAAACCGAAAACGATTACTCGGTGCTCGTTTATCATCGAGAAATGGGGCAACGATACGACCGGTTGGTTGGTTTATCCTCTGTAAATGCCGCCGACTTTTATTGATCGCGCACACCCTTCCAATGAAATTATGAATATGCTTACCTTCGAGATGTGTCTAAAAAGAAGAACAAACTCGATTTAAGTATCCTCCCAGATAATCGACCCGCGCTCAAAGGAGAAGAGTGTCTTAACTGCGGAACTCCCCTAGTTGCGAAAGAAAACTTTTGCCATTACTGTGGGCAGCGGAACGACCGTCGTCGACTTAGTTTTTACGAGTTTATTTCAGAGAGTGTTCGAAGCTACTTTTCTGTTGATAGCAAGGTTGTACATTCCTTGAGTCCACTGCTTTTAAAGCCCGGTAAACTTACTCGAGAATTTATTGAAGGAAAAAGACAACAATACGTGCATCCCATTCGGATGTATCTCACCGTTTCCATTATTTATTTCACACTAATAAGTATCGGCAATCTAATTGGACGGGCTGATTTAGCGCTTGTAGAGTGGAACGAGTCGGATCGAGATGACGACATAGTATTTGACTTAAGCCTTGAGGATGGAAGTGATGAAGAACCTATCCGTACCGTAGCCGATTTCCAAAAAGAAATTAAAAATTCAATCAATGATTCATTAGTCGAAGGCGAGCGTCAGGAAAGCACTCTTGATTCAAATCTAATTCCAGTATCCTCTAGCGCCTTGGCCGATTCCTTAAAAGAATTTGAAAACCAGATCAACTGGTGGGATACTCTCCCCAATCCAGGTCCGTACGCAAAGCCTCAGGCTTATTATTTACAGGAAAAACAGTCTCTTTCTAGAATCAATCGATTTGTTGAAGACCAAGATTCTATTCCCATGAGCCGCGCGCTGCCCTTTTTGGAGCTTGAAGACACCCGCTTGAATCGCTTTATGTACACTGAGGTGAAGAAAGGGCGTTCACTCGACATTAAAGACTTCCTCAACTTTTTCATGAGTAAACTACCAATCGTTGCCTTTCTCTTTTTGCCATTATCCGCTCTCTCTTTTTGGGCTGTCTATTTCAGGAGAAACTACTTTTACATTGAGCATTTGATCTTTTTGTTTCATGTTCAAACGGTATTCTTCTTACTGCTGATCACCAAATGGCTGATTAAATTTTCATTTCCCGGTTTTGACCTCGATGGTTGGACAGGTCTAATATTCTTGATATACGCTTATTTGGCAATGAAACGATTTTATAAACAAGGCTATCTGAAAACAACGCTCAAGTTTATTCTTGTGAATTTCGGCTTCTTGTTCTTTGGGTTAACTTTTGGCTCTATTGCTTTCGCAATTACTTTCTTGGTGTATTGATAATTCTTATAATTGATCAGTGGTAACTCGACTCACATCCGGAATAAAAATCTCAGTTCAAACGAACTACGAAGGGCGGTACGTAAGTTCGGACGGCCCACTGTGGGTTTTTCATTATCACATTACCATTTCTAATCAAGGCGTAAATCCCGTGAAACTACTCCGGAGAAAATGGTTCATTTGGGATAGCAGCGCTCTTCCCAGCAAGGTGGAAGGTGATGGGGTCATCGGCTTGCAGCCGGAAATTCAACCGGGCGAAAACCACGCTTATCAAAGCGGGTGTCATTTAAGATCTGGAATTGGGTACATGCGTGGATCTTATCAAATGATGGATTTAAACACCGGAGAACTCTTTGAAGTTGAGATTCCCATGTTTCAGCTGATCGCCCCCCAAAGATTGAATTAGACCAGCGATTTACGCTCAGCCTAGATCCGCTCTTCACGCTCTCTGGGCGGTGCTTTTTTTCATTGCGGCAATGACTCGAGGAAAGGTCCCATTTCCTGCTGCTATTTTAATAAGTTTGCAATTCACAACACTGCCAATAAAAATCAAATTATCATGTTGAAAGGATTTTTCAATGTTCCAGACGCGGTAAACGAACCCGTTTTACCGTACGCACCTGGCTCTCCCGAGCGCGCGGATCTTCAAGCCGAAATTGAACGCCAAATGGCCGAAGTAATCGATATTCCAATGATTATTAATGGTCGCGAAGTCCGTACTTCGGACAAGGTCGAAGTTCGTCCGCCGCACGACCACCAAACAGTAGTCGGCACTTGGTCAAAAGCCGAAAAAAAACACGTTGAAGAAGCGATTTCTACCGCACTGGCAGCCCGTAAAGAATGGTCAAAAACCAGTTGGGAGCATCGAGCTTCGATCTTTTTAAAGGCCGCTGAATTGTTGGCCGGACCCTTTCGTCAGAAAATCAATGCGGCTACTATGATTGGCCAGAGTAAAAACTCCATGCAAGCCGAGATTGACGCGGCCTGCGAGCTCGTTGATTTTTTCCGGTTCAATGTCGAATATATGGCTCAGATCTATTCCGATCAGCCAGAGTCACAACCGGGAATGTGGAACCGCATGGAATACCGCCCGTTGGAAGGCTTTGTTTACGCCATTACTCCATTTAACTTCACTTCAATCGCGGCAAACCTCCCGGCTTCTGCGGCGCTTATGGGAAATGTGGCTATTTGGAAACCCTCGGATAGCCAGGTGTACAGCACCCGTGTTATCCTTGATTTGTTTAAAGAAGCAGGCGTTCCTGACGGCGTGATCAACGTAGTTTACGGCGATCCTAAAATGATTTCCGATGTGCTTTTGAATCACCCCGACTTTGCCGGACTTCATTTCACTGGCTCTACACATGTATTCCAAGATCTTTGGAAGCAAATCGGAAACAATATTCACAATTATAAATCGTACCCGCGAATTGTTGGAGAAACAGGTGGTAAAGATTTCGTCGTTGCCCACCCAAGTGCTAACCCTATTGAAGTGGCTACTGCACTTAGTCGTGGAGCCTTCGAATTTCAAGGTCAAAAATGCTCCGCCGCTTCTAGAGCCTATTTACCAAAATCGACTTCCGAAGCAATCCTAAATGAGTTAAAAGCACAAGTGAGTACGTTCAAAATGGGCACGCCGCTTGAATTTGGAAACTTCATTAACGCTGTCATTCACGAAGGCGCTTTTGATAAGCTTGCAAGCTATATTGATCAAGCAAAGAAAGACGATAACGCGGAAGTTATTATCGGTGGCGGGTATGATAAATCGGTGGGCTATTTCATAGAGCCTACGGTGATCGTAACCACGGACCCAAAATACACCACCATGGAAACGGAGCTGTTCGGCCCTGTACTAACTATTTACATCTACGAAGATCAAGATTGGAAAAGCATGCTCGAATTGGTGAATTCTACTTCACCCTATGCCTTAACTGGAGCTATTTTATCAAGAGATCGCTATGCTGCAGAAGAAGCTACCAATGCGCTGGTCGACTGTGCAGGGAACTTCTATATCAATGATAAGCCAACAGGCGCCGTAGTAGGTCAGCAACCATTTGGTGGAGCACGCGGATCAGGGACCAATGACAAAGCCGGTTCTATGATGAATTTAATGCGTTGGGTGAGCGCGCGCACCATTAAAGAAACCTTTGTTCCAGCTAGAGATTACCGATATCCCTTTTTAGGATAATTGTATGAAAAAGTGGCTGAATCGAATTCCATCCTGGCTGAAAAACCGCTACCTTTTGGTAGGAGCGGTTTTTCTGGTCTGGATGCTTTTTATTGATACCAATTCGTGGTGGTTTCACCGTGAATTGAACAATGAAATTAACGAGCTCGAGGAAGCCACGGAATATTACAAAGGCGAAATTGTGAACGATTCAACCGTTTTATTTGACCTTGACAGTAATCCCGAAGCTTTAGAAAAATACGCCCGGGAAAACTATTTAATGAAAAAAGACAACGAAGAGGTCTACCTTTTTGTAGATCCAAAAGAAGACGACAAACAATGATCAATACGGAAAATATTGGCGTTGGCTCGAAAGTAGAGCATGAACGTTACGGTGAAGGCGTCATTAGTGCTATTCAATTAAGCTCTTTTGAAATCTTCTTTGAACGGGGCGGAAAAATGACCGTTTCCAAAAACAACGACGAGTTAGAAATAAAAGAAGTGGTTTCGGTAGATGGATCCGAAAACTCGGGCGCAGGCTTTTCCCTCCGCGACTTAGAACAAGTAATCACAGATACCTTAGACAAATTCGGTCACCTTCAAGAGGTAGTGGAACTGGGCGACCGATGGAAAGGTGGTACGATGGTTTTAACCCCGGAGAATCCGGAACTTTCGAACAAGGAGATTCCGATCGAGACCTTCTTTCATAAAATTGTGATGATGCGCGACCGAATGCGCGTTCTCGAGCAGAACATCAATAGCAACGAAAAGCTTTCCGATGAAGATAAAGTAAACCTCCAGCAGTACATCACGCGTTGCTACGGAAGTTTCACTACCTTCAATATCCTTTTTAAAGACAAGGAGCAACAATTCTCAACTAAAGGATAAATCATGAGCAAGAAAGGCCTCTTTTCGGAGTTTTCACGGACCTCACGGTCCGATTGGAAAACAAAGGCCACTGCAGATTTACGCGGTAAAGCACTCGAAGAGTTGAGTCGCACCGACGCCGACGGAATTATCATACAACCTTATTACGATACGGAATCGGAATTCAAATCCATCGTGCCGAAAAGGCACCAAAACGGATACGAAGTAGTACAAGAATATTTCGTTGCCGATGCCGCAGAAGCCAACAGCCAATTGCTCGATTACTTAAATCGCGGAGCCACCTCCCTTCTGCTTTATTTATTGCCAAATATCGACCTCAGCACATTGCTCGAGAACATACACCCTGAACACGTTTCTTTGCATTTCGTACAAGAAGGAAATGGCCTACTTCTCGCTGAAGCCCTGGGCTCATATTACGAATCGAAGGGATACGACCTCACCAAGTGTCGAGGATCAATTAATGTTGATATACTTGAAAACCTAGCCCGCACAGGCAATTGGTTTAAATCGGAAAAAGAAGACTGGGCGGGTTTAACCGCTTTAGTCGATCGGGTCGATTTTGCCCCGTGGAAAACACTTTGCGTAAACGCGAACCTCTTCCACAATGCGGGTGCGAGTCCAGCCCACCAACTCGGAATTGCATTGAGCATGCTTCACGAATACCTGGTCCATTATGGCGAAGTTGGTGCCGAGCAGCATTGGTTAAACATGGCCGTGGGTACGGACTATTTTCACAACATCGCCAAGTTAAGAGCGATGCGCAGCCTTTGGTCTTTTTTACTCGAGCAGTACGACTTTGATTCGACTCGATATCCTCTTAGCCTGCACGTAGAGACGGGATTGCGCGATAAAACAATTTACGATCCGTTCAATAACATGCTGCGCAATACGAGCTCAAGCATGTCGGCAATCATCGGAGGGGCAGAAAGTATCTCCGTAAAACCTCACGATGTAGCTTTTAAAAATCCCAATGAATTCGGAGATCGAATGGCTCGAAATACTCCTTTAGTATTAGGCCACGAAAGCTATTTTTCTGAACTAAACGATCCAGCAGAGGGCTCCTACTTTTTGGAGTCGCTTACTACTGAGCTCGCAGCCTCCGGCTGGAAATGCTTTCAAGAAATCGAAGAGCGTGGGGGATATATTGCGGCCCTGAAATCGGGTTATATTCAAGGTCTCGTCGCTGGAGATCACGAACGTGAAAGCGAAAAAGTTGCCGACGGCACGAAAAGTATTTTGGGCATTAATTTATATCCGAATGCGGATGAAAAAATGGGACCGGAAATAGAACAAGCGCTCTTTTGCTCGGATTCGAAAAAAGCTACGGAAGTTGAACCTATACGAGCCATTCGCACGAGTGAAAGTCTTGAATTAAAACGATTACAAGATGAAACGTAAGGATCTCTCCTCCATACCGTTTGATCCGAAAATTGAAAATCAGAAGTCAGAATCTCCTGCTTTTAATCAAGAGGGTTTTCCGGCCGGACTCCCACCGTATTTGCGTGGCCCATACACAACGATGTACGCGAGTCGTCCGTGGACCATTCGTCAGTATGCGGGTTTCAGTACCGCCGAAGAATCGAATGCTTTTTACAGAAGAAATTTAGCCGCAGGCCAAAAAGGACTATCCGTTGCTTTTGATTTAGCCACGCATCGCGGATATGATAGTGATCACGAACGCGTAGTTGGCGACGTAGGAAAAGCCGGGGTTGCCATCGATTCCGTTTTGGACATGAAAGTCCTTTTCGATCAAATTCCACTCGATCAAATGTCGGTTTCGATGACCATGAATGGCGCTGTGTTGCCTATCATGGCCTTTTTTATTGTGGCCGCGGAAGAACAGGGTGTTTCACCAGAACAATTGAGCGGAACCATTCAAAATGATATTCTGAAGGAATTCATGGTGCGGAATACCTACATCTACCCGCCCTTGCCGAGCATGAAAATCATTGCCGACATTTTTGCCTACACAGCGAAAAACATGCCGCGGTTCAACAGCATTTCTATTTCGGGATACCACATGCAAGAAGCCGGTGCCACGCCCGAAATTGAGTTGGCCTATACTTTGGCCGATGGCTTGGAATATCTAAGAACCGGCCTAGCGGCCGGAATGGACATCGACTCCTTTGCCCCTCGCCTATCTTTCTTCTGGGCCATTGGCATGGATCACTTTACGGAAATTGCGAAAATGCGTGCCGGGCGTATGCTTTGGGCGAAACTGGTTAAACAGTTTAACCCGAAAAACGACAAATCAATGGCGCTCCGTACCCATTGTCAAACCAGCGGTTGGAGCTTAACCGAGCAGGATCCGTACAACAATGTCGCTCGAACAGCCATAGAAGCTATGGCGGCTGCCTTCGGCGGAACCCAGTCTTTACATACGAATGCACTCGATGAAGCCATTGCGCTTCCGACCGATTTTTCCGCGCGCATTGCTCGAAATACGCAAATCTACCTGCAAAAAGAAACAGGAATTACGCACGTTGTTGACCCTTGGGCAGGCAGTACTTTTGTAGAAGGCAAAACCGCAGAAATAGCGGAATCTGCTTGGAAGCTCATTGAAGAGGTAGAAGAACTGGGCGGAATGGCCAAGGCCATAGAAAACGGATTGCCCAAAATGCGCATTGAAGAAGCCGCTGCAAAAAAACAAGCGCGTATCGATAGCGGTAAAGATATTCTCGTAGGTGTGAATCGCTACCGAACGAGTACCACCGACCCGATGGATATTCTGGATGTGGACAACACCAAAGTTCGTGAAGGCCAGATTGCGCGGCTGCAGAAAATGAAGAGCGAGCGAAATGAATCCGCAGTGCAATCTGCTTTAAAAGCACTTACGGAGTGCGCTCGTACGGGTGACGGAAACTTACTTGCCTTAGCGGTGGTTGCCGCTCGAGAGCGTACGAGTTTAGGAGAAATAAGTGATGCCCTTGAAGCGGTTTATGGAAGATATACAGCAACCATTCAAAGTATTAGCGGAGTGTATAGCAAAGAAATTGACCAAGACGATCGTTTTAAAAATGCCCAGAATTTAGCCGACCAGTTCTCTGAGCTCGAGGGTCGCCGTCCGCGCATCATGATTGCCAAAATGGGCCAAGATGGCCACGATCGCGGTGCTAAGGTAGTGGCTACGAGTTTTGCTGATTTGGGTTTCGATGTGGATGTAGGGCCACTTTTCCAAACGCCCATGGAAGCGGCGAAACAAGCAGTAGAAAATGACGTGCATGTACTCGGAGTTAGCAGCCTGGCGGCCGGACATAAAACCTTGGTACCTCAGGTTATTGCAGCGCTTGTAGAATTAGGTCGTCCCGATATCATGGTCATTGCCGGTGGGGTAATTCCTCAGCAAGACTATGCTTATCTGTTTGAGGCAGGCGTGGTTGGAGTATTCGGACCCGGGACGGTAATTTCGGAAGCCGCTGCAGACATCCTTCAAAAATTAATCGATACCGTTGAACCAGCATAAAAACAAAACTTATGGCTTCTGAACTAACCCATCCGAATTACAAATGCCCGAAATGCAATCACCGCACCTTTTCTTCGGAATCGATTAGCACAACGGGAAGCGGTTGGTCGCGTATTTTCGATATGCAGAATAAGAAATTTACGGCGGTCACTTGCGGGCAATGTGGTTTTACAGAATTATACAAAGGCAAGCACAGCACCTTGAGTAATTTATTTGACTTTATCACCAACTAAGTTTATCGTGGAACCTACTCCTCTTCAACCGCGTTCGTTACCCTCGAATGAAACCTTTGTAAAAGGTATTTTAGACGGCAACCGAACACTCTTGAGTAGAGCCATCACCTTGATCGAAAGCACTCGAGTCGATCATACTGAAAAAGCACAGGCCATTGTTGAAGCCTGTTTACCTCATTCGGGGAACAGCTTTCGGGTCGGAATTACCGGCGTTCCCGGAGTAGGGAAATCGACGTTTATCGAAGCGCTGGGCATGGAGTTGATCGGCCGTGGAAAAAAACTGGCCGTTTTGGCCGTGGATCCGAGTTCATCGCGT
>CBFIAJ010000008.1:0-25420 GCA_965660515.1 Flavobacteriales bacterium | reverse complement strand
TAGGACAAAGCGAAACCGCCGTGCACAGTATGGTGGACTTCTTTCTTTTACTGATGCTTGCGGGCGCCGGCGATGAGCTGCAGGGCATCAAAAGGGGCATCATGGAAATGGCCGAAGGAATGGTGATTAATAAAGCAGATGGCGATAACCTCAGCGCCGCCCGCCGCGCTCGGTCCGACTACCAACGAGCACTTCACCTTTTTCCAGCCCACCCGGGAAATTGGACTCCACAAGTACGCCATTGTTCGGCGCTCCACAATGAAGGAATTGCCGAATTCTGGGATACCGTTATTCTCGATTATTTAAACACAACCCAAGACAACGGATACTTCCAGCTGAGACGAGAACAACAAGCGAAATACTGGTTTCGGGAACATCTGGAAGAACGATTGTATCGGAATTTTTACAGCCATCGGGCCGTCAGGACCCAAATGAATGAACTCGAACAACGTGTTCTCAAACAAGAAATGACCCCGTTTAAAGCCGCGGAATACTTATTCTCTCTCTGGAAAAAGGAAGTCTAATACCCAAATTACGGTTCGGCATCTTCTTGAAGCGCCCTATTCTCGAGTACTAAATCAATGAAGAGCTTTTGGTCCTCTTCAAACTCGCGATACCAATACATCACTTGATCGTAAGAAAGACATCCACCGCGAAGCAGCGATTGCAGAATAATATCTCCCTCTTCATCGATAAAGGCCTTTGAAGTACGCACCGAATTCCATCGGTGAATTAATTGGTCATCGCATCCGCCGTCTAAACCCCACGCCAGCATTAAATCGCCGCCGAGATCGTTGTATAAATTCACCGCCACGGCTCCGTAGTACAAAACATATTGTCCCTCTTGTATGTCGAGAATGGAATCCGTTCCTGTGCTCGTAAACACGCGTTTTAAATCGCGATTATTATACGACTCTACGTATTGCGCCTCCGCCACAATACTCGTCATCAGCAACACAACTAAAGTGGTGAGCAAGAATCGAAAATTCACGAAGTAACGGGAGGAAATGGACTTTATCATTTTCAATTCAATCAGTTTTAATTTTTGCTTTTATAGTTCGGCCATGACCTCATTCTTCAAAAAATCTAAGGCGCGATCAGAAGGCGTTCGTTCTTTAGCCGCCAAAATTTGCAAAACCAACTCGCGCAAATCTTCCGCATTTTGATCTGGATTCAAGTTTTTTGCGGCCTGATTAATTAAACTAACCGTTGAATCCTTTGCCGCTTTGATCATTTTCCAAGTATCATTAGAAACATAAATTTGCTGCGATAAGTTGTATTCGTATTCATTTCGAATCGTTTGCAGCAGAATCGCCTGATACCCGGCAACATTCATTTGATGCGCTTTTATTCGAACCATCATGTTCGCCGGCTGAATACGCTCCAAAAATAAGGCCAAACGCTCATAGGCCTGCAAACGAATGGGCATAGCATTACGGCGGCCCTCCTTTTTAATATCGTACATGCGTTTTTTTTCCTCATTCCCCATAAACATGCTCAACATGATATAAGTAACTACAAGCATTATCAGCGCGGGCAATATATATCGGATAACCTCTAATCCTACTTCCATAATTTGAATCTAAAATTTACGAATAACAAACCTAAGCAAATGAGCCCATTTACTCTTTTACGTACACTAAATTAAACTGGGGACTTTCCTATCTTTGGGTTCCTTCAAAACAAAGACCTCATGTCTCAAATCATTTCCGACCGGCTTAACCGCCTGAGTGAATCACAAACGATTGCAATGGCCCGTCGCTCGAGAGAGCTTAAAGCGCAGGGCGTAGATGTTATTAGCCTCAGTTTGGGCGAACCGGATTTCAATACGCCGGAATTTATAAAAGACGCTGCGAAAAAAGCGCTTGACGAAAATTTCACCTCTTATACGGCTGTTTCTGGCTATCAAGAGTTGCGCGAGGCCATATGCCACAAGTTAAAAAGAGACAACGGGCTCGATTACACGCCTAACCAAATTGTATCGAGTACGGGGGCAAAACAGAGCTTGGCGAACGTATTGCTCGCGATGATTAACTCGGGAGACGAGGTTGTTCTCTTGGCTCCTTATTGGGTGAGTTATTTAGAAATGGTCAAGCTGGCCGAAGGAACTCCTGTAGTGGTTTCTGGAGGTGTTGAAACGGACTTCAAAGTGACCCCGGAGCAAATAGAAGCCGCCATCACCAATAAAACGCGGGTGATCATGTTCAACTCCCCGAGCAATCCGACCGGATCTGTTTACAGCAAAAATGAAATGGATGCCTTGGCTGCAATGCTTGAAAAACACCCAGATATTTACATCATCAGCGACGAAATTTACGAGCACATTAATTTCACGGATGGGCATGTTTCCTTCGCTAGCTACTCCGCACTTTACGATCGTGTGATTACCGTAAATGGTCTGTCCAAAGGCTTCGCCATGACCGGCTGGAGATTCGGCTATATAGCGGCACCCGAGTGGATTGCCAAAGCTTGTGACAAAATGCAAGGTCAAATGACCAGTGCTACCTGTTCCATTACGCAAAAAGCGGCCGAAGCAGCCATGATGGCCGATCGGTCTGTTACTTTCGAAATGCGCGATGCGTTTAAAAGTCGCCGTGATAAAATAAGAACACTGTTAAACGAAGTGCCCGGGTTTATAACCAATGTGCCCGACGGTGCATTTTACTTCTTCCCCGATGTTTCGTCTTTATTCGGTAAAAAAGCGGGGGATCAAACCATTGAAAATGCGACAGACTTAAGCTTATATCTTCTGGATGTAGCTCATGTAGCAACGGTTCCCGGGGATGCCTTTGGAGCCCCAAAATGCCTTCGATTGAGTTACGCAGCAAGTGAAGATGTCTTAACAGAAGCAGTTCGAAGAATTAAATCGGCGATAGAAGCTTTGTCTTAATGACTAAGGAACAAATAGACGGCGTTATTCAGGGCTTCTCAGATCAAAAGATCTTGGTGATCGGAGATGCCATGATCGATTCCTATTTATGGGGACACATTGAGCGCATGTCGCCCGAGGCACCGGTTCCCGTAGTAAATGTAGACAATCGTGAAGAGCGTCTGGGTGGAGCTGCAAATGTTGCCCTAAATTGTCAATCATTGAGTGCGACCCCTTTTCTTTGTTCCGTAATTGGCAACGACACGCGGGGCGATCATTTCCTGCAATTAATGGAGGAGAGCGGCTTGAGTTCAGAAGGGATCGTTCGATTAGAAGACCGGCCGACAACCGTAAAAACAAGGGTTATTTCAGACGATAAACACGTTCTGCGCGTCGATCAAGAAAGTCTGAAACCCGTTGCTCCTGAATCCATAATGGAGCGATTAAAAACTTTATTTGCTCGCCACTCCTTTAGCGCGGTGATTATTGAAGACTACAACAAGGGTTTATTAACTCCAGAACTCATAGAATTCGCAATTGCCTTGGCGCATGAAAACGGGGCAATTGTTTCTGTAGATCCGAAAAAAGAGCATTACTGGATGTACAAAGGAGTAGATCTGTTTAAACCGAATTGGAAAGAAATGATCGAGGCGCTCGACGGGGTTTATCCGGCCGAAGCGGTAGCGCAGGCCGAAATCAGAAGTACCGCTATACGCCATACGCGTTTGGGCCTATCGGCCCGATGCTTACTCCTTACCCTTTCAGAACATGGAGTGGTCATTCAAAACGACGAGGAAGAATTTCATTTTCCCGTTTACGATCGAAATATTGTGGATGTTTCCGGCGCCGGAGATTCGGTTATCAGTGTGGCTACACTTGTATACGCCCAAAATATGGACGCTTCCAATGTCGCCCGTTTTGCTAATTTAGCGGGCGGACTCGTTTGTGAGCATGTGGGAGTGGCCCCAATAGACTTGCAAATGTTGCGCGCCGAAGCGCACCGTCATCTTACTTGAGGTTTATGTCGTTCAGATCCTTTCGGGAACGTGTGAATATTTTTCTTTTCGACAGTAAAGAAAAAGCGTCCACTTGGCTCAACTACGCGAGCTTCGCCGTTTCCCTGTACGCGATCATTAGCCTTATCTATTACTTTGGATATCCGGAAACAGACTATTCGCGATCCTTTATTATCACTTCGATCCGCATAAGCTTCGGGTTTTATCTGATTAAGTACATTCTTGGATACGTGTATTCTTTTCACCCAAAGACCTACTTCCGGAGTACCTGGTTTGAAGGAATATTAATGTTGCTCATTTTAGGGAATGCCCTTTCTCTATTCCTATTCGATTTTCCCATTGTGAGATGGCTCGGCGAACAAGTAGGATTCGAGAATTTAGCCAGCTTCTACGTGATTTTCATTCAATCCTATTTCTTGATTATTGTCGGTATTGAAATCACCAAAGCAACCAGCGTTTTCAGCTCTATTCGTTTGAGTCCGCCCCTAATGCTTTTAATGAGCTTTCTAATTCTAATCACTTTCGGCTGCGGTTTATTGAGCTTGCCCGAAATGAATACTACAGGAACGGCCACACCTTTTTTAGACGCTCTATTTACCGCCATTAGCGCGAGTTGCGTAACAGGCCTCGTGGTCGTGGATACGGCTACGTTCTTTTCGGTGAAAGGCCAAATTGTGATTATGTTTCTTATCCAATTAGGTGGATTAAACATTATCTCCTTTGCTACTTTCATTGCCCTATTTTCGAGAAAAGGAATTGGAATTCGTCACCAAAGCCTTTTTCAAGAACAAGTTGCGGCTGAAGGTTTGTTTGCCAGCAGAGGACTCCTGCGTCAAATTTTCGCATTTAGTTTTATTGCGGAGATCATCGGAAGCTTTCTAATCTTCATTTTATGGAGCCCTCAAATGCCTTTTAGTGGCTTTGGGGAAAAGTTCTTTTACAGCATCTTCCACTCTATTTCCGCTTTCAATAATGCGGGCTTCAGCCTTATGACCAACGGACTCTATGAAGAGATGGTTCAAAACGCTTACCTACTGCATATTGTCATTGGTATATTAATTTTCTTTGGTGGCTTAGGGTTTCCGGTGATTTCCGACATCTGGGGATTACGGCGTATGCGTGAGCGCATTCAACAACCCTGGAAAACCTATTCCATAGCGACAAAAATTGCCGTATACAGTTCCATCGCACTTCTTGTCTTTGGCGCAGTAGCCTTTTTCTTCATCGAAAAAAACAATACACTCGAAGAAATGAATTTTGGCGAGCGTGTGATCAGCTCTATTTTTCAAAGTATCACCACTCGAACGGCCGGTTTTAACACCGTGGATATTGGCAGTCTTGCCATCCCTACTTTAATAATGTTCATTTTCCTGATGTTTATAGGGGCTTCGAGCGGCTCTACGGGTGGAGGTATCAAAACTTCCACATTTGCAGCCATTTTCTTAGCCTCCTACGCTACGATTCGGGGAAAAAAGAATGTGGAGTTATTTAAACACACAATCAGCCAAGAAACTTTGGGAAGAGCCTACTCGATTTTCTTATTCTCCGCTACCTTCATTTTCTTTTCTGTATTCCTGCTGACCATCTTTGAACCTCAATTTGATATATTGGCTTTAGTATTTGAAGAAGTTTCGGCCTTTGCAACCGCCGGACTCTCAACGGGCATTACCTCAGAATTAGGAGTACCCGGAAAAATTATCATTATGGTATCCATGTTTGTTGGTCGAGTTGGAACCTTAACGCTCGCTTTTGCACTGAGTTCGCGAATAGGTTCAACGGAGTATAAGTACCCGAACGCTAATTTGATCGTAGGTTAATGAGTCAATCGCTTCGCCCATCTGGCGCCCAATTGGGAACGCTGCCTGTATTCCTTACAGCGATTTCTACCATTCTTGGTGCGATCCTCTTTTTGCGTTTTGGCTTTGCCGTTGGGAACACCGGGTTTTTCGGAACCATTGCCATTATCGTCATTGGTCATATCGTAACCTTACCAACCGCTTTGGCAGTAGCGGAAATTGCAACCAATATTAAAGTAGAAGGTGGAGGTGCCTATTATATCATTAGTCGAAGTTTCGGGCTCAATATTGGCGCGGCGATTGGAATTGCCCTCTTTCTTTCTCAAGCGATTAGCGTAGCCTTTTACCTCATCGCCTTCGTTGAATCCATCGAGCCTTTTGCCGCCTACCTCAGAGAAACACGCGGCGATTTAGCCTGGATTCGATTCATGGAAAACAAACGGGCGTTGGGCTTTAGCTGTGTCGGCTTGCTTACCTTGCTCATGCTCACTAAAGGTGCCAACATTGGCTTAAAAGCTCTCTATATTGTTGTGGCCGTTTTGTTCACTTCCCTCATTTTCTTTTTCGCGGGGGGCACAGATTTGCCTTTTGAAGAAGTCGATTTATTTGCATCGGTGGAAAATCCGGAACCCTTTTTCTATGTTTTTACCATTATTTTTCCAGCGTTTACCGGCATCGCTGCCGGATTGGGTCTGTCAGGGGATTTAAAAGACCCGAAAAAATCGATCCCAAAAGGAACACTTTGGGCTACGATCGCGGGCATCGTTGTTTATATCGCCGTTGCGCTAAAACTGGTCCTTTCCGTTCCTCTTGAAGACTTGGCAAGCAATCAACTCATTATGTCGGAAATCGCTATTTGGGGTCCAATTATTCCCATTGGGCTGGCCTGTGCGGCTATATCCTCGGCACTCGGCTCCGTAATGGTTGCTCCCAGAACACTTCAAGCACTTGGCCTAGATGGCATTTTCCCAATCAAAGGTTTGAACCGTTGGACCGCCAAAGGGAAAAAGACAGACAACGAGCCTGTAAATGGAAGTATCATCACCTGCATCATTGCCTTCATTTTTGTTGCCGCCGGAGATATCAACTCCGTAGCCGAAGTGATTTCTATGTTTTTTATGGTCACATACGGGGCCATTTGTACCATTAGCTTTTTAGAGCACTTTTCAGCCGACCCCAGTTATCGACCCACTTTTCGATCTCACTGGGCGCTTTCCCTTTTAGGTGCTGTTTCGGCCCTATGGCTCATGTTTAAAATGAATGCCCCCTATGCGTTTTTATCGCTGGCATTAATGGGGGTTATTTATTTGTATATCTCGAAATACAACAGCGATAAAGGAGGATTGGTAAAACTATTCCGAGGCGTTCTATTCCAGTTGAATCGAAGATTACAGGTCTACGTCCAGAAAAAGGATTATTCCAATCCAAATGTATATTGGCGTCCATTCGCGGTGGTGATATCCGACCACTCTTTTAAACGACGAGATGCCTTTGATCTACTTCGTTGGTGGTCTTTGAAATACGGATTCGGAACCTACATTCATTACGTAAAGGGCTATTTATCTGCAGAAACCCATGTGGAGACTCAAGATGTGATGCGCCGACTCCTGCATCTTGCCGAAGGCAATAAAAGCAGAGTGGTTATGGACACTATTGTTAGCCCGAGCTACACCAGTGCACTAGCACAAGTAATTCAATTAAACGGAATTTCAGGCAAGGGTCACAATCTGATCCTTTTCGATTACCAGCGAGATATACCGGAAGAGGTAAATCAAATTGCCGAGAACTATGGCATGCTGAAAGCCACGGAATTTGATGTAGCCATATTAAGTACGAACTATAGAGGATTCGGACAAAGAAAAAGGATTCACTTATGGGTGGGCTTCCAAGACTACGACAATGCAACACTCATGATTTTGCTCGCCTATATCCTTTTAGGACATCCCGACTGGAAGGGAGGTGAAATTGAAATTTACACGCTGTACGAGCCCGGTCAACGAAACGAGACGGCCGATCGGCTTCAACAGAATATTCGCGAAGGTAAGTTGCCTGTATCTCCGGCCAATGTCCGGTTAATTGAAAAGGACGGAGATCGACCTATTAAAAGTTTCATCAATGAGCACTCGGCAAAAGCCGATTTAACCATGATTGGATACCAAAGTCGTCAATTGATGAATTTACGCGCTCAAATATTTGATGGATACGACGACCTCGGTAACGTGCTTTTTGTAAATAGCCTACTAGAAAAAGACCTCGATTGAGGAACCAGAGTGAACCGTTCCAAGGGTTCCGACTAAAAATTACACTCTGTTTACATCAATTTACACTCCGTAACACGGGTTCCCATAGACCTGATCTACTTTAGCACTTGAATTTAAAGCAATCATTATGAAAAAGAGCGTCTTCATTCTATCGGCCATTTTATTAAGTGCGAGCATTTGGGCAGCCACCTACTTCAATGGAACTGTTCCTGGGAAAAAATATGTAGCGGCGGTTACCACCGAAAAAGGAAATTGCTCCGTGCCAGAAAGCGATGAAAAAGAGTACACGGAATACTTCTATAAAATTGGATCTCGATTCGAATCCATTCAAAAAAGCGCACTAAAAAAATTCAACTCGGTAGATCACATACTTTCTCCAGAGTACGTCGATTTGTTACAATCGTGCCGCTCTACAGAAATTATTATAATTGTTGATGAGCAGCTATCCAAAGAACGCATGCATGCCGAAGGGCCCTACTTTTCTTCAGAGCAAAGGGCGTTTTTTGAGAATGTGCCCTACGCAACACACTTTAGAATTGATGCAGACATCACAGCAACAAATCCAAAAACCAAGGAGTTAGAGAATTTAATGGCAAGCCCGCATTTTACCGTAGTTCCTGAATCTCCAGCGTATTACAAGGACGGAGAAAAAGAATTTATCGACTACATCGCGGCGGGAAATAAAGAAAACACAGCGAACTTAGACGAGAAAAACACTTCTTTCGGCGAGGTTTATTTGATCGTCAAAAAGGATGGAACGTTGGAAAAGGTACATATCTATCGATCTTCAAAAAACGAAAAAATGGATGCGACCATGCTAGAACTCGTGAAGTCCGCACCGGCCGGATGGGAGCCCGCACGCGACGAGGAAGGAAATACGGTAGATCAAGAATTAGTAGTAATGTTCGCCTTAGACGGCTGCTAATTCATACTCGAATATTGATTAAATCAATGGCTTCTTCGTTTCTGAGGAAGCCATTTTTTCATTTCACACAAGTTGTTACCCGCTATTCATTCTTTCACTGCAACTAAAAAGAGGCTCGCCGTGTTAGTAAGGCAAAATGAGAAAGGAAGCCTCAGAACGATGGATCAATTCAGATCGAGTCAGTAAATGAAGTTTCAAGCCTGAAGATGAGCATTCTAATTAGTACCTTTGCCCCCTGAAATGGAAGAGCTAAAAAACGTTACACCCTACGGCAGTGCCGACAAAAGCAAAAAGGAACAAGTCGCTGAGATGTTCAACAACATCTCAGGTCGGTACGATTTCCTAAATCACTTCCTCTCGCTCGGCATCGATAAAGGCTGGCGAAAAAACGTGGTCCGTTTGGCGCGCGAGGAAAGGCCCGAACGAATTCTTGATTTAGCTACCGGAACGGCGGACCAAGCTATAGCGTTGCGCGTAACGGAACCTAAGGAAATTATTGGCGTGGACATTTCAGAAGGAATGCTCGCTATGGGTCGCGAAAAAATCAAGAAGAAAGGATTGGATACTTTGATTCAGCTATCGCTGGGTGATTCGGAAAATCTTCCTTTCCCCGACGATCATTTTGATGTTCTCACGGTTAGCTTTGGCGTACGCAATTATGAAAACTTAGAAAAAGGATTGAGTGAAATGCTTCGAGTTATGAAGCCAGGTGGAAAGGTGATCATTCTGGAGTTCAGTCAACCTCAGGGTTTCCCAATGAAGCAACTTTTTGGGTTTTACAGCAAGCGCATTCTTCCGGCCGTAGGCCGTGCGGTTAGCAAAGACCCACGTGCGTATACCTATTTGCCTGATTCTGTAGATGCATTCCCGTATGGACAGGCCTTTACCTCTGTTTTGGACAAACTCGGATACCGAAATACAGCTATTCATCCACAGACCTTCGGGATTGCAAGCATTTACGAAGGAATAAAATAATAGGCCCTGAATGGTCGTTGACCCAAGATGAAGTACACAGCGCAAAAATGGATTTTCTCAGTGATTCTTATCGCCCTAGCGGGCGGAGAAGCAATGAGTCAGCGCATGTACAACTACGAGCGGCGTCAATTGCGTTCGCCGAAATACGACTTTAAAATTGTGCACTTTGGTTTTGAACTCGGTGTGAACTACTACGATTTTAAAATTGAGCACGTTTCAACCCTTCAGAATATTCAAGATATTCAAAATACACTCTATAGTGTTGAAGCTCAATCGCAGCCCGGATTTACGCTGCTTTTGATTTCCGATTTGCGGCTGACGAACTTTTTGAACTTGCGTTTTACTCCGGGTATTTCCTATACACAGCGCGACATGGTGTTTGACGTTTTTAACGATCAAGCTGCAGACTTTTTCGTCGTTCGTCGACAAGTGGAATCTACTTTCATCGAACTCCCTATGTACCTTAAATTTAGAGGGAAACGAGTGGGTAATTCACGCCCTTACATCTTTGGCGGTGGGAAGTATTTAATCGATATGGCCAGCAAAGAAAAAGTTGAAGACCCTCGACTTTTTCGAATTAAACGATTCGATTTCGCCTACGAATTTGGATTCGGAATGGACTTCTATTTCGACTTTTTTAAATTTAGTCCGCAGATCAAAGCAACATATGGGCTCCGAAACGTCATGGTAACCGATGATACCATTTACACGGAAGGAATTACCAATTTGAACACAAGAGCTATTTTAATTAGCTTCCAATTCGAATAATGAAAAAAACGCTCTCCCTTTTTGTTCTGCTTTGCCTTGGGCTCCATAGCTCGGCGCAAATCGATTGGAATACGGAAGAAGAAGATGCGCAACAGCAGAATCAAGAAGAAATTCCACTTTCCCACCTCGGGATGAGCTATGCCATTAACATTGGGCTCTATTTTGCCAATGACGCTACAGCCAATTACTACAATGGCGATCCCAATGGGGCTAACTCAATTTTGCGGCTAGAAACAAATCCCGATATCTACGGAGAGATTCGAGATTTATACAATGGCAACCCATGGACTTTTCGCGAAATTCCGCTCGACATGCGGTACGACATGACCATGATGTTCGGTGTTAACCTTCAGTATTTTTGGAAAGAAGAGTTGGGCGTCTTTCTTGACTTTAATACCGCCCAATTGGTGGCAGGAGGGTTCGTCACTACTGAGGTGGCAGAAGCAACCGGTGGAGCAACAGAACCTGTTTTGTACCTCGAAGAAATTTGGGGCGAAGAAAGCCGAGTACACGTAGATGTCGGACTTACCTACGTCTTAAAAAATGACGGACCTATTCAACCCTTTATTAGTGCGGGAGTTGATTTCTTGTACACGGATGTAGAAACGAATATAGTGCGCATCCAAGGCCGTCAATATACCATCATGAATAACGGCGTTAACGGCCTTGTTAATGAAAATCAAGGTGGAATGGGTATTGGAGGAATGATTGCTCCGGGACTTAAATTTCGCTTGAATGCTAGCTTTTCAGCTGATATTGGCTGGAATTTGTACCACACTCAAGTACGGGTGGGTAATTATGAAGAGCGCAACTGGAATAGCGCCCCCTTTTTGAGGTTGGTATACTATGACTTCTAACAACGCCCTTGTCGGGCGGATTATGACGCTGCCCCCAGGAGTTCGGTTTATGCTGCTGAGCACTTTCGCGTTCAGTTTAATGCAGCTTTGCGTTAAGTTTCTTCCCCATCTTCCGGCCACAGAATTGGTGCTTTTCAGAAGTATTATCTCTTTGAGTATTTCACTCGTATATTTAAAAAGAATTGGTGTCTCCCCTTGGGGAAACAACAAAGTCTGGCTTGTATTACGCGGGCTCTTTGGCATAACGGCCCTGAGCATGTTCTTTTACACTTTACAAAACATGCCCCTTGCTTCAGCGGTAACATTGCAGTACTTGTCGCCCTTATTTACTGCCGTCATGGCCATTTTTATTTTGAAAGAACCCATGGCACCGGCTCAGTGGTTCTTTTTCGGATTAGCACTCGTGGGTGTTTTTGTGCTCAAAGGATTCGATCCTCGCATTGAGACTTTTTACGTATTTCTGGGAATTGGAAGCGCCTTTTTCGCGGGGCTCGCCTACAACTGCATTCGAAAAGTGAAAGACACGGACCACCCCGTAGTGGTTGTATTTTATTTTCCGCTAATCGCCACACCCATTATGGCCGTTATAAGCCTATTCAATTGGGTTATGCCCACTGGAATTGACTGGATTATATTGCTCGGAATGGGGTTATTTACGCAAGTAGGGCAAGTGTATATGACCAAGGCACTACAAGCTGAAAAAGCAAATAAGGTAACGACCTTAAAATACTTAGGTGCTTTGTACGCTATTGGTTACGGGTTTTTCTTTTTCGGCGAAGTGTATTCTTGGGGATCCATTTTGGGCATTGCTTTAATTCTCTCCGGAGTAATTTTGAATATTATTTCAAAGAAAAAAGTGTAAAACCTATATTTGCGCTCCCTAAAAAGAGCCCGATGAAAAAAATACTAGTCCTTTCCGGAATTATCCTTTTGGCCTATCTCTTGGCAAACTAATTCCGATCCCTTTTTTAGTTCATCAAGATTTTGTTTACCGGTCCGTACCTTATCTAAAATCCTCAATCGAAAGATTCTTCACTTGCTGGAAAATGCGATGAAATAAGAATGTGAATGGAGATTAGGCCTTTAAGGCGCTCAAAAGAATTCCAGTGGCCATCGAAACATTCAAGCTGTCAATAGGCGTTGTCGGATTACTTTTTGAAATGGTCAGCGAAACGTCGAGCAAGCCCTGAACTTCCGCCGAAATTCCGTGGGATTCAGACCCCATAACCAAGGCCATCTTCTCAGGACAGTTAAACTCTTGAATAGAAATTCCACCCATTTCGGCGCCAGCAGCTTGAAAGCCGCCGCTCTTGAGTTTTTCAAGCGCCTCTGGCAAGGAGATTGTAACTACATTCATCCGAAATAAACTTCCCATTGCCGATTGAACCACTTTCGGGTTAAAAACGTCGGCACAATCCGGACTCAGTATTAACTGCCCTAACCCGAACCACTCCGCAACCCGCAAAATTGTACCCAAATTACCTGGATCGCGAACGCTATCTAAGAGAAGTACAAGGGATTCATCGAGGCTCATTTCTCCCATTGACGGAATATTCGCCACGGCCAATATGCCATTTGGCTCTTTAAACCCGCTGATCGAATCTAAATCTTTTCGGGAAATGAGCTCTGCTTGTGGAAACGAACCGGCACAGTTTTCGGTGGCATATAAAGCATCCACCCGCAAGGGTGATTGTAAAAGCTCTTGAACGACCTTGGGACCTTCGGCAACAAATTGATTATGCGCCGTGCGAAACTTCTTTTGCTGCAGTGACCGAATGAATTTCTTTTGCCCTTGGCTAAGCATGACCGAATGATTGATAATTTTGCGAAGTTAGCAAATCCAAAACGCGCCTTTGAAGCTCTCTGTCCGACTTTTACTTTTTACCTCATTAGCATTTGCTTTTTTAAGCTCGTGTAAGGCAACGAAGTATGTTCCTGACGGCAAGCATATGCTCATGAAAAACGAGGTCACCGTAGATAGCCTTAGGCTCAAAAAAGGGAAGGTGTATAACTACCTGCGGATCGAACCGAACCGAAGAATTCTCGGGTATCCCTTTTATTTAAGCCTGTACAATGCGGGAAATCCGGAGGCAGAAAAAGGATTTGGCCATTGGGTTTCTGGACTGGGAGAGCCTCCTGCCATTATAGATTCTTCCGCTCTGCGAAAAAGTGCCGATCAACTGCGTCTTTACTACTTCAATCAAGGCTATTTTAATGCAGAAGCCGAATATGAGGTAGAATGCAACAATAGAAAACGGGCCAAAGTCCACTATTACGTGGAGAAAAAAGAGCCCTATTTTATTCGGCAAATAGACTATCAAATGGATTCTCCTGAATTAGAAGTTTTGGTAGAGAATCAAATGGATCAATTATCCATTCAGGCAGGTGATCAATACAATGCTCAGGCACTGGACGATGAACGAGAGCGTTTAGCCAACTATTTCAAAGAGCGGGGATTTTACGATTTCAGCAAAGAATTCATCTATTTTGAAGTAGATAGCAATTTGCCCGGCAGGGTAGTAAATGTGACGATGGGTATAGAGAATAAACCCATTCAAACGGGCGACTCAATCACCTACAAAAAGCATCTGAGATATCATTTACGAGACATCAATATTGTCTACGATTATGTGGCCGGAGAACTAAATCGCGATCGAGACACCAACTACTTAGGGTATCGCTTTTTATATGATCACAAACTCAAATATACTCCGCGCCTAGCTACGGACGCCGTTGTATTGGAAAGTGGAGATTTATACAAGTTCTCGGAAGTCCAGCAAAGCTACCGGCACCTCATCAATCTAAAAGTTTTTAGTGGCGTAAATATGGATTTCGTTCCCATTGATACCGATACCACTCGGCATTCTTTAGATGCCTATGTGCTTTTGCGTCCTTTCAAAAAACAATCGCTCGGACTTGAAGTGGAAGGAACTCATTCCTCCGGAAATTTCGGAGCCGGAGGAAGTGTATTTTATCGGAATCGGAATATTTTTGGCGGCGGACAAATATTGGAGATACGTTTAAATGGCGCCCTAGAAGCCCAACAGGTAAGTACGGAATCCTCTGGGGTATTTAATACTATTCAAGCCGGAATTGGCGCGACATTGCGCTTGCCCTATTTCCTACTTCCTTTCGATACGGAGGGCTTTATGCCGAAAAGATACCAGCCGCAAACAGATATCAATGCTTCGTACAACTATCAAATTCGGGTCGATTTTAACCGATCCATTCTCAATTTTGGCTTGCATTACGGTTTCAATGAAACGAAAGCAAAAACCCATATAATCGAGCTCGTCGACTTAAATTTCGTAAAGCTTACCGACATACGTGATTCAACCAACATAGACGGAAACAAGATTAGAACCGGTTTCCGCGATGCGTTTATCCCTACCATCGGCTATACCTTTTTATACAACGATCAAAGTCTTATTGCTTCCGATCAGAATTACCAATTCTTTCGCGGGCATATCGAATTTGCCGGAAACCTAATTTCCGGTGCGGCGCGAGTAACAAACTGGCAACCAAATGACGATGGCCAATACGAACTCTTCGGAAATCCGTTTGCTCAATATGTAAAGTTCGATCTCGATTTCCGTCATTATCAACCCGTATTGAATTCGAGGCGTTTTGTTTTCCGCCTCTACGGCGGGATGGCTTATCCCTACGGAAATAGCGACGTGGTTCCTTTTGAAAAACAATTTTTCGCCGGAGGCGCTAACGACAATCGTGGATGGGTTGCCTATACTCTTGGTCCTGGAGGGCGATCCAACCCGGAGGCCACAGTGAATACAGGGGATATTAAAGTAATGGCCACCTATGAATACCGCTTTAGTATGCTCGGAAATCTGAAGGGCGCCCTATTTACAGATGTCGGAAATATTTGGACTTTAGAGCCCACTCAAGGTTTACAAGACACCGAATTTCGCTTCGATCGGTTTTACAAAGAATTGGCCGTTGGCGCGGGTTTCGGAATACGCTATGATTTTGGCTTTTTCGTTTTCAGATTAGATGCTGGATACAAATTGCGAAGACCATCGCGACCTGAAGGAAACCGTTGGAATTTCGACGATTTAAGTATCGGAGATGGGGTTCTAAACTTCGGAATTGGATATCCTTTCTAAATGCCGAAACGAATAAATTTGCCCGGTGTCCTTCGTACCTTTCTTACACCAAAGATTTAGTACATTTGGTGCCTATTTGATTTAAACAAAAACCTTCCTATTATGGCTTTCGACAAAATTGTCTCCATCTTAGACGACAAAGCAGACTACCTGCTCAATCACGAATCCAAAACATTTGATAAAAGCACCCTGCACCTTCCTGGTGGAGATTTCGTAGATCGCATTTTCTCGGTCGGAAACCGAAGTAACCAAACAATGCGCAGCCTGCAATCTCTCTATGACAACGGTCGCCTCGGAGGAACGGGTTATATGTCTATTCTACCTGTAGATCAAGGAATTGAGCATTCTGCCGGAGCTTCTTTTGCACCAAACCCTATTTATTTTGATTCGGAAAACATCGTAAAACTCGCTATCGAAGCGGGGTGTAATGGTGTCGCTTCCACTTTTGGCGTTTTGGCCTCCGTATCGAGAAAATACGCGCACAAAATTCCATTCATTGTAAAATTAAACCACAACCAATTGCTCAGCTACCCCAACGGCGCTGATCAAATCATGTACGGCTCTGTAGAAGACGCATGGAATATGGGTGCCGTAGCGGTGGGCGCAACCATTTATTTCGGTAGCGATAACATGGACCGTCAATTAATGGAGGTTTCAGAAGCTTTTGAACGTGCCCATGAACTTGGTATGGCCACTATTTTATGGTGCTACACGCGGAATAATGCTTTCAAAACAGCAGAAGAAGATTACCATACCGCTGCTGACCTTCAAAGCCAAGCCAACCATTTGGGTGTCACGATTCAGGCAGATATTATCAAGCAAAAATTACCTACAACCAACGGGGGTTATACCGCATTAAAATACGGGAAAACGCACCCAAAGGTTTATTCGGAATTAACTACTGATCACCCAATTGATTTAACTCGCTACCAAGTAGCCAACTGCTACATGGGTCGTCAGGGACTTATCAATTCTGGAGGCGGAAGTGGCTCGAATGATCTTCAAGACGCGATTGAAACAGCCGTCATCAATAAGCGTGCAGGTGGACAAGGGCTTATTTTGGGCCGTAAAGCCTTCCAACGTCCGATGAACGAAGGAGTTGAATTGCTTCAAACCGTTCAAGATGTTTACCTTGCCTCCGAAATTACTATTGCCTAAATAGATTTTGATATGACCTGGTTTCAAAGAAAAGAGAAGGGAATTACAACTCCAACCCAGGAGAAAAAAGACACGCCAAAAGGACTTTGGTATAAGACCCCAAGTGGAAAAATAGTCGATACAGACGAGCTAAAGGCAAATATGTATGTTTCTCCGGAAGACGACTACCACGTTCGGATTGGTTCGAGAGAATACTTTCAATTACTTTTTGACGAAGGTGAGTTTACGGAGCTCGATGCGGAGTTAAAATCGGCGGATCCATTAAAGTTTCACGATACCAAGGCGTATAAAGACCGCCTCAAAGCGAGTATTGACAAAACGAAACTCAACGATGCTGCCCGCACAGGAGTTGGTACACTGGACGGACACGATATTGTAATCTGCTGTATGGACTTTAGTTTCATTGGTGGATCCATGGGCTCAGTGGTTGGAGAAAAAATTGCGCGTGCCATTGATCACTGTATCAAACATAAAATGCCTTTTATGATGATCAGTAAGTCGGGTGGAGCGCGTATGATGGAAGCTGCCTTTTCATTAATGCAATTGGCAAAAACCTCGGCAAAACTCGCAGAACTCGATGAAGCAGGGTTAGCCTATATTTCGTTATTGACAGACCCAACTACGGGAGGTGTAACCGCTTCGTATGCCATGCTGGGCGATATTAATATTGCTGAACCGGGCGCTTTGATTGGTTTTGCTGGCCCGCGTGTTGTTCGAGAAACCATCGGAAAAGACTTACCAGAAGGATTCCAGACCTCTGAATTCGTTTTGGAACACGGATTCTTAGATTACATTGTGAACCGCAAAGAATTGAAACAAAGTGTTGCTCAGTATTTGCGGATGTTGAAGAATTAAATGAATAGAACATCAAAAAAAGGCCCGTAATTTTTTATTGTCGGGCCTTTTTTTTGATGCAAACCCTACTCATTTTTAGCACGTATTAAAAGAAAAGGCCCACCCGGGTAGTTATGCCATGAAACGTAGCTCAATCACCCCTATGAAAAGCGGACTCGTTGCTGTTCTATTTACCCTTATTTCGGCGTACTGCCATGGACAGAATTTTTCGATCAGCGGTTCTATAACCGATGGCTACAGTGGCGAGGCGCTCATTGGCGCCTCTGTTTACGATCCTGCCGGGAGGCAGGGAACCTCCGCCAATACCTACGGATTTTACAGCCTTACCCTTCCCAAAGGCACTTATACCCTAACCTATTCCTTCGTAGGTTTTGAACCCTACACGGTCGAAATCGAGCTTAACAAGAATCAAGAACTCGATGTCTCTTTGAAAGGCATGGAACTTATGGAAGTTGAAGTTGTGGAACGTCGTGAGACGGCCATTCAGGAAAACACCCAAATGAGCACCATCGATTTGCCCATGGAAGCCGTCGAAAAACTGCCTGTATTTATGGGTGAGCGCGATATTCTGAAGACAGCCCAATTACTTCCCGGAATTCAATCGGGAAGCGAAGGAACAAGCGGGCTTTTTGTCCGCGGAGGATCGCCCGATCAAAATCTCATTCTGCTTGACGGTGTACCCGTTTACAACGCCAATCATTTGTTCGGCTTTTTCAGCGTATTCAACCCCGATGCAATAAGCAGTGTTTCGATAATGAAGGGCGGTTTTCCGGCGCGATACGGAGGTCGACTTTCATCGGTTATTGATGTACGGATGAAAGAAGGAAACCTGAAAGAGTTTGAAGGTGATTTAAGCGTTGGGTTGATCGCCGCCAAGTTCGCTGTGCAAGGACCGATAAAAAAGGATACCACTTCGTATATGATTTCGGCCCGACGGACCTATATAGACGCCCTTATTCAGCCTGTGCTGATCGCGGCAGAAGGAATTAGTGCCGGCTACTACTTCTACGATGTAAACGCCAAGGTAAACCATAAAATCAATAAAAATCACCGGATCTTTGCCAGTGCGTACCTCGGAAATGACAAGGCTTATAACAACGAGAATTACGGCGATGGAGACCGACTTCAAGCATCGCTCCGCTGGGGGAATTTAACTTCCGCATTGCGTTGGAATTGGCGCATGAGCGAACGTCTATTCTCGAATACCACGTTTACTTATTCGAATTACGACCTCGCCGTTGGATTCGAAGAGGAGTACGCCGATGAAGATTACAATTACTTTTACGAATACTCCTCTGGAATTCGCGATTGGGCCATCAAATACGACCTCGATTTTATTCCAAATCCGAATCACTATATTCGGCTAGGTGGAAATTACATCTATCACACTTTTAATCCAGGCGTTAGCCTGTACGAAGCCAGTGGCGACGGAGAAGAAGAAAGCTCCGAAACGGGCGGCCAAAAAGTATATGCCTCCGAATTCTTTTTATACGCCGAAGACGATTGGAAAATAACCGATAAACTTAAAGTGAATGCCGGTGTACATTTCTCTGGGTTTAATACCGAAGGCGAAACCTATACGAGCTTTCAACCGCGCCTGGCGGCCCGATTCTTACTGACCGATGAACTAGCTTTAAAAGGCAGCTACGTGCAAATGGCGCAGTTTATACACTTACTGTCAAACGCTGGAATCGGATTGCCTACCGACCTTTGGCTGCCCTCTACACAATTAATTGAACCGCAATGGAGTCAGCAAGGTGCCATTGGATTGGCCTATACATGGAATAAAGACTTCGAAATTTCTTTGGAAGGGTACTACAAAGAAATGCGGAACGTGATCGAATATAAAGATGGAGCGTCTTTTGCCGGCGGTGGCGATTGGGAAGAGCAAATTGAAGTCGGTAATGGAACCGCCTACGGAGTCGAACTATTTATTCAACGAAAATTTGGCCGGTTCAGCGGGTGGCTCGGTTACACGCTTAGTTGGAGTAATCGACAATTCGATAACTTGAACGGAGGTGAGGTATTCCCCTATCGCTTTGATCGCAGGCACGATATCTCATTCGCCGCAACGTACGACTTTAACGAAATGCAGGATATTGGATTCGTATGGGTTTACGGAACGGGAAATGCGGTCTCGATGCCCATTGCAACTTTTGAACCCGGGAATCCGATGGGTGGGCAACAAAATAATTGGTGGGGCGGACTCAATTTCTACGACGAGCGCAACGGCTACAGAATGCCGGCCTATCATCGAATGGATATTTCCTACAATACGCGCAAGTATTACGAAAACGGCGCGCTTCGCACGTGGAGTTTCGGAGTGTACAACATTTACAACCGTCAAAACCCTTTTTATCTCTATTTCCAAGACCGGAATTTCGACGATCGAAACGAGTTATATCAAATCAGTTTGTTCCCGCTCATGCCCTACGTGAGTTATAACTTAAAATTTTAACCCCGTGAAAAAGCTATTCATATTTATGGTTTTGGCGGCCTTCACGGCCGGATGCGAAAAGGAAATCCCCTTTGAAGGTGAAGACGCACGAACACGCATAGTGATGCAGTCGTTCTTACAACCCAATAACTTTTTTGTGGTTCAACTCACCGAGAGTAAAAGCGTGCTCGAAAGTAAATGGGACGACTACCCTCCTATTCTCGGAGCGAGCGTAAAGATGTATAAAAACGGCTCTTATGTTGAAGATCTGATACAAGACCCCAGCAATCCTGATGGACTTTATTATTATTTCGGATTGGTTGAACCGGGAGCAACTTATCGGTTCGATGTAACCCATCCGAACTTTGAAGGCGTTTCTGGAACAACAAGGGTTCCAGAAACAACTCCCGTATTTACCGCCGAGCTTATTGATACCACGGGAACAGAATGGACATTGGAAGTTACGGTGAACGACGTTGCTCCCGGACCTACCCACTTCCTTTTCGAATTATCGTTCTCACAATTCGGAACCAACAACCAAATGGCCTATTTCTATTCGAATGATCAGTTCTTGCTAACGCCACAAGGATATTTTGACCCGGTTGATCCCTATCAATATTTCAATGGAGAAGCCTTTTTCACCGATGAGCATTTTAATAATGGCACCTATAGCTTTCGCCTTGAATTTTACGCCGATTTCTGGACAGCACAGCAATACGATCATTTAGACGTTGTTGTAAAACACGCCAGTGACGACTACTATTTATACCAATTCAGTGGTCAGCTCCAACAATGGGTTGATGGCGACCCTTTTGCACAACCAGCGCAGGTGCACAATAATATTGAAAATGGGATTGGCTGTGTCGGGTCCTATAATCCGGCCGTGGTCAGAATTGATTTGTAAGAAAAAGACTTGATTATTAGGCCGATTAAAATAATTACTATTATCTTTGCGGCTTGAAAAAGAAGCATAGTAAAAAAATTCTATCTCTGTAGTTATATGACGATTACGCCGGAAGAAAAGAAAGAATTGTACGCGAAATACGGCAGTTCAGAAAGCGACACAGGTAACTCTGAAGCGCAAATTGCCGTTTTCACGAAACGCATTAGCATGTTGACGGATCATCTTAAAAAGAACCGTAAAGATTACAACACACAACGTTCACTTATCATTATGGTAGGTAAGCGACGCAAATTGTTGAACTACTTGAAGCAGATCGACATCGAGCGTTACCGCGCGATTATCAAGGATCTTGGTTTACGTAAGTAATCAACAAATAATGACTTCTGTGAAAAGGCAATTTATACGAATTGCCTTTTCGCGTATATGGTCATACCATCCATAAGTACACACATACATTTTATACACACACATTTTACACACATGAAACCAGAAGGAATCAGAAGAACTATTCAACTACCCGACGGACGGGAAATTACACTCGAAACAGGCATTCTAGCCAAGCAATCGCACGGTTCAGTAACCGTACGCATGGGCAATACTGTTTTATTGGGAACAGCCGTTTCCAATTACGAGCAAGCCGATTTAGACTTTTTACCATTAACGGTTGACTACCGTGAGAAATTTGCCGCTGCCGGTCGCGTACCAGGTGGTTTTTTCAAACGCGAAGGTCGCCCAAGTGATGCCGAAATATTGGTAATGCGCCTTGTTGACCGCGCATTGCGTCCACTATTCCCAAAAGATTACCACGCTGAAACACAGGTAATGATTCAATTGATGTCACACGACGTTAATGTTCAGCCTGACTCGTTAGCCGGCCTAGCGGCCGGAGCTGCAATCGCTCTCTCTGACCTTCCAATGGAAGGGCCTATGTCAGAAGTTCGCGTTGCTCGTATCAATGGCGAATTCATGATCAACCCGTCTGAGGCGGACATGGAAAATGCCGATATCGATCTTATGATCGGAGGTACCAAAGAATCGATCGTAATGGTCGAGGGAGAAATGAAAGAAGTATCCGAAGAAGAAATGGCCGATGCCATTATGTTTGCTCACGAAACCATTCGCAACATGTGCGAGGTAATGGAAGAAATGAGTGCTGCCATCGGAAAAAGCGAGAAGCGTACGTACGAACCAGAAGCAGAAGACGAAGCGCTTCGTTCAAAAATTGCGGACTTCGCCTACTCGAAAGTTTATGAAGTAGCAAAACAAGCCCTTCCAAAACACGATCGCTCTGCAGGCTTCTCTGAAATTAAAGAAGCCCTTAAAGCTGAGTTCACTCCGGAAGAATTAGAAGAGAACGGAAAGCTTTTTGGAAAGTACTGGAAAGAAACGGAGAAGAAAGCGGTTCGCGATATGGTCTTGAACGAAGGAATTCGTTTGGACGGTCGTAAAACAGACGAGATTCGTCCAATTTGGAGCGAAATCGACTACTTGCCAAGTGCGCATGGTTCTGCCCTCTTCACTCGCGGAGAAACACAATCGTTAACGACCGCAACTTTAGGAACAAAATTAGATGAGAATAGAATTGACAACGTAACCTTCCAAGGTTCAGAGCGTTTCTATTTACACTACAACTTCCCTCCATTCTCAACAGGGGAAGCGCGTCCACTTCGTGGAACTTCGCGTCGTGAGGTAGGACATGGAAACTTAGCACAGCGTGCTTTAGAGCCAATGATTCCAGTAGACAACCCATACACGGTACGTTTGGTCTCTGAAATTTTAGAATCAAATGGTAGCTCGTCAATGGCAACTGTTTGTGCCGGTACAATGGCACTTATGGATGCGGGTATTAAAATCATTCGCCCAGTGAGCGGTATCGCTATGGGATTGATTACCGATTCTGAAACAGGTAAATATGCTGTTCTTTCTGATATTCTTGGAGACGAGGACTTCTTAGGAGATATGGACTTCAAAGTAACGGGAACAACAGAAGGTATCACGGCCTGCCAAATGGATATTAAGATCAAGGGTCTTGATTCTGAAATTTTGGTGAACGCCTTGAAACAAGCAAAAGCAGGTCGCGCACACATCTTGGACAAGATGCTCGAAACGATTTCTGAAACGCGTACCGAGTTGAAGCCAAATGCGCCGAAAATTATTATCCTCGAAATCAACAAAGATTATATTGGAGCGGTGATCGGACCTGGTGGAAAAATCATTCAGGGAATGCAAGAAGAAACAGGAACTACGATTACCATTGAAGAAGTGGAAAATCGCGGTATCGTTGAAATTCTTGGAATCGATCAAAACGGTATCGACGATGCCGTAGCTCGTATCAAAGGAATTTGCTGGGAGCCTGTAGTTGGTGATGTTTACTTAGGAACTGTAAAAGCTATCCAGCCATACGGAGCCTTTGTTGAAATTGGACCAAAAACAGACGGACTCCTTCATATTTCCGAAATCGATTGGAAACGCATTACCAATGTAGAAGAGGTATTGAAAGAAGGTGATCAAGTAAAAGTGAAGCTTCTTGAAATCGATGACCGCGGTAAAATGCGTTTATCTCGCAAAGTATTGTTCCCAAAACCTGAAGAAAACGCAGGTTCGGACAAACCAAAAACGGAAGAAGGATAATTTTTTCCAACATACTGTAACCTTACGCCCTCTTATCTCGTATAAGGGGGCGTATTATTTAATTTAAAAGGGAGAAGCATATATGAGACAGCTGAAGATCACCAAGCAGGTAACGAACAGAGAGACGGCGTCGTTAGATAAATACTTGCAAGAGATCGGAAAAGTGGACTTGATCACTGCTGAGGAAGAAGTAAACTTAGCACGCAAAATCAAGCAAGGCGATCAACTAGCTCTTGAGAAATTAACGAAAGCAAACTTGCGCTTCGTTGTTTCCGTGGCAAAACAATACCAAAACCAAGGTTTAACCTTACCTGATTTAATTAACGAGGGAAACCTAGGGCTTATCAAAGCAGCGCAAAGATTCGATGAAACACGAGGCTTTAAATTTATCTCTTACGCTGTTTGGTGGATTCGCCAATCGATTTTGCAAGCGTTAGCAGAACAGAGTCGTATCGTTCGTTTGCCATTGAACAAAATTGGTTCCATCAACAAGATCAATAAAGCATATGCTCAGCTCGAGCAAGAGCACGAGCGTCAGCCAAGTGCCGAAGAAATCGGGAATATGCTCGAAATGAGCGAGAACGATGTTAAAGAAAGCATGCGTAACAGTGGACGTCACGTGTCTATGGATGCTCCTTTAGTGGATGGTGAAGACAGCAATCTGTACGATGTACTTCGAAGTGCGGAAAGTCCGAATCCAGATGCCGATTTATTAAATGAATCATTACGCACCGAGATCGAGCGTTCGTTAGCTACCTTAACCCCTAGAGAAGCAGACGTAATTCGTTTGTACTTCGGACTCAGCGGTCAGCATCCAATGACTCTTGAAGAAATTGGAGAAACTTTTGATTTAACCCGTGAACGCGTTCGCCAAATCAAAGAAAAAGCGATTCGTCGTTTAAAGCACACGAGCCGATCTAAGATCTTAAAAACCTATCTCGGATAATTTAACCGAGCTATTAAAACCCTCCCGTTCGTTCGGGAGGGTTTTTTTATGCCCTTTTGTTTTTCCGAATTCCAAACCCTTCAGGTTTTATACCTTTGCCCAAACTTCAAACCCTCGTTATGCCCATCATTGCCCCTTCCATTTTAGCAGCCGACTTCGCCAATTTGCAGCGTGATTCAGAAATGGTCAATACTAGTGATGCCGATTGGTTTCACATTGATGTAATGGATGGTGTATTTGTGCCCAATATTAGTTTTGGAATGCCTGTCATTCAAGCCATTAAAAAGCACGCCAAAAAACCGATGGATGTGCACTTAATGATTGTACAGCCCGAGCGCTATATTGCCGATTTCAAAAAGGTAGGAGCCGATATACTTACGGTGCATTACGAAGCCAGTACACACCTTCACCGCACCTTACAGGCGATTAAAGCAGAAGGCATGCAAGCTGGAGTAGCACTCAACCCACATACCTCTATTCAAGTATTAGAAGATATCATTGAAGACATCGACTTAGTTTGCATGATGAGCGTTAACCCTGGGTTTGGCGGGCAAAAATTCATTGAACGAACTTATGAAAAAGTACGCCAGCTGAAAGCTATGATTCAGTCGAGAGGGGCGAACACCTTGATTGAAATAGACGGCGGTGTAACCGTTCAGAATGCTCCCGACCTTTTGGCTGCGGGTGCCGATGTGCTTGTAGCCGGATCCACCGTATTTAAGTCTGACGACCCGGTAAGTACGATTCGCGATTTAAAGAATTGCTAAACCACAACTTGTCGGTCCCCGGCAAAGTTACTGCGAAGCCGCTGTAGCACTCAAGTTGCTACAATGGACTCATTTTTTCCCTTTCACGTATTCGTCTAAGTAGGCAAAGTGTTCGGTTAAATTACCTTCAAGGT
>CBFIAJ010000007.1:44997-62952 GCA_965660515.1 Flavobacteriales bacterium | reverse complement strand
TTAAAGGTTCTATTAACGGATCACGTTTGCCTTGGCAGTTTAGAATTGACATGCGTTTAAACAAGCAGTTTAACGTGAAGTGGGGAGGAAAAGAAGATGGAAGCAAGCAAAAGACAGCCGGCATGAACGTGTACCTAGATGTTCAGAACTTGTTGAACACCTTGAACATTATTAACGTTTACCGTTACACGGGTAATCCGGATGACGATGGGTTCCTTTCAAGTGCAGAAGCTCAAGAGATTATTGCACAACAAACGGATTCACAGTCATTCATGGATCTTTATGGAGTGAAAGTGAACAGCCCATTTAACTACAGTCTTCCAAGACGTATGCGATTGGGAGTATTATTGAGCTTCTAAGAATAGAATACCCAAACAAAGAATTAAGAATTAATAGGAAAACCAGATAAATCATGAAAAGCAGATTGAAATTGTTGGCTTTTGCATTAGCGCTGGGTTCGTTTAGCGGCCTAATTGCAAAAGAGAATACCAATACCAACGGAAATTCCAATTCTACTGCTTCTTCACCAGCACCGAAGAATGTAGGAGCATCTTGTGCACCCGCTAGCGCCCAAACGGATCTAGCAGTGAACAATGTTCGTACGCGTATTCTCGCTGGTGGCGATATGTGGTGGGATTTGAACAATGGAATCTATGAAATTCCCAAGGGAGGAAACAAGCACTCGTTGTTTGCAGGTGCTCTTTGGATTGGAGGAGAGGATGAAGGTGAGCAACTTAAAGTTGCGGCCATGACCTACCGTCAAGACGGTAGTGACTTTTGGCCTGGACCTTTGGATAGTGAAACAGCGTCCGTAGACGATGTTATCTGTTCAGAGTTCGACAACCATTATCAAATCACAAGACAGCAAGTAGAGGATTACGTTTCTTTCCTTGAGGGAACAAACGAAGACCCGAACTACTCAGTACCTTCTATAATTTTGGATTGGCCAGGAAACTATCCTGACAACTATCCTCAATTTGGTGCAGAGAAACTTGCTCCATTTTTCGATGCCGATGGCGACGGATTTTATGATCCCTCTCAAGGCGACTATCCTGGCTATGATTTATCTGGAGAAGCCGATTGTCGCGGAGCGGATTTACTATTCGGTGACCAAACACTGTGGTGGGTGTTTAACGATAAAGGGAATATTCATACTGAGACCAATGCGGAACCCATTGGACTTGAGATTCAAGCACAGGCATTTGCCTTCGCTACGAATGATGAGATTAACAATATGACCTTTTACAGTTACAAAATCATTAACCGCGCATCTTTTGTTCTGAACAATACGTGGTTCGGACAATGGGTTGATCCTGATTTAGGTCAATACCAAGATGATTACGTAGGCTGTGATGTAACTCGAGGACTCGGATTTGTATATAATGGTGATGAAGATGACGACGGTGCCACTGGGTATGGTTTGAATCCACCATCGCTGGGAGTTGACTTTTTCCAAGGTCCACTTGCCGATCCAGGGGACGGTATTGATAACGATCGTGATGGAACTGTTGACGAACCGGGCGAGCAAATTATCATGAGTCAGTTTGTATATTACAACAACGACTTTACCGTAATTGGTAATCCAGAACAAGCAAGTCACTTTTACCAGTACTTAAGAGGTATTTGGAAAGATGGTACAGGGATTGTTCGTAACGGAACAAATGGTCATGCGCCAACAGGAGGTACTGGTCCGGCGACGGACTTTATGTTCCCTGGGACTACAGACCCGGCATTCCCTGCAGAGAATTGGACGGAGTCTACAGCGGGAAATACACCTGCAGATAGACGTTTCTTGCAGTCTGCGGGAAAATTTACCCTTCAGCCGGGAGCCATCAACTACATCACAACAGGTGTGGTATGGGCGAGAACCACTTCAGGAGGTGCTTTGGCAGCTGTTGAATTAGTTCGTGTGGCGGAGGATAAAGCACAAGCGTTGTTCGACAATTGCTTTAAAGTATTAAATGGTCCAGATGCTCCGGATATTACCATTCAGGAATTGGATCAAGAGTTAGTATTGATGTTGAGCAACTCGCCATCATCAAATAACTTCAATGAAACGTACGAAGAGCGCGATCCATTAATTATCGGATTCGATGATACAACATACGTTTTCGAAGGGTATCAGATTTTCCAATTGAAAGATGCGACTGTATCGATCACTGATATTTATAACCCAGATTTAGCTCGTTTAGTTGCTCAGTGTGATGTTTCTAACGGTATTGCGACTTTAATCAATTATGAAACTGACCCAGCACTTGGAGTTCCAGTTCCACAGAATATGACGATTACGGCTAATGACGACGGTGTTGTCAAGAGTTTCTTGATTACAGAAGACGTATTTGCAACAGGAGATCGTACGCTTGTAAATCACAAGCCTTATTACTTCACTACGTTGGCGTACGGGTTTAATGAATTTAAAGCGTACAATCCTACAGATCCTAATTCATTGGACGGGCAAACAAGACCTTATAAAGCGGGTCGTAGAAATATTCAAACCTACGTGGGAATTCCACATATTGAATCTTCTGAGGCGAATGGAACGGTTCAACAATCCGAGTATGGTGATGGACCCGAATTAATGCGTGTTGAAGGGATTGGAAATAGTGGAAATGCCCTTGAATTTAAAGCTGAAATTGCCCAAGAGGTAGCGGAATCGTTCAAAGTGGATATGCCCGTATATGAAAACGGTGCAGGTCCAGTTCGTGTGAAAGTGGTTGATCCGTTGAGCGTACCAGCAGGTGATTTTAAAATTGTCTTTTCTGATGACGATGCGAATGCCACGTGGTATATTGTTCGTTTACCAGGAGGAAGCGCGGCAGATACGATCTACTCTGACTTATCTATTGAAATTGAAAATGAGCAATTGCTCGTGAATTCAGAAGGCGAGTTTTGGGGAATGAGTATCTCAGCTGTTGAAGCGGATAACCCTGGTGACGATGAGTTTAATGGAAATGGGTTCCTTTCGGCAGAAATTATTTTTGACGATATCACAAACCCATGGTTATCAGCGGTTGCTGATATAGACGGAGACTCACCATTTAACTGGATACGCTCAGGTACAAATACGACAGGTAACTATCCTGATTACCCTGGAGTTGATGATGACGAGGTTTATGAAACAGTTCTCGGTGGAACTATTGCTCCTTATCGTTTGGCTTCCGGTGATGTTGTGACGGCGACTACGCCATTCGGTTCAGGTCCAGCTTGGAGTAAATTCCAGTCACTTGCGAGGTTATCAGACATTAATAGTGTTGACTTGGTAATGACAGATGATCAGAGTATGTGGACGCGTGTTCCTGTTTTGGAATCACAAGATCAATCTGATCTCGCTCAAGGAAACATTGATAAATTGAATCTTCGCGATGCTCCGTCCGTTGGAAAAGATGGTTTACCTGATAACTCAGGTACTACTGGATGGGGTTGGTTCCCCGGATATGCGATTGACTTAGAGCGAGGAATTCGTTTGAACATAATGTTCGCTGAAGATAGCTGGTTAACCGGCCAGAACGGTGGCGATATGGTGTGGAATCCGACGAGTGAGGTAGTTAATAGTCTTGGTCAAGTAGTATTCGGTGGAAAGCATTACTTATATGTAATGGGACCTGAATATAAGAATGACGAAGCTCCATATGCTGGAGACGACGAGACTCAGAATCCGTATTGGGATGCATTAGAGAATCCAATTGATGTGAACAAGCGTGGATTGTTTGGTTCCGTTGCGTGGGTTTCCATTCCAATTTTGGAAGCGGGTGAAACGCTCTTGACAAGCGACGTAACCATTAAGTTGCGCGTGAGCAAAGAGTATGAGAATTATGAAGTGGATGCTTCAAATGATGGTAACCCGGTTTACCAATTCAATTCTGATGACATCGCAACCATTACGAACGATCAAACTGCTGCAGAGAATGCGCTAAGTATCGTCCGCGTGGTGCCGAATCCATACTATGCGTATTCTGCGTATGAAACGAATCAGTTGGACAACCGTGTGAAAATCACGAATCTTCCACCGCGTTGTATCGTATCCGTATATACGTCGAATGGAACGTTGGTGCGTCGATTTAATAAGGACAACCCGAGTACATTCATCGAATGGGATTTGAAGAATACGAATGCTATTCCGATTGCCAGTGGTATGTATGTAATCCATGTTAAGGCAGAGGGTATTGGAGAAACCTTTGTTAAATGGTTCGGTGCAATGCGTCCCGTTGACCTTGACACGTTCTAATGAAACCTAAACGTCGAATCTTGAAACCAACAATTATGAAAAGATATCTACAGATTGCATTGTCCTTATTCGCCGGAGCATTACTTGTATTGCCGATGAGCGCGAATGCGGGTAATGAGCAGCGTGCAGGTTCTGCAGGTGCAACCGAATTATTAATTAACCCATGGGCTCGTTCAGCGGGGTGGGGTAGCGTTAATACGGCTGGTGCACGTGGAATTGAATCCGTGTTTTTAAATGTCGCCGGTACGGCGTTTGTGGAGAATACGGAATTGGTATTCTCACACACCGACTGGTTTGGTGATGCTGATATTAATGTTGACGCGTTCGGTTTTACCACACGAGTGGGTGAAACTGGCGCGCTTAGCGTTTCCATTATGGCCATGGGTTTTGGTGATATTGAAATCACTACTACTGAATTACCCGATGGCGGTTTGGGAACCTATAGTGCTTCATACTTGAACTTGGCAGTATCTTATGCTAAAAAGTTTACCGAGAACATTTATGGAGGTGTAACCATTAAATTAATCAATCACCGTATTCCCGATTTGAGTGCCGCAGGAGTATGTTTTGATGCTGGTATCCAATATGTAACTGGAGAAAAAGACCAGATTAAGTTTGGAATCGGTTTGAAAAATGTAGGTCCAGCAATGAATTTTGAAGGTGATGGTTTATCACTTAGCCTCGGAACGTTGTTTGGAAATTACAATCAAACCGTTGAACAACGGTCTAGCAACTACGAATTACCTTCGTTGCTGAATATTGGAGGATCATACGATTTTCTATTTCCGGATAACCGCCTAACTGTAGCGGCTAACTTTACTTCTAACTCTTTTACGCGAGATCAAATTGGTTTAGGTCTTGAGTATAGTTACAAAGAGTGGATTATGGTGCGCACAGGATATGTGTATGAAGAAGACATTTTCGATTCTGCTCAATCACAGACAATGTTCTCTGGTTTCAATGGTGGAGTAACCTTTGAGGTTCCTTTAGGAGATAGCGGAACACGTTTCGGTATCGATTGGGCCTATCGCCACACAAGAGATTTTGGTGGCTTTAATACCATTGGAGCGAAGATCACTCTTTAATTAGATTAAACTCTTTTTGGAAAGGCGCTCAACTGAGCGCCTTTCTTGTTTTAGTACAATAGAACCGCCCTTTTTAGAATTTCGTATATTGGCCAAAACAAAGGAGGCCAGCAAATGCGGGGTCTTCTTTCTGTTTAGTGGCGATTGCCAAAATCAAAAGATCATGTCGAATTTATCATATTATACCCCTGACGGGTTGAAAAAGTTGAAGGCCGAATTAGAGCATTTAGAATATGTTGAAAGGCCCAGTATTAGTAATCAAATTGCGGAAGCTCGCGATAAGGGAGACCTCTCCGAAAATGCGGAGTACGACGCGGCCAAAGAGGCGCAGGGATTGCTCGAGTTAAAGATTGGCAAACTAAAGGACTTAATTGCCAATGCCCGAATCATTGATGAAAGTCAAATGGACAATTCGAAAGTGCTTATTCTTTCTACTGTGACCCTCAAGAATAAGGCGAACGGAGCGAAAATGACCTATACTTTAGTTTCGGAAACGGAGGCAGATTTGAAATCGGGTAGAATTTCAGTGAACAGCCCCATTGGAAAAGGACTTCTTGGTAAGGAGGTCGGAGATTCGGCGACCATAATGGTACCCGCCGGTGAAATCGAACTCGAGATTGTCGAAATTAAGCGCGACTAATGAGCTCTATTTTTAGCAAAATAGTTGCCGGAGAAATACCCTCCTACAAAATCCTCGAGGATGATGATCATCTGGCCTTCTTGGATATCCAGCCATTAAGTAGAGGTCACGTGCTCGTAATTCCTAAAAGGGAAGAAGATTATATTTTCCGTTTAGGCACGCAAGAATACACTTCCCTTTGGTCTTTTGCTCAGCGTGTCGCACTAGCTATTGACAAAGCCATTCCGTGCAAACGTGTTGGCGTAGCGGTCATTGGTCTTGAGGTTCCACATGTGCATATCCATCTTGTGCCGATCAATAATGTGCAGGATATCAATTTTGCCGCCCCAAAACTTTCTTTTTCCACAGAACAAATGGAAACTACTGCGAACGAAATTCGCCAAGCGCTATCCTAATCGGTCCGGGTTGTTTTTAAGAAAATCACCCCAACCCTTGTGCGAAGTATTTGAAATTGGGTTGGTACTCGTGAAATGATGACACACGGCCGCCGCCAATCCGTCGGATGCATCGAGCTGTGTAGGCGTTTCTTTGAGTTTAAGGAGGTTTTGGAGCATTCCAGCCACTTGTTCTTTAGATGAAGCTCCCTGGCCTGTAATCGCTTGTTTTATTCTTCTAGGAGAATATTCAAAGATGGGTATCTGCCGCTCAAATGCCGAGGCCATTATCACTCCTTGAGCTCGTCCCAATTTCAACATCGATTGTACGTTCTTGCCAAAGTAGGGGGACTCCGCCGCCATCTCATCTGGTTTGACCTGATCAATGAGCTCAACCATATGCTTATATACCGAATGAAGCCTGTAAAAGTGATCCCCCGTTTTATAGCTCATTTTAAACACTCCCATGTCTTCGTAGCGCATCTTTTTTCCGTCGCACACAATAACACCGTATCCTAGAACTTGCGTTCCCGGGTCAATTCCCAATATGATTTTTTCCGCCACTGTTCCGATTTAGCGTAAGTTTATCCCATGCGAAAAGTCGCTTTCACCGTACTAAAGGTAATCATTGTAGCCACATCGATTGCGTACCTCTATCTTCGTTTAACGTCCGAAGATTTGGATGCTATGACTTCGGGTAGTTTTATTTTCAAAGGACCCATACCGCTCCTTTACCTAGGCGTTTTCATGTTGTTTATCAGTGTCGGTTCTTGGTGGTTCGAAGCGGCTAAATGGAAGCTGTTGTTCCAAAAGGAGATTTCGCTAAGTACCCTCCAGTCTTTAAAAATTGTGCTCATCGCCCTAGCGGGCGGAACACTAACTCCGGGTAAAATTGGTGAATACGGTCTCCGAGTGGCTGTTATGCCCAAATCTTTCCGCAAGGAAGCCCCTGGAAAACACGAACAGATTTGGATTTGTCGAGTGGCGATGATTTATTTCTATTATACGCTGCTAAAAGCAAACCCGAATCAATTTCTTTCGCGTGGAATTCAAATGCTTTGGTTTCTACCGCGCCTCCATCGAACTGGTCGAACTGGTGGAATCAACGCCGTCGATGGGCTGCAAAAGCCGCGTATTATACCGACCGGCAGAGTCAATGGGTGAGTTATTTAGTGTTCGCCTATTGCGCTTTTCTTGTATTCGGAACCATTGCCAGCATACGAGCCGATCATTTGTACGGTGCCGTTCTATGGGGGTTTCTCGCAAAATTCATTGTCGATTGGCCACTGTTAAAGCGCATGGCTCAGTTTCAAAATACCCGCTGGTCAGCAATCGAAATCATCCTAATGGTTCTGTTTTATCCTTTTCTTACCGTGGGTGTTGCGATTCATTCCCAATTGGGCCCAATAAAATGGAAAGGTCGCTCCACTAAGGCCTAATGCGGACTTGAGTGCCTATCGGCACGATTTCAAACAACTCGATTACGTCGTCATTGATCATTCGAATACAGCCGTGTGAAGCAGGTTGGCCAATGAGGCCTTCTTCGTGTGTTCCGTGAATATAGATGTACCTCTCGAAGCTATCGATTCCAGGCCCTTGATTTAATCCGGGCTCCATCCCTTTTAGCCAGAGTATTCGACTGGTTACGTAATCATCACCCGTTGCCCTTTCATTCTGAGTAATTGGTGCGATTTCTCCCGTTGCGACTCTGCCTTTCAAGATGGATCCGGCCGCGAGGTCGTTACCATACTTCCGCTGAACAACATGCACCCCGAGCGGAGTTTGATTACTTCCTTCCAGATTGCCGATCCCGTATTTTGAAGTGGAGGTTGGATATCTAAGAGTTTCGCCGTCGTTTAAGTAGACGACTAACTGTTGGTCGCTGATATCGACAAGTATAGAATCGACGGACTGGCCAAAAAGTCCAATACTGCAAACAATAAATAGAAGCGATAGACAGCCTTTGGGCATCTTAGCCTTTTAAATTATTGAGATTGCCCGTTGGACTCTCGAATACTTCGAGATCGAAGTACGCCGTTGCCGCAATCAAATGATCCATAATATCGGCCTGAATTCCTTCGTAAAATACCCAACGGGTATCAAGACTGAAGCAGTAAATCTCGAGCGGAATACCCAATTCACTGGGTTCGAGCTGACGCACCATCAAGGTTAAGTCTTTTGAAATATTGGGGTTTCGCGAAATGTATTCTTGCGCATACATTCTGAACATACCCAAGTTGGTCATATTTCGACCATTGATTTGCACTGACTTATCTGCGTTTTGCTCGCTGTTATACTTCTCGATATCGTCCTGACGCTCTTGAACGTAAGGCTGAATCAGTTGGATTTTTTGCAGGCGATTGAGCATTTCAGGATCGACCAATTTAACCGTGCTCATTTTGACGCTGAGCGATCGTTTTATTCGACGCGCGCCAAGGGCCTGCATGTTCCGCCAATTCTTGAAGGCATCGGACATAAACGCATAGGTAGGAACCGTTGTAATAGTAGCGTCCCAGTTTTTGACTTTCACTGTAGTTAGGGAAATCTCAATGACGTCTCCATCGGCGCCGTATTTGTCGAAGCTCACCCAATCGCCGATGCGAACCATGTCGTTCGCAGAAATAGTTATACTGGCAACCAAACCCAAAATGGTGTCCCTGAAAATGAGGAGCAAGACGGCCGTAGCGGCACCGAATCCAGCCAATATCGTCAATGGATCTTTACCAATCAGTAAAGAGATTAAATACACACCACCAAAGAGATACATGGTGATTTTAGCGAGTTGGACGTAGCTGCCTATCGGTTTATCTTTCAGGCTTTCCGTCTTGAACAAGATGTCGCGCAGGGCGTTTAAAAAACTGTCGGCAACCATTACAACCACAACGACCGCATAAATTTCGGTTCCGCGTAAAAGTAATTCGGTAAGGCCTTCAAACTCTTGAAAAAAAAGTGGAAATAACTGGTAAACTGCGAAGGCCGGAGCTAAATGAGCAAGATTGTTGAATACCTTTCGTTCTAAGAAAAGATCGTCCCATTCGTTTTTGGACCTTTTAACATAGGCCGTCACAATGCGAAGAATAATCAGTTTGGCGATTCGATCAGCGATCCATGCAACCAATAATAGAATGAGTATATCGATCCCGAGTCCGACATACGCGATGACATCCGCGTTTACGTCGTATTTCTCAAGTAATGCACGAGTCCAATGATCGGGTGCGTATTCTTCTCTCCAATTGTCTGAAAAACCTTGTAACATGACTCTTTTGTTATAAATTCAAAGGTACACGGATAGAGGCACTTGACAAAGACCTAAAATGTCGATGAAAAATGGCACATTTGAAGATGAAAAAGAAATTCTTAATCGCAGCGCTTATTCTACTCGCGAGTGCTGGTGTAGTATACAGTTTTTACAGACCGGCGGAGTCGGATAAAGAGGCCTTAATAGTTCAGCTTGTTAGCACTGGTTTGCTTCAGGCACATTTTGAGCCGAAGGCGCTGAATGATGAGTTTAGCGAGCAAATGTTCGATTATTATTTGGACGGTATTGATCCGGGAAAGCGTTTTCTACTCAAGTCCGATGTTGAGGGCTGGGCTAGCTACCGCTATCAACTGGACGATCAAATTCGCAATGCGGAATACACTTTTTTTGACAGTTCCTATGAAACGCTCATGATGCGCGTCGGTCAGGCAAAGTCTATATACAAGGAAATCCTTTCTAAGCCTTTTGATTATTCCAAAGAAGAGTTCATTCAAACCGATGGTGCGGATATGGAATATTCGGCCAATTTAGCTGAACTTAAAGACTACTGGAGGAAGTATCTGAAGTACCGGACCTTACTTCGTCTTGATGACTTCATGGAAACCCAGTCGGATAGCTTGTCGATGGAGGAAATGGAGACAAAGGCCCGCAAAAAGGTCTTGAAAAGTCACGATGATTGGTTCGAGCGTATGGATGAAATGGAGCGGAAAGACTGGCACAGTGTGTACATCAATTCTATTACCGGAGTATTTGATCCGCATTCAACCTATTTTCCGCCGTATGATCAGGATGCATTCGAGATTCAAATGTCTGGCAAGCTCGAAGGAATCGGTGCGCAGCTATATAGCAAAGACGGTTATGTGACGATATCGCGCATTGTTTCCGGGAGTGCGTCATGGCGTCAAGGCGAATTAAAGGTAGGGGACCAAATTCTAAAAGTTGCTCAGGCAGACGGTGACGCAGTGGACGTCGTAGATATGCGCATTGAAGATGTCGTTCAATTGATTCGGGGTGAAAAAGGAACGGAAGTGCGATTATCGATTAAAAAATTAGACGGCACCTTAAAAGACATTTCCATCATTCGCGATGTGGTTGTTTTAGAAGAAACCTATGCTCGTTCGGCCATTTTTGAGGAAAACGGCGAAAAATACGGATACCTCTTACTTCCAAAATTCTATTTGAATTATGACGGTGAAGGTCGCGACTGCGCCAAAGATGTGCGCCGCGAGCTCGAAAAATTGAAGGCTGAAAACGTTGAAGGGGTCATTTTTGACCTCCGTAACAACGGCGGTGGAAGTCTACAAGCGGCTATTGACATAGCGGGTTTGTTTATCGATCAAGGACCCGTAGTTCAGATTAAAGCCAAAGGCCAGTCCCAAGCCGTACTCAATGATGAAACCCCAGGTATTGTATATGATGGACCGTTGGTTGTTTTAGTGAACTCGTTCAGTGCCAGTGCCTCCGAGATCCTTGCTGCAGCGCTTCAAGATTATGATCGCGCATTAGTCGTAGGGTCCGCTCATACTTTTGGGAAAGGGACGGTCCAAAATATGTTCGATTTTGACGGCATGGTTTCAGGAGAAATGAATGCGCTGAAACCCTTGGGTGCTTTAAAATTGACCATTCAGAAATTCTATCGAATAGATGGAACAACCACTCAATTGAGAGGCGTGACCCCTGATATTGTTCTTCCGAATGTGTATAATCTGATCTCGTACGGAGAAAAGGAACTAGAATATCCGCTCGCGTGGGATGAAATCTCCGCAGCATCTTTTAGTCCGGTGAATGAAGTAAGTGAACAGCTGAACGAACTTCAACAGGCTTCAAATAAAAGAGTTAAAAAGAACGCGACTTTTCAGTTGATTTCGGAGAATGCCCAATGGCTGAATGAACAAGATCAATTTACGCAGTACCCATTGCAACTAGAGGCTTATCAAAAGCTCTTGGAGGACTGGGAAAAGAAAGCTGAACGCTTTGATAAAATTGACGAGTTCAAGTCGGGTTTTTCCGTTCAAGAATTACTAGCGGCGGCAAATGTTGCGCAGGATACCTTGCAGCAAGAAAAAACGCGCCGATTCGAAAAAAACCTCTCCAAAGATGTAGCATTGGATGAGGCTTTGATGATTTTGAATGACCTCGACTGATTCACCGGCTGCGCGCGCCTGGAGGCGTTTCAAGAAAAAACCGTTAGGTGTTTTTGGGCTATTGCTCATCGTGCTCATTGGTGTGGTCGCCCTTGCGGGCCCGGGAATCACTCCGGACTCTTCACTCCATGCTAATACCATGAATTTGGCCCTCGCGGCCCGAAAACCGGGTTTCACAATTCTTGAAGTTCAAATGAAAAATGAATCCGCGATACCCGCTTTTTCCGCGGAAATAAAAAACGATTCCATTTTCATTGATACCTATCCCACACACGAGCGTGCATCGTTTTCCTTGTTTCAAACTCAATTTGATAAAGATCCTCAAAAAGCCTTAATTCAAAAGACGTATTGGCTAGGAACAGATCGTTACGGTCGGGATGTTCTCAGCCGTATGATTCTCGGGGCGCGGATTTCTTTTGCGGTCGGACTAATCTCTGTATTGATTTCATTACTCGTGGGCGTTTCTCTTGGTGCGATCGCTGGATTTTATGGCGGCCGAGTGGATACGTTCATCATGTGGCTCATTAATGTAGTCTGGAGTATTCCGACGCTCTTGCTCGTCATTGCTATTACTCTGGCGCTTGGAAAGGGCTTTTGGCAGGTTTTTATAGCGGTTGGGCTTACTATGTGGGTGGAAGTAGCACGTGTGGTTCGCGGACAAGTGCTTTCATTAAAAGAAAAAGAGTTTGTTGAAGCAACAGAGTCATTGGGTTTTACTTCCATGCGCGCACTATTTGGCCATGTGCTCCCCAATATTTGGTCTCCCGTGATTGTCATATCTGCCGCCAATTTTGCTGCGGCTATTTTAATAGAAAGCGGCCTTAGTTTTCTTGGACTCGGTGCACAACCACCTATTCCAACCTGGGGCGGAATGATCAAGGATCACTACAGTTACATTATTGTGGACAAGGCGTACTTAGCCGTCATTCCGGGAGTGGCCATTTCAGTACTCGTACTTTCCTTTATGTTTGTTGGAAACGCCTTGCGCGACGCCTTGGACGTTCGGGGCACTAATTAGCCCAAACGGGTCACTTTTAATCAGATGATCCCGCAATTTTCTTATCTAGTGAAAGGAAGGCTCCGCTGTATCATTCGTCATGTTTTTGCTCGACAGAATGGTTTACATTTTAGGTGTGAAAACGTTTTTCTACTTGGTTCTTCTGTCTCTTCCTCTTTTCGCTGCGGTCGGATTGGTGATCTTTATGGCGGGCGGGAAAGGAAAAAGTAAACCGACCCAAGATGAATTGATCGAGCGGGAGCGTCTACACAAGGAGCGCCAGAGCGCGGATTCATGAATATGTGGAGTTAAAAGGGCAAAACCATGCTGTATCCGGCCGGACTCACATGCAGTTGAATATCGGCCAGCCAATGGGCTTTGTGTTGCACGTGTAATTGATGCATGACAATGTCAAAAACGAGTAAAAACCCTCCCTGTAGAATGAGCGAATTACCATAGCCCGTAAACTGGTCGAATTTTTCCGATTTCACTTTTCCTCGTTCTTTCAAGTATAGTCCAGTGGCAATGTAGGCAACGTCGAGTCCTGCATTAAAAAGCAGTATTTTTTCAATACTATTTTGTTCGTTCATTGATTCAATGAGCGATAAGTCGGTTGCGCCGTTAGCCGATTGATAATAGCCGAACCCTGCAATGCCGGCGTTGACTACGTTCCAAAAAACATTCATTTGATGGAAGTAGCGCGTTTGCCCTTCCGTTTGCGTGTATTGCCAACCGCTGACTATCATGTTTCCCGCGGCCCATGAACCCAATACAATCATTCCTTTGCGATTGATTTCGAGTCGCTCTTGATTGAAAGAAATAAACTCTTGTGCATCCGCAAGCAAGGGGATAAGAAGAAGCGCGCCGATTAGAAAGGGAAGATTTTTCATGTAAATAGGAACGACCATGAGCCCCGAATTGTTTCTGACGTTAGCGCTTCCCGCAATTGGGGCAAGAAAGAAGCACGCGAAATTTCTTCAGCTCCCAGGCTTTCGAGATGAGCCGTGTGCACCTGGCAATCAACTAAATGAAAATCATTGACTTTAAGGGCTTCCACAAGCTTTATAAAGCCCACTTTACTGGCGTTCGGCGCTAAACTAAACATGCTTTCGCCGAAAAAGATTTTGCCGAGGGATACACCGTATAATCCACCCGTGAGGGTGTTGTTCGACCACACTTCAATACTGTGCGCAAATCCCATTCTGTGGAGCTCGAGATACCCATTAACAATATCTTCTGTAATCCATGTTCCGTCTTGCCCGGGTCGTGGAACGGCTCCACAGTTTCGAATAACTTCCTCAAAATTCTGGTCGGCTGTAACCCGGAATAAATTTTTGCGCAGCACAGAACGCATGCTTTTACTAATCCGCAATTCATTTGGATACAGTACCATCCGCGGATCCGGGCACCACCAAAGTGGCGGTTCGTTTTCATTAAACCATGGGAATAGCCCCATATCGTAGGCTAAAAGGAGTCGCTCCGCTTGCAGGTCGCCACCCACTGCTAATATTCCCGAATCATCCGTGTATTTAGGATCTGGGAACTCGATGCGGTGAGGATGTAATTCAAATACCGGCATTAAAATAAGAGTAAGGCACTAACGAATATTGCGGTTCCTAAGAGCATGAGGAAAAGTGTATAAGGAAGTATCTCTTTGGCTTTGAGTCCGGTTATTCCCAAAAGGGGAAGTGCCCAAAACGGTTGAAGCATGTTCGTTATTTGATCGCCATAAGCAAGTGCCATTATGCATTTTGAGAGCGATACCTCAAGCTGAGTCGCCGCTTGAACCAGAATAGGCCCTTGTATGGCCCATTGACCTCCTCCAGAAGGAACGAATATGTTTACGAGTCCGGCCGAAAAGAAGGTATAAAGCGGATAGCTTTGGTCTGTGGAGATGTTGACAAAGAAGGTGGCAATTTGATCGATGAGACCACTGGACTTCATAATGCCCATGATGCCAAAATAAAGAGGAAATTGGATGAGAATTCCCGCAACGCCACCGATAGCTTCCTGCACCGCGTTCGTGAAACGATTGAGGTTTTTATGGAGGCCAAGGCTGAGGCCGAGAAGAAGTAAATTGATGTTGTTGGGCTGAAAGAAGGTTAGGATTCCGCCCGACATATTCATGGCTTTCCCTACGGTATAGAAAAGAATGCCCAATCCGATCAAATTCGAAAACATCGATGAGTAGTCAATTTTTTCAGCCCCAATTTTTGTCTCGAGTGATTCGAGTGATTGAACTTTCGTTTGAAGTCGTATCGGTTCTGGGGCCGTTTTTCTGCCGAGCAGGAACATGGCTATGGGAAGAACAAGGAGCAAAGCGACCGAAGCATATATGTTCATTGAGGAGAATACGGTTTCGGAAAAAGGAATTTGTTGAGGCAGTAAAGTGAGTTCTGCCTCCGGCAGGATGCCCGTTAGAAGCGATTGTAGGTGCCCGGGTTCGGCAACCTTTGTAAGTGAGGATCCCGATAGACCACCGTGCCATACCATGAGTCCAGAATACCCCGCCGCACCGATGAGCGGGTAGTTAAGGGCGTATCCGCCCGATAGGGCGTTTTCGGCTACTTTACGGGCGAAGATAGCCCCGAAAATAAGCGCAAACCCCCAGTTGAAGAGTCCGACCGCCACCGTTAATAGTGTAACGACCGCGGCAGCACTAGCCGTGTTTGTACAATAGGCCGTTGCCAACCGGATGATCCGATGGAAGAGAGGGGTGAGTGCAAGTGTATGCCCGAGAACGAGCATAAGCATCATTTGAACGGCAAAAACGAGGAGGGCGTTGTTCCAGAGGCCATCGTCCCAAAATTGGAGAATGGATTGTGTTTTTTGCCACGTCACAGGGTCTGGCGTTGCAAAGAGCGCCAGAATTAGGGTGAATAGGGTAAGCAAAACCGCAATGGAAAAAGGCGATGGCAGCAGCCAACGAAACGCTTTTTCCATTGCGGTTGAAAAATTCATAGATCGAGCGGGTTAAAGGCTAAAGTTAACCCAATGATTTCAATGTTCCGAAGTACTTAAAACGGAAGATCATCTTCTCCATCGGGGCCGTCAAGTTGAGAGGGCTCCAAGGGTGGAAGGTCTGGAATGCGATCCCCTGCGTTCGCGGCGGCTGCCGCTTTCGACATTTGCCATGCCTGCAGATTCACAAAGTAGCGACCGTTGTATTCGTTTCCGCGAATATTGAACTTCACATTTACTTGATCTCCTTCGGCGTAATCGTTCAGCATTTCCCCTTTTTCTTTTAGGGCTTCAAGCTTTACGTCTTGCGGATATTGTTCTTGGGTAGTAACGACAAACTCGCGTTTTGAAAATCCGCTTGGGAAGGTTTGCGTTTCGAAAATGACTTTGATGGTTCCTGAAATCTCGTGGGACATGCTTTAGTTTCTGTTTAATTTGTCGGTTAAAAGTACGGACCAAGCCTTCTGTACTTCGTTTTCTTTTAATAGTTCGTGTGCGTACTGGTGCAATAGTTCGCGTAATTCATAGGCGTCATCCGAAGAAGCGAGGATGCTGGCTACTTCTGGATCTTTCCGAATTCCTTCTATTTGCTCATCCGAAGGAACATGTTCAACATTGCCTAGTTTTCCGAGATCGTTTCCTGTTAAAATAAAGGAGTTCCTAATGCGCGGAGGAATCATGTCGATTCCGATGCCCAGTTTACGAGCGGGTTTTTCGACTTCAAAGATTGCTTCACCACTAGCACGCACATACCAATCGCCACCCATCCGACCGACGAGGTCGATTTTATGCTGATCAATTTTTTGCTGATCGGTCAAAATGGATTCATTGAAATGCATCATTTTGACTTCACAAATAATGAGGTTACCCGCACCTCCTTCTTCTCCAAGCGCCGTTATATCGCGTACAATGCACTCAAATTGAACCGGCGATTCTTTCACCCGATAAGGGCGAACCGTTTTCGATTCCATTGGAGTTAAACCAGCCTTCACAAATTCATTAACGGTGCTCGGGTATTCGGTAGAGCTTAAGCTCATTTGCTCTACAGTCGCGAAATTCACCACGTTGATGACCACTTCTTTTGTTGCGGCGCAATTGGCAAGAGTGTCTTTCGTGGTGTTGTTTCGTACCCGCCTTGCCGGCGAAAATACCATAATGGGCGGGTTTGCACTAAATACATTGAAGAAACTAAAGGGACTTAGGTTCGGATTTCCGTGGTTGTCCATCGTGCTGGCAAAGGCGATAGGCCGCGGTCCAATTGCACCCAAAAGGTATTGGTGCACATCCTTAGTTTCAAGCTGTTTTGGGTCAATCGACAACATATATTGGGGGAGTCAAATGGAATTTGTAAAGATAAGGAATACTTGGGCGTTTCGTAAAGGACTGTTGATAAAAAAGGGAGCTTTTTTAGACGCGGATTAATTGTACGTAATTAATAAATGAGCTCGGATAAAAAGTTTGAAACGCTGATTTTCGTCATGATCTAGAGTCTGTGAAAGACGTAATTTCCCGTTGACAGAGCAGTTGAACTAATTACCAAAAAGTATATGTCTTTTAAAACAGAATTAAATCAAGGAGAAATTCGAGTAGTGTTTGAGCGTCCAGTATCAGGAGCTGTAACCCTAACAGAGATGGGATTGACAGAAGATGAATTGAATTTTGAAGGTGGCTTGGTGCGGATGGTCTTTTCCTTTAAGCGCATTGAGGAAAATCACTTTTATAAAATGCCTACGTTCGAAATTTGCTATACCGAAGAAATGGGGGAGACTCATTGGCAATGCGATTTCAATGAAGAAACTATTTTGGATAAGTTCGATCATCACGGTCGATCTACAGTGGTATTACTGAATCGTAAAAAGATGTCGGCACAACTCAATCGACACGTGAACGAATTTGTTCTGCACGCAGAATTCCCAAAAGGAGTTCAGCTAATGGCTGATAAAAGCACCATCCATTTTTTCAATTGATCCGAATATATAGTTCTATCGCTCGATAGAAACGAAAAAACCCATCCAACTCGCGTTGAATGGGCTTTCCATTTTTGTTCTTGGTGCGGGTAGAGGGACTGCGCTTCGTCGCTCCGCTCCTCGGGCGCCGATCGAAATGGGGGGGCGATTCAAGCCCAAAAATGGGAAAGCCCTCGCTTCGCTTCGTTTTTCCGTTCCTATGGTCGCTCACTCCCGCGGGCGGGGCTCGCTCGATAGAAACGAAAAAACCCATCCAACTCGCGTTGAATGGGCTTTCCATTTTTGTTCTTGGTGCGGGTAGAG
>CBFIAJ010000007.1:35260-44898 GCA_965660515.1 Flavobacteriales bacterium | reverse complement strand
GGGACTCGAACCCACACACCTCACGGCACTAGATCCTAAATCTAGCGTGTCTACCAATTCCACCATACCCGCATTATTTTCAGAACGATTCCCCGAAGGGAGGGCAAAGATATAAAGAATTCCTTTTATCTGATACTATTGAGGCCTTTAGAAGTCAGAAAAATCTCAAATAATTCATACCTTTGCGCCCTCGAAATCGGGCCGTTAGGCCTCATAATCAAGCGAAAAGAATTTTTTCATGGAGATCAAGAAAGTAGCCATTGACGATTTAAATGCACAACTGCGCGTAAAGATTGAAGCAGCCGACTATTCACCGAAGGTGGAAGAAGTGCTTGCCAATTACCGCCGTACTGCCAATATCCCAGGATTCCGCAAAGGAAAAGTGCCTGCCGGCATGATTAAAAAAATGTACGGTAAAGGAGTATTGGTTGAAGAAGTAAACAAGCTGATGCAACAGCAGGTCTTTGATTATTTGAATGAGCAGGAAATGCGCATTCTCGGAAATCCGATTCCAACCGAAGAAGAAATAGATATCGATTGGACCGAAGGAAATGACTTTGAATTTTCTTTTGAAGTAGGGTTGAGCCCAGATTTCGAAGTGAAAATCAGCGCAAAGAACAAACTTCCTTGGTATAAAATTGTAGCGGATGATGCCACCATCGATCGCTATTGCGACGACCTAGCTCGCCGCTACGGTAAAATGACCAACGTCGATAAATCGGAAGCAGAGGATACCCTTTACGGAAAATTCGAAGCTTTAGATGCAGACGGAAATCTTCTCGAAGAAGGACATTCGAACGAAGCAACCTTGATGATCTCCGCAGTGAAAGATAAAAAACTGCAAAAAGGATTCATCGGTGTAGGCCCGGACGCAATCATCGACTTCGACGTAATGAAGGCTTTCGACAATAACACTACTGAAATCAGCAGCATGTTAGATATTCCGAAAGAGGAGTTGTCTGACGATAATAAGATGTGGCGCTTTAGCGTAATTCGCGTGAACCGCATGGAGCCAGCCGAATTGAATCAAGAGTTATTCGATAAAATCTTCGGAGAAGGCATTGTAGAGGGAATGGAAGCGTTCCGCGCGAAAGTAGCAGAAGACATCGAGAAAATGTACGCTCAAGAAAGCGAGCGCAAATTCTTGAACGATGCAACAGAGTACATCTTAGATAAAACGAAATTTGATTTACCGGATGCCTTTTTGAAGCGTTGGTTGAAAACAGTTAGTGAGAATCCACTTACTGACGATCAAATTGAAGCAGAATACGCTCAATATCAATTGTCGACTAAATGGCAAATGATTGAGAACAAGATTGCTGAAGACAATAAGATGGAAATCACCAAGGAGGAAATGATGGAATTCGCTGGTGGAGCAGTTCGTCAGCAAATGCTTCAGTATGGTATTCCTGAGCCCGACGAAGAAATGGTGAAAAGCACTGTGGAACGCGTTCTTCAAAATGAAGATGAGGCGAAGCGCATATCGGAAGAAATTTTCTCAAGAAAGCTGCTTCAGCACTTCAAAGAAACCTTCAAACTCGATGAGAAAGAAGTTACGTACGATGAGTTCGTGAAGAAAGCAACAAAATGATACATTTGAGGTTGTAACTAGAACACTTTACAATCTCAAAATCATGTTTGATAACGACGAATTTCGCAAGTACGCGACCCAACATATGGGAATCAGCAGTTTAACGTATCAAGACTACGTTTCTGCGAATACCCAACAGATGCCCCGTGGGCTAACCCCGAATATCATTGAAGAGCGCCAAATGAATGTGGCGTCGATGGATATTTTCTCTAGATTAATGATGGACCGCATCATTTTCTTGGGAGTACCCATTAATGATCAAGTATCGAATATCGTTCAAGGCCAACTCCTGTTTCTACAGTCAGTAGACCCTAAAAAAGATATTCAGATATATTTGAACACACCTGGAGGCGGCGTTTATGCCGGATTGGGGATTTATGATACCATGCAACTGGTGACGCCGGATGTAGCCACCATCTGTACTGGAATGGCGGCTTCCATGGGAGCGGTTTTATTATGCGCTGGGGCTGCCGGAAAAAGATCGGCATTGACTCATTCGCGCGTTATGATTCACCAGCCATTGGGTGGAGCGCAAGGTCAGGCCTCAGATATTGAAATTACAGCGAAACAAATTCAACTTTTGAAAAAGGAGTTGTACGATATTATCGCGAAACACAGTGGCCAAGAGTACGATAAAGTACATGCCGATGGCGACCGCGATTATTGGATGAAATCGGATGAAGCCAAAGAATACGGCATGATCGATGAAGTCCTGATTAAAAAAGAATGAAAGAAGAATTAAACTGTTCCTTCTGCGGAAGAAAAAAGAGCGAAACGAAAATTCTGATCGCCGGAATCGACGCGCACATATGTGATCAATGTATCGAGCAAGCCCACGGTATCTTGGTAGAAGAAATGCAAGACGATGAGTTGGAGGCGGTAGCCCAAGAACTCACGTTGCGCAAGCCGGTTGAAATGAAATCCTTTTTGGACGATTACGTCATTGGGCAGGAAGATGCGAAGAAGACCCTTTCTGTAGCGGTGTACAACCATTACAAAAGGCTTGTTTCTGTAGGTGCGAAGGATGAGGAAGACGAAATTGACGTTCAGAAATCGAATATCATTTTAGTAGGGCGCACCGGAACGGGAAAAACGCTCCTTGCGCAAACGATAGCGAAAATGCTCAATGTGCCTTTTGCTATTGTGGATGCAACGGTGCTTACGGAAGCTGGCTATGTAGGGGAAGATGTGGAGAGTATTATCTCTAGATTGCTACAAGCGGCGGATTATGATGCGCGCAAAGCGGAGCGAGGGATATTGTTTATTGACGAAATCGATAAAATTGCTCGAAAAGGGGATAACCCGAGCATCACGCGTGATGTCAGTGGGGAAGGGGTTCAACAGGCTATGCTGAAGCTGCTTGAAGGGAGCAAGGTGAATGTCGCGCCGCAAGGCGGAAGAAAGCACCCCGATCAAAAGTTCGTTGAGATCGATACGCGCAATATTCTTTTTGTTGCCGGGGGCGCTTTTGACGGTATTGAACTTCACATCAAGCGCCGCATGAATACGGCGGCAATAGGGTACTCGAGTACAAACGAAGAGCGTATTGATGATGAAAATATCCTTCAGTACATCGCTCCACAAGATTTGAAATCATTCGGATTAATTCCCGAGTTGATTGGGCGTATGCCCGTGCTGTCCCATTTGGATCCGCTCGATAAATCGGCCTTACGTCGAATATTAGTAGAGCCCAAGAATGCTTTAATGCGTCAGTATAAGAAGCTCTTTGCTATGGATGATGTGGCTTTCACTTATGATGAATCGGCCATTGATTTCATCGTGGATAAGGCGATGGAATTCAAATTAGGTGCACGTGGACTCCGCAGTATTTGTGAAGCGATGTTAATGGATGCTATGTTCGAACTCCCAAGTGAGGAAGGCGAAAAGGAACTTCACTTAACCAAGGATTACGCCGAACGCAAAATATCACAAAGTAGCCTGCGCAAACTAAAAGCGGCTTCTTAAGACTTTCGTTCCCAGACTTCAAAGGAGAAATCATACGCGTGTTGTTCGTCTTTTTTATGACTTTCGTGCACCACGCGTTGCCATTCATTCGGATCTATTTCCGGAAAATAAGTGTCGCCATTCACGTGTCCGTGAACGCGGGTCATGTATATACGATCTACATAATCGATTGCTTGCTCGTAAATTTGAGCACCTCCTACAACGAAAGGTTCTTGGTCGTTTTCCACTAACTCGATAGCGGATTCCAAGTCGCTGGCGCGAACCACACCCTCCGGGTGGAAGTCTTCTCGGCGCGATATCACGATGTTCGTTCGCCTGGGAAGTGGCCTACCAACGGAATCAAAGGTTTTACGCCCCATGATGATGTGATGCCCTTTGGTGGTTTCTTTAAAGTACTTCAAGTCTTTCGGCAGATGCCAAAGTAAGTCGTTGTTTTTGCCGATGGCGTTGTTTTCCGATGCAGCGACAATCATGGAGAGTATCATGATCTAATGGGTTTTGGGTTGTACGATGGGTTTTTCGGCTAGTTTTTTTTGTGTCCGAGCATTCAAATAGAGGAATAAAGATACTCCATAAAAGGCTCCTCGCTCGATAAATTCAAACCAAGATTCACCGGCTAACGGCCGTATTAGTGCCGTCGCCAAAGTCCAGAGGGTGCACCAGAGAAAAATGAATGGAGTGCGCAATGTGAGTATCCCAATGGCCACGAGGATATCCAAACCGCCGATAAGGGTAAGTAGAGCTTCGGAAGTGTCGTGAGAAAAGCCAAGGAGCATTAAATAGGAGATCCAACTCGTCCGCCCGAGGAGGGCGAAAACCCCATGCCCGAGAAAGGTTAAGGCCAAACCTATTTTTAGAATAAAAATGGAGCGCCCCGCCATTTAGAAGAGCTTTTCCAAGTAGTTTCCAACGAAATACGATAAGAATGCAGCGGCGGCACCCAAGAAAACCGTTTCAGCAATTCCTTTTACAATATTGTTTTGGGTCAGGCGCGCTTTCAGGTAACCAATGAGGATGAACGCCATGCCGGTCATGGAACAGGACCACAAAAATAAATCACCACCCCAATCTTCAACGCTATAATCATATACATACACCAGCAGGGGAATCAATCCTACTAAAATAAAACTGGCGAAGGTAACAGCGCCCATAGCGAAGGGCGATTTCGTTTCTTCCTGCATCTCCAGCTCTTCTTTCATCATAACATCCACCCAGCGATCGCGATCGCTACAGATGACTTCTACCACTTGCTCGAGTAACTCACCTTCAAAGCCTTTGGCTTGATAAATTTCTCGTATTTCTTCACGCTCTTTTTCGGGTAAATTATCCACTTCCCAATACTCGATACGCTTGTGCTTATCGTAATTCTGTTGTTCCGATTTAGTAGAGAGAAAAGCACCGACCGACATGGCAAACCCATCGGCGATGAGGTTGGCAAATCCGAGAATAATAATGACGGCTGTATCCAGTCCGGCACCTACAGATCCCGCCACTACGGCAAAAGTAGTTACGCTGCCATCGATACCACCGTACACAAATTCCCCAAGATAGTCTTGAAATCGCTGAACAAAAGGATGCGTTGCTTGGTGGTATTCCTTCTCAAGAAGCTCCACTTCACCAGGCGCGTGTTGCTTTTCCATAGGCTAAAGCTAAGGCTAATGACCGACGAATCAAACCGCCACGACTCCTTTAATGTGCGGCCAAGGATCGTAGTTGGAAAGTTCGAAATCTTCGTATTTGAAATCAAAAATACTTTTCACATCCGGATTCAACGTCATGGTGGGTAGTGCTCGGGGTTCCCGGCTAAGCTGAAGATTTACCTGATCCATATGGTTGCTGTAGATATGCGCATCGCCGAAAGTGTGCACAAAATCTCCGGGTTCAAGTCCGCATACTTGCGCCACCATTAGCGTGAGGAGCGCGTAGGAGGCAATATTAAAAGGGACTCCTAAAAATATATCGGCACTGCGCTGATAAAGTTGGCAGCTCAATTTTCCATTCGCTACATAAAACTGAAAGAATGCATGGCAAGGGGGAAGCGCCATATTCGGTATTTCGGCAACGTTCCATGCAGATACAATGAGTCTGCGGCTGTCTGGATTCGTTTTAATGCTTTCTATGAGCTGCGTAATCTGATCTACGGAACCACCGCCGGTACTCGGCCATGAACGCCATTGAACACCGTAAACGGGTCCTAGTTCTCCATTTTCATCGGCCCATTCGTCCCAAATACGGACGCCATTTTCTTTTAGATAAGAAATATTCGAATCTCCTTTAAGGAACCAAAGAAGTTCGTGGACAATACTCCGAAGGTGAAGCTTTTTTGTTGTGACCAAGGGAAAGCCTTCAGACAGATCGAATCTCATTTGATGACCAAAGACTGATTTTGTCCCTGTTCCGGTGCGGTCTTCCTTGGGCGTTCCTTCATCCAATACGCGCTTGATGAGGTCGTGATACTGCTTCATAAATGGCTAATTTCTTCCAAAAATAAGGCCCTAGCGGCCCGATGCCAATGGTTGCCCCATGAAGTTTTTAAGAAGAAATAAACAAGTCCTGATTCCGCCATTCTCGCTTTATATAATTAGCCAAAAAGATGTGAGAACTTAGTGAGCGCTGGAATTTCACCCTTTCTTTTTCAAGTACCTTCTCAGCACACCCCCTTTAATATTATTCACGCCGTATTCAACGACGAATGCCCTTGGGTCTGTTGCATCAATCACGCGGTGAATTCGCCTTAAGTCGATCCGATTAATTACGTTGTGAATAATGTGTAGGTCTTCGGAGTCTGCCGTTGGTGCATAACCCGATGAGCCTTTATAGATGGTTAATCTGGTTCCGACATCGTTCAATATACTCGTTCGAATTTCTTCTGATTTTCGGGAGACGATCATGAGTCCAATAAAGTCTTCAAACCCGCGAATAATGAAATCGGTTACTTTGGCTGTCACTAAGAAGGCGAGAATAGAGTAGAGCGCGACATCGAGGTTTATAAATAGTGCCGTAATTCCGAAGAGAATAATATTAAAGGCTAAAATGACCTGACCAATGCTAACGCCAAAACGATCATTGATGTAGATTCCTAATATTTCAGAACCATCGAGCACAGCGCCATTGCGAATGGTAAATCCGATTCCCAAACCAACAAAAAGTCCACCGAAAATAGCAATGAGTAGTTTGTCATCTGTAATAATGTCAAAAGTTTCTAATTGAATGGATACGGCTAAGCCCAGAATACTAATTATGGATCGGAATACAATACTCCTACTTACTGTAAAGTAAGCGGGTACCAAAAAGGGGACGCTCAGTGCGACGAGCACAATAGAAACCTTCCAACCGAAGGTTGCATTTAATAAAAGTGCGATCCCAGTGACCCCTCCATCAAGAAAGCCGTTCGGTAATAAAAACGCTTTTACCCATACTGGCAAATAGAATTCCCAACACTATTTGAGTCGTTTCGAAGAGTGTCGATTGAATCGCTTTTTTGAATAAACCATAAAAAGGAGTTCAAGTTCTATTTACTGCTCTTGAATACTGAATGAAAAAGAAGTTCCGAAAATAGGTCAGTCCCAGCCTTGAAACGGAGTGTATTTACCCCGGCTATCCGAAGTAATTACTTCATTGGGGTTCCAAAACTTTTGCGAGAATAGCATATATCCTACTTGTTCACTCAGCTCAATCATTTCATTTTCATACGGCGTTCGACCCGAGCTTCGGATCATTTGAACACGTCCTTTTTTTCGATCCCCAATATGATACCCATTCACTTCATAAGTCCCAAAGCGCATGTCTTTAATTTTATCTCCGCCATAACTAGAGGGCCCCACAAATGTTCCTCTTAGTTTTAGTTCGCCAGAAGGGTATACTTCATTAAACGTTCCCAGAAGAACGCCCAGTTCATACGTACGCTCTTGCCATTTTGAGCCGTCGTCGTAGTACCTAATTATAGCGCCGTGAAGTCGTCCGCGCGATAGCTTTCCGGTCCACATCGCTTGGTCGTTTGGGTAATATATGGTGAAAGATCCATTATAAGGTTCGCCGTTCTCTCCGTAATACATGCGACTCGAAAAAGTAAGTGGCGGTTCGCTTCGAAGGCTGAATGGGCCATCCCAATTGTTTTGCGCGTCATCAGCGAAAAGAGCTCACTGCCGATCGTTGTTGAGGCAGGAAGAAATAAAAAGCCCGATAAAAAGGACAAGTGTCAATCGTGCAGTCTTCACTGATTCTAATCTTTGTTCTGGTTCCAAAAATGCGGTAAAAAGCACAGTCAATTTATACCTTTCTCCGCGAGTGGTTTCTATGGGGAGGTAAACGGTTATAAATCCTCACTCAGTATCCATTCGGGGTTGGAGATTCCACCGGATGGCATTTTAACGAGGAACGTTGAATCTTTCGCCATATTATAGCCGAATAATTGGAAGGCTCCGTCGTTTTCTTTTGCAGTATAAAAGAGGAGCTTTCCATTCGGGGAAAAGAGACAGCGTTCTTTTACTAATGAATCGCTTGTCAATTGCTTTGTTTTTCCCGTGGCTAAATTCTTCATAAACACATCCATTTGGGGTCCACGTCTCGATGATAAAAATGCGATGCTTTCACCTTTCGGGTGCCAAACCGCATGCTGATCTACAGAGTTGTTTTGTGTGACACGGCGTTCGTAGGCCGTGGTCAACTGAAAAATATAAAGTTCTTTATTCCCGTCTTTTTCCGATTCGTACAAGAGTGTAAGTCCGTCCGGGGACCATTTTGGCGACTGGCCGCCACCGTGTCCTTTGGTAAGCCATTGAACCCTTTTTCCGTCCGAACGCGCTAAAAAGATGTGTGTGGTGTCCTTAATTAATTGCGTGCCTGCAATCATCTGTCGGTTTGGTGATCGCTGAACCGTTATCCCGTCAAAAGCTCCGGGAAGTACGTCAGTTTCTTCCCCCGTCCGCACATCAATTCCTTTTCTGTGCCACTGTTTGTTTTCAGCAATTAGGTAGGTCAAAAGGGTGTCATTCCATCGGGTCGGGCGCGCCTCACGGCTCGATGATTTTGTAAGTCGCCAACTCGAGTCTCTTTCGAAACTGTACACCCAGAGTCGCGAATCAGAAGAGTCGCCAGACACTTCGAACACTAAATCATACGTTCGTTGATCTAGGGGATTTCCTTTACTTCGATTAGGATTTGGTCCTTCAGCGCAGCCAATAAATAGGAGGAGGGCCAGAATGAAAAGGATGTTGTTCATTACTCGGGAATTGGAAACCACACGGCGTCGTACGCACTGAATTCTTTCGAGTCGATAAGGGCTCGTGCCGATTTCCCTCGAACCACTTTTTTCATCACGCGCCAACCTTTCTTTGTGCTTTCATTGTACCAATACCAATCGCCCGAAGGATGGAAAATAGGTTTGAGCTCGTCTTCTTTTCCATTGATCATCCAATTGTGTTTGTCACTGGACTTTTTGTAGGCGTAGATGTCCCACTGACCATTGACTTCCATACTATAGTACAACTGTCTTCCGGATGGAGTAAAACATGGGGTTGTAATGCTTGGGATTCCCCATCGTATTTGGTAAGTAGAATCGCGCAGAGGGAAGTACTCTTTAATTTCCCAATAGTTTTCTGAATTGCGGACGTAAATAAGCGAATAGTCGTTTGTGGACCATCGGACATTTGAAATCAGAGTTTTGTCGCGAAGAACAATCCGATGACTTTTATTTATGGTATTCCAAGAGTGCAAAATATAGCCCTCATCCGTCCACTCGACATAAACGAGTTCTTTTCCGTCTTTTGTCAAGGTCGGATCAAATTCGGGCCATTCACTATTTGCGATTACATCGACGGATCCATCAGTGAGATTCCTTCGGTATACGTCGGGGCTCCCCTTTTCGTTGCTCACGAAATAAAGGAATTGCCCATCTGGAGAAAAGGCGAGTCCTCCAATCAGGGCTTGTCCGTCACCCCATTTCTGAGTTTCACCATTTGCCGCATTCGTCGAATAAACCATACGTCCTTGAGAGGATGCGGATACCAAATAAAACACTTCATTGGTATTGGGTCGAATGATAGGGTCGTGTGCCACAACATCGGGTGGTGAAATGAAACGT
>CBFIAJ010000007.1:0-35164 GCA_965660515.1 Flavobacteriales bacterium | reverse complement strand
CTGACTGAAACAGGCGCTAAAAAGAATAAGAAGAGTAAGAGTTGCTATTGACCGCATGGTCGGAAGGTAGCAACTTTCTCGAGTTCGCGCAATTCGTTATTGCACGAAAAACTGGGTTGTTTCACCGGTAACCGCTTTGCCGTTGAGTGTGTACAGTGTGGCTCTTATTATGTGTTCTCCCGGTTCTGCGGGTCGCGATAGTATTCTGTAATATGCATCTATGGAGGTGCTGGTCCATTCGTCTTTCATCGGTAAACTACTCCATAAATAGGCTCCGCTTTGCCAGTCGTAATTGCCTTGCTCCACCAAATCGTTTACAAATGAACCAGCGGGATGATTGTTATCCCAGTTATTGACCGTCAAAAAAGCGATGCTGTCGATAGGCGATTTAAGTCCGTTTTCGCCATCGAAAGGGCAAGACGTGGCAAAGGCAGCATCGCCTCCGCGACTTTTAGTTGGAGTAAGCGCTGCTGTTACATGAATCGAGTCTACACTCAAATTAAAAATAAGGGTATCGGATTCTTCAATAATTAAATCGCCTTGAACGTAAAGGGAAAAAGATCCAATTTCGTAGTATGGCTTTGTCACCTCTGCGCACAGTGGGCAACCGTAAAAAAGTATCGACGAACTAACTAGCGCAAAGAACAAAAGGATCGACTTCATAAGGGTGTTTTATTAGAGATACGGCACTTTTGTTCCTACGGATAGGCTTTTAACGATTAATTAATATCGACTCGTGGAGGTTGCCTATGTGCACAAGGTACCATCCGGCCGGTAGGCCGCTGACGTCAATATTGTTTTGGCCTTCGGCCAGACGAATGTTGAGAACTGTTCGGCCCGTGGCATCTGTAAACTGCACGGATTCCATATTCCGCACCTCAATGACCAAGGAATTGGCAGCCGGATTTGGGAATATTTTAACGCCGCTATTTTCAAGATCATTCAATCCTATGGTAGTTCCGAAAGAATGGGGACCGGTCCAAACGCTATTGCTGGTTGTATTGCACACTCCGCGCACATACACTTCATAACCTGTTCCGGGAGTTAATCCGGTAATAGTTTGAGAATTCCCAATGATTCCATTGATAAAAGTTCCCGTTCCTTGAGTAAAACCGTTAAGTCCATATTCTATATCGTTAGCTAAGTAGGAAACAGGGTTGAACCAGGAAATGTCTGCCGTCGTTTCGGACGTGTTTCCCGAGGTTAAATTCGTCGGTGGATCGCATACTCCGACCAATGTGGTAAAACTAATTGGGCCGAGCCAATCGCTTTTGTTAAGACCGCAATTACTCCTGACATAGGCCTCATAAGCGGTCGATGCGGTAAGGTTTTGAAAAAGCCAAGGGTTACTTTGTACTTGAGAAATAAATGTGCCCGAACCCAATGTAAACCCTTGCTGACCCCATTCAATTTCCCATTCGGTGGCAAATCCGTTTTCTGTCCAGCCTAGGTTCGCTTGAACATCCGTTATGTTTGTGGTCGTGGCATTTGTTGGAGCTGCGCAGACCGGGGTGTCGGTTACCGCCGTTAATGGCCCTTCCCAGAAGCTGGAATCGTTTGCACCACAAACTGCACGGACATAAACGTCGTAAGAGGTTGCAGAATCTAATCCGGAAATGATGCTCGGGTGAGCACTCACAATAGAACTCGTCATTGAATTTAAGGCGGTACCTGTAAGTCCGTGGCGGAGTTCCCATGAGGTTTCACTTCCTCCGGGTGTCCAATCGACTTGCAAACCGTTGGTTTGACTATTCGTTTCAATCAAATTTGTGGGTTCTGGGCAGGTTGCGGTTCCCGAGGTATATACCGTGATCGTCCACGTGTTGTTGAGCACGAATTGGTTCGATCCACTACACCCACCGGGAATTAGTGCAACATGACCAGCATGCAATTCAAAGGACAGACTTCCCGTTGAAACACCATTCGCAATCGATATAATTCTACTGTATGAGGCTGTTGTTTGCCCCGGAGGTAGGCTGGGGCCAAAGGCTAAATTAGCTTCGGAAACGCCTGTGGTTACACATCGAACATAGGATCGCTGCGTCGTTGTACTTCCAAATCCTGCGAAAGAAGTAAAATAGTCGTAGGTAACTAAGGCGGAGTCAATTACAACACCGGGCGGGATTGTGGTAAAGGTCAATAATCCAGGACAGGGCGAAGCTTGCGTAGTGGAAGTAGTGACGTCAGGTACCCCATTTAAATCTTGGGCAGTATATGTTTGAGTGTACGATTGAGCGAAAAGTCCCAAACTCATAAATGTGAATAGGGCGGCAAAGAATAGTACTTTTTTCATGAAAATAAATTAGAAGCTAAAAGTAAGAAGATTTTAGCTCACTATTCCTCAATGCTCCGCGACCAGTTTTCTTTCAGGAACCGGTGTAATACGAAGTAAGTACTTAACAGTTTCAGTGCTTGTATGTAATTGCGTTTATATGCATGCCCGCACCTACGCTAGCGAATAAAACAACTTCTCCGTCATGGACTTTATGACTTCCCAAATCGCCCCGTTTTACTTGGTCGTATAGAGTAGGCACCGTTGCAACGGAGCTATTTCCCAAGGTGTGAATGTTCATCGGCATAACTTCATCCGGCATGGGTGTTTTAAAGAGTCGATAATATCGCTGAACGATTGCCTGATCCATTTTTTCATTTGCCTGATGAATGAAAATCTTCTCTAATTGATCAATGGAGCAACCCGAAGCATCAAAACAAGTCTTCATCGCGGAAGGAACCTTGTTCAAGGCGTATTCGTATATTTTTCGACCTTCCATTTTTATGTAGCGAACATTCGGATCACTTTCAGGGAAGTTTGATTTCCCCATTCCCAAGTATTCAACTTCCTCCAACGAATGCGTTTGAGCGGCATGGGAAAGTACTCCCCGTTTTGTTTCCTCTTCGCGTAACTCGAGCACAGCGGCTCCAGCTCCATCGGAGAATATCATTGAATCGCGGTCGTGAGCGTCCACAACACGTGATAGCGTTTCTGTACCTACAACCAATACTTTTTTGGCTTCACCCGCCTGAATGAAAATATGCGCTTGAATCATGCCTTGGATCCAACCGGGACAACCGAAAAGGACATCATAAGCAACGCAATTCGGGTTTTCGATTTGCAATAAGTGCTTCACACGGGCTGCCAAACTGGGAACAGCATCTGTTTGGATGGTATCTTTTAAAACATCTCCAAAATTATGGGCAACAATAATGTAGTCTAGTTCCTCCGGATTTATTTGGGCGTCTTTGATAGCTTCTTTCCCTGCTTCGGCCGCAATGCTACTCGATGCTTGATTATCTTCAATATACCTTCTTTCCCTAATTCCGGTAATTGCTTCAAATTTTTCAATAATCTTTTTGTTTTCGTACTCAAGGGCCGTTTGGTCATCATTATAGAAGCCGTTTCTTAAAAACTCTTCGTTGGTGACTACTCTCTTGGGTATATAGGATCCGGTTCCAGTAATGACAGAATTCTTCATGCTTGGGTCTTATCTATGGGAAAGGTCGCATTTTTAGAAGAAGAATAATTGTTTTATGTACGCTTTATGCGCTATTTCTTTTAGTTTCAGGTAGAATTCACGCGAAAACGATGCCCTTTAGATTTAATGCGGAAGTTTTATTGATTCAAATTTTCGAGAACGAACGCGCCTTCGAATTCAATAAGAGAATATTACATTTAGCTCGCACGATAAAAGAATTCTCCCCCATCGAGGCGTAGTTGCTGGCCAAAGAAATCAATTGTTTTGGTCGTCGTAGTCATTCGCTCTTTTAATTGCGCTTCTCCACGACGGAGATCAAGTTGCAACCAATCGCACCGGTAGGAGGTGCCCATTAATTCAGATACGGTACATAAATCTTTCCATTTTGGTCCGGTGGCGGTTTGCTCGGTGAACTGCAAACCTTGCTTTCTCCAAAAATGCAAACGAGCTCTGCGCGTCGGGATAGAGTTTACAGCTTCTTGATAGAGATTTCCGTCGCAACACACATTGAGATCTCTTCGGTTTCCTTGCTCGCGCAAAAAGGCACGCGTTTTTTCGCGACCCCAGCGGGCTTCTAAAACAGACACGGGAATAAGGATATTGAAGGAGGTAAGTGAAACGGCCATGATGCTATAGTTTTAAGTACAGATCAAAACTATAACGGCACCTTGCCATCTATTTACAATGTAAACGGAAATGGGCTCAAAAAAAATATTCTTCTTTTCAACACGCTGTAGGTCAGCGATTTAAAAACAAATAAAAGCGAAGAAGGTTGGAAGGGTGGCAAGTGTTTCACCAGTTTCAAGTGTTACACAAATCTGTCAACCACATTCAGGCAAGGTCAAACTACGAACTAAAAACTATGAATTATCACCTCCTCAATACCGTTCGCTTGCTAATTTCAAGGTTTCGCCTATTTTTTGCCGCAATGATTTTGGTTTCAAAACTTCGACCCGATTTCCTAACGCCAATAATTCCATAATGAAGTCGGGAGTTATGTGCACGGTCCACGCAACAACTCCTCCATTCATATCTTCTTCAATAATTTCTTGCGAGGCATGCCACGGTTTCGATTTCAAGAAAAGGAGTTCTTTTCGGTCAAGGGCCACTTCCACCCGTGAGGGTGGAGTGTCGGGAAGCGTGAAAATGCCAAATGTATGCTCAAAATATGCGGCTGAATCAAATTGTTTTCGATCGGCTATCGGATAGCGGTCTTCTTGAATTTTCAAATTCTGAATCCTTTCTAAGCCATAGAGCCGCATTGCTTTTCGTTCGGGCGAGTAGCCTACTACATACCAACGTTGCTTGCTCTCTTTCAGCAAGTAGGGGTGCAATAAGACCCTTCGGGTCGATTCGCTGTCGAAGTAGAAATAATCAAATTCAATGATTCGACACTCCTTAATGCCTTGAAAGAGTTGATCAATGTTTGTCCAGCCTCGGTACTCGGGCAACACTTCAAATTCAATGACCGGGTCTTCGTCTACTTGTTTTTTTTGAAGGGATAGGCGATCACGCAAGCGATGAATTGCCGGTCCAAATTGACGAAGCAAAGGATTGTCCGTAAAACTAGAAAGAAACTGAGCTGCAGATTCTAAGGCTTGGAGCTCTCGGGATCCAACGCCTAAACCATCGAGCGAATAGGAGGCATCTTCATAAAAGTATTCTTTCGAAGCCCGGTCGTACGAAATAGGCGCATCATATTCTTCACGCATTAAGCGCAAGTCTTTGTCTATTGTGAACAAGGAGACCTCGTTACCCGAACTACCCGAGTCTATTCCGAACAATTCTTCAATACATTTTTCCTGTAAATAGGGCTTTGTGGCCGGCGATGTACGGAACTTATTCCGCAAAACACGATCAATAACTCGTATCCGTAAAAGCTGATTCTTTGTAATAGGCATATCTTTTGCTAGCTTAGGTTAAAGCTAAAGCTATTCCTCGATATCTTTGCTATGATGATACGTTGGCTCTTCCTTCTTTTTATACTCCCTTTGGTCTCAGTAGGTCAAGGTACTTTATTAGTAGGTAATGCTGTCGCTCTGCCCGATCAGTGCTACGAGCTCACCCAAAATGTTACGGGAAGTTCAGGGGCGGTATGGTTCAACGATTCACTCGATTTGACCTCGGCATTTGTGGTTGATTTCGATATGCAATTTGGTCAATCCGATATTGGAGCCGATGGGTTTGCAATTGTCATGAAAACGAGTACATCACCGCTTCTTGGCTCCATTGGTGGGGGACTAGGGTATAGCGGAATTCCCAATTCATTCGCAGCCGAATTCGACGTGTTTCAAAATCTGTCTTTGGGCGATCCCACCTTCGATCATGTAGGCTTCCATACAAACGGCTCAAACAATCACAATGCCGCCACGAGTTATTCCTCACCGGCCTCAGCCCTGTTTAACCCAGGCAACATAGAAAACGGTAATTTTTATAATGTGCGCATCCATTGGGATCCGAGCCAAAATCGAATTCAACTCTATTTCAACTGTTTTCTCAGGCTCGATACAGTAATCGACTTGTCTAATGTGCTTTTCAGCGGATCTACAAAGGCTCAACTTGGTGTAACGGCGGCCACTGGCGGTTTATCTGCAGCCTACCAATTTTGTGTGAATAGTGTGGAGCAATTGGGTCAGCACGATACCATCTCATTTTGTACTCCGAGCATAGATGTCGACTATACCCTCGATAATATTGAAACGTACGCTTGGTGGCCTACTATTGGCGTTTCCAATTCAACTTCGGGAAATGTAACGTTAAGTCCAGAAGTCCCTACAACATACACTATTCTTCGAACGGATAGTTGTGGATTCGGACGATACGATACCTTGACCGTTCTCCCATTCGGACTTTTTGATCCTTTTCCTCCGGCTAGTATTCAATGTTCGGGCGACTCCTTATTCTATAATTTTTCCAATTACCCCCAAGTTCAGTGGTCCGATGGTTCTACTGCCGCCAGCCGCTATCTCTCCAATCCCGCCACTTATTACGTTACCGTCACATCCGATTCGGGCTGTGTAGGCATCGATTCCCTTCATTTATATGAAGCAGATTTGGGTCTCTCAGCGAACCCTCCGCAAATTTGTTTTGGCGACAGTGCTGAGATAACGGCGAATCCACCGTTTGCGGTTTTTTCGGCAGATTTTACCAACGGCCTCCCGGCCGGATGGTCGAGCACGGACACCATGACCTACCAACTTCAAAAAATGGCGGGCCCCTATCGAAATGCTACGGTGGGGTGGAACATACCTAGTTTGCCTGAGCACGATTCAATTTTCATATCCCTTACGCTGTACGTTTTTGATACTTGGGACGGAAATAGCACTTCTGCAGGTCCTGATCTTTGGGGAATGAATGTGGATGGAGTGAACCAAATCAATACTACTTTTAGAAACGTCGCTGGGCAACAACAAAGTTATCCAGGCAACTACTTAATCGATTACCCTTTTAATACGGGGGCTCATCTCACGAATCAGCCCGCTCGATGCATTTCAAATGGAGTTTCGAGTGTATATCAGCTGAATTTCGCCCTGGCACATACCGATTGTGACGTGCTCATTGAATGGTACGGAAATCTTCAGAATGCCGGATCGAACCTGCTTTGCGATGAGAGCTGGGGCATCGATGATATTGAGGTGCGAACCAATGCTGTAACCACGACTCCTGTATGTCCGCCATTGTTTTCTTGGACCAATGGAGGACCCGGATATTCCTTTTTTGCTTCACCGCTCAATACAACTACGTATATCTATTCCGCGACCTTCGGCGATTTAACCTGTATCGATTCTGTTCGCGTTGATTTACTATCGATCCCGTTCGATCCGTTTTTAGATTCGGCCTTCCTTTGTTGGGATCAGCAATTGACTCTCAATGCCGGAAGTGGTTACGCGAGTTACCTGTGGAGCACCGGCGATACTACTCAATCCATTGTTGTTAGCACTCAAGGCCTTGTTTGGGTTGAAGCAAATAATCAATTAGGGTGCCTCGGACGAGATTCTATATGGGTATGGCAAACTCCAGAGCCCATTCTTGCATCAGATACGGTATTGTGTTCGCTTGATACGCTCTATTTTTCACTTACTCAGTACACAGACCCGGCCTACCAAATTACATGGAGCAATGGTATAACGGGTCCTAATTTTCAAATGTATGTAAGTCAATCCGACACCATTTGGGTGGAAATAGCGACGCCCAACCTCGTTTGCTACGACAGCCTCTACATAAATGTCGCCGAGTTCGAACTCTTTGACGACACCACTATTTGGTGTGCAAATTCTGTATTGCTTTATTCTGCCCCACCAGGTGCGCAGTCCTATTTGTGGTCTACCGGCGATACCACCGCTCAAACGACTTTTTTGAATGAAGGGTACTACTTCGTGACCATGACTTCCGGATCATGCACCTTTCAAGACACAGTATGGCATGAATGGTTTCAAGCGTACGACGATATTGTGTCCGATTCTTCTTTTGACTGTAGTCCCTACGCGCTTGACTTGAGTGTTCTTCCTTGGACGAGTATGAATGTTGAGCCGGGAGGACTTTCAGGATCTTATATTATTCTGGATCAAAATGGCACTTATTTTCTGTCCGGGACAGACTTAAACGGTTGTCCGGTGGCGGATACCATGTACTTATGGATCGGAAGTGCACCGCAAGTTGACCTATTTGTGGACGAATTATGTCCGAACGTTCTCATGAGTTATACCATTAATGATACTACCGGTATTAGCGGATGGAGTTTTAATGGGGTTGAACTCCCTGGAACTACTTTAGATACTGTTATTCGAGACAACAACCCGGTAGAAATGGCGGCGTGGTTATTGAATTTCTGTGGAAATGATAGTGTTTTTGTGACTTATGATCCCGGTTGTTTTCCCACAGGGACGCTGTACTTGCCAACAGCGTTTTCCCCGAATGGCGATAATGTGAACGACTATTTCCGGCCGCAGGGCGATGAAATAATTGGTTTCACCTTTCAAATTTATAACCGCTGGGGAGAACAAATTTATCAAGCGAATGAAACGGATCTGGGTTGGGACGGAACTATAAATGGAGCTCCTGTTTCCAATACTACCACCTTTTTTGTTCGGGTTCGGGTTCAATTTACCAATGGGCTCTATAAAGAGGAGACGGGAACTTTTCAGTTGATTCGTTGATCGCCCAATTAAAAGAACGCTTTGGATATAATTGACTTTTTTATTGCACCCTACCGATCCTATTCCCAGGTTGATATATGGATTGAAGCTACGGCGGTTCTTTTTGGTTTGCTTTCGGTTTATTTCGCTCGACGGGTGAAAATTGCCGTGTACCCAACCGGAATTATTTCTACAGCCTTGTATATCTACATTTGCTTGAATGCTAAGCTCTATGCAGATATGGGCATTAATGCCTATTTCATGGTAATGAGCATTTACGGTTGGTATATATGGTCAGAGATGAAGCCCAAAGACACCGTCGAAAGGCCTATTCTGCGCCTGCGGCGCGATGCCTACGCGCCAACTCTGCTGGCCTTGATTGGTATTTTCGGGGTACTTGTATTTGTTTTAGTGCGGTTTACGGATAGTGATGTTCCGTACGTCGATGCTTTCACGACTTCCTTGTTTGTGGTGGGGATGTACTTTATGGCCAAAAAGATAATGGAACATTGGTGGTTATGGATCGTTGGAGATTTAATATCTGTTCCGTTGTATATGTACAAAGGGCTTGGCCTCACATCGGTTCAATACGCTGTTTTCTTGATTATAGCAATTCAAGGTTTACGCGAGTGGCGTCTCACCATTTTAAACCAGCCCCAAGGGCCACAAGGCCCCATGTCCCAGAACTGATTTGTAAGTGCCAGTCGTCCGTTTTTGCCGTATATCGGTAACCGATATTTACTATTGGTTGAAGTATTCCATTGAAGTTGTTTGAAAGGTCCAGAAGATAAACAGCACCGAAATCGCCATATGCTTGATGTCTTTTTTTTCCAAATACCGGACGGATCCCTATCAATAAATCGGGACCAATGGACTCTTCTGAACCCCATATCCCGAACCCTGCGAACCCCTCTAGATTCCATAGTTTTATGCGATCGTTAAACCGATGTGTGGCATGTATTTCGGCGGCGAAATCCATCGTTTGGGCACTTCCTGCTAGAAACGAGAATTCGATAGCGTTTTGGTATTTACTGCTTTGACCAAATAGCTGAGCAGAAACAAAGAAAAATAACAATAAGGCCCATTTGTTCATGACCTTACTAAGGTACTTTTTGCTTCACAATCATTTGTGATTTAACTCCGGTACTTTCGATTAGTTGAAGTGTATAGCACCCCGCCGGCAATTCCTGTAGATTGATTGATTCAGTCGGATTCCTTCTCTGCACCAAAATTTGCCCGGTTTGATTTAGTACGATCAATTCGGCATTTTCTTCTGTGGAACCGAGGTGAATAGATTGCGAAAATGGATTTGGGTATGCTTTGAGTGTATTTACTTCTTGCTCGTTCAAACCAATGGTAGTGTATCCATAAAAATAGACGGATCCCGAGCGCTCCATAAAGTTGCTTCCTTGAATATCTTGATCTTCTTTCCAAGCACCAACGAGCAATCCATACGATGAAGCTCCTAAGGTGTCGAAAGAGCTTAGGGCTACATCTTGCCCAAAATGGTCACCTGCCTCGCGATCACTGGATATGATTTTTTGCGAAAACGTCCATGAAGGGCTATTGGCATTGTAGATATAAACCGCACCTGCCGTATCCACTTCAAAGACGCCGGACATATTGTCTTGGTCCAGACGTCCTCCTACCGCTAGGTAGTTATCGTCTAGATCAATGGCGTTTCCGAATTCTTCTCTGTATTCGCGATCGGGAGAGATAAGCTTTGCTTCATTTATAAAACCAAATCCATTATCGCTGTATACATAGACAGCACCTGCGTTGATTTCTTGAGCAGAAGTTGGCAATCCGTTTTCGTCTCGCTTCGTTCCTATGGCCAATTTACGTGGATTGTGGTTTACGGCTACTGAAAGCCCAAAGGCATGACCGAAGCTTCGGTCGAATGCACTTAGTTTTTGCGATTGATTCCATTTCATACCGTCAAAGTCGAAGATATAAACGGCCCCTGATACATTGATAAAGTTTTGATTGAGCATATCGAGTCCGTGGAATGGAGCTCCAACAGCAATGGCGGTCTGGTCAATGGAAACTGAATATCCTAAAAAGGAGGACCCTTCACGTTGATTGGCGACGAGCTTTTCAATTAACTGGTAACTTCCATTAGCATTTCTTTCATACACGTATACTGCGCCTGCATAATTTAGCAAGGGCTGTCCAGGTTGCCCTGCCTGGTCACCCGGGGCTCCTATAACGAGGTAATCCCCATACATATCAATACTGTAACCGAATTCCGTAACAAGATTCCGATCGTTTAGAACTATTTTCTCCGAGAATTGCCAAGTTCCATTTACGTTTTCATAAATGAAAACAGCTCCAGCATACAAGAGTGGGTTCTGATCGTTTTGATCGAGTCGATGAAACGGAGCGCTAACAGCCGCGTAATTTCCCGACATGGAAACATCAAATCCAAACCGCTCGCTTGGAGAGGTAGTTGTGGGTTGTATGCGTTGAACAAACTGAATTCCGGAGAATGTAAGTTCAAATAGTTCTGCATATCCATTTCCCGCACTTGGGGTAGTGTTTAGCCCGTGGAGGTCCGATTGAGGAGCTCCAACAAGACTGTATTGGCGCTCACTAGCAACAGAATAGCCAAAATAGTCTTCGGTGACGCGAATAGAGGAGGCCTTTTTAACTTCGTTGCCAAATTGAGCAAAAACGCTCATTGTAGCAAAAGTAAAGAGTAGGAGTAAAAGGTTTTTCATGAGTAGAGGTTTAGCTCTAATCACGTATATCACCTTCCGCTAGGTTAGGTCTATTCGTGTAATTGTGCCCGAACTTGAGTTTGATCCCATTCGAGAATGAGCACGTTTTCGCTCGTAATACGAATGGTGAATTGCTCAATAGGATTTTCAAGAACCCGAACCGGAACGGTTATACTCGCGGCGTCGAATTCCGCTTCGCGTGAAGCTTTAGCTCCCCATCCTACACCCCAAGGATACATTTTACTGTTCCATATAATTTGCCATTCTGTTTCTCCGGGAATAGTCCATAGACTGTAATCCCCTGCGGGTAACTTTGTTCCTTCAATGCTTAGGTCACCGGAAACACTGAACGTTGTAGCTTCATTGGCACCCGTTCTCCATACTTCACCAAAGGGAACCAGCTCTCCAAAAATCACGCGTTCTTTTTTAGAGGGTCGATTGTAAAAAATGGATACATCGACAGCACCCACGGTCTGGGTTATTGTTTGTTCTGGACTGTGTTTTTTGGTTTGACTTTGCATGTATTTATACGAGGCGAACAAAACGAGTACTAGTGCAACGAGAGAAATGACGAGCCATTTTAAAAAACGAGCCATTATAAATTGTTTTTAGGATGATGAAGTTAAGATACGAATCGAATTCAAATGATTGAGCGATTAATTATAGAGCTCCGGTTATGCTTTGGTTAAAGGCCGTTATCGCCGCTTGTGCCGCTCGTTTGGCAGACGCTTTTCCTCGGGAAGAGATCGCGTGAAGATTCGCTTCAAAAAGTCGTTCTTCATCGCGGATGCGCGCATTAAACTCGGTGTTTTCTTCTTCGTTGGGGCCCTTCAGGGAAACGAGCGTTTCGAGCCTCTTTGACCTTCGAAGAAGAATGGCTTGGGTTCGATCTTTAATTTCTGGCCAGTGATCTCCAAAGACTTCTTTGATCGATTCGGACATGTTGGCGATCGCATTGTCGATATCAAATGAGTTATTCATTTGGCGTGGACTCAAGTAATGCTTTTCCATTTTTGGAAACGAGAACGGCATAGAACAGCTCGTTCATTCGATTTCTTCGTTCGTCAATTTCCTCATCTGATATTCCGTCGTTGCTTTTGTGGGTTTCTCGGTTTTTGATCCATTCTTGAACTACTAATGTGCATAGCTCTGCACTCGAATCGTTCAAGGGTTGAATACTATTTTTGCGTACCAAAGAATTCAATTTGACCTCGATACGCAAATAGTCGTCTACGAAGTTTTGGTAGGCGCGCCCGTTGTACTCCGTTTCCGTGTTTTCTTTCATGTTGAGATAAAAGAAATCCACCGTTTGTGCGATTTCCTCCGTTTGATCGGCCAGTCGAGCATTGTAGTCACTAACGAATTGAACTTTGCAAGAGCTTAAGAAAAGGCCAAAGATGGTGAAAAGGGCAATTCTCATTGAATGAAGGAAATCGGTGGTTTGAATTTATTCCTTAGTAAGGTAGTTAATATTCGCGATCGATGCCGCTAAAGTCTTGTTTTTCATAGTCATTGCCATAGATTACAATGAAAAATGGAAGGGGGAGGGTCCTTTGCTAATGGGAATTCGGAAGGAAACAAAAAACGCACGGCGGTAACCGTGCGTTAATGAGAATGCCGCATCTAAGTTATGATTCTGGAGAAACAAGGATACAACCTCTTGAAACCGCTACTAAAGTATTCTTAATGGTTGGTCCGCGAAAAGAATTATTCGTCCTAAAATCACAATTCCGAATCATATATTAAATAAATTAAGGTCATTTGATCCACGGCCACTTTTTGAATGTTTACGGCTCCGGCCTTCTCGGCCGGACGAAGAAATTGCGGCAATTCATCTTCGTAAACGAGGCGTAAAACGTCCGGGTTAAAATGAACGCCTACAGCGTGGTAAGGCTCGTCGCTAGTTCCCTTTTTCCAGTTGTTCAGTTAGCTGCCGCATTTCATCACGACACCGTCATCGGTATTGAATTCCATAGATTCTTGCGGGCCGAAGAGTGTGGATTGTCCGTTGATTGCATAAATAAAGCAAGCTTCATTGCGCATCGTAGAATCGGCCCGAAAGGGCGAATTAAAAAGTACCCGTTCGATTACAATTTTATCGAGTAAATCGAAATGCTCGTGCTATAAAATCATGATCTATAAATAACTTAACCACCAGCGATCTTTGTGCTCATCTTTATAACGGTTCCAGAAGGCACATAGAGGGTAAAGAGAAATGATCACAAAGATCCATACCAAATATACCACCCAGAGTGGATAACCGTATCCCTTTAAATGAGGAGAGTCATTGATCCAGTCGTCAAGGACAAAATCAGACCAGTGCCACCCGTGTATCACACCTCCGAAACTAGTGAGTAAGTGAATCCAATAAATATGAATCAAATAATAAAACATGGGCACGCGACCAATAACGACCACTTTTTTCGCCCACGAATTAAGTGGTTTTTCTGTGTAGGCCAGGAATATGAATGAGGGACCCATGGTAATCATCAAGTACAGTAGAGACGGGGGATATTTCCATACGTTCATAAAAGACATGATGGTTTGTTCCGCGGTGGGGAAGGTTGTCCAGGGGAAGGGGTCGCCGTAGAAGTTGGTGAAACGCAGGATGAAAAATCCGGCCGTGAGGCCGAAACCAAGAACTTTCAAGAACCGGATCCGCTTTTCTCGAGCGACATCGGAATTGTACCAGGCGCCAAAATGAAAGCCTAAAAGCATTAAGCCAATCCAGGGGGCTAGGGGGTAGGCATACCAAGTTTCCACAGGGCCTAAGTCAACTAATCCACCCTGTTTAAACATAGCCCATAGTGCATGTGCAAAGGTGTTGTCCGCGTATACAACCTGGTCAAAAGCGTTGTGGCCCGCGATCAAAAGTATTCCTAAGGCAATACCTATGTTTTTTGGAAGTTGCATTAGTCCGGCCAAAGCGATCATACAAAAACCGAGCGCCCAGATGACCATCAAGTAGGTGAAGCTCATGTCGAGTTTGAAAAACCAGCCGAATTTCACAAGAGTTATTTCCAAAATAATGAGCCAAAAGCCTCTTTTTAGCAACCATATGGAAAGGTCTTTTTTACTTTTTCTGCGCCCGACAAAAAAAGCCGAAGTGCCCGCCAAGAAAACAAATACGGGAGCGCAATAGTGGGTGATAAAGCGGGTAAAAAAAAGAAATCCACTTGACTGTGTTGGGTCAAGTGGATTGTACATAAATGCGTCGTAGTGAAAGTAATCTCGAACGTGATCGAGCGCCATGAGTATCATTACGGCCCCTCTCAAGAAGTCAATAGATTCAATGCGAGGACGTTTAATAGATGTTTGGGTCATGGCGAAATTCGTTGATTCGCCAAGTTAATCTATTATCTGTTTCCTTTGGGGTAGCCGCCTTTTTTGCCTCCTCGGCTCGATTTGGGAGAGCGATCGCGATCACGGCCTCCGCCACCACCACCGCGATGTCGATCTTTGCCACGGAATTTGCCTCCGCCTTTAAAGCCGCCTCGCCCGCGACCTCCGCCGCCACCTCGGTGACTAGAGCCACGACCTCCGCCCGATGAGAAAGATTGGTTTAAATCCTCGCCTTGGTCGGTGTTCCATCGATCCATTTCGAGAATGAGCATCTTCGCCACGAGCTCTTCTTTACTTAGATCGGCAAAGGCCGTACCCACTTTAAAGAAGAATTGAGCATCGATTTTATTTTTGGGCTTCGTTTCGAGTACCTGGTTACACCATTTATCGAGTTTCGCCTCCATAATTTCTTCCGAACTCGGGATGTCGGTCGGACTAAACTTGATGCCCAATGATTTCTCAACGCGCATTAAACGCCCTTTCTCGCGGGCATTAGTAAAGACTAAAGAGATCCCTTTTTTTCCGGCCCTAGCGGTCCGACCACTCCTGTGCGTGTAATAAGCAGGATCATCCGGCAAAGCCATGTGGAATACATGAGTAAGATCGTTTACATCAATTCCTCGTGCCGCTACGTCCGTAGCAATGAGCACCTGCAATTCATGATTTTTAAATCGTCCCATTACGCGATCGCGCTGTTGTTGACTTAAATCACCGTGAAGTGCATCTGCCTTGTAGTTCTTTTTCAATAAGAACTCGGCCAAATCCTGCGTATCTTGCTTTGTACGGCAGAAAACGACACCCTTGATGTCCTGTTCTTTGTCTAAAAAACGGGTTAAGGCCTCGGCTTTTTTCGACTGCTGAGTAATGCTGTACTGGTGGTCGATATTCTTGTTCACCTCGTTCCGCTGAGAAACCCGCACTTCAATCGGGTTATCCATGTAACGATGAACCATTCTTTTGATTTCTTCTGGCATCGTAGCCGAGAATAACCAAGTCAACTTTTCTTTTGGGGTAAAGCTCAGAATGCGATCTAACTCTTCCTTGAAGCCCATGTTCAACATTTCATCCGCTTCATCTAGTACAATGATCGCCAGATTTGAAAGGTCAACTGCTTTTCTCTCAATGAGGTCAATAAGTCGGCCGGGTGTTGCAATGATTACTTGCTGTGGCTTTTTGAGCGCCTTCATTTGAACATGAATAGGAGCTCCACCATATACAGCAAGCACGTTCACACGTTCTTGATATTTGCTGAAAAGGGCGAGTTGCTGAGCAATTTGTTGACCTAGCTCTCTGGTTGGAGCTAGAATAAGCGCTTGTGTACTTGGGTCGTTAATATCGACGCGTTCTAAAACAGGAATACCAAATGCGGCTGTTTTACCCGTTCCGGTTTGGGCGAGACCAATAAGGTCGTTTGATCCATCGAGCAAATAAGGAATTGCCTGAGCCTGGATTTCACTGGGTTCTTTAAAACCGAGTTCATCCAAACCTTTGAGTATGTCGGCAGAAAGACCGAGGTCTTTAAATGATGTCAAAAGGGGAAGTATTTAGAAATGAGCCACAAAGGTCGTGTTTTTTAATAGAAAAGCCCCGACGCATAGACGGGACTTTCCATTATTAACCTAAACGTCCATCCAGGAAGATGGATAAGCCGCCATTTCTGGTAACTGCTTGCTGCAAATTAGGAAAAAAGAAAAAGCTTAAAGGCTTGTGGAACATATAATTAAATGAACTTATGAACACTTCAATACCTTCATGGGATTCATTCGTATTTTGATATATACAAAACGCCCAAGCTTAAAAAGACTTGGGCGTTCTCGGTAAAACCGGTTGCTAAACTATAATAACACTAAACCTAGTACTAAGATCGGGATAAGCTCCAGAAGTCAGATTCAATTTTGTTGCAAGGATTTGCACCTATGTTACACGAGCCCGCGAATACCGTCGATAAACATTTGAACGCTCAGGAAAAGCAGAAGCATGCCCATCAATCGCTCTAATGCCGTCAGACCTCTTCGACGTAACCATCGATACATAAAGGGCGCTGCTAATAATATGAGAGAGGAAGCCGTCCATGCCCCGAGCAATGCGAGGGTTAGACTTACAGGTTCATTTGTGTGGTTTTTCGCCAATACCATCAGCGTTGCCAATGCGGAAGGCCCGGCAATCATTGGCATTGCAATGGGCACAATAAAAGGTTCCCCTTGAGCGGCGAAAAGCGATTGGTTCGAATCACCGGGGAAAATCATGCGCATCCCAATAATGAAGAAAATAACCCCTCCGGATATTTGAACGGCTTCGGTTTCTAAATGGAAAATGCTCAGAAATTCATTGCCGAAGAAAAGAAATACGACCAGAATGCCGAGTCCGATCAATACCTCTCGAATGATGATTCCACGCCTTCTTTCTTTAGGAACATCCTTCAGAATAGTGAGTACTAGTGGAACGTTCCCAAAAGGATCGAGTACAAAAAAGAGAAGTATTGCCGTACTGAGTATGAAATTGAAATCCATATCGAATCGACTTTAATTACTTTCCGGCGCGCTTTCGCTCGTGCTCCTTCAAATGCACCTTACGCAATCGTAAGCTCTCAGGAGTTGCTTCCACATATTCGTCGGCCTGAATGTATTCCAACGCTTCTTCAAGCGTGAACTCAATTGGCGGAGCAATACGAACTTTGTCGTCAGCGCCCGATGAACGCATGTTCGACATTTTCTTCGTCTTCGTTACGTTAATTGTCAAATCGCCTGGGCGATTGTTTTCTCCGATTACCTGTCCTTCGTACACAGGCACGTTCGGGTGAATGAAGAATTTACCTCGGTCTTGTAGATTGTTTATGGAAAAAGGAATCGCAGTTCCCGTTTCAATAGAAATCAATGAACCGTTCTGACGCCCTGGAATTTCTCCCTTAAATGGTTGAAATTCTAAAAAGCGGTGACTCATAATAGCCTCTCCAGCGGTGGCTGTCAAAAGGTAGTTACGCAAACCAATGATTCCACGTGAAGGAATATTAAATTCTAAGTGCATTCGATCTCCTTTCGGCTCCATAATGGTCATTTCGCCTTTGCGCATGGTAACGGCTTCAATTGCTTTTCCGCTCACATTTTCAGGAAGGTTGATCGTTAAATGCTCGATGGGTTCCTTCTTTATTCCGTCAATTTCTTTCAAAATTACCTGTGGCTGACCAATCTGTAACTCGTATCCTTCGCGGCGCATTGTTTCGATCAAAACGCTTAAGTGAAGTACACCACGACCGAATACTTTAAAGGTATCAGCCGCATCTGTATCTTCTACACGCAAGGCTAAATTTTTCTCCGTTTCTTTTGCTAAACGGTCTTTGATGTGACGAGAAGTAACAAATTTCCCTTCTTTACCGAAGAACGGAGAATCGTTAATTGTAAACGTCATACTCATTGTAGGCTCGTCAATCTTAATGGTCGGAAGCGCCTCTGGATTTTCTAAATCAGCAACTGTATCGCCAATGTCAAAACCTTCGATTCCCGTAATGGCGCAAATCTCCCCACTTTTAACTTCGTCTACTTTCACTTTTCCAAAACCTTCAAAAACAAAGAGTTCCTTAATTTTTGACTTTACGGTGGATCCATCTCGTTTGACAAGCGTTACTTGTTGACCAGCTTTGAGGGTTCCACGGTGAACGCGACCAATTGCAATTCGCCCGACGAAAGACGAGAAGTCCAATGAGGTGATCAACATTTGAGAAGTACCTTCATTAGAGTCGGGAGCAGGAATATGCTCAATGATTAAATCGAGAAGAGAAGTAATATCTTCTTTAGGTTGTTTCCAGTCCTCAGACATCCAACCTTGTTTTGCCGAACCGTACGCCGTAGGGAAATCTAATTGTTCCTCCGTCGCGTCTAGGTTAAACATTAAGTCGAATACCATTTCATGCACTTCGTCCGGAGTACAATTGGGCTTGTCGACTTTATTAATGACAACAATAGGCTTTAAGCCCAATTCAATTGCTTTGCCAAGGACGAAACGCGTTTGCGGCATGGGCCCTTCAAATGCGTCTACCAGCAATAGAACGCCATCAGCCATGTTCAATACCCGCTCTACTTCACCGCCGAAATCGGAGTGACCCGGAGTGTCAATTACGTTGATTTTGTAATCCTTATAGCGAACAGAAACGTTCTTCGCCAGAATGGTTATTCCACGTTCACGTTCCAAATCATTGGAATCCATGATGAGATCTCCCGGTTTTTCATGCTCACTAAAAAGGTTACCAGCATGGAGCATTTTATCCACCAAGGTGGTTTTTCCGTGGTCTACGTGAGCGATAATGGCAATGTTGCGAAGTTTCATATAATCTTTTCTAAAAATGGCTGCAAAGGTACGCCAAATATTAGACTCCTAAATCACTCATTATGAAAGAAAAAGACGACTTGATCATAATTTAACTTAGGCTTGAAATCATAGCGTTTGAAAAGAGCGTACCTTCGTAAAAATACTACGAACATGAGCACATTGCGCCAATTGAATTCCTTCCTTGATGAGTACCTTCTTGAAGAGGGTGAATTCATTGAAGTTGAACTTAACGATGATTCCTCTCTTGAAGATTTCTTCACTACCTATTGGGAAGTATTTTTAAATCACCAAATGGAAACGGAAGGGATTGATCCGGGAGAGTTTTTCTTTTATGCCGGTATCCACTCTATGGACTTACAAGATGCTGTCACGGCATTCGAAGAGGATAATCCACTAGGAGAAGAAGGAGAGGGAATTTGGGTAGTTGACCTCTGCCTAGAGCTTTCTAAAACTATAGCCGAATCAAAAGGTCTTATTGAACTCGATTAATTCGATTTCAATTCTATTCCAACCGGACAGTGATCCGATCCGTGCACTTCATTTAAAATGAAGGCATCGCCCAAGTCGCTTTCCAAACTTTTCGATATTAAAAAGTAATCGAGCCGCCACCCTATATTCTTTTCACGCGCTCCGGCTCTGTAACTCCACCAACTGTATTTTACCGTTTCAGGATGTAAAAAACGGAATGAATCAACGAGCCCTGTATCCGATAAGTAGCGGTCCATGCCGTCGATCTCACGTTGTGTGTAACCAGCTGTTTTGTTGTAGTTCGGTTTAGGGCGCGCCAAGTCAATTTCACGATGCGCCACATTCAAATCGCCGCAAAATATAACGGGTTTCTTTTTTTGAAGCTCCGACAAGTAACCTGCAAGGGCTTCGTCCCACGTTTCGCGATAATCAATTCGAGCCAATCCGTTGCCCGAATTCGGAACGTAACTAGTAATAACGTAATACGCGTCAAATTCTAACGTGATTAACCGACCTTCTTGATCGTGTTCTTCGATACCGATCCCCTTCTGAACAGAAACGGGTTTTACCTTCGTTAAAATGGCGGTTCCCGAATATCCTTTTCTTTCCGCAGAATAGGCGTAGAGCTCATATCCTTCTAATCCTGTCAAGGCTTCAGCAACTTGCTCCGGAGTGGCCTTCGTTTCTTGAAAACACACAATATCCGCATCTATTTCTCTTAAAGAATCTTGTAGGCCTTTTTTTACGCTTGCGCGAATGCCATTCACATTAAAAGAAATCATTTTCATAAAACTAGATTTTAGTCTTTTTCCGAAATCGTTTGAATAAACTGAATGGATTCCCGGTTAAAGAATTCGGGCTGGTCAATATTTACCACGTGACCAGAATCAGGCACCACAATCAATTCAGCGCTTAGTTGCCTAGCGGCAAGATGTTTCACCGAGGGCAAAAACATATGATCCTCATCACCCATTAGATATAGGGTAGGAATGGCGATGTCGATGGTTCGAAACCACTTCAATTTTGAATTGACATCGGCGGCCAATTTGAACCATCGGATGAATTCTTTTTGGGCCAATTTCTTTGCTTCATTGATAAACAAAAGCCTCGATACCCGATGCTTTTTTCGAGGCATTATAATGATTGCAAAAAATTTATAGAGCAGGAGGTAAGGAACCACGGATTTAAACCAAACGCCTAGGCGCATCAGAATTTTACCTCGCAAATTCAGTTTCATTACCGCCCCAGCCATGATCATGCTACGCACTCGTTTTGGATGGAGTTCTGCTAATTCGCGCACAATTATTGTTCCCAGGGAGATTCCAACGAAATGGCTTGTTTTTATGGCCAAATGATCCAAAACTTCGCGCACTTCTTCAGTAATTTCCTCAAAAGTGTACTTCGGTAATTTTAATGGAGCCATTTGCTTCGATTGGCCATGGCCGCGCAAATCCACTAAAAGGACGTTAAATTCCTTTCGGAACGACCTCAATTGGCGAAACCAAATTGAAGACGATCCACCGGCTCCGTGAATGAAGGTGACCCATTCAGTACTGCTCGGATGTTCATATGTCGTGTAATGAAGCATAAAGTATCTAAACGCATTAATCCTTCCAGCGTTCAAGCAGGCGCAAAGTACACAAAAGCCTTCATTTTTGTTTATACTTGCTCACCCAACTAATTTTCCTAATTACTTCTTCATGTTAAAGAAACTTCTGTTGCTCGTTTTCGGCCTTTCGGCCGGATTCGCATTTTCCCAAACCGGGAAAACAAACGACCTGGCAGATCCTCGTCCCGAGCGATATGCGCTGACCCACGCCACTGTTCATGCCGATCCGTCGAGCACAATTCAAGATGCCACTATTTTAATTTCTGAAAACCGAATCGTTTCCGTCATCGCGGGAGCCGAAGTTCCCAAGGGTTATCAAGAAATAGATCTTACTGGCAAGCATGTTTATCCAGGTCTTATCGACCTCTATTCAGAATACGGTGTTCCAAAGGCCAATTCGGAAAGAAGCCGCAATAGAGGCCCTCAATTCGAAAGCAACGTAAAAGGGCCCTTTGGATGGAATCAAGCCATCCGATCTGAATTTGACGCTTCTCTGGAATTTGAACCCACGGAGAAAGAGGCGGCTTCCCTCCGAAAATTGGGCTTTGCAGCCGTGCTAAGTCATCGCCATGATGGAATTCACCGCGGTTCGGGCGTTCTCGTTTCAACAGCCAATGCTTCGGCGAATGAAACAGTATTGAAGCCTAATGCATCGACCCATTTCAGCTTTCAAAAAGGCTCGAGCACACAAGATTATCCGAGTTCTATAATGGGCTCGGTGGCGCTTTTGCGCCAAACGCATTACGATGCCTCGTGGTATCAAAAAGGCGGAAAAGAAAAGGAAGGGTACAACGCTACCTTGGAAGCTTTTAATAGCCAGCGCTCGCTACCGGCCTTTTTTGAGGTGCGCGACCGACTTAGAGCTCTACTCGCGAACGAAGTAGGCGAGGAACTCCAATTCAATTTTATTATCCGTGGAAACGGAGATGAGTATCAGCGATTAAATGAGCTAAAAGAGAACGGAAACCGATTCATTATTCCGCTCGATTTTCCCGAGGCATACGATGTGGAAGATCTCTACGCGGCCTTGGATTTGGATCTTGCCGACATGATCCATTGGGAACTGGCTCCTGAAAATCCAAAGCGGCTTCATGAGCAAGGAATCCCCTTTGTATTTACTTTAGATGGGCTCGATAATCAACGCGAATTATATTCGAATATTCGAAAAGCGATTGAAAAAGGACTACCCGAGTCCGTCGCTTTGGCCGCCCTTACAACCGTTCCGGCCGAATGGCTTGGAGTCCGCGATTTGGGGAAAGTCGCCGCTGGTTTTCGTGCGAACCTAATTGTATCCGACACGACTCTTTTTACAAAAGGCCGGGTGTTGTTCGAAACTTGGGTCGACGGTAATCGCTATTCGTACCGAGGATTAACGGAAGAAGATTATTCGGGAGTGTACGACTTTGCCGTAGGTGATAGTATCTACGACCTCCGAATTAAAGGGGTGCCAGGCAAGCATTCGGCTGTTATTGACCTAACAGATAGTACTACCTTAGAAGTGAAATCAGAATTTCACGGCCCTAATTTGGTGCTTAGCTTTCAGCCCGAAGGGCTTTCTTCCTCTATTCGATTAAATGGATACAGAATCGAAACGGGTTATGCGGGAAGCGGTCAGTGGAGTGATGGCCAGTGGATTTCGTGGAGGGCAACCTACACCAATGCATTACCCTCGGATACCGCGAAGAAAAAGGCGAAAAAAGAAGAGGATTCAGAAGCGCCTGAATCAGTAAAAAAAGTGCCTCTCCCGTTTGCTGGATATGGAAACTACGACCTTCCGCAAGACACGAATATAGTTTTCCGCAATGCGACTATTTGGGCCTTAACGGATGAGAATCCAACCATGGAAGAAGCAGACGTTTGGATCCGTAATGGACGCATTGAAGGAGTGGGAAAAGATCTATCCGCGTCGGGTGCCACGGAAGTCGATGCTACGGGGAAGCATATTACTCCGGGCATTATCGATGAGCATTCTCATATCGCGCTGAGCGGAGTAAACGAAGGCACTATGAACAGTTCGGCTGAAGTGCGCATGTACGACGCTATCGACAGTGAGGATATTGATATTTACAGGCAGTTGGCCGGTGGAGTAGTAGCCGCTCAATTATTGCACGGATCGGCTAACCCCATAGGGGGTCAAAGTGCTTTGGTCAAATTTAGGTGGGGGGTAAGCCCCCAAGAAATGCGGATTGACGGAGCCGATGGTTTTATCAAATTTGCGTTAGGTGAAAACGTTAAGCAGAGCAATTGGGGCGATGCAAATCGCATTCGCTTTCCGCAAACTAGAATGGGAGTAGAGCAGGTTTACGTGAATGCTTTTACGCGCGCAAATGACTATCGTGCCGAACAGGCACAACTCGGAAAGAACGACGAAGGCCGAGTGGATTTAGAGCTTGAAAGCTTGGCTGAAATAGTTGAAAGCGAGCGCTTCGTTACGTGCCATAGCTATGTCCAGAGTGAGATTAATATGCTCATGAAGGTCGCCGAGCAGTTTGGTTTCCGAATCAATACGTTTACACATATTCTGGAAGGCTATAAAGTTGCCGATAAAATGGCGGAACACGGAGCTGGAGGAAGCACTTTTGCCGACTGGTGGGCTTATAAGTATGAAGTAAAAGAAGCCATTCCATACAACGCCGCGCTCATGGCAAATGCGGGCGTAGTGGTCGCCATAAATTCAGACGATGCCGAAATGGGACGACGCTTGAATCAAGAAGCGGCCAAAGCAGTGAAGTATGGAGGTATGAGCGAAGTCGAAGCGCTTAAAATGATTACGTTGAATCCGGCCAAATTACTTCACTTAGACGAAGATATGGGTACCATAGAAACAGGTAAAAGTGGCGACATCGTCCTTTGGTCGGGACCGCCTTTGTCCGTTTATTCTGAGGCATTGACGACCCTGGTCGATGGACGTGTTTATTTCGATCGTTCGGCCGATCGATTGAAAAAAGATTGGATTCAGCAGGAACGTCAACGTTTGATCGCCTTAATGCGAGGAGAAAAGGAAAAAGGCGCTGCAACGCAAAAGCCGCGGAAGAAAGAGCCACACCATTGGCATTGTGATGATTTACTTGAATCGGGCGTAGCCTACTAATACAGAAATGAAAATGAAAAAGTTACTATTCCCTCTGTTTTTAGTTTTGAATCTTATGGCCTTCGGCCAGATGCCCACTCCGGGCGTACTGCCCGATTCGCCAGTGGCGGTAATAAACGGTACAGTGCACGTTGGAGATGGCACGGTGATCGAAAATGGATACGTTCTCTTCGATAAAGGAGTGATCACTGCGGTGGGTGATTTATCGGTAGTTCGTTTAAATACGAACGAGATGGAAATTGTTGATGCCCGTGGCGGTCATATTTACCCCGGGTTGATTCAATTGAATACAACCCTCGGACTTGAAGATATTTCCGCTGTGCGCGCTTCTGTGGATGCGCGAGAAGTAGGAGCCTTTACTCCGAATGTGCGCAGCTTAATAGCGTACAATACCGATAGCTGGCACATCCCCGCCCAACGCTTTTTAGGTATTCTTTTGGCGCAACCCACTCCACGAGGGGGCTATTTGCCCGGAACGTCCTCTGTAGTACAGTTGGATGCTTGGAATTGGGAAGATGCCGCCTATGCAGTGGATAACGGACTGCATTTGTCATGGCCTTCGCCAACCTATGGACCCCGCTGGTGGCAAGGCGAAACAGAACGCCGTGATAATAAGGAGTACGACGATCAAGTAAATGCAATCGATCAAATCTTTAAAGATGCGAAGGAGTATGAATCCTTTGAGGACGGGCAAAAATCGAACCTCAAACTCGAGGCAATTGTACCCGTATTCGATGGCTCCAAAACCCTCTTTATTTCAGCAACTCGTCGACGTCAAATTATTGAATCGGTTCAATGGGCGAAGAAAATGGAGATCCCGCGCATTGTCATTGTTGGACCTCGCGATGCGGATTTGTGCATTGATTTCTTGGCCGAAATGGATATCCCCGTTATTTTACCTCAAATACATCGTCTGCCCTCACGGGCCGATGCGGGTATTTACGACCCATTCGAACTTCCAGCAAAATTGCACGCGGCCGGAATCACCGTGGCTTTTAGTTACGACGACCTTCAGGAGGCCCGTAACCTGCCTTTCTTTGCCGGAACGGCTATAGCGCACGGACTCGACCCGGAAGCGGCGCTGGCTATGGTTACCTCAAATGCCGCCATTGTTTTGGGTATTGACGACCGTACTGGGTACTTGGTAAAGGGCTTAGACGCCAATATCGTGATCTCTAGCGGCGATTTACTCGATATGAGTACCAATGATGTTTCGCACGCCTTTATACAAGGTCGGCCGATTGATTTAAACGGGCCGCAACAGCAGTTGTACGAGAAGTTTAAGAACAAACCAACGATTGACTAAGGTCGGAGTAATCAATAACCTCGGTAGGTAACTACAGTATTATTTCCTTATTGTCATCCATAAAAAAAAGGCCTTCCCGCGCAGTGCGAGAAGGCCTTTAAATTTTCGATTACGGGTCCTTTTATTTCAGAGTTCCCAACATTACTTCTACCGCTTTTTCGAGCTGCGGATCTTTACCCGCTGCTGCATCGGCAGGCGTTAATACAACTTCGTAGTCGGGTATCAAGTCTTGGTTCTCCAGGTAGTTTCCATTTTTATCTACCGTTCCAACCATAGGGATTCCGAAATACATAGAGTTGTTCATGAGCGTTTCCCACCATACTGCCGTAGCTGTACCGGCTACAGAGGTTCCGATTAGTGGGCCGATTTCGAGCTCTTTATAAGCCCATGGGAAGAAATGCGCGTCCGAATAGTTCGACTCACTCATGAGTACGCAGGAGCTTCCTTTCCATTTCGATTGAGGCTCTTGTCCAATTTCTTGTCCACGAGGAACGAGTTTTACATATTCCTTTCCACTCAAGAACGTGGCTAAATTGTCGTGCAGCCAACCACCGCCGTTAAAGCGAGTGTCTACAATAAGCGCCTTTTCGCCATAATAACGACCCAGCACTTCTTCAAAAACCACGCGCATGGAAGCGTCGTTCATGCCGCGTACGTGCACGTAACCAACTTTTCCGCCAGAGAGGCGTTCCACTTCCTCGCGGTTCTTTTCAACCCATCGCTTGTAAAGCAGTTGGTTTTCCATTCCACCAGAAATAGCGCGTAATCGCACATCTTTGGAGTCGCCATCGTTTTCAACAGTGACTAATACCGTTTCACCCGCCTTGCGGTTAAATTGAGCCCAAGGATTCATGTCTTTCTCAATGGAAACACCATCAATCGCCTTGATTACTGAACCCGCTTTAAAAGGTGAATCGGCGTAATCGCCGGGACCACCCTTGAGCACTTCGGTTACCGTGAGGCCGTTTTCGTTTTCGGTCCAATCGAATAACATACCCAGAGAAGCACTTCGGTCGTCTGTGGAACTTCCTCCAAACGCACCACTACCTGTGTGTGAGGCATTCAGTTCACCGAGCATTTCGCTGACTAATTCGGCAAAGTCTTGGTTATTTACCATCTCAGCGACTTTTGGCTCATAGGCCTCTTTATAAAAAGCCCAATCGACTCCTTGGATGTCTTTCACATAGAATTTCTTCAATACCTGACGCCACACATGCTCAAATAAATAAGCTCTTTCCCCAGATGGGTCCAATTGCATTTCGGCACTTACCGAAACACTCTCCTTTTTTCCGCCCGAGAGGGCGAGCTTGGTGAACCCACCTCCACTGGAATAGAATACAGACTTACCGTCTTTACTCACTTCCCAGTTGCCAAAGGAACGGCCCAATTTGGCAACGGTTTCCATTTCTCCTTTGTATAGATCCCAACTATATAGGCCCCATGAACGGTTGACGTAGGCGAAGTAGTAAATCATGTCGCCCTCTTTCGACAAAAAGCCACCGCCCAAATTACCGCTCATAGGCGTTAAACGAGCTTTCCGGTCTTGGAATCCATCGAATTCTATTTCAAGTGCATCGACTTCTTTTTCATCGTCGTCGTCTTTCTTTTTCTTTTTCTTGTCTTTTTTGTCGTCTTCTTCGTCGGAATCATCGTCTTTTTTATCGTCTTTCTTTTCTTTCCACAAAGTGTACTCTTCTTCGTTCATTTTGTACTTGTCGAAGGCAGCTTGATCCGTGAATAGCGCATATATATCCCACGTTCCCCCTCGTCCTTGAAGATTGGTGTTTCCATCGCGATTACTACCCCAAATAATGGCATCTCCGTCTAATTGCCACATAGGCATCCAGTCTTCGAATCCAGAACGAGATAAGTCAATGGGTTCTTTTCCGCCTTCCGCAGAAACGATTCCAATGTTCGACGTCCATTGTTTGCCCGGCAGATAGGTAACTACAAACCATTTTCCATCAGGAGACCATTGATAATCTTGATCGCCATCTGCGTAAGAATAATTGTACCGACCCGGTAAAATTTCGCGGGTTTCTCCACTTTCAATATTCAGTACTTTCAGGGTGGTACGCTCTTCTAAGTAAGCTACTTCCTTTCCATCCGGCGAATAGCTCGCTTGAAATTCTTCCGGTTCATTATCGAGTAAGGCACGTTCGTTTATAATGGTAGCGGCATAAAAATAAGGTTCATCTTCGCTCGCAATTTCCGCTTCGTACACATTCCACGATCCTTCGCGCTCCCCTGAATAGAGTATTTTTCTTCCGTCAGGATGAAAATCTACTGAGCGTTCTTGCTCTGGAGTATTGGTGATTCTCTTCGTCCACGAGCCATCTACAGCGGTAACGAATACTTCACCTCGATTTATAAAGGCAATTTCTTTTCCATTCGGACTTACCGAAAAATCGGACGACCCAGATGCTCGAATGATTTCGTATTCATTCTCCTTGGCATCGTCGAGTAAGGTTACGTTCACTTTTTGAGGATCGGCACCGTCGCGCTGAGTATAGAGCTCTCCGTGATAGCTGTAACAAAGAAGATTGTCATCACTAATGGACAAGAATCGCACCGGATGTTTTTCTAGGCTTGAAACCTGGCTAATAGAGCCATCCGCGCCTCTTTTCACCACGTTAAAATTGTTTCCAAACATCTCGCTCAGGAAGTAGATAGTTCCGTCTGCGGCATAGTCTGGATACAGGTCTTCGCCTTCGTATGTAGATACCATGTTGTAGCTTCCATCTGCCAAGTCGTAGGTCCAAATATCGCGTGTGACTGCAGAAGTGTGGTGCTTTCTCCATTGATCTTCATATCCTTTCCAATCGTGAAAGAGTATTTGCGTGCCATCCTCGTTGTAACGGGCGTTTTCGGCTGGTGTTGTCAGTAATTGCACGGGGCGGCCACCAGTAACGGGAACTCGGTACAATTCACGTAATCCGCGCGAAGGGAATTGCCTATTTGCGGCGGCATCTTGGCGGGCTGCTGAGAATAAAACAGCACTTCCATCCGGAGTAAAATCGCTAGGGTGATCACTGCTCGATGCAAAGGTTAATCGAGTAGGGGCTCCACCCGTTGCGTTCACAACGAATACATCGAAATTCCCGTAACGATCGCTTGCAAAGGCGATTTTTGAACCGTCGTTAGACCAAACAGGTTCGAAGTCGTAGGCGCTATGTCTTGTGAGCGGTTTTGCTTCACCACCACCTTCCGTGGGAACCAAAAAAATATCGCCCTGATAACTGAAGGCGATTTGAGAACCATCCGGTGATATGGCAGGATAACGCATCCAAGATGGTGTTTGAGCAAAGCTTGCGGAAAACAAGGCTACGCCTGCAAGGAGTAGAACTAATCTTTTCATGTGTAAATTTTTAAGGAAGTAGAATTTAGCAAATTAATGCACAAGAAGTGTATCCGATACATTTAAGTCGGACAGCGACATCGCAAAATCAACCCCCGAAATTGGAACATTGATGCTTTCTGCCTTGTGATCCAGTGCGATTTGAACCCCGGTTCTTGTAGCGACGTAATTTTCCCAAGTGAATTCGAGTCCACCTACGGGAATAATTTTCACCCACATTTTCCATGCGTAGGGAAGGCCCGATTCATCGAGCAGCCACAAATAGCTATCTCCTGTGGTAGTTCCCCCGCTCGAGTACGTTACCAGAAGGGAAGGTCCCTCTTCCGTGTCAACCAGCTTACGGGTGGTTCCTGAATCGCGCGCCTTCAACGGCGCGATGAGCCAGAAGCTGTCGTTGTTGAATGAATCCCAGGCTTTTTGAAGGAGTTCGTTTTTCTTGTCTCCGCTGAGTTCGGTAGTCTCTTGAAATACTCGGCCCGATTTATCGGACGGATTGAGATAAACGGTGATATCGTCCCATTTCACGCGAACGAAATGTTTTTCTTTGTTCCAAACGTAGTGTTTTGAATCGCGAAACGACCATTGCACGAATCGCGTAGAGTCCCATGCTTCTTTACCAACTGCAGCAAACATTTTATCTGTGAGTGCTTCTGCTTTTGGCCCGGCAATTCCGTCGGGCAGGTCTTCAGAGCTTGTCGAGACAAAGATGGCTAATCCGCCCGCGAGGGCGAGAAGAAGGAGGAATAGAATGAGGAGGATGCGTTTTATTCTCATTTACTTTTTGCAAGACAACAAGGAAAATGCCGTATGGTTTAAATAAGCATGCCTACAATCACGGCGGTAAACAATGAAGCCAGTGTTCCGCCGATAAGGGCTTTTATTCCGAGTTCGGAAAGTGCTGTTTTGCGTCCCGGAGCAAGTGCTCCAATTCCACCAATTTGGATCCCAATGGAGGAGAAATTGGCGAACCCACATAGTATGTACGTGGCAATGATAATCGATTTCTCTTCGGTGAATTTGCCAGCCGTTTTTAAATCGCCCAGACTCACGTAGGCGACAAATTCGTTGAGAATGGTTTTTTCTCCGAGTAGTTGCCCTACCAAAATCATGTCTTCTTTTGCGACGCCCATCAACCAGGTCAATGGGGCCAAGGTATATCCCAAAATGAATTGAAGTGTAAAGGTTTCATATTGGCCTTCCGTAAACGAATTCACCCAATTGTTTAGCCCTGTATGCAGGCCTATAAAGTCGGATAGTACGTAATTGACCATAGCAATCAGTGCAATGAAAACAAGCAGCATTGCGCCCACGTTTACCGCCAAGCGAATTCCTTGGAGCGTACCATTTGTTATTGCTTCAAGGGCGTTTTTTCCAATTTTTTCATTCGAAATGGTCATGTCCTTGTTGAATTCCTCGGTTTCAGGAACTAAGAGTTTTGCACCAACAACCGCGGCCGGCGCAGACATTACAGATGCGGCCAGTAAATGCTTGGCAAAAAACGCTTGTTGCACCGGGTCATCTCCTCCGAGAAAACCAATATACGCGGCAAGAACGCCGCCGGCAATCGTTGCCATCCCACCCGACATGAGACAAAGCAATTCTGAGCGCGTCATTTTATCGATGTATGGCTTAATTAAGAGAGGTGACTCTGTTTGACCTAGAAATATATTCCCCGCTGCGGCTAGACTTTCTGCTCCACTTAGGTTGAGCGTTCGCTTCATAATCCAGGCGAATGCAAACACTATTTTCTGGAGAATTCCGAAATAGAAAAGTAAGCTCGTAAGGGCCGAAAAAAACAAAATTGTAGGAAGCACTTGGAAGGCGAAAATGTATCCGAAACCATCCATATCAGTAACGAGTGAGCCGAATATAAATTCGGAACCGGCGGCCGTGAAACTCAATAAAACGACAAAGCCTTGACTCAAATAATCGAAGATATTTTTGACAAATTCAACTTTTAGAATCGCGAAGGCGAATATGATTTGAATGGCAATGCCCTTAAAAATTAGAGGCCAACGGATAGCTTTTCGGTTCGTAGAAAAAAGAAATCCAATGAGTACCAAAACGGCAAGGCCTAGAAGACCACGCAAAATACCTGAAAAAGAAATTTGGTCAAGAGAGGTCGTATCCACAGAGGAACTATGAATGGTTGAAGTCGCCAAGGGCTTATTCTTCCTGAGAAAAGTGTAGCGCGTTTCGTTTTCTTCGAAGCGCAGCAAACTGTCGTTTAAAAGGGTAATGGAATAGAACCGCAGCGTATCTGAAGGACGCTCATAGGAATAGGCCAATCGATCGCCGTTTAACTCCCAGGAGCCCTTGGCTAATAATTTTTTTGCTTCGAGCGAATAAAGAAACGACCCCGTTGAATCGATGGTCATTGTATCCGCCTTACTCACGGAAAACAAGTCTTCTCCATTTGGCGATTGAATCGATTGAAACACCCATGTGCCTTCGACGGATTGCGCAAACGTATAACTGCAAAGAAGTAAAGAGAGAAATAGGAAGGTGCGGGTCATGACACCTAAATTAGTTTTTTTTGCGCTTCTCGATTTCGTCGCGAAGTGCCGCCGCCTTCTCATAGTCTTCTTTTTCAATGGCATCTTGCATGAGGGCGGTTAATTGCGACTCGTTGAGTCCAATAAAGTGTTCTTCAACTTCCTCTTTTTCACTTTCTATGGCTTCTTCCATTTCAAAAGACTCTTCGGTAATGGATTCTTCCGAACCTTCCTCTTCTAAAATGATACCAGCTGCTTTTAGAATTTCTTCGTAGGTGAAAATCGGACATCCAAATCGGACCGCTAGGGCCACTGCATCTGAGGTGCGGGCATCCAAAGCGACTTCCTCTCCTTTCTGAGTACACAGCAGGCGGGCATAAAAGACTCCATCTTGGAGTTTGTGAATTAACACCTCTTTGAGTCCGATTTCGAATTCATTGGCAAACTGTTTGAATAAATCGTGGGTAAGAGGCCTTGGCGGCACCACTTCTTTTTCAAGGGCAATGGCAATTGACTGCGCTTCGAACCCGCCGATAATAATTGGAAGCCGGCGATGCCCTTTTTCTTCGGACAATACCAATGCGTACGCGCCACTTTGGGTTTGGCTGTACGACAATCCAACAATACTTAGGCGGACCTTTTTCATGAATTAATGGTTCGCCTTATACGCTTTTAATGCTGCGGTTAGCTTGGGAACTACTTCGAATGCATCACCTACAATTCCGTAATCAGCTGCCTTGAAAAAGGGCGCTTCGGGATCTTTATTGATTACAACAATATTTTTAGAAGCATTCACTCCAGCTAAATGCTGAATAGCCCCAGAAATACCAATGGCAATATACAACTGTGGGTTAATAGCAATTCCGGTTTGTCCAACGTGCTCACTGTGAGGGCGCCATCCCATGTCTGAAACAGGTTTGGAACAAGCTGTACCCGCGTCCAAGGTTTCTGCCAATTCCTCGATGAGGTTCCAATGTTCCGGAGCTTTCATTCCGCGACCCGCTGAAACAACGAGTTCTGCTTCTGGAAGAGGGATTTTACCTTTCGCAGTGTCAATACTTACCGAAGTTAAGGTGCTTTCGGTATTTGCGGCGGAAAAATCTTCAATAGTTGCAGATCCACCAAATTCTTGAACACCAATGGCGTTCGGGATAATCGTAATGATGTTTCGAGCACCGTTCGATTTATAAATGGCAAACCCTTTTGAAGAAAAACTCTTGCGCTTAACCGTTAGTGGTTGCGTGCTTGTTGGCAAGGCCAAGGCGTTCGTTACTAAAGATGCCTTTGCTTTAATTGCGAGTAATGGGGCCGTAGAGCCGCCATTATTTGTATTGGATAAAATTAGGGTATCGCAGTTCTCATTCGATGCGATTTCCGCAAGTGCCGAAGCAAAAACATCATTGCTAAACGTCGATACGTTGGATACGTGAACTACTTTTGAGGCACCGTAGTTTCCCAATGAACTCGCGTCATCGGAAACGTCTCCGAAGACGACTGCAATTGTATCTCCACCATCGACATCGGCGATACGCTTTGCGTAACTAACCGCTTCAAATGTCGCTTTCTTAAATTTCCCTTCCCAAGATTCTGCGTAAACTAATACAGACATATGTGTTTGTTTTAATCTTCCTTAAATAACTTTGGCTTCTTCGTGCAATAAGCGAACTAATTCATCCACATTATCTGCGTCGATCATGGTACAGGCACCTTTTTCTGCGGGTCGTTCGTATTTCTCCGTTTCAAATCCCGCATCGGCCTCCACGGCCGGATGAACCGTCAAAGATTTTTGACGCGCCATCATAATACCGCGCATATTGGGAATACGGAGGTCTTTTTCCTCAACCAATCCCTTTTTGCCAGCAATGACCATTGGAAGAGACCCTTTTAACGTTTCTTTTCCTCCGTCAATTTCACGAACAACCGTAGCTTCAGATCCTTCGACTTCAAATCCAATACACGTTTGAACAAACGGAATTCCCAATAGTTCGGCAACCATCCCGGGAACTTGACCACCATTGTAATCAATAGATTCTGTACCACAAATTACAAGATCAAAATTGTTGTCTTTTGCGTATCCTGCGATTTGCTGAGCTACAAAAAAGCCGTCTATAGCTGGGGCGTCGATGCGAACTGCAGCGTCTGCACCAATAGCCAATGCCTTTCTCAAGGTAGGCTCTGTTTCCGGACCTCCTACATTAATAACGGTAATGGTGCCGCCATTTTTTTCTTTTAGAAAAAGGGCTTTTGTTAGACCAAATTCATCGTTGGGGCCAATAATAAATTGAAGCCCTTCTTTAATGAATTCAGTATCGTTATTGTCGAAGTTTATTTTGGACGTTGTGTCCGGAACGTGAGAGATGCAAACCAGTATATTCATCGTGTTTCTCGTATTTCGTTTTGGGGAAGGCAAATTTAGTCATTTAATTGTTATTTTTGCCCACCCTAACGCTAAGGATCATGAGAGAAATTCAATTTAGAGAAGCTATATGTGAAGCCATGAGTGAGGAAATGCGCCGCGATGAGCGCGTTTATCTAATGGGCGAAGAAGTAGCCGAATACAACGGCGCATACAAAGCTTCAAAGGGAATGTTAGACGAATTCGGACCAAAACGGGTGATCGATACCCCGATTGCCGAACTTGGCTTTTCTGGAATTGGAGTTGGATCGGCTATGAACGGACTTCGTCCAATCATTGAATATATGACCTTCAACTTCTCTCTTGTATCCATTGATCAAATCATTAGCAATGCTGCTAAGATGTATCAAATGTCGGGTGGTCAATTCAATATCCCAATCGTATTCCGCGGCCCGAGCGGTTCTGCCGGACAATTAGGCGCAACCCACAGCCAAAGTTTTGAGAACTGGTTTGCAAATACGCCTGGACTTAAAGTCGTAGTTCCTTCGAATCCAAAAGATGCCAAAGGCTTGCTCAAAAGCGCAATTCGCGATAACGATCCAGTTTTGGTAATGGAATCGGAGCAAATGTATGGCGATAAGGGGCTTGTTCCAGATGGGGAGTATTTGATCCCAATTGGTGTTGCTGAAGTAAAAAGAACGGGTAATCACGTGACCATCGTTTCTTTCGGGAAAATTATTAAGCACGCGTACACGGCCGCAGAGCAATTGGCGAAAGAAGGTATTGAGTGCGAAATCATCGACCTTCGCTCTGTTCGCCCAATCGATTACGATACCGTAATTACTTCCGTTAAAAAAACAAATCGTTTAGTGGTTCTTGAAGAGGCTTGGCCATTAGCCAATATCTCCACAGATATCACCTACAACGTTCAGAAATACGCATTCGATTACCTCGATGCTCCCATAAAAAGAATTAATACGCTTGACACGCCGATGGCTTATGCACCTACTTTGGTGGAAGCCTTCCTACCGCAGGTAGACGACGTAGTTAAAGCAGTTAAAAGTGTTTTATACATCTCATAAATAATCCAAATAAATAGTTTCATGGAAAATTTGGTATACATATTACCAGCCTTTGGCGTCATCGCTTTATTGTTTGTATTCTGGCGCAGTGCCTGGGTTTCTAAGCAAGATGAAGGCGATGCAAAAATGTCGCGTATTGCTGCGAGTATTGCAGAAGGAGCAATGGCATTCTTAAAAGCAGAATACCGCATTCTAGCAGTATTCGTATTGGCAGTAGCCGCTTTATTAGCTTTTAAAGGGTACAGCGAAGCTGATTCGAGTCCGTTGATCGCCGTTTCGTTTATCGTTGGTGCAATTTGCTCTGGTTTAGCCGGATTCATCGGAATGCGTATTGCAACGAAAGCAAACGTTCGTACTACACAGGCCGCGCGTACTTCCTTAGGGAAAGGACTTGAAGTAGCATTCG
>CBFIAJ010000006.1:17958-74998 GCA_965660515.1 Flavobacteriales bacterium | reverse complement strand
CCGACGATGGGGTCAATAGCAATTCTGCCAATCTATATTTCAATTTTGGTTGGCACGGACTTTTTATTGACGGGAATAGCAAGAGCATCAAACGAGGAAAGAAATTCTTCAGCAAATATCCGCACACCTGGTTTTACAAGCCCAAGTTTATTTGCTCTATGGTTACCCGTGAAAATATAAATGACCTCGTCCTTTCAGCAGGCTACGAAGGAACCGTAGGCTTACTTTCCATCGATATTGACGGGAACGACTATTGGGTTTGGGATGCTTTGAGCGCCATCGACCCGCAAGTGGTGATTATTGAAACCCACAATGAGTTTGGCTTAAATAACATTGTGGTTCCCTACGACGCTAATTATTCTTATCCGGGAAAGCACCCGGTATATCACGGAGCTTCACCCGTGGCCATGACGAAGTTAGCGGCTAAAAAAGGGTACCGTCTTGTAGGCGCGAACGACCTCGGATCTAATTTTATTTTCGTTAAAAATGGATTGGCCGATAAGGAGTTGCCCGAAGTTTCTGTTGAATCCGTGCTTACACATCCTTCCGTACAGGAAGGCTACAAGAAATTTGACGCTATTAAAGATTGGGAATACCTCGAGGGTTAAGAGCCTAACAGCTCAATTTACATCGAGCATTCAATATTTAATCACCCTCGAGTAAAAGATGCCCTCCAGCGTTCGAATGGCGAAAAGGTAGGATCCGGCCGGGAGGCCGCTCAAAGAAACATCTTTCGAGTTCACATTTAGAACTCGACGACCCAGTGGATCGTAAACAACTACTTCAATTGCATCGTACAGGGAGTTATCGATGTGTACTACTCCAGTCGTCGGATTGGGAAATACGCGAATCTCGTTTGAACTAGGCTCCTCTTCGGAAAGCGCACAAATTAATGAAGGAACTGCGCCTGGATTCATGTGCCAAGCCACTTCATTGTACTCAGCCGCAATACTATCGACACAGGCGTATTGAATGTACTCGGTATAAAACAGGCTGAAACTCTCGTCGGCGAAACCACCGTTCTGAATATTGAGGTATTCCAACACGAACGGACCTTCTATGCGCAGACTCTTCACCGCTGCTAGATCCGAAAGATCACAGTGTTTGAGACTGAAGGCACTTCCATCGAGCCAAAAGAGTTTTAGGCTATCCAAACCTAATTCGCCAATGTATGCGAGGCTATCGTTGCTATATATGCGCAGCTGCTCCAAGTTGTCGAAGTGCTGAATGTCCTTCAAGTGCTTAACGTAGTACTCGCGGTACAAATCATTTATTTCAAGGCTAGTGACCGACAAGGCTTCCGAAACCTGAATTTCACCATCGAGATTTAAGTCAACCGAATGATCGTATTGCCCATCGCTATTGGTGTCGACGCAATTATTGAGAAGTAGAAGTTGTTTTAGACCGAAGTCTGAAAAGGAAATAGTTTGTCCTAAAAGTTGGTTTTGCGCACATATGAATGTTGCAAGGAGAAGTACTGCGCGCATAAAACTTGTTTTGAATATAGACGTATCAATTGGTCAAAGGGTTGCTCTAATCACTAAAAAAAGAGACCGCGACCCGCTAAAAGAACATGAAAAAACCCTTTCCACCTCATTAGATGAAAAGGGTTTCATTATTTGAAATAGGTTTTCTTGCCGGTCCAAACAACTCCCAAAATTGCAAGAAGCAAGGCTATCGTTATCCCAGTTAGGTATCCGTAGCCCCATTCTGTCAATCGATCTAAATCGAAAAGCAGAATTCTTCCTATCCGAAAAACAAGAACGACGGAAACAATACCCAAAAACCAAAAAAGTACGCGGAGCACTTATTTAATAATTGTCGTCGTCGTTGGACAGTAAATACCAAAGGTAAGTCCAGTTACCAATCCGTTGACAAAAGTCTGCTGCGTTTGAACCGTATAGTCTTTGGTGTCTCCAGCTAATTCAGAAGGTACAGAAACTCCCACCGGCGCCAAACCAAAAATTAAATAGTGATTCCACGTTGAAGTTTCTCTATTTCCTTGAGCACCATCACCTACTACAGTCGTGTACGTATAGCATGAGGAAAATAAAAATAGCCCCAAACATGCGGCTATAACTGCAATCGATTTTCTTTTAAACATAAATGTATTTTTTTAGTAAGAATATCGGAAGATAGAAAAAAGGAGCATTGAATAAAAGTACGACTGGATTCCTGTTGAAATTGAATACGAACTGGAGGCCATATAACACCTCTTATTAATATCTTCACGGCCTATCTAAAAGTGCAGGTTATGGAAGCAAGCAAAATGCTGAGTTATGTTGAGAGCCTTTTAAAAAACATGCCATCAGATTGGCTGAATCTTACAACGCATAGACTCGATATTTATAATGAGCCTTTGGCCAAAACACAATTCTTAGAGCAGCTTGAAAAACTGTTTAACGACGATAATTTTGAAGCCTCTGCACTGAATGAATTACCGACTGCCTACGACTATATTCGTCTTGGTCATCCGTTATCTTGTGTACTTGAATGGGCTATTGCTCATTTAAACGGCTTGGACGCCGAAGATGTAATCAGCTTTTCCTCAAAGACAACGCCCATTTTAGCCGTTCTAAGGAAAAACTTAATGATTAATAAAAACACCCAAATCGTTTACAAAGATGAGCTGCCCGTGTTTTTTGACACCGAAGTGATCAAGCGCGTTTACGGATACGAATTTGAGCTCAAACAAGTGGAAAGCCCAGCTCTAATTCCAGCTTTTAACGGTACCACCATCTATATTTCGAAAGAAGATCAACTAGGTGATTTTAATCTTTCCCAAAACGTAGACTTTTTCATTGGTGTCAATGACTCATTGGGCAGTATCTTATTAATAAATGGCCAACAAAATAAAGAGTACGCTTCCGAAATTCAGCACGTACGAAGAAGAGAGACGATCGCGATGACACCAGTCAACGCACTTGATGCTTTAAAACATTTAGTCGAAAAGTCTTCCATTGAAAACAAGAATACGAATGCCGAAGCCAACAAAGCGCTGGTGTTAGAATCCATCAGAGAAATTACCGGGACCAAGGTAAAAGCCGTGGTCGCTTCAAGTGGACTCTCCATGCAGTATGCGATTGTAATGGGACTCATTCACGAAGCGGTAGAGCATCATAAAGGTAAGGCCATTAAAATGGTGGTTCCTCCCAATTGTTATGGAGGAACGAATGATCAGGCACGACGTGTTGCTGCTTGCCTTGATAATGTTGAAGTTGTGGATTTACCCGTTGATGGTAACCACAATATGGTTGAGAGTATTGATACTGTTTTGGATCAAATTGCCCAGCAGGACGGCGTACCTTTTATCATTGCTGAAATCCCAACGAACCCGAGAGTTGAGGTCCCTGATTTGACAAAGCTAAAAGAAGTACTAAGTAAACCGCGCGAAACCGAAAGCGGAAGTTTAGCGGTAGATCCCGTTTTTATTTTGGATCAAACTTTTTGCCCGAACGTTCATTTCTTAGGTGAGGCGGATATACTTTCGGAGGTGAGAACCATTGCCTATGTGAGTGGATCCAAATTTCCAAGTGGCGGAAAATGTACCGCTGGCTATTGTGTTTCAAATAACCGAGCCGACGCTTTGATGGAAAAGATAGACTTGCATTTACGCCTCTGTGATAATGAGGCTACCGATCATCAATTAGAAGTATTGGCGAAACAGTTGCCATCCATGAATCAAAGAATTCGCGATGCCTACCAAAACACGCGTGAGTTTGTAAACTTTATTGAAGAGCATTTACCAACCGCGAAAATTAACTTTGTTTCAGAAGAATTGGCGGCAAACGAATTTAGTCCATCTGTATTTTCCTTAGACCTTCCTACTAAGGGGAATAGCGAAGAAGAAAGAGAATCGTATAAAAGAGCCTTGAATCTGCGATTAATCAATTCAATGATTAATGAAATCCCTAATGAAAGTAAATACTGCGTGAGTTATGGGCAGCTCAAAGGATGTTATTGGACTATTCCTGCGACGTCTACACAGGGAACAACCAAGGAAGGCGATAAAGACTACATTGCTCGAGTTTCCATTTCTCCGGATCTTGATCTAGACCATCACAAAAAGGTCTTTTTAGATTTTGTGAAAAGCATTTAACGCGCCCGAGTGCTATGTTCAAATGATCCCAAGGAATAATCCTATTCCCAACAAGATCATTAAGATTCCGACCGTCACTTGCACCGCCCTGAGCGTGATTTTATTCATCATTTTTTTGCCTATTACGGCTCCGAGGAATGCACTCGATGTAGCTACCAGAATGGCGACGCTGTGAGCGCTCATCATGCCGTTAGGCATGCGCGAAAAATAAATGGGAATTCGCGTAAAATCGACCAGCAAGGCAATGACTACTCCTGTAGCTATATAGGCCTCTTTGGATAAGCCCGCTTTTATCAGAAACATGCTGCGCAATGCTCCTTGATGCCCACTGAGTCCGCCAAAAAACCCGGATAGGAGTCCGCCCGGAACCAAATACTTCCTCTGAAAATTGAACTGCAATATTTTCGGGAATAACTCGGTAAGCGCAAAGAAAATCATCAATAGGCCTATCACAGCAGGAAGGGGTTGTACCACAATACTGCCCGACTCAAACCAAGGAGTACCAGACCCGAGAATCGATAGTAAGCCAACGCCTAGAATGGCGCCTAAAATTCCGGGTATACCGAACCAAAGAACTGTTTTTCGGTCGACCCATTTCCAAAGCAATCCGAACTTAAAAATATTGTTTAAGACGTGCACAATAGCAGTGAGTGCAATGGCCAATTCAATTTCGAAAAAGAGCGCAAATACCGGAAGCAATAAGGTGCCTAGACCAAATCCACTGATTAGGGTAAGCCAAGAGGTTAAGAGGGCCGCCAAAGCGATGATTACTAAATCCATTGCGCAGTTCTAGAGTCTGAATAGCATTCTGAGCTTGAAATTACAAAGTCCTTTTAACTATCGGACCGATATTCGCTAATTTCAAATAAATGGCCATCGGGATCACGGAAGAAACAGCGGGTTTCATTTCCGTTGACATAGGGCGCAGTAATAAATTGGGCTCCGCTTTTTTTCAAAATGGCATAGGATTGCAAACAATCCTTCACTCGGATAGTAAAGCTGTGACTTACTTCATTGGGGTTTGCGGGCGGAATAAAAACGGTGTCCGGTTTATCTTCTGTAGGTCCACCCGAGGTAACGAGCAGAATCCAATGGCCTAGAAACTGAAGTGCGATGGAGTCTCCCCATAGGCCCGAAATAGCTCACCACCCAAAACATCGATATAAAAATGCCTGGCGCGCTCCATGTCGGATACCACAAGAATGGTGGTAATTGCGCTGTCTTCGAATGGGTTTCGATCAATCATTGATATAGAGTACGTGAAAATCAAAAGTAAACGGATCTAGATGATTGAGCAGCGCTTGTTTAAATTCTGATCCGTATTCTTCAAAATAGGGAATGAAATTATCGTAGCGCTCTTGAAGTTTTCCCGCCGGAAACAGTTCGTTTTTCAAGTTTGAGATACGCTCAACCAATTCATGATGCTTTCTTTTCTCCGCTTTCAACAAGCGTTTCTCTAAATTTTCTAGCCCTTTAAGTTGCTTTGCCCGTTGCGCATTCACAGCACCTGTAAACGTTTGATCTGTCCGCGAAGCAATCTTTTCCATTTCGGAGAACATGGCTTCCAGTTGAAGCCTGTAATCGCGCAAATCAAGCTCTTCGTTACTTTTCTCAGACACCTCTTTATTCACCAAAACGTCCAGCTTTTCGAACAATTGAGTCCAATCAATTTGAAGTTTTTCGCGTTTGCGATTCTCTTTCTTTCCTACTATTAATCCAGAGTTTCTGAGAAATAAAATGGGAAAAGGAACTTCATAGGCTTCGAAAACATCTTTTAATTCCATCCAATAGGCTACCTCTGCCCCACCCCCAATATACGCCAGGTTCGGAAGAATCATTTCTTGATAAAGGGGTCGCATGATTGCATTCGGACTAAATCGCTGGGGGTGATTTTCTAATTCTGCGTCAAGTTCTTTTTCAGGAAAAACGCGATCTGCATCCACTACATTCCATTCGGAACCGTTTTCTGTATCGAGTCGGCGGCGGTCTGTTTCTTCGAGGTAAAACAAATTTACCGGTCTCGGATTCACTTGAACGTGGTACTTCGCTTCAAGCGTTTCTATGGCTTTTCTTGAGCTATTAGCGAACACTCGCTCTTTTAGTTCTCGGCCTGCGGCCGGATAAAAAATCGATTTCAATTCAGCATCATCTCCATCAACAATTACGAGCCCTTGATCTGCAAAGAACTCATGTACCATATATCGAGTAGCATCAGCCAAATTCGCTTGCCCTCCGTAGGCTCGCTGGAACAAATCGCGCAAATAATCGGCGTTTTTCGATGGTCCCATTACAGATGACAAATCCTCGAGCACCTGATCCATTCCTTCTAAATTCAAACGTCCCACTGCTCCGCCCGAAGGGCGATCCCAGCGTGGTGTTCCGCCATAGAGTTGAATATGATTGATTTCATCGAAATCATGATCCTCAGTCGCCATCCAATAAACGGGAACAAAATGATGTTCCGGGTAGGCTTCTTTTAAGGCCTTCGCCAAATTAATGGCGTGCACAATTTTGTACCAGAAATAAAGAGGACCCGTAAATAAGTTCAATTGATGCCCCGTGGTTACAGTGAAGGTATTGGCGTGTTCTAAGAACAACACGTTTTCTTCTACGAGCTCCGATGAAACTTGTACGTTTTTTAATCGTCCGTACTGTTTAGACAGCGATTTAACGAGTGTGTAACGATGTTCCGCGTCAAATTTCGCTTTCGCCTTTATCTGTGGTTCAAAAGAGCTTACATCTGGCCGAAGGCCGTACAACTCTTTTAAATCGGCTTGATTTTGTGCATAATCGACTACCAACTTAGAAAAGGCCTTCGTCTGGTCGATTGGGAGTTTAATCGCCTTGAAAAGACTCATTGCACTCGTTTTTTTGCCCATTCGGGCAGATCTACGTCGTTGAAGTTTCCGGAGCTCATGAGCAGTACAACGGCTTTTCCATCAAAGGGTTCGTCGAGTTGATCAAAGAGTTCGGTTGCGTCTGAAAACACCTCTATATCGTCGTTTCCGAAAGCAGCTTTCACTTGGCTTTCTGAAATTTCGGGCAATCGTTTTGCGGCGACAGCGGCCGGGTTAAAATACAGTAATGCTCGATCCGCCGCATCCAAACTCCCTTTATACTCGGGCATAAACTTGGTTTGTAAACTGCTATACGTATGCAATTCCAAAGCGGCAACCACTTCTCGGTCCGGATACTGTTCTTTCAAGGCTTTCACCGTGGCCATAACTTTCGACGGTGCATGGGCGAAATCGCGATAAATCACCAAGTCCTCATTCTCGGCCATTTCCTCCATTCTTCGACTCGCACCTTCAAAGCTAATGATGGCTTCAAAAAACTGCTCGTCAGTAACGCCCATTTGGTTGCAAATCCATCGTGCGCCATCGAGGTTATTCATATTGTGCTTTCCAAAAATAGAAAGGGGTAAATCGCCCATGAAGGTTTCAAGAACCGTTTGTTCGTTTTCAACTCTATAATCGGGCGTTCGATAGGGAAAGCGCTTTATTTCACGCGGAGTTTCTTCCACTAGGCGTTTTACATGCTCGTCTTCTTCATTGTAAATAACAGCCCCACCTACTTCCATGGCCATCAAAAAAGCGCGGAACTGATCGAGGTAGTCTTCAAAAGTGGGGAACACATTTACATGGTCCCAAGCTATTCCTGAAATCAAGGCCACATTAGGCTTGTAATGAAGAAATTTCGGTCGCCGATCAATGGGTGAACTGAGGTATTCATCTCCTTCAAGTAGCATGAACTCCGCCTCCGGCGTGATATGCACCATGCGGTCGAACCCGGCCAATTGCGCTCCAACCATAAAATCCGCTTCGAGCTCATGGTACCCGAGCACGTGCAGGATCATGCTCGTGATGGTTGTTTTACCGTGCGATCCTGCAATAACCACGCGGGTTTTATTCTGACTTTGACTATATAAAAACTCGGGGTACGAGTACAGCTTTATTCCCATCTCTTGCACACGTTCCAGCTCCGGATTGTCCGGGTGTGCGTGCATTCCGAGAATGACCGCATCTAAATCAGTAGTGATTTTAGACGGGTCCCATCCCTCCGAAGGAGGCAATAACCCCGCTGCGTTCAATCGGCTTTTACTGGGTTCAAAAATATGGTCATCGGATCCAGTAACCTCATGACCAAGTGCACTCAGTTCAAGCGCTAAGTTGTGCATGGCCGATCCGCCGATAGCTATAAAATGAATTTTCACAATTCTGTTTTCGAATTTGAAACCGAAGGTAATGAATGCGTCAATTATAGAAGGGCTATAAAAGTATTCAACGCTACTTTCTTTATTGCTGACACTTTTAGTACATTCCCACTGGCCCTCGAGATTGACCCAATGAGGTTCAAATTAATTCGACACCATCGCACATGAAACTACACACCATTCATTCAGGAAATTTTAAGCTCGACGGGGGCGCTATGTTTGGCGTTGTTCCTAAGTCTATTTGGTCAAGAACAAATCCGGCCGATGAAAACAACATGTGCCCATGGAGCATGCGCTTAATGCTGATAGAAGATGGTGACCGCTTAATGTTGATCGATACGGGTATTGGAAATAAGCAAAGCGAAAAATTCTTTAGCTACTATTTTCTTTTTGGTGATCACAGTCTCGATTCGAGCTTAAAAGATGCCGGTTTTAAACGAGACGATATCACCGACGTTTTTTTAACTCATTTACATTTCGATCATGTAGGCGGGGCCATTGAACGGGCCGCTTCGGGCGCGGATCACTTTGAGCCCGCGTTTAAAAATGCCACCTACTGGAGCAATGAACGTCACTGGAAATGGGCTACTGAACCCAATCCCAGAGAAAAAGCTAGTTTTTTAAAGGAGAATATACTTCCCCTCGAGGAAAGCGGGCAGCTTAAATTTATCGAACGGGGCGGTTCGAATCGCGCCACGAATGTTTTCCCAGGCATTGACGTGCTTTTTGCAGACGGGCACACAGAGAGTCAGATGATTCCTATAATAGACTATAAAGGCTCTAAAGTGGTGTTTATGGCCGATTTACTTCCGAGCACGGGACATATTCCATTGCCTTATGTTATGGGTTACGATACGCGACCTCTTTTAACACTCCAAGATCGTCAAGGATTCTTTCCGGAAGCAGCTCAGAATGAATACATTCTTTTTTTAGAGCACGATTTCTATAGCGATTGTTGCACACTTCAAATGACGGAAAAAGGTCCCCGTTTGAAGGAGACCTTTGCTTTGAATTCTATATAAATGGAAGTGCTTATTTCTTACTCGTTGTGCGGAATTTCATTCGGTACCACTTCTTCCCAATCCTGGATCGATTCGTAAATTTCAATCATTTTATTTGAAATTGCCGTTGTTCCGGTCGGAGCATCACCGCGAATGAATACTTCTTGTTTCACGGACGGACTGTAAAAATTCATTTTGAGGGCGGGTAAATCACTGATATTCGAATCGTACTCTTTCTTCATTTTAAAGTACCCTACCTCTTCCAAATAAGCCTTTAGGCCTGCGGCCTGATCGGGACTAATACGACCCGAAAAGGTGCCAATTCGCTCTACATCTCTTTTTCCATTATAGGCGATTCGACCATCAGAAGAAACAGTCAATTGATCCCAAGGGCACTTTCCGAAACAGGGTGTTCTTTCGTACGTAAACGTCCATGAGGGTTTCGCTTCAAGCGCCGCCTTATCCCCTTTTTTACTTTTCTTTTTATCGGTGGTATCCATGAGGCCTTGGGCGTCCTCAACAGCGGGTTCCTTTGGTACAGGTTCCATATTCTTTTTAGGCGCCGAGCAACTAGCTAGGAAGCCAAAGATGATAAATAGTGCGAATTTTTGTTTCATACCGTAAACATAGCCAAAATCGGGCCATGTTAAATATTCTTGAATCGACCACAAAAAAGAATCCCCTCCGATTATCGGAAGGGACCTTTTGCAAACTGTGATTCTAAAATCTATTTATTTGTAATAACCGTTAACAGCGAACACATCGCCATTAGCTTCTTCTTTCCAAACAATGGTAGCAATTTTCATTCCTTGACGTACCGCTGTTTGAGGAATTGATATGCTGAAGTTCATCGTATACGCATCACCCGGTGAAAAACTTGTGATCGGCAAAACCTCTCCCCAAGAACCTGTTCCTGTAGGGCTCGCAGATACAGCATGTGTATGCTCGAACATTTCACCTTCTTTGAACAAGTATTCTAATTGACCACCAACGTTTACTCCGCCGGCGTCTTGTCCCCAACGTGATTCTCCATTTTCAGTAACTACTAAGCCACTTGTTTCGGTTTGGGTTAATCCGCCAACAGCGTCAACAGGACCTTGAATTAGGTAGGCACCTACATAATAGGTTCCACTTGCTGATTCAAAAAACTTCACTTTGGATTTAACACTTACCGTACTTCCGGAAACCGTCCATTCGTGGCCAGCTCCAACAACACAAGGCTGTTGCGAAATCTGAGCTACTGTACCAGACATACCACCTTGGCCTGCCGCTACATCATTCACGAAAAAGTTGGGCGTTCCACCCGTAAAGAAATTATCTTGAAAAACGCTTCCAATTCCCGATGCCAAACCATCATTAATGTGAACGGCAATAGGCACGGTGTTGTTAGGGAAATTATGTTGCGTTTCTGCTAAACGAACCGTTCCACCCTGAGGGCAGGCAAAACACCATGATCCAGTGAATTTAAATACAACCGCTCTTGATGTATTTGCTGGTTCAAGCACGCCATTGGCGTTGTTTTCTTCTTCTTTTTTACATCCTGCTAGGACTAATCCAGATAACAGGGCAATGGCTAGAATCTTTTTCATATTGAGTAGATCAATTAATTAATGGTAGATACTTATCTGTCTAAGTGCGCGAAAGTTACAAAAAAAATCAAATGGAGAGTGTATGCCCCCTCTTGATTATGGTACTCCAGCCTCCTTATCTATTGGCTATAACGGATAAAATCAGCTAAAAGTTGGCGCGAAAGAAATAAACCTTATTTCTTCTTCCGCTGCGCTTGCTGTTCTTTCATCATGGACTCAAGTCGCTGAGAAAATTTAGACTTGGGCTTTTCTTTCTTCTTGTTTTCCTGCAACTTGGCATGGATAGCGTCTTCATCGATGAAACTTCGAATCGCATATTGCTGACCAAAAGAAATTACGTTCGCCAAAAAGTAGTAATAACTCAATCCGCTGGCATAGCTATTAAACCAGAACAACATCATAAACGGCATGATGTACTGAATAATTTTCATTTGCTGTGCCATCTGATTATTACCCGATTGTGGCGTCATTTGCTGGTTGATGCGGGTGTAGAAAAACAACGATAAAGCCATTAACAAGGTGAATAGACTTACATGATCACCGTAGAAAGGAATTTCAAAGGGCAATGTAGCGATGCTATCATAACTGCTCAAATCATCCGCCCACAAGAATTTTTGTCCTCGCAATTCAAAACTGGCCGGGAAAAACCGGAACATTGCAATTAAGAATGGTAACTGAAAGAGCATAGGTAAACAACCTCCCAAGGGATTTACTCCAGCCTTTCGGTAGAGCTCCATTTGAGCTTGCTGCTTTTTCATGTTGTCCTTGTGCTTTTCATTGATTTCGTCTAATTCTGGCTTAAGCACGCGCATTTTAGCCATGGAAAAATAAGAGCGAAACTGGAATGGCAAAAGGATGAGCTTAATTCCCACGGCCATTACCAGGATAATGATTCCGTAGTTCCAATTGAGACTGTCAAAGAAATTAAACACGGGTATTACCAACCAACGGTTTACCCATCCAAAAATCCCCCAACCCAGTGGGATCATTTCATCAAAACCTTTATCGTACGCTACCAGCGTGTTGTATTGGTTTGGGACAAAAGAGAGCGTAAACGCGTAACTGGCCTGCTCTGGAAGTGGCATACGCGCAGTCATTCTTTTCGTATGCACTTCATCCTCAAGAGGAAGCGTGGTCATTTGCGCTTGTGGCAGTGTGAAAGCGGGCGTAAGGATACTACTGAAGAATTGTTGTTTAAAGGCAATCCACTCAATATCACTTTGATCTTCATCGTCGTCGCCGCGGGCGCTCAAATTATCTACATCCCCTTTTTGTCGGTAATATACCGTTGTCGGATTCTGAAGGTTATCTTTTGTTTTCTCCAATTGTAGCGCGTCTAAACTCCAGTTGAAGGCGGTTTGACCGCTAGTGTACGGTTTCATGCCCACTGTGCGCATTTCATAACTCAAATCATTTCCTTCCGCAAGGGAGTAACGAACTTCGATAAATTCTGATTCGGTATGCTTTAAACGATAAACCGCTTCACTAGAAGAGCTGCTATACAATTCAAAATATAAATCTTGTGTTTGAACCGGAACGCCATTGATCGCATAGGTCCAATTCATAGAATTTGAAGAACCCTCGATTAAATCCAGTGCTCCGCCGTCATAACGAGTGTACTCTTTTAACTGGGCACTTGATATTTTCGCCCCTAACGGGTCGATAACAATACGTAGATGTTCATTTTCGAGTACGGTAGATGAGGTGATTTCGGGTTTAGGATTAAAAAAGCCTAATTGCTTTTTGCCCGCGGGAACCTCAGTCGTAGTTGTAAGCGAATCCGTATTATCAAATTCTGACATTCCACCGGCGTTGATCTCCGGAATAACGGTTTCGTTGGGTTCGGCGGTTACCGGTTCCTCGGGAATAACCTCCTCCGTTTGTGTTTCGTTGGCTGGTGAAGTCTCTGGTTCATCGGGTCCCTGATTCGTATAGGCGAACCATACGAGAATACCTCCGATTAAAATCATTCCGACGAAGGAATTCCAATCAAATCCTTTATTTTCCATTGTTTGCTTCTTTGTGCGCCATGGCCGCTTTTACCAAGTGAATGAAAAGCGGAGCTGGGCGCTCAACTGTACTTTTGTATTCTGGATGAAACTGAACTCCTACAAACCACGGGTGATCGGGAATTTCAACTATTTCAACCAATCCAGACTCATCATTGATACCGCTAAATTTCAGTCCGGCCTTTTCTAATTCCGACCTATACTGATTGTTGAATTCAAAACGATGTCTATGTCGCTCCGAAATTTGGCTTCTTCCGTAGACCGTGGCCGCTTTACTCCCTTTTTCAAGCGTACAAGGGTATGCACCTAAACGCATGGTCCCCCCTTTATTGATGACTTTTTTCTGTTCTTCCATTAAATCAATTACCGGATACTTCGAGTCTGGATCCATCTCAGAGCTATTCGCTCCTTTCAATCCGGCTACATTTCGGGCATACTCAATTACCGCACATTGCATTCCCAAGCAAATGCCCAAGAATGGAATCCCGTTTTCTCGCGCATAGCGCACGGCATGAAGCTTACCTTCTAATCCGCGCTCACCGAATCCTGGAGCCACAATGATTCCATCGAGGCCCTTTAATCGAATCGGCGTATTTTCTTCGTCGAGGTATTCAGAATGAATCCATCGAACGTTCACTTTACACTCGTTCTCAGATCCTGAGTGGATGAGCGCTTCCGCAATACTTTTATAAGCGTCTTTTAATTCAACGTACTTACCCACCAAACCAATTTTCACTTCTTGGTCGGGATTTTTAAGACGATGAATAAAGTTTTTCCAATCGCGCATGTCCGGCTTAGTCGTCGTCGGGAGACTCAATCTCTTTAAAACAACTTCATCTAAACGCTCTTCTTGCATTAACAAGGGAACGTCGTAAATAGTATCCGCGTCAATAGATTCGATGACCGCATCTTGCTTTACATTACAGAATAAAGCGAGTTTCTTGCGGATTTCATCACTGATCTTGTGCTCTGTTCTACAAACCAAAATATGCGGCTGTACACCCGATTCCTGAAGCAACTTAACGGAGTGTTGTGTAGGCTTGGTTTTCAATTCACCCGTCGCCGCTAAATAAGGCACGAGCGTTAAATGAATGACCAAACAATCATCGCCAATCTCCCATTGCAGTTGACGAACGGCTTCGATATAGGGAAGTGATTCGATATCACCCACAGTACCACCAATTTCTGTGATGACGATCTCGTAATCGCCCGATTTCCCCAGCAGCATCATTCGATGCTTAATTTCATCTGTGATGTGTGGAATGACTTGAACCGTTTTGCCCAAGTATTCACCTTGTCGCTCCTTGTCAATAACGCTTTGATAGATGCGCCCAGTGGTGACGTTATTTGCTTGAGAAGAAGGTCGATTCAAAAAGCGCTCATAATGACCCAAATCTAAATCTGTTTCCGCGCCATCGTCGGTTACATAACACTCACCGTGTTCGTACGGATTTAGCGTTCCTGGATCCACATTGATATACGGATCAAATTTTTGAATAGTGACAGAATAACCTCTAGCCTGAAGAAGGTTGGCTAATGAAGCTGAAATGATTCCTTTTCCTAAAGAACTCGTTACCCCTCCGGTAACAAAAATATACTTGGTGCTGGACATACCCGCGGTTTAAGGATGAGAAGTTAAAACCGCGTACAAAGCTACGTAAAATGCCCGTTACGGTGAAAAGGTATTTACGTCTTAAAAAGAGTACGTGAAACCAATACTCGGAAGTATCGGCAATTGATCTACTCGTTCGTACTCTACTCGGTTAAAGTAGAATATATTTTGTCGGTCGTAGACGTTTGTGACACTCAATGTACCTTCCAATCGATTGTACTTACCCCATTCCCAAATACGCTTTAAACTAAGATCTAAACGATGATAGGTTGGTAACCTTCCTCCATTCAGCTCGCCATAAAGGATTCCGAGTTGTCCGTTCGTATTCGTAGGGTCTGTATTGACTCCATCTTCAAAGGTAAGTTCCTCGTAAAAGCCTTGTGTTTGAGTAAAAGGAAAGCCCGATCCGAAGTTCCAACGGCCGCTAAATTCCCAATGCAAGTCATCTCCCCACTTATAAGTACTCACCAAGTTGAGGTTATGACGACGGTCGAAATGAGGGGCATAGGTTTGGAATTCATCCGTACGGGTTACTTTACCTAAACTGTATACAAACCAAACATATACTTGACGAGAAGAGTACTTGACGTTAAAGTCAATACCTCGGGCCAATCCTGACTCAATAATGAAGTCCTTACGCAAATACTCAGGTTTATCCTGATTATCTTGGTTGTCGTCGTAAATTTTATTCCGATTAATATTTGTCATCTGATTGAAGTCTTTGATATACCCTTCAATATTCACGTCGATACGGTCGGTTAAATCGTATTCAAATCCAAATATTACGTGACGCGCTTTTTGCAATGGATTCGCCACGGGATCACCATTAAACTCATCCGGAATGTTATCGGAACCACTTAAGAATCCGTAAAACAGGTTCACAACGTCCCGATCGCTGTTGGCTGCAATTAGATTCTGGCTAAACAATCCCGCACTCGCTTTGAATCTCAATTTTTCAGTGGCATTGAATTTAACACCCACGCGCGGCTCTGGGCTCGCTGCACTCAATGAAGCGTAATAATGCATTCTAAACCCAAGGTCAAATACCCACCTCGGCGTATTCCACTTGTACTTGAAGTATCCCGCTAATTCGGTCGTGCTTTGGGCTTGAGTAATTTTACGAGCTAAAGCATTGTAGAAAACAAAATCCGTATTGAATCCCTGGATGTCTAATCCATATTCTACCTGACGTTCATTAGGTAAAAAATAAGTGAAATCGAGTCCTAAATTAAAACCGCTGATTGCACTCGAACGGGGCAAACCATCTCCTTCATCTAATTCAATAGAGTAATCAGAAAAACTGAAGTCTCCCTGCATGAGGAAAGGAGAGGCGGCGGGCACCAGTACAAAATTTGAACCCGCACCGAAACTGTTCCAATTCATCTCTTGAACGCCTTCATAATTCACGCGATCAGTGAAATTAAAGCCAAATACATTGAATTTAGAACCATTGCTATTACTGGAACTTAACTTCCCGAAGAAATCCGTAAACCCAAAAGGCAAACCGTCATCGCCTGCATAACTATAAAGTACAGGTGAAGTCTGCTCCAAATAACTGTGCTTTGCAGAGAATAAGAACGTGGTTGAACCGCGATCGTTATTTCTGAGTGGCCCTTCCAAAGTCAATTTTGCGGCAAACGGACTGGCACCTACTTTACCCGTAAATCGATTTTTATTTCCGTCACGCGTGCTGACGTCCATTACTGAGGAAACTCTCCCACCGTATTCCGCGGGCATTCCACCTGTGTAAACATCGGCGTTGCGCAAAATATCCGTATCAAATACCGAGAAAAAGCCAATTGAGTGGAAGGGGTTGTAAATAACCATCCCATCTAACAAGGTTAAGTTATGAACGGGCGCACCTCCACGAATATAGAGCTGTCCCCCTTGGTCACCCGTGAAAATAACTCCGGGCAAAACTTGCAAATACTGTGCTAAATCGGGCTCACCACCAACCGATGGCATCGTTTCAATTTCTTTGGCTGTCACTTTAGAAACAGAGGTGCGCACTTCTGTTTTCATTTCTTGACGCTCGGCCGAAACCTCAACTACGTTCAACTGAACCGACGATTCCGTCATGTAGAATTTCTCGGTAATGATTTTATTCTTTTCGATGGTTACCGAAATAGTCGTTGTATCATAGCCGATATAAAGACCGAGGGCATCATAGGTACCCACCGGAACTTTCGGGATAGTGAAAAACCCATCAATATTAGTGGAGGCTCCAAAGGTGGTTCCTGCGAGAACCACGTTCGCGAACATAACCGGTTCTCCGGTTTCTTTTTCATAAACAAAACCTCTAAGGGTACCGTAATCTTGAGCTTGGGCTAGGAGTGAGAGTAGAACCACAGCCACGGTCAAGATACCGCGTGAAAAGAATCTATTAACCATAATTTTTTTACAAGAGCGCTAAGGTAAGTTTTTTCTCAATCTTTCATCGGGCCGATAGGCCCAAGAAAAACCTGAAAATACCTAATGCAAGATTTTAAAAATTAATTCTTTTAGAAGGTCTGGCTGGCTGGTCGATTGATTTCCAACCCCTTTTGAACGAACATCTGCTTCGCGCAAATAGCCCATAATCCGAGCGGTTTTTTTAAAAGAATAGTGGTGGGCTGCTTGCTGGTATTGCGGCACAAAAAAAGGATTCACTTTTAAAGAACTCGCTACTCCCCCTCTACTTTTATCGGTTAGTCCGTGATATATAAACAGCTTTGAGTAAAAATTATAAAGGACTCCTAAAGTCACTACTATTGGATGATGCTTGGGATCCGCTGCGAAGTAGGCTACTATTCTATTTGATTTCTCGATGTTCTTTTCCCCTAGCGCATTCTGCAATTCAAAGTTATTGTAGTCCTTGCTGATACCTATGTTTTGCTCGATAAAGGCCGGGGTGATTTCCTGACCGGGTGAAAGCAGGATTTCTAGTTTTTCGAGTTCCTTGGCAATCTTTCCCAAATCGTTTCCCAGAAATTCAAATAGCAACGCCGCCGACTTAAACGTGATCTTGAAACCCAGTTGCTGCACCTTCTTTTCGATCCAACCGGGCACTTTGTCGTCGTACATTTTCTTGCTCTCGAGCACGACAGCATTACTCTTCGACAGCTTTTTAAACAAGGCTTTACGCTTGTCAAAGGCTTTGTATTTGTGCGCAATGACCAAAAGTGTCGAGGTTTGAGGTTGCTCTACATACGACTCTAAAGGTGTCCAATCTCGAATATGCTGCGCTTCTTTTAAGATGACGACCTGGCGGTCGGACATCATTGGAAAACGCTTTGCCTCTGAGACAACCGTAGGGATGTCCGTATCCTTGCCGTATAGAATCGTTTGATTAAAACTCTTTTCCGCTTCGTCTAAAACTTCCTTTTCGATGTAATGAACGATCTCATCAATAAAATAGGCTTCGTCGCCCATTAAAAAATAAACAGGCTTATAGCGTTGGGCCTTTAAATCGGCCACTATTTGCTCGAATGAATCCATTAATAGCGCAAATGTTTTACGGTAGTACCTTCATTTCTAATTTCATTGAGCGAGTCAATCCCTATTTGAACATGGCTCAAAACAAATTCGGCCGTCACTTTACGGTCACTTTCTTCTGTTTTTACCCCGTCCGGAATCATCGGTTGGTCACTCACCAGCAGCAGCGCGCCGACGGGGATCTCATTGTAAAAACCTACGGAGAATAGCGTGGCCGTTTCCATATCGATGGCCATCGCACGGGTTCGCTGCAAGTACTCTTTGAATTGATCGTCGTGCTCCCAAACGCGACGGTTCGATGTGTAGACCGTTCCCGTCCAATAGTCTTTCTGATGATTTCTTATCGTTGTGGAAACAGCTTTTTGAAGACTGAACGACGGCAATGCCGGCACTTCCGGAGGGAAAAAATCATTCGAGGTCCCCTCTCCGCGTATAGCGGCAATGGGTAAGATTAAATCGCCCAAGGTATTTTTCTTTTTAAGGCCTCCGCATTTACCTAAAAACAATACGGCCTTAGGGTCAATAGCACCGAGTAAATCCATTATGGTCGCCGCGTTCGGACTGCCCATTCCGAAATTAATCATCGTTATTCCATCGGAAGTTGCGCTCGACATGGCTTTGTCTTCTCCATTAATTTCAGCCCCGGTCATTTCGGCGAATAGATCTACATAATTGTCAAAATTGGTCAGTAGAATATACCGCCCAAACTCGCTCAATTCAAGACCCGTATATCGCGGTAGCCAGTTCTTGATGATGTCTTCTTTATTCACCATAGCACAAAGAATAAATTATAAATTCGCTTGATGCAACCATTGAACCTGCCTCCTCATCCATTTCGTTTGAAAAAGGGCCCTGATTCAACAACTGAAATTTGGGATCCCTTGAGGAACAAATATATCATATTGACCCCGGAAGAATGGGTACGGCAGCACTTTGTTCAGTATTTAATAAAAGTACACGGCCTAGCGGCCGGACGAATAGCCATTGAACACGGAATTAAAGTGAACCATCAATCGCGCCGATGTGATATCGTATACTTCAATGAGGAAGGCGCTCCTTACTTGATTGTGGAATGCAAAAGACCCAATGTCAAAATTGATCAAAGCACTTTCGATCAAATTGCCCGATACAACTCAACATTAAACGTGCCCTATTTAGCCGTTACCAACGGGCTCGATCACTATTATTGCGCGCTTAACCATGAGAAAAAGGCCTACGTCTTTTTAAAGGAATTGCCTCGACTGACCTAAACGAAAGCGGGCCGCAGTGAAATCAGGCTTTATTATCTGCAACAATTTCCGCAACCACGACTTCCGGTTCCCTATGTCCAGGATAAAAACCGAGCACCTTCATCATTACCCGATCAACAATAGCGTCGGGGCAGCTGGCTCCGCTCGTCAAAATGATTTCTGGAACACGATCCGCCTTCGGTAAAAACGATGGTGAAAGAACGCGCTTATTTTGGTGTAAATCAAAGTGATACACCGAATTCGGCCCCTCAATTTCCCGTTCTGAATTAATGAAAAACGTAGGCAACTTTTCTTCGCACAACTCTACTAAATGACTGGTATTAGAGCTGTTATACCCTCCTACCACGATGGCTAAATCTGCTTGGTGTTCCAATAATCCATAGGTCGCCTCTTGGTTATCGTTGGTTGCGTAACACAAGGTGTCTCGTGTATCGGCTATGTGCTCACGCATGTTTTCTGGACCGTACTTCTCCTCCACTATGCCGCGCAAATAATCCGTAATTGCCTGGGTTTCCGTGGCCAGCATAGTCGTCTGGTTGATTACTCCAAACCGGACCAAATGAAGTTCCGGATCAAAATCCGGGCTGAATCTTCCTTCAAAAATGGTCGAGAATTCGTGCGCAGGACGCTCCCCTTTCATAATTGATCCGAGTAAAATAGCCTCGTCCATATCCTTTATGACGAGGGCAGGAGATTTTTCACTGCTGTGTGAAAAGGTTGCGCGGGTTTCTTCGTGCTTACGTTTGCCGTGAATGATGAGCGAGTAATTATCGACACTTAGCTTCTCTGCTCTTTTCCATACGCGCGTAACGAATGGGCAGGTCGTATCATACGTAGTCGTTTCAATGCCTTTTTCCTTGAGTAACCCTTCTATCTCTAATGTGGTGCCAAAGGCAGGTACAATCACTACGTCATCCTTCTGGATTTCATCCCACGGAATCATCTGATTCCCTAATGTATCTTGAATAAAACGGAGTCCTTTTGATTCTAAATCGGCATTCACCTCTTGATTATGAATCATTTGACTCAACAGGAAAATTCTTTTGCCGGGATTCTCTTCAATGGCCTTATAGGAGATCTCTATGGCGTTCTCGACCCCATAGCAAAAACCAAAATGGCGCGCGATAATGAACTTCACCGTTCCGAAATCGAGCACAGTGGGTGTGAAATCCTTTTTTCGTGGATCGGTAATTTTACGGGCCTCCTTAATGGGGCTTATTATAGGTGATCTATAAAATGTGGGGATGTCGAAACTTTTCATTGAGTATAAAACCGCCCTTCGGGCAGATGGTTCATTAATAGCCGTATTCACCAACGCGTTCTACATCGCGCCGATAGGCGCTGTAGTAATCGAGTATGGCTATATAAAATTCATAATCGGTTGCCGTAAAGATAAACTCATAACTAAAGCGACATCGGCGCATAAAACTCTCTAATGGGGCGCCATCAAGCTGTGTAAGCGCATTCACAACCTCTGGTGTAAACCGATATTGAATGGCTGCTTCGTACGCATCTTGCCGCTCGAGTTCGGCTAGTTTTTTCAGCTGCTTCGGTCGTTTTCCGAAGGTTTCATAAAGCATGTCGAACGGACTTGTCCAGGTAGCAGCAACCTTTTCCGGCGCTTCCATTCTGGGTTGAGTGGGCCGCTCTACAAAAGCTCGTTTCGTACTTTTCTTATTGCGCTCCCATTCCAGGATTTTGGCTTTTAGCTGATCGTAATTCCCCAAGCCTTCTACCTCTACTTCTCTCAATACATATGTCCTAGAAGTAAGCATCACTTGAACAAAATGTTCTTTCGAAGTAATGTGTCCGAAGGTGATGGTATCGCGAACGAACTCAACGCTTGAGAGAATGAGCGTGTCGGAACGCCGCACTTTCACCTTGAACTTACCTTCCATATTCGTGACTGTTCCGGAACGATCGCGAAGGTTAATTACGTTGACTAAGGAAATGGGTTTGAACGTTTCGCGATTGAGCACTTGACCAGATACCTCAATATATTCCCTCTGGCCGAAGGCCGCAGAAAAAGAAAGAAAAAGGAGCATACCGGTAAAATACTGCTTCACAAACGAAAAAATAGTCGAACCCTTAATGGGCGGAAAATGGCGTTTTCAATGTCTTTGCAAATAACGCAAAAAAACGCGGGGCATTGCGGAATTCAATTTACTATGATGAACGCTTCTTCACACTTTTGGATCATCAATCAAAAACGAAATGTTACGATTAGCTCTTCTTGCATCGCTCGTTTACTTGGGCTAGAATTAATTGAGCTATCTACATTATTAAAACCAAAACCATGAAGAACACCATTTCCCTAATCTCCTTTATCCTTATTTGTGGAACCTCCCACGGACAATATCGAGCAAACTACTCCGATCCATTAGAAACGGAGAAAATCACTGCGATGAGTGATCAACTGTCTCAAGACCTCGAATCAATAGTACTTTTGTCCCCTTATGGGCCGAAAAGAAAATACATTAGAAATTACCGAAAGAAGAACGGCATTTTGTGGCTGACCGTTGGTACAGCTAGCGGGTTGGGGTTAACGTATCTTTCGTTCCATTTGTATTGGGCAGATGAGGCTCTTGGTGTGGTCACGTTTATTGGTGGTGCCGGATTGACCGTTTTTTCAATAACCCACGGTATCATTCAACTTGTCAAAGGGTCCAATGGAGGCTACTCTATGCTGGATACACAGGATTCGCATACTGCTCGATCTTCTCCGTATCGAGTATTAACCACAGGGGAAGGAATTGGATTTCGCCTTCAGCTTTAAGGACTGAGACGCCGAATAATTGCCCTACTTCGCGCTCAAACCCGATACAGATCAGCGACGATAAAAAGATCAACCATTCGATCGTTAATGCGAGTAAGAGCTACTCAAATAACACGCAGGTTCTCGAATAGCATTGGAATTTCGTTTCAATTTTAAAATTCCCAGACATTTTGAAAATTCGCCAACACCTATCCTTTCTTCCCTTTTTTGTTCTCTGTTGGTCTCCTTTTTTATTCTTCAGCTCAACTGAAGTCAAGTCGGGTATCAAATGATTACACTTCTATATATTATGACGGGGTAGCGGCCCCCAAGTGCAAGAAACCTCCTTTTTAGAGTAAGCCGAAGCATAAAAGCTCTAATGAGCAAAACTTGGATGATCGTTGGTGGGGAAGTCAAATAGATATCGAGTCGTTTTACAACATGAAGAACAATGAGCCATTCCCAAGCGCTCCTATATCCGGGTACGGAACAATTAAAGACGCCGCATTCACCTTATTAGGAATAGGGACAAAATACACGTCCAAAGTACTCTTAGAAGAACCTATCCATCTAGATCGCTCCATGACCCTGCAGGGCTCTTGGGTGAGCGGGGCTTCATTGCAAGTGAGCAGATCGAAAAAGAATCGATCAGAAATCGATGGCTACAACCAGTCCAATCAAGGAAGTGATTTTTATCGCTTAAAGCTATCCCGAAAATGCTTGGCTTTCTCCTATCATTTTTGAAACCAAGGTTATCGCATGAACTAGCACGAATATTCCGATATTGCGACCTCCAAAACGCAATTCATTATGTCAGACGATAAAAAGATCATCTTTTCGATGGTCAATGTGAGCAAGAGCTATTCCAACAACAAGCAAACGCTTAAAGATATTTACCTCAGCTTCTTTTACGGGGCCAAAATTGGGATTATCGGACTAAACGGCTCTGGTAAGAGTACCCTTCTTAAAATCATTGCTGGCGTCGATAAAGCCTTTCAAGGAGAAGTCCATTTCTCGGATGGCTATTCTGTAGGATATTTACCCCAAGAGCCGGAACTCGACGACGACAAAACGGTCATGGATATCGTAAAAGAAGGTATGCAAGAGATCGTTGATGTGCTGGCTGAATACGAAAAAGTAAACGAAGGTTTTATGGATCCAGCCGTAATGGAAGATCCTGATAAAATGCAAAAACTCATCGATCGCCAAGCGGAATTGCAAGACAAAATTGAAGCTGCCGGAGGCTGGGAACTCGATCAGAAACTCGAGCGCGCGATGGACGCACTCCGCACTCCGGAAGGAGACACTCCTATTAAAAACCTATCAGGTGGTGAGCGCCGACGTGTAGCTCTTTGCCGCTTGCTTTTGCAGCAACCCGACATTTTATTACTCGATGAGCCCACCAACCACTTGGATGCAGAATCAGTCGATTGGCTCGAGCAGCACCTACAGCGTTACCCTGGGACGGTGATCGCTGTGACGCACGACCGTTATTTCTTGGACAATGTGGCCGGTTGGATTCTCGAGTTAGATCGCGGAGAAGGGATTCCTTGGAAAGGAAATTACAGCAGTTGGCTCGATCAAAAATCGAAACGCTTACTCCAAGAAGAAAAGTCGGAAAGCAAACGCCGCAAAACTTTAGAGCGAGAATTGGAATGGGTACGCATGTCGCCCAAAGGCCGCCAAGCCAAAAGCAAAGCCCGTCTTAGTAATTATGAAAAATTGCTCGATGAAGGTTCCAAGCAGAAAGACGAGAAACTCGAGTTGTTTATTCCGCCAGGGCCTCGTTTGGGCACCAAGGTGATTGAAGCGCAACACGTTCGAAAAGCATTTGGAGAGAAACTCCTGTATGAAGATTTAAACTTCACCCTGCCTCCTGCCGGAATCGTTGGGATCATTGGCCCGAACGGGGCCGGTAAGTCGACCATCTTCCGCATGATTATGGAACAACAAACGCCAGATAGCGGAACTTTTGACACGGGCGAAACAGTTAAAATTGCCTACGTAGATCAGCAACACGCTGTGGTGGATCCAGAAAAAAGTATTTGGGAAAACATCAGCGGAGGGCATGAAATCATCGAAATGGGAGGTCGCTCGATCAACTCGCGCGCCTATGTGAGTAGATTCAACTTTAGTGGATCCGACCAAAGTAAAAAAGTAGGTGTCTTGTCGGGTGGTGAAAGAAATCGACTTCACTTGGCCATGACATTGAAGGAAGAAGGCAACGTTTTGCTTCTCGATGAGCCAACGAATGACTTGGACGTAAATACACTGAGGGCTCTTGAAGAAGGTTTGGAGAATTTTGCCGGCTGTGCAGTGGTTATCTCTCACGACCGTTGGTTCTTGGATCGCATTTGTACGCATATTTTAGCTTTTGAAGGCGATTCACAAGTATATTTCTTTGAAGGCGGGTATTCCGATTACGAAGAAAACAAGAAGAAACGTCTGGGCGACAAAGGCCCAACGCGTATTCGTTACAAGAAACTGGTGAAGTAATTTTTGCGGTTTAATCTCGTTGTAAACTTTTCACTCAATACGGGAATTCCGGTCCTCTTTGCGGCAGTACAAAAAACAAATTCCTCCGTGTGTACATTCAAAATTTATCGAATGAGAACACTAATGACTCTTGCGTTTGGAATGTTAGTCGCGGCAAACTCGTTTGCTCAAGGTGGTGGCATGAATAAAACCGCCAATGTAAATGGTTGGAGTTATTGGTCGGTAGGAGCTGAAATGGGGGTTATGGGAAGTGTGCCCGGAATCAACGTTCGCTATCATAGAAACGAATTGTTGTCGGCAAGTGCCGGAGCCGGTTTTTATGGGCTCGGCTGGAGTCCCTACGGACGGATTGGCTATACCTACAAACGCGATCAAAATTTCCGAAAAGGAAAAAGTAAAAAGCGCGGATTCACACGTTATTATTCACAAGTTTGGGTGGGATATCGGCATTTTATAGAAACCGATTGGTTCGATTTTGAATTAGAAGAAGCGCCTCGCGGCGCGATGATTCAAGCCGGCTTAGCTTGGGAATGGAAACAACACACGAAAAGCAGGCGATTATCCATCGGCATTGGCGCTATACTGGACAGCGATGACAACTACCTTCCCTTCTACCCCGAAGTTTCCTATTCCTTCGATTTACCCTTTGATTTAAGTCGTTAACAAACATTAACAAGTAGAACGCTGTTTTTGTCTTCACCCTGACGAATCGTCGGGCCGTGAGGCCCTACTTTTGAGGAGTAAATAAAGAACTATGAAAAAATGGACCAGTATACTTAGTATTCTAGCCGTGGCTTTAGCGGCCTGCGGCCAGACCAGCGAGCCTAGTGCTCGATTATTCAGCGATATTGAAACGAATAAATCCAGTGAAATGAACAATGTGAATGCAGATTTCCAAACAGCTACGTTTGGGGCGGGGTGCTTCTGGTGTATCGAAGCCGTATTTCAAAGGTTAGAAGGTGTTGAATCCGTAACCAGTGGTTACTCTGGAGGGACGGTGAGAAACCCCACCTACCGAGAAGTGACCTCCGGGCGAACAGGTCATGCAGAAGTGGCGCAAATTGTCTACGATGCAGAGAAAATTTCTTTTGATGAGTTATTGGAAGTTTTTTGGCAAACACACGACCCTACCACCTTAAATCGTCAAGGCGCGGACGTTGGTTCGCAGTATCGCTCGGCGATTTTCTTTCACAATGAAGTACAGCGCGAAAAGGCGATTTACTATAAAGAACAGTTGAATGCGCGCGGAGCATTTGACAAGCCCATCGTAACTGAAATTGCTGAATTCGACGCGTTCTATCCCGCTGAGAATTATCATCAGAACTATTACAATTTGAATAGTAACCAGCCCTATTGTAGTTACGTGATTGACCCGAAAGTCGATAAACTCAAAAAAGTATTCGCCGATAAAATGAAGGAAGAGTACAAATAAAAAAGTCCCGCAAATGCGGGACTTTTTTATTTAGTATATGTTTTCTGAATTCCGATAGCCGCTTTTATTCTTGTACCAATCGTCGAAGGTGGCCCCTCCACTTTGACACCACTGAACAAATTTTAAATGCGCGGTAACGATGTCGGCTTTCTCAAGGGGTATTCAAAATATTCTGGAATATCCACTGCCCAGCAAAAGGAATCTACAGGTCGATAGTATTTTCCAGAGCCCGGATTTGAATTATCCTTATCTGTTCCGAAGAATGTGGGGTCTACTAATGCCGTTGGCTCACCATCGACTAAATGCAACTCTTTGCCTCGTACATTATCCGTAAAAACGAAAGGGTTATACGGAGGCGCGGCTAACAAATATGTGGGATCTATAGGCGATACGAAGTCGATTACAATTTGTAGCGTATCTGATATGCCCGCCGGATTACCCGGAATCGTATTATAAAAAGACCCTCCGGGTCGATTAATTACCTGGTCAACGTCGTCAAACGGGAACACAACAGCATTCGTTTGTCCTGATTCTGTACCGTTTCCATTCAATGCAACTCTACCCGAATTGTTGTACCCTGAAACACCCGCGATTTGCGTTTGGGTTACTTGGTCGAGCATCACGCCGAAAGCGAATTCTTTCGAAGCGCCTACGGCACGAACGTAAAAATCCCATACCAGTTTTGCACCGTTATTTTGGGCATTTTTATGTAATGGTGGTGTGTAAAAACCGTGCTGTTTTTTTTAAGTATTTGTAAATGAATACTTTAATTAACTCTTGGGATTTTTCTAATAAGAATTTTTCTAATTTCTGTTCTCTGCCTCTAGCGAAAGCGCTCGTTATAATTAACTGAAAGATACCGATATTTGGAGAAATTTTGACCAATGGCCCAGAAACCATCCGTACCCAAAGGAACCCGCGATTTTAATCCGATCGAAGTTCACAGGCGTTCATACATCATGGACACCATAAAATCTGTATTCGAGTCGTACGGATTTCAGCCCATTGAAACGCCGACTTTTGAAAACCTCGATACACTCTTGGGGAAATACGGCGATGAAGGAGATCGTTTAGTTTTTAAAATTCTCAACAACGGAGATTTTCTAAGCCCCTTCCGGAAATCGGAAGTGAATCCGATCGAATCGGACCTCAACGACGTAACCAAACAAATATCAAAACGCGGTTTGCGCTACGATTTAACCGTTCCATTCGCTCGATACGCAGTTATGCATCAGAGTGAATTTGCGCTCCCATTCAAACGGTATCAGATACAGCCCGTTTGGCGCGCAGATCGCCCACAAAAGGGACGGTATCAGGAATTTTACCAATGCGATGCTGATGTAATCGGCTCCAAAAGCCTCATTCAAGAAGTAGATTTCATTCAGATTTACGACGAAGTTTTTGACCGTCTAGGCCTTACCACTGAAATTCGCATTAACCACCGAGGACTGCTAACTGCATTAGCCCAATTGATTGAAGCACCCGATAAATTGATCGACTTAACAGTAGCGCTTGACAAACTCGACAAAATTGGACGCGCCGGCGTCGTCGAAGAATGGGCATCTCGAGGAATCTCCACGGAAGCTATTGAAAAGCTCGCCCCTTTATTTGATACTCCTAACTCTTTTCAAGATCAACTGGACATGCTTGAAGCATTGTTAGGTGGTTTCCCTTCCGGCCGAGAGGCCCTGAACGAATTGCGCTATATATTCGAGCGAACCAACGATCTCGGACTGCGTCGCGCCAACTTGCGGTGGGATGTAACCCTTGCCCGCGGACTTAACTACTATACCGGGCCCATCTTTGAAGTGGTTTCATCCGAAGTGAAGCTAGGTTCTATTGGAGGTGGCGGACGTTACGACGACCTTACCAGCGTTTTTGGCGGTCAAGAACTTCCCGGCGTTGGTATTAGCTTCGGGCTCGATCGAATCTATTTAGTGATCGAGGAGCTAGATCGCTTCCCAAAATCAGTGGCCAACGAAACGCAATTGCTATTCGTGAATTTCGGTGAGGCAGAAAGCAATCAATGCCTAAAATGGGCGCGCAGTTTGCGCGAAGCGGGTATTCGATGTGAAGTTTATCCAGAATCCGCAAAAATGAAAAAGCAAATGAGCTATGCCGACCGGAAAGCAATTCCATTCGTGGCACTCGTTGGAAATAACGAAATTGAATCGGGCCAAATTACCGTTAAAAATATGTCTGATGGCGAACAAACCTCTTACTCTCTTAGCTCGTTAACAGAAAAACTAAAAGGTTAATATGGCTTTAAAACGGCTCCTTGTTGCACTTCTTTCGCTTTGGGGGTCGGTTTCATTTGCTCAAAACCCACTGTTGGGGCTTGTTCTCAACGAAAAAACCAAGGAACCCGTTCCATTCGCACTAATCGAATTCGGACACGCACACCAGCGCATTATTGCCGATACAGCGGGTCGATTCGAACTGAATGTACATGAAACGGAATTCCATTTGCACATCCAGGCAATTGGTTACCAGCATTTTCACGCAGAAGTCGAATTACAATCGGATACGCTCATCGCCTATTTAATTCCAGACAATTACCTTATTCAAGAAGTGACCGTTTCCGTCGAAAGAAAAAGCGCGGCAACCTCTCAAAGTTCGACTACAGTCCTAACGGACCGATCCGAACTCGCGCAAAACTGGTCGCCATCGCTAGCCCAAACACTCTCGTTTATTCCGGGAGTTAACTCCATTAATACGGGTGTAGGAATCGGGAAACCCGTTATTCGCGGTCTCTCAGGATCACGCATTCAAGTTAACGACAACGGAATTAAACAGGAAGGCCAACAATGGGGTGCTGATCACGGTCTCGACATAGACCCTTTCAGCGTGGAAGAAATAGAAATCATAAAAGGAGCAAATGCCTTGGCCTATGGGTCCGATGCGACCGGTGGTATCCTTAACCTTCGGCCAGCTACGCTGCCCGATGAAAAATTTAGTAGCTCGGCAAACGCCCTTTACCAATCGGTCAATAACGCCTTCGGAGCCTCTGCCTCAAGCACCATAAAAAATGAGTCTACTTGGCTTACCCTCCGCCTATCAGGTCAATCATTCGGCGACTATAAGGTCCCGGCAGATACATTCATCTACAACTCCTTTATTCTTCCAATTGAAAACGAACAACTTGTAAATACCGCCGGCCATCAATACAGCGGTCAACTCACCACCGGACTCTCTGCCGGAAAGCACGATTTCAGTGCGCGCATGAGTTATTTCGAGCAAAAAGTAGGGATTTTCCCCGGCGCCGTGGGTATCCCACGCGCGTATCAGATTGCAGACGATGGAGACCGCAGAAATATAGCCCTCCCCTTTCAACACAACAAGCATGTACGCTTCAGTGGGCACCACCATTACCACGGCGAAAACTTCCAATGGATCACCGATTTAGGGTTCCAAAACAACGATCGCGAAGAGCAATCTTTTCCCGACGCACACGGTATAACTCCCGACGAAGACAACACGCAGGCGCTCGCACTCGATTTATCTACCGCATCGCTCAATTCACGAACGTATTTTTATTCCGGGAGCAACAAATTGCAAGTCGGAATTCAGGGTGAGTTTCAGCGCAACGAAATTGGTGGATTCGAATTTTTGATCCCGGAATATCGCCGTACTCTTGGGGGTTTGTACTTTCTGAATGAAAAATCAACCAAACGGGGATCTATTAATTACGGGGTTCGCACCGATGTTGTACACTACAATGCCGAACCTTTTTTTCAGCCCATTTACGACATCGTAAACGATGAAATTGTAAAAGTCGACTCAAGGCAAAGAAGCTATGCCGCGGCACAGTATAATTTTGGTTTGTCCGCAGCCTTCGGCTGGATGCACCACTGGAGCGATCAGTGGGTTTCTAGAATGAATATCGCACGCACTTTTCGGGCCCCCAACATAGCAGAATTGGCCGCCAATGGCGTTCATCATGGAACCTTCCGCCACGAGGTAGGCTCTTGGGAAAATACTCCGGAAGTAGGATATCAGCTCGATGTGGAAATCACGCACAGTCGAAGAAATTGGCAATTCCAAGTAAGCCCATTCTTCAACTACTTCACAAACTTCATCTTTTTAAGACCCTCCGCGCAATTTAGTCCGCTACCCGAGGCTGGCCAGCTTTATATATACGAACAAGCCCCTGCCATCCATTCAGGCACCGAAGCTCAGGTGACCTGGCTTCCAAATGCAACGGAGAAAGTTTCCGTCGGACTCGATTACATCTACGCCTTCAACCTCGATGAAAACCTCCCTTTGCCTTTTATGCCCCCTTTAAGTGGCCTTATTTCATGGGAAAAGGAATGGCATTTGCATTTTCTAGGTACCGAAGACTGGAAAACCGACTTTGGATATCGTTACACGGCACCACAAAATAATGTTGATCGGAACGAGTTGACTACTCCAGGTTACTCGCTTTTGCATCTTGCCGTAGGCAATGAATGGAATTTAAATTCGGGTACGCTCGGTTTAAGGCTTGAAGTTAGAAACGCATTGAATAACACGTATTTGAATCATTTAAGTCGCTATCGATTCTTAAATTTGCCTGAGCCCGGTCGAAATATAACAGCGCAGCTCTATTGGCGACTGTAACTTTATGCAACTCAAAAACATGAAAAAGCTTTTAATACCCGTTTTTTGCCTGTCCCTTTTCGCTGTGTCTTGCGGAAAAACAGAAGAAGACACCACTGCTCCAGAAATTTTAAGCCTTTCTGTAGAAACAAATGAAGTTTCGGCCGGCGGCACCCTTATCGTAAAGGCAGACAACAAAGACGAAACAGCCTTAAATCAATTAAAACTGAACATCCACGATCGATTCGACGGTCACGGCCATGAAAAAATTGCCGGAGTTCCCTGGGAAGAAGTCCGCGTCATTGACCTCGATGGGAAAGAATATTTTGTTACCGAGAATTTCGACGTTCCAGATAATGCAACCGCAGGACCTTATCACGTGATTGCCCAATTGGTAGACGGTGAAGGAAATACGAGTGATTTTAAAGAAGTCGATTTCTGGGTATACAATAGCGATATGGCGTTTATTACCGTTTTATCTCCAGATTTAACCCTTGAGCCCTATTACGCTATTGACGACACCTTGAATTTTGCCGGGAGTATCGCAGATGATGAAGAGATTGCAGAGATAACGGTTATTGTAAAAAGCTTTACCGGAACCACTTATTATGAGCAGGACATCGATTTGGAAGGGCAAAACATTACGAACTACGACTTGAGTACCCTACCTAGCTTAATATTTAATGAATCCTACTTCGGCCCGAACCACGTTCATCTCGAAATGGAGGTAATTGCCATCGATAGCGACGGGAATATCAATGAAGTAAAAGGAAATCTGCACTACAACTAAGCGCTACTTATGGATTATATCGCTTTATCCGTCCCGATATTTTTCTTGCTCATATTCATTGAACTGTTTGTAGCTTGGCGAAAGCAGCGCCATCTGTATCGGTTCAATGACGCGGTAACCAATTTGAGTTGCGGCATCGGTTCTCAAATTTTGGGCGCCTACTTCAAAGTGCTGATCTTTCTTGCTTACACGTACATTTTCACCCATTTCCGTTTAGCCACAATTCAAGATTCTCCACTCAATTGGTTTCTGCTTTTTCTCGGTGTTGACTTCTGCTATTATTGGTTTCATCGATTGAGTCATGAAATTAATTTCATTTGGGCAACGCATATTGTGCATCACCAGAGCGAAGAATACAATTTTAGCGTGGCCTTGCGCCAAAGTTGGTTCCAAGGGCTTTTCAGCTGGGCCTTTTATATTCCATTGGCCATCGCCGGTTTTTCCCCGCTCATGATCGTGACCGTTGCAGCCTTTAATACCCTTTATCAGTTTTGGATTCACACGCGCACTATCGACCGAATGGGTCCCTTAGAATGGATTCTAAATACTCCGAGTCACCATCGCGTTCACCATGGATCAAATCCAAAGTACATCGATAAGAATCACGCAGCAACGTTGATCATTTGGGACCGGATGTTTGGGACCTTCCAAAAAGAAGAGGAAGAGCCCGTATATGGAATCACATCACCGCTCAATAGCTGGAACCCTGTTTGGGCTAACTTTCATTACTGGGATGAGCTCATTGCGCTTTCAAAGCAAACCAAAAGCTTCAAGGACAAGTTGCTGGTTTTTATCAAGCCGCCAGGTTGGCGACCCGATTATTTGGGTGGATTCCAAGCTCCGTCAGAAATTGATCGGTCGACCTACAAAAAATTTGACGTACCCTCCTTGAAAGGGTTTGGGCCCTATCTATGGCTTCAGTTTATCGGTGTCATTGCGCTAACTAGTTATTTTATGTTTACCTCGGGCTCCATGCTCGAAAGCGGCGACGTAAAGCTCATTGGCCAGTACTCTGCCCTCGCCGCCTATTTGATTTATGCGATTTATTCTATCGGACTCGCGTTTGAAGGTCGCGCGAGCTTTATCAAGTACGAGATACTTCGACTCTTCCTGCTGTTACCGCTTTGCATAGGGTTGTTTGGGACCGGTATTTTATTCTTCATTTCGCTATCTTTTCTTGTAGTCTCATCGGTTTGGTTATTTTCACTGCGGAAAAACCTAAGCTAAAGCCACATGAAACTCAATCGACTGCTTCCAGTGCTCTTCTTTGTAGCACTTGGGCTAGAAATCTACGGTTCCGAATCGGGAATCGCCTGGATGGTATGGATATTCAAACCGATGCTCATTCCATTACTCTGGGCGTATTTTCGCATTGAGATAGACACTACAACCCAAACCTTTCGGGGCCTTCAAGCAGCGCTTTTCTTCAGCTGGATGGGTGACATAGCGCTCATGTTTGGTGCTCAATACTTCTTGTTGGGACTGGGCTGTTTCTTTTTAACTCAATTGAGTTACACGGTAATTTTTACCCGACAAATTCCGGCCGCGGCCCGAAGTCTTAAAAACAAAATACTGGTTGCGATTCCCTTTCTTCTCTATCTTCTCTTTTTCTTGAACTGGATACTTCCTCAACTCGGCCTGCGGCCCGATGGAGCCACCTTGCGCATTCCGCTGATTCTTTATGGAATCATGATCACGTCTATGGGCATTACGGCTTTTTTACGACCGAGAAATCCAAACACATCCTATACCTGGATTGGCATTGGTGCGCTGTTTTTTATCGCGTCTGATAGCCTCTTAGCCTACAACCAATTTATCGCTCCCCTACCCGCTTCCGGACTTTCCATCATGGTAACTTATGGGGTGGCCCAATTCGGAATCATTCACGGCAGTAAATTCTATTTGAAGGCGTAACTTTGACCACACATTACTACACATTCTATGTTTCAAATTTCCCCAAAACAGCTCGACTTAGAGACACTCCATCGAATTTGGCAAGAGAACGAACTTCTTGAATTATCTGATGAATCAAAAAAACGAATTCAGGAATGTCGGGATTATCTCGATAAAAAAATCGAGCAATCAGAGGATTCAATTTACGGAATCAATACAGGCTTCGGGAGCTTGTGTAAGGTTTCGGTTTCAAAAGAAAATTTAGAACAATTACAAGTCAATTTGGTGGTTTCACACGCATGTGGAACAGGAGACTTGGTGGATATTGATATTGTTCGACTCATGCTCTTGTTGAAAATTCACGCATTGAGCTTGGGTCATTCCGGAGTTCAGCTGTCTACTGTAGAGCGGCTCATTGCATTATATAACAACAATGCAATTCCCGTAATTTTTGAACAGGGTTCTTTGGGTGCTAGTGGTGATTTGGCGCCCTTAGCTCATTTAGCGCTACCGCTTATTGGAGAAGGAGAAGTTTGGCTTAATGGCGATCGGATTTCCTCCGCAGAAGCCCTTGAAAAGCTTCAATTAAAACCAATTACTCTTCGGTCGAAAGAAGGGTTAGCTCTTTTGAACGGCACTCAATTCATGTCTGCGCATGGAATTTACGCGCTATTTCAAGCCTATCGCTTGGGCTATTGGGCCGATCTATGTGGAGCCCTTTCTTTAGACGCTTTTGATGGGCGCATTGAACCCTTTCATGAGTTGATTCAATTTGTCCGTCCTCATCAAGGGCAAATAGACACCGCAGCGCGTGTTTCGGAATTCTTGAATGGAAGTGAGCTCATCGAACGGAAGAAAGCACATGTTCAAGATCCCTACTCGTTCCGATGCATTCCTCAAGTACACGGAGCCTCGAAAGACACGTTGTCTTTTGCCTCCAAAACCATCCTAAAAGAAGCAAACTCAGTGACGGATAACCCAACGATATTCGTTGAAGAGGATCTCATTATTTCAGCTGGCAATTTCCACGGTCAGCCGCTGGCTTTGGTTCTTGACTATTTGGCTATTGCGATGGCCGAATTAGGAAGCATCTCAGAACGACGGACCTACCAACTAGTAAGCGGTTTAAGAGGTTTACCTGAGTTTTTAGTGGCAAACCCGGGACTCAACAGTGGGTTCATGATTCCGCAATACACCGCAGCAAGTATTGTAAGCCAGAATAAGCAATTGTGCACGCCTGCCTCTATCGACTCCATTGTTTCGAGCAATGGACAAGAAGACCACGTGAGTATGGGTGCGAACGGAGCAACAAAGCTTATTCGCGTGTTGGATAATCTCGAACGCATATTAGCCATTGAATGGCTCAATGCCAGTCAGGCCATCGAATTTAGAAGACCGTCTAAAACGAGTCCCTTGATTGAAACGCTCTTTTCCGCTTTTAGGGAAGAAGTATCTTTTGTGGAGAATGATCGATTCTTAGGAGCCGATATCGAGAAGTCTATTTCTTTTCTTCGTTCGGTACAAATAGATTCGAGCGAACTATTTTAATCGCGCCAGAACAGTTTCTCCGCCGCGCGTTTTTTGATCTGCAGAAACGAGTATTTCCGCATCCAGTGGAAGAAACACGTCGACCCGTGATCCGAATTTAATAAAACCCATTTCTTCCGCTTGCCGGACTTCGTCGCCCTCATTCACGTAAAACTTAATACGCCGAGCAACTGCGCCCGCGATTTGACGGAACAAGATCGGTCCAAACTTATTCTCAATAACAACGGTCGTTCTTTCGTTTTCCTTAGATGATTTTGGATGCCACGCTACAAGGTACTTCCCTTTGTGGTATTTCGCGTACTTCACTATTCCCGCTATGGGGTTCCTGTTCACATGCACATTCAATGGCGACATGAAAATACTGATCTGAATACGCCTGTCTTTCAAGAATTCGCCCTCATCCGTTTCTTCGATGACTACTACTTTTCCATCAGCAGGGGCAATTACTTCATTGAGCTCTTGTCCGGGAGCCCCGCGTTTTGGATTCCTGAAAAACTGGAGTATTAAGAAGAATACAACCCATAATGCTAAGGTGGTCACTATTTTGAGCAAATAGATGTCGTGTAGACTATTGAATCCCCATGAAAAAACAACTACGGCGATCAAGGCGCCTAAAACGATTCCGTAACCTTCTCTGTGTATCATGGGCCGAAAGGTACGAAGTATTTAAATGTTGCCGTTTTGGATTCTATTCAGTTCTTCAACCTTTCGATGCGGACTGAACCCATTCAAGGGCTATCGATAATTGTTCCTCTCTAGTCAGCGCGCTGTTGTCGAGCACTTTCGCGTCGTCGGCTTGTTTCAATGGGCTATCCGACCGGTTACTATCAATGTAATCGCGACGTTCTAGATTTGATCGAACCTCATCAATGTTCACGGCTTCTCCTTTCGCTCGAAGTTCTTGATATCTTCTTTGCGCTCTAATTTCGGGCGATGCGGTCATGAAAATCTTAAGTGCCGCATGCGGAAATACCACGGTTCCGATATCTCTTCCGTCCATAACGATTCCACCCTTTTCTCCCATTTTTTGTTGTTGGGCAACTAAAAACTTCCGGACTTCGGATACGGCGGCAACTTCGGATACTCGGTTGCTTACCGCCATTTGACGAATTTCCGTTTCTACATCTTCCCCGTTCAAAAAGGTGTGAGCGCGGCTTCCGCCTTCCGGCGGGAAACGGAATTCAACCTCAATTTGACTCAGAGATTCGGCGAGCCACTCTTGGTTTAGGCCGCCGTCGTCAAATGCATCGTGCCGCAAGGCATACAATGCCACTGCCCGATACATTGCTCCAGTATCGATGTACACAAAGCCAACTTTTGCCGCCAGTTCACGGGCCATAGTGCTTTTCCCCGTGCTTGAATGCCCATCTACTGCGATGATAATCGATCGTTCCATAGAGTCCGTCAAATACCTCCAAGAAGGGTTTCTAAATTCGTGCTGATACTGAAATGATTCGAAGCACCCGAAACGTGGTAGGTAGCTCGCCCATAGTCTAATCGGAACTTCTTCAAGCGCAGACCAAAACCCCATGAAAACCCAGCTCCAGATCGGCGCGTGGCAATGGCCATCTCTTGTGATCGCCTGAAGTTGTAGCCTGCCCGAATATTGAAGGCCGACTCGGGAAAAAGCTCAGCGCCGATAACAAAGTGGCTCATTACTTTTTGACCAAAAGTAGCCTCTGTGTTGATCGGGTCGCCCGTTAAAGGATCTGTTTGATTGGCATTTGGGTCGTCGTAAGTGAGATTGATTTGCTCCAAATGTTCGGCGGCAATATGCCAACGCAAAGGCATATGCTCTGGTTTTCCGCTGATGGCTATTTTTAGTTCAAAAGGAACTGGCTCCCGATTTCCACTGTAGCTCGTAATCTGTAATCCGACATTACTCACAATAAAGCTGGCCGTGAGATCGCTGTTTTTTGCGTGCCACGAAACCGCATAATCAGAGGCGATACCTACACTTCCGTAGCGTTCCATGGCCGAAATAATGAGCTTTACGTTGGCTCCAACACTCCAACTTGAATCGAGCCACATTCCGTATCCGGCCGTTAGGGCGACGTCTGAACCGGAAAACTCGCCTAAAATATTCCCAAATTCATCTGCTTCCGTGAACGTTCCGTAATTGACATACTTTACACCCATACTGAGCACTCCGTTCTTAAGTTTACGGCCATAGGCGATTTGACCGTAATTAACATCATCGAAGTAATTGACATAATTCAAGGAAAGTTGACCCGTGGAAGCTTCCGTTAAAACAGAAGGGTTCCACAAACCCACATTTATATCTCCATCCGGCGTTGCAAGCAACTCTCCACCCATAGCTGCCACCCTCGGTGACATTACCAAGGTGAGGAATTCATAGGCGTGACGTCCGCCAGGTTGGGCAGACACTTGAATTAGAAGCATTAAAGCAATCCCGAGGAATCCTTTTTTCATGGGCGCAAGATAGTAGATGTATTTGTAACGAAAGAAGGGAAAAGCTATTGCGCAGCGCCATTTTTGAAATAAAGAATAGGTGTCTCCCTAACGATCATCAAGTCTTCATGAAAAGGTGACCTGCATCACAGTAGTTCGGTTTGAAACCCGCTATTTTCGCAGTATATTGGTGAAACGTACACCGTTAAATATGGAAAAAGAAAAAACCGAAAGTAAAGGAATTCACGAACTCTACGCATCAAAGGGCGAAGAGGCTGCAGAAATTCTATGGGGTCATTCCAACAAGGGAATTGACCGAAGAGGCTTTTTATCGAAAACCGCCTTAACCGCCCTAGGAACCGTTTTGGGCGCTCCTTTGGTGTTTGGGAGTAATTTTCCGGCCGGACTCATACCCGCGCTGCTGGCCGATTCTGATGACCCTTTTGAATTAGATGGAAAGAGTCGCGAACTCACCGTTTTAAATGATCGTCCGTGGAATATTGAAACGCCGGCTCATTTACTCGACGATCGCGTGACTCCGGCCGATAAGTTCTTCGTGCGGAACAATGGTCAATTACCGGCAGATTTTAACGCATCTACTTGGACTTTGACGATTGAAGGGGAATCGGTTAAGGAAAAGAAAACCTACACCATAGAGGAATTGAAATCTAAATTCCAGGAGTACACTTATCAACTGGTTTTAGAATGCGGTGGTAATGGTCGCGCCGAATTCAATCCACCCGCTAAAGGAAATCAATGGACCACCGGCGGAATCGCTTGTGCGGCGTGGACGGGCGTGCGTTTGAAAGATATTTTGAACGATGTAGGGTTGAAGAGCGATGCCGTCTACATTGGTTATGAAGGAGCCGACATCCACCTGAGCGGAGATCCGGATAAAGTGGTTATTTCTCGAGGTGTACCTATTGACAAGGCGCTTCAAGATGAATCTATTATTGCGTACGAAATGAACGGCGCCCCGATTCCCAAATACAATGGGTATCCCTTAAGACTCGTCTTGGGCGGTTGGCCGGCAAGCGTATCTGGAAAATGGCTCACTAAAATTCTGGTGCGCGACCGCGTTCACGATGGGCCAAAAATGGAAGCACCCAGTTATCGAGTTCCTTGCGAGCCCGTTGCACCCGGTGACGAAGTAAAACACGAGGACATGTGCATTATTGAGTCAATGCCCGTGAAATCATTAATCACCTACCCCAAAACTGGCGGTATGTTAGATTTGGGTAAAAAGTTGAAAGTACGAGGACATGCTTGGGCTGGCGAACGCAATGTCAAAAGCATGCAGGTGAGTATCGATTTTGGCGCTACCTGGCAATCGGCCGAATTAGAGGCGCCAATTAACCGCTTAGCCTGGCAACACTGGGAAGCAACGCTGGATTTCCCTCAGAAAGGATATTATGAAGTATGGGCAAAAGCCACGGATGACCAAGGCGTTTCGCAACCCATGATTACTCCGGGATGGAACCCAAAAGGCTATTTGAATAATGCAACACACCGCATTGCAATTAAAATTGTTTAAGTAGGTCGTGCGGATGAAAGAAGGGAATAACAAAGAATCTGTTTTAAAGCTACTTTCAAGCCTTACTGGCTTGGTGGTATTGTCTATGACGCTGGTGTCTGTGTTCTCCATTTATTTAATCCGGCCACAGACCTTTGACGTAGGTCGTCTGTTTCCCAATCCGCCCGAGAGGGCGAGTTCCAGTGACTTACTTGCTCAAGATAATTCAGAAAAAATAGAAAACGGAATTCATTTAGCGACCGGGCTCGTATTTGATGATCGCTTTGACATAGTTCGCTCCAGTTGTACTTCTTGTCACAGCGCCAAACTAATTACCCAGAATAGGATGTCGCGTGACAACTGGGAAAAAACAATTCGCTGGATGCAAGAGACCCAAAAACTCTGGGACTTAGGGCCAAATGAACCGATGATTTTGGACTATCTGGCAGAGCATTACGCACCCGTTAGTTTCGGGCGCCGTAAAAACTTAGAAATTACAGAATGGTACGTAATAAAATAACCGGGCTGATATTGACACTTATTTTTTTCGCGGCCTGCGGCCCGAAAGAAAAAAGTTCGGCAGTGGAAGAAATTTCCGATTCCCCAATGGCAGTTGCCGTTTCAGACCTCAGCCCCTATTTGCTCAGTATCTCGGAAGCGGAGAATGCGGCGAACACGGATTCTTGCGTATTCATCGACCTTCGGAAAAAAGAGGCCTTTCAAACAGGACATATCCCTGGGGCCCGCTCGGTATGGCGGCCAGATATTCAAAACTTGGACCTCCCCTATGGCGGAATGCGTGCAACTAAAGAGTCGCTCGCCGAACTGATGGGCAAACTCGGGATTTCAACCGAAAAAAAGATTGTCATTTACGACGAAAAAGGAAATGTAGATGCTGCTCGATTATGGTGGATGCTTCAACTTTATGGTCACGAGGAAAGCTATTTGTTCAACGGTGGGCTAACCACGTGGAAAAATGCCTCATTACCCTTAGAAATGAAGGATCCTGTTTATTCTGCCGCCGTATTCGAGTTTACTGGGGAAGGCAAATCGGATTGGATTGCGGAGAAAGAAGAGGTGCTCGAGTTTTCACATAAAAAAGCGGGCGTTCTTTTAGACACGCGAAGTGAAAAAGAATTCACCGGGGAGGAAATGAAAAACGGAGCCTTTCGCGCTGGACATATCCCGGGAGCGCAATGGATCGACTACGTTTACGCCATCCAATATGACGGCAACCAAGAGTTTTTAGGCTTGGATGAATTAACTCAAATATATGCCTCTCTTGGCGAATCGAAAGAAACACCCATAATTGTTTATTGTCAAAGTGGGGTTCGATCGGCGCACACAACCTTTGTTCTCCGAGAATTGTTAGGATACCGGAATGTGAAAAACTACGACGGATCTTGGATTGAATGGAGTTATTTCAATGAATTACCTATCGCGGCCGTTTCTAAAGAAACGGTGCAATAAAAAATAGACTATGGAACGCTATTTTGAAGCCTTTTGGCAAGCTACAACCAATTTCGCAGGATATACATGGCGCGAAATCACCTTTCAAGTAGACCCTTGGTACGTGAATTATTTCTGGTGGCTCGTGGTGCTTTCGCTCGCAGTTTGGGCGCTTGAGGTTGCCTTTCCCTGGAGGAAAAACCAAGCCGTGGTCCGGAAGGATTTTTGGCTCGACGCTTTCTATATGTTCTTCAACTTCTACATATTCAAAATTGTCATTTTTATGGCTTTTTCCGAATGGACCTACATGTTTGTTTCTGACTTGTTTGGTCAAGGCTGGGAAAACAAGTTGGTTTTAGTTGATATGCAGAAATATCCGCAGTGGCTGCAATTACTTGTTTTCTTTATTGCTACGGATTTTATTCAGTGGTTTACGCATGTGCTTTTGCATCGCGTGCCTTTCTTCTGGCGTTTTCACAAGGTACATCACAGCGTGGAAGAAATGGGCTTTGCTGCACACCTTCGCTACCATTGGATGGAAAACGTGTTCTACACACCAATGAAATACATCATGGTAATGCTCATTGGAAACTTCTACCCGGAGCAAGCCTTTATTGTTTTCTATGTGGCGATCGCTATAGGTCATTTGAATCACGCCAATATACACCTCACTTATGGGCCTCTGAAATACATTTTTAATAATCCGGTGATGCATTTGTGGCACCATGTGTACAATTTGCCTAACGGCAAGAAATACGGGCTCAACTACGGGATCTCCTTAAGCCTTTGGGATTATATTTTCGGAACGGCGAGTATTCCTGAAGACGATGCTGACATCAAACTGGGTTTCCCAGGAATGAATCACTTCCCAAAAACGTTTTGGAGTCAACTAAGCTACGGGTGGAACCTTACGAAATACGAAAAAAAGGAGAAGTAAATCATTATTACGATCTACTTCTCCTCTTGTTTTCACTTCTATTCCGAAGAATCAGAGCTGCTCTCGGCCTTATTTCTTGGTCCAGATGGCCAATTCTTTTGGATCCTGCACCTTTTGCTTTAACAAGGCGAGTTCAAGCACCTCATCCATGTACTCTACATAGTGGAATGTCAATCCCTTCACGTACTGCTCGGGAATTTCCTCAATATCCTTTCTATTCTCCGCACACAGAATGAGCTCTTTAATATCGGCGCGCTTTGCAGCTAAAATTTTCTCTTTAATTCCGCCAACGGGCATTACTCGTCCTCTCAGCGTGATTTCACCCGTCATGGCCAATTTGGCTTTTACTTTTTTCTGAGAATACAGAGAAGCCAAACTAGTTAGCATCGTAATACCGGCCGACGGACCATCTTTTGGAGTTGCTCCTGCAGGCACGTGAATGTGTACATTCCAATGATCGAAAACACGGTAATCGAGGCCGAGCTTTTCTGCATTTGATTTCAAATACTCAAAGGCAATCGTCGCACTCTCCTTCATAACGTCACCGAGATTTCCAGTCAGTTTCATCATTCCCTTACCCCTACTCAAAGAAGATTCAATAAAGAGAATATCTCCACCGCTAGGTGTCCAAGCAAGCCCCGTAACTACTCCGGCTACATTGTTATCTTGATAACGCTCGCGATTCACTTTTTCCGGTCCCAATATATCCGTCACCTGTTCAACGCCCACTTTTTCCGAAAACTCTTGCTCCATAGCAATGCTTTTGGCCGCGTTTCGAACAACTTTTGCAATCTGTTTTTCCAATCCCCGCACGCCCGATTCTCGCGTGTATCGCTCAACTACGTACTCCATTCCCTTTTTGGAAATTTGTACTTGTCCTTTTTTAATTCCGTGTGCTTCGATTTGTTTCGGCAGCAAATGACGTTTCGCTATTTCCACTTTTTCCTCAACGGTATACCCCGTTATTGGAATAATCTCCATTCGATCGCGCAAGGCGGGCTGAATAGATTGCAAGCTATTCGCGGTTGCAATGAACAAGACTTTAGATAAGTCATACCCCATTTCAAGGTAATTATCATAAAACTCGCTATTCTGTTCCGGATCGAGCACTTCGAGCATAGCGGAACTGGGATCGCCATGTAGATCGCGTGTAAGCTTGTCTATTTCGTCCAATACAAATACCGGATTTGAAGTTTCCGCCTTCTTCAAACTTTGAACAATTCTTCCTGGCATTGCCCCAATATAGGTCTTGCGGTGTCCGCGCACTTCTGCCTCATCACGCAGTCCCCCTAAACTCATCCGAACATACTTCCGTCCCAGCGCACTTGCAACAGATTTACCCAGTGAGGTCTTTCCCACTCCCGGAGGCCCATACAAACATAGGATCGGCGCCTTCATATCGCCTTTTAGCTTTAGAACGGCCAAGTGTTCAATAATTCGTTCTTTGACTTTTTCGAGTCCGTAATGGTCTCGATCAAGCACTTTTTGCGCGTGCTTAAGGTCAAAATTATCCTTAGAGTATTCTTTCCAAGGTAACTCGAGTATAAGGTCTAGATAGTTCCTTTGAACCGTAAAATCAGGCGCTTGAGAATTCATTCTTCGAAGCTTATTAAGCTCCTTCATGAACGTTTCCCCTACTTTTTCAGGCCAGTTTTTCGCCAGCGCCTTTTGTTCCATCTCTTGAAACTCTGCCTCAAAAGTTTTATCGCCCAATTCTTCTTGAATCGTTTTCATCTGTTGATGCAAGAAGTATTCGCGCTGTTGCTTATCAATATCAACTTTTACTTTACTCTGAATTTCATTCTTCATTTCAAGAAGTTGTAATTCAGAAGTAAGATGCTTGAGCGTGTGCTGCGAACGAATATTTAGTTCCGCCATTTCAAGCATCTTTTGCTTTTCACCCACTTCAAGGTTCATATTAGATGAAATGAAGTTGACCAAAAAGCTCGGACTCTCAATATTGTTAATGGCAAAAGAAGCTTCGGACGGAATATTGGGTGAATCCTTTATAATTTGAAGGGCCAAATCTTTAATTGCCACGACCGTAGCATTAAACTTTTCGTCATTTGGTTCGGGCTTCACCTCTTCCATTGGGCGAATCAACGCCTTGAAGTACGGATCCGTTTCCGTCATTTTCTCGAGATGGAAGCGCTTTTTCCCTTGGATTATAACCGTTGTATTTCCATCAGGCATTCGAAACATTCGAATAATCCGCGCCATGGTTCCCACCTTGTAGACGTCGTCCTCTGCAGGTTCCTCAACCTTCTTATCCAGTTGAGCTACCACGCCGATCGTTTTGTCGCCGGCATAAGCATCTTTAATAAGCTTAATGCTTTTATCGCGGCCTACGGTAATCGGAATTACAACCCCCGGAAAAAGCACCGTATTGCGAAGTGGTAGAATGGGTAGATCTTGCGGTACTTCTTCCGCATTCATTTGCTCCTCATCTTCGGAGGTCATTAACGGAATAAACTCACTATCCTCTTCTGTATAGGATCCAGATGAAAAGCCGCGTATGTCAAAATCGGATAAATCCATATTGTCGTATTGTCAGTTTAAGGGCATGTTTTCGCCCTTTCGGGCGGATGATGCCTATACGCAATGGTCGTGCCACAGAAAAACTGTCAGGTTATTTTTTCTCCTGCGCTTCTTGATATAGATGCTCCAAAATAGCTCGTTCCTTTTCATCAAAAGAAATATTTCTTCGCTCCATTACTCGCTCGGCCACTTCTTCGGCTTTCGCTAATTTGAAATCCGTCATTCCGCCGGCACCTCCCCAACTAAAGCTCGGGATAAAATTACGAGGGAAACCACCACCGAAAATATTGGCAGAGACTCCTACGACAGTTCCTGTGTTGAACATGGTGTTAATTCCACTCTTGCTGTGGTCGCCCATAATTAAACCACAAAACTGCAAGCCCGTGGGTATAAAGCGGTTGTCGGTATAGCTCCATACTTTTACCTCAGCGTAATTGTTCTTTAAATTTGAATTGTTGGTGTCGGCGCCCAGATTACACCATTCCCCAATTACGCTGTTTCCCAGGAATCCGTCATGTCCTTTATTCGAATACCCAATAAGGATCGAATTATTTACTTCGCCGCCCACTTTGGAATGCGGTCCGACCGTTGTGGCACCGTAAATTTTAGCCCCCATTTTCAGAGTGGAATGATCGCAAAGAGCCAATCCTCCTCGTATCAACGAGCCCTCCATTATGGTCGCTCCGGATCCTATATAAATCGGGCCATTCGTGCTATTTAGGGTTGAAGCTTCAACCGATGCCCCCTCTTCTAAAAATATCCGTTCCCCAATAAGGGTATTGGTACTTGAAATGGGTGCGCTTTCACGTCCCTCCGTGAGGAGGTTAAAATCATTCTCCAATTCAACGGCATTGTTGCTGAACAAATCCCACGGATACTGAATGTGAACAAAAGGAGCATCGAAGTATACCGACTTCATTTTTTCGATGGCCCCTTCTTCCATACCCTGTAGGTCTGTTTTACACGCAATCAGCATTCCCTCTTCATCGGTTTGCGGTTTCGCCCGGAGCACTTCGTGATTTGCAAGAGAGCGGATCGCTTCGAATAGCTCATCCGTTGCGCAGATCGATCCGTTTATTAAAATATTCTCTTCTGCCTCCACAACAGGCCATTTGGGACTTAAATACTCTTCCGTTAACGTGGTCGTGGTCAATCCACTTCTTCGTTCCCATTTCTCGCGAAGAGTGAGAATACCACAGCGCAAATCGGCCACGGGGCGAGTAAACGTAAGGGGTAAAAGGTTTGCCCTTTCAGGACCGTCAAAAAGAATAATGTTCATATCAAATTCATTTGCCTCACGAAAATAGGGAAATAATATACCCCGCCATTGAGGGCTGCATTGGATTAACAACAAGAAACTCTATTCTCGGCTTTGACATGGGCTTAAAGGTCACTGAATAGAAACAAAAAAACCCCGCTGTGGCGGGGTTTCTTCATAATTCCGATTAGATCGAAATTTATTTTTTCGAGAACTTCGCGTACTTGTTCTTGAATTTGTCGATACGACCAGCGGTATCTACCAATTTCATTTTACCTGTATAGTACGGATGAGATGAACTCGAGATCTCCATTTTGATTAATGGGTACTCTACTCCATCAATTTCTACTGTATCTCTTGTTTCTGCGCAAGAACGCGTAAGAATTGTATATCCATCGCTCATGTCGCGCATTGCAACCATTCGATAATTCTCTGGGTGGATTCCTTCTTTCATGACTTCAATCATTTATTGGAGCGCAAAAATACAGAGATTTAAAGAACTGACAAATAGTTTTGTGAAATAAATCTCGATTTCATTCGTAGTAAACTATGTACTTTTGTCGCTTATGAAAAATGTCGGGCTATTCTTCTTCCTTCTGATCGTTCTTTTTGCATCCTGCAGAAAAGAGCGACAAGTAACTACGAGCGCAAGTGCAAAGCTAAGTTTTAGCAACGACACGGTAATTTTTGATACTGTATTTACCACTGTTGGCTCCGCTACTCGGGGCTTTAAAATCTACAATCGGAATAGTAACGCAGTTCAAATAGATCAAATCCTTCTTGCCGGAAAAGAAAACAGCTTGTTTCGTATGAATGTAGATGGCACCGCCACTGATGAACTTCGGGATGTGGTACTCGATGGCGGAGATAGTATATACGTGTTTGCCGAAGTGACTATCGATCCGTTAAACGACAACAATCCGCTCATTGTAAACGATTCTATAATTTTCTTAACCAACGGAAACCGACAAACGGTGCTCCTGGAAGCTTGGGGCCAAGATGCCTACTTCTACTACCCAGACCAAGACCTGCTCGATAGCGACGGGAATGTCATTTTAAGATATTCTATTATTGAATGTGACGCTCTTTGGATGAATGATAAACCCCATGTAATTTATGGATTTGCCGTGGTCGATGAAGACTGTGAATTAACGATTTCAGCTGGGACAAATGTCCATTTACACGACAGGGCGGTGCTTTGGGTATTTGACGGGGGCACACTAAAAATTGAAGGACAATCGGGCAATGAAGTTCTTATCCAAGGAGATCGGTTAGAACCTGAATACGAAGAAGAACCCGGTCAATGGGGCTTTATATGGCTCAGTGCGGGTAGCCTAAACAACACTATTGACTATGCGACGATTAAGAACGGTACTGTCGGACTCAGAGTAGACACTACCGCGGGGCCGGGTCAAACGACTTTAGTGATTCGGAATTCGGTTATCAGAAACATGGCGTCTGTCGGCATCCTTGGTCAAGGAACCAAACTGCTGGCGCAAAACGTGGAGATTAGCAATTGTGGAATCCACAATGTGGTTTGTCAACTGGGCGGGGAATACCGCTACGAACATTGCACCATAAGCGGTTATTGGAATGGTGGGTCCAGAGGAACCCCTTCCGTTTTGCTCAATAATTGGTACGAGGATGCCGATGGCAATATCATTCCGCGCGACTTAACAGAAGCCTACTTTGGCAATTGCATTATTTACGGCACCAATTTGAACGAACTCGGTTTCGATCGAAATGACGATACGCAATTTGAATTCTTTTTTCAGAACGATATTATACGATTGCGCAAGAGCGATTTCAATGATTTTACCTGGCTCGACTTTGACGATGTAACTCGTTTTGATCAAATTTCTTGGAACGTTGATCCGAAATTCATTGATCCTCAAATGGGGAATGTTCAGCTCGACACCCTCAGTGGAGCTGTGGATATTGCCGGACTGCCACTGAGCCAGCAAATACCTTTTGACCTATTAGGGGTATCGCGATTAAACGATGCAGGGCCTGATTTAGGCGCTTATGAGCGGGTAGAGTAGTTCGCTTGTGGCCAATTGGATTTCTCCCAAAGAGCACTTCAAGAAACAAGGCGATTCTCTGACTAAACGACCTTCAAAAATTTAATGGTATTCACTCCATCAGCGTATTCCCAAAGCTCCGGACGCTGTGAATCTCCCGGTGCCACGCGCATCGGCCATTCGTTGTTTTTACTTACAATACACTGTAGCTCGTCTTTATCGGCCAATAGTCGATCCTTCAATTTTTGATTATCCGAGTACTCTTCATAAAAAACGGTACTCACGGGAGCTTTTAGCTTCTCGTCTTTCTTGAGCAGCATAAAGCCGTTTTCGAGCACCTCATCGCGATTCATCACAAAAATGGCGCGGTGGTAATCGTAGTTATTGGCATATTTATGATGCTCGATAATCTCCTTAAAGGGATAAACAGCTCCAAAAAAACGGTCCAAATTAAATCCTTTCGGAAGGAAGATCTTAGAAACATTACGACAACCCATTCCGAAATACCGGAGCATATCTTGGCCAATGAGCGCCAATTCTTCTTCCGTTTCGTCTCCGTCGATGATAGCAACGGAAGATCTGTTTTTTCTAATCAAAGAAGGTTTATCGCGGAAGTAGTATTCGAAATATCGCGCGGTATTTCCGGACCCGGTGGCAATAACTGCATCCACTTCACCTAATCGCTCTTCAGTGAATGAGAATCGGCCCGAGAATTTAGGCTCAATTTCTTCGAGCAACCGACCCAAAACGGGTAACAAATGATTGTCATCGCTGCTCAATTTAGCGCGAAGTATATATCCGGCCGAGAGGACGGAAAGCATGTCGTGAAAACCTACCAAGGGAATATTCCCCGCCATAATTACGCCGACCTTGCAGTCTGATAACTCCTCGGGCATATTTTCAAGATCGAACCATTTATTCACCCCATCAGGCCGAAGGGCATGCGCCCAAGCCCCTATCGCAAAACGAACATTATCCGGCGTAAACCAAGCATTCTTCTCGAATTGGTTATCAATGAGGGTCGTAAACGCGTCAAAATAATTGTCATTTAGAACGTGTTCTGAGCGGCTTGCGTCAGGTCCAAACTGACCCAGAAATGAGCCGAGCGAAATAAGTGCCGATTTACGAGCTTCGATTGGGAACATTGACCGTGATTTGTTGTTATATTTGCTTCACAAAGGTACAAGGTTAAACCCAAAAAAGAAGTTCTGAAATGGCTATTAAAATAACAGACGAATGCATCAATTGTGGCGCATGTGAACCCGAATGCCCGAATAACGCAATTTACGAAGGTGGTGAAGAGTGGCGATTTGCAGATGGAACCAGCCTTTCCGGAACAGTTACATCTAAGACGGGGATCACGGCGGATGCTGGCGATGCACAAGAACCTGTAGATTATGATGTTTACTACATCGTAACGGATAAATGCACGGAGTGTCAAGGCTTTCACGAAGAGCCTCAATGCGCTGCTGTTTGCCCTGTAGATTGTTGTGTGCCAGATGAAGCACATGTAGAATCAGAAACCGAATTGCTCGAGAAAAAAGACTTCTTGCACCTCTAACAAAATAGACTTACCCAGAAGCCGTTCCACAAGGAGCGGCTTTTTTATTTTATTCAATGTTCCTTTAATCCATGAAAAAATCAATCCTCTTTTTGCTTTTCCTTTTGTCGGCGACGACCCTTTGGTCGCAAGATCAAACGTACGGCGAAGAAAAAACAACTATGGACCAATGGGAAGATGAGCTTGGCATGATGGGACAAGTCGTTTTAAGAGGTCGAACCGATTCTATTAAGCGCATTCAAAACGAATATATGCGGGCCGGTTTTCGAGAAATGCTCAAACAAAAAGAGAGCTATCGACATCCATTCGATCGCTTGCGCACCATATCAAAATTGATGGCGCCTGACGAAAAGTTTCGAATTTACACGTGGACCTTACCCCTTGAAAACGGCGAACACGAATTCTACGGCTTTATCCAAATTCCGGAGGAAGACGAATTTCGTGTCGTTGAACTCAATGATGGGTATAGAACCATGGAAAACCCGCAATTCAGTCTAGGTTCTGCCGATAATTGGTATGGCGCACTGTATTACGAGATTAGAAAAGAAAGCTATAAAGGCGACGACTACTACACCCTACTCGGGTGGAATGGAAAAGACCGATTCTCCAATCAAAAACTCGTTGAAATTCTCCATTTTGATATCGCCGATCGACCTCGGTTTGGGAAAGCTATAATCCATGTAGATGCGAACCCCAGAACCCGATTCATTCTTGAATATGCAGAAGATGCCGGAATGAGTTTGCGATGGGATAAAGGAAATAAAATGTATGTATTCGATCATCTCGTGCCACGCGATGGAGCTCAGCCAGGGATGTATGCCTTTTACGTACCCGATTTTTCGTACGATGGACTGAAATTTGAAAAGGGTATATTCCAACTAAAAGAGAATATTGAAGCTAAAAACCAACGGAATTGACCTGTCTGCGCGATCTATGGCATCCATTTCTCGTGAACAGCACAAAATATCGTTGAAAACGGTTAAAAAGTAATCTTATCATAATCGTTCTCACTTTATATAATTCCTACTTTTGCGGCGGAAAAACTCCTTATTATGAAGAAACACAATTACAGCGCTGGACCTTGTATTTTACCCGAAACCGTATTTGAGCAATCGGCTGAAGCAATCCGCGATTTTAAAGGCATGGGGCTTTCTCTGTTAGAGATTTCGCACCGTTCCAAAGAATTTGTAGCCGTTATGGAAGAGGCTCAATCTCTCTCAAAAGAATTACTTGGGCTAGGCGACGATTACGAAGCGTTATTTCTTCAAGGCGGAGCTAGTTTAGAGTTTTTAATGGTGCCCTACAATCTCATGAAAGAAGGCGGGAAAGCTGCTTATTTGGATACGGGGACCTGGGCCAACAAGGCAATTAAAGAGGCTAAGCACCTTGGCGAAGTAGATGTGGTAGCTAGCTCAAAAGACGCGAACTACAACTTCGTGCCTACCGAATTTGAGATCCCAAGTGATATAGACTATTTCCATTGCACCTCGAATAACACCATTTTCGGAACCTCGATGAAGTCGTTCCCAGAGGTCGAGGCTCCGTTGGTTTGTGATATGTCCTCTGACATATTTAGCCGCGTGCTCGACTTCAATAAATTTGACCTTATTTATGCTGGAGCGCAAAAAAATATGGGTCCGGCCGGAACCACTCTAGTTCTCATTAAAAAAGAGATTCTTGGAAAAACCGGACGCTCCATACCATCAATGCTCGATTATTCAGTGCATATCGGCAAAGACAGCATGTTTAATACACCAGCAGTATTTCCGGTATTTGCATCACTCTTAACCCTTCGCCATCTTAAAGAAAATGGTGGAATCGCAGCGGCTGAAAAAACGAATCAAGCGAAAGCGGATTTGCTTTATGGAGAAATTGATCGCAATCCTCTATTTGAAGGAACGGCGCAAGTAGAAAGTCGTTCGAATATGAATGCTTGCTTTTTATTGAAAGACGAAACTTTGGCTCCTACTTTTGACACTTTGTGGAATGAAGCAAGAATAAACGGATTAAAAGGGCACCGCTCCGTAGGGGGTTATAGAGCCTCTATGTATAATGCCCTGCCTCTTTCGAGTGTTCAGGTATTGGTGGACGTAATGAAAAATTTAGAACAGAAACACGGATAAAACATGAAGATTTTAGCAAATGACGGCTTCGCCGCAAATGGAGTTTCTTTACTTGAAGAAGCGGGTCACGAAGTTTTGTTAAACAAAGTAGCACAAGAACAACTAGCCGATTTTATAAATGAAAACAGCGTTGATGTACTTCTCGTTCGTTCGGCAACAAAGGTTCGAAAAGAGCTTATTGATGCTTGCCCAGAATTGAAGTTCATTGGTCGTGGAGGTGTTGGAATGGACAACATTGACGTGTCTTATGCTCGTGAACAAGGTCGCCGCGTTCAGAATACCCCTGCTGCTTCAAGCGAGTCTGTCGCTGAACTTGTGTTTGCCCATTTATATGGTGGCGTTCGATTCTTATACCACAGTAACCGCGAGATGCCTTTAGAAGGAGAATCTAATTTTGGGGCGCTTAAAAAGGCCTATGCCGGTGGTCGTGAATTAAGAGGGAAAACACTCGGAGTAATGGGTTTTGGCCGTATAGGGCAAGCCACCGCGAAAATCGCGCTCGGGGTTGGAATGAACGTCGTATACCACGATCCGTTTCTAGAAAAAGCGAGTTTGTCGCTTCCTTTTTTTGATGGGCGTTCGCTCGATTTTGAATTCGCGTCGATTTCGAAAGAGGACTTATTGGCACAATCAGATTTCATTACCCTCCATATGCCTGCCCAAAGCGACGGGAACTACGTAATCGGAGAAAAGGAAATGGCGAAAATGAAAAAAGGAGCCGCCCTTGTAAATGCTGCCCGTGGTGGGGTTGTAAGCGAAGTAGCTTTGTTGAAAGCGCTCGACGACGAGCATTTGTCATTCGCGGCTTTGGACGTATTTGAAACGGAACCTACTCCTCCAGTACAAATTCTTATGCATTCAAAATTGAGTTTGAGCCCGCACATCGGTGCAGCTACTGAAGAAGCTCAAGATCGAATTGCTTCAGAAATGGCCAATTACATTATTGACTTTGCTAACGGGAAGTAATTAGCATTGGACCGCTAGTGTCTAACACATCCAATTTGAAGAGCCCGAACATTACCGTTCGGGCTTTTCTTTACCCTCCCTTTTCTTTTATCTTCGCTTCACTAACACAAGAAGAATACTTTGGCGAAAATCATTCCCTTTCGGGCCCTTCGTCCACCGCGCGACGTCGTTCATTTGGTGGCATCGAGAAGCTATGTGAGCTACACGAAAGAATCGCTTTGCGATAAGCTAGAGAACAACCCCTATACTTTTCTACACATTATAAATCCGGATTGGAACTCCGATGAACTCTCTGGAACCGACAAATTCAAAGCGGTGAAATCCGCTTTCGAATCGTTCCGAAAGGAAGGGGTGTTTATCGAAGAGGAGCGGCCCGCCTTTTACTTATACGAACAGGTGGCTCATGGAGAACACTTTATTGGTTGGGTAGCTGGAGCTGCCGTTTCTGACTATCAAAATGGTGTTATAAAAAGGCACGAAGACACTCTTTCTTCGCGAGAGTCAATGTTCAAAGAATACCTCGAAGTAACGGATTTTAATGCTGAGCCCGTTCTACTCGCCTATCCAGACCAACCTGGCCTTGACGATTTAATGGATAAATACCGAGTTCAGCGCCCGGAATACGAATACTACACCACAGACAGGCATTTACACCGATTGTGGTTGGTTTTCGATGAGTCCGACATTCGTACAATCGAAAAGCATTTTGAAAAAATTTCAGCGGTGTATATCGCCGACGGACATCACAGATCCGCTTCATCTGCCCTATTGGCGCAGGATATTGCCCGCAAAAACCCGAATCCATCCCTTGAATCGCAGCATTTTCTGGCCTTCTTCATCCCGGAAAGTCGTCTACATATTTGGGATTATAACCGATTGATCAAAGACTTGAACGGATTGACCGTTGAGGCTTTTATCGACGCTCTAAAAGCTTCTTTTAAAGTGGAGCGCCTATCGGCGCGAGAAAACCCAAAACCACAAAAGAAACACGATTTAGCACTTTATACAGATGGGCATTGGTACCAACTTACCTACGACACTTCAGTCATTGACCCGTCCGATCCCGTTTCAGATTTAGACGTACATATTCTTACCCAGAAAGTACTGGCTCCCATTTTGGGTATTCACGACCTCCGCACCGATAGCAGAATAGATTTCATGGACGGGCGTAAAGAACTTGAAGGGCTTCAAGCCAAAGTAGATTCGAAGGCGTTTAAAGCGGCTTTTGCTTTATATCCGGTATCCGTAGATCAATTGAAACGAGTTTCCGACGCAGGAAAAACGATGCCGCCAAAGAGCACCTACATTGAACCTAAACTAAGAAGCGGTTTAACTGTTTACCCCATAAACGGATAAGGTCTAGAAGAAACTATGAATTCGATTACCGAAAATCTTTCGCGCATTAAGGCAGAGCTTCCGAAGCAAGTGACCCTTGTTGCGGTGAGTAAAACCAAACCGAACGAGGCTATTGAAGAAGCCTACAGCGCAGGACACCGTGAATTTGGTGAGAATAAGGTTCAAGAAATTCAAAATAAAGTACCGGCTCTACCCGAAGATATCCACTGGCATTTCATAGGTCACCTGCAGCGAAACAAGGTGAAATACATCGCGCCAAGTGTTCATTTAATCCACGGGGTCGACAGTTTAAGACTCGCAGTAGAAATCCATAAAAGGGCAGAACAAAATAATCGAGTCTTAGACGTGTTATTGCAAGTGCACATCGCGGAAGAAAGCACGAAATTTGGATTTGACTTCGACGAGCTCTATTCTTTAATAGAATCGAAAGAGCTCGAAACGCTTACCGGAATTAATATTCGCGGGCTCATGGGAATGGCAACCTTTACAGAAGACAGCAGCCAAGTGCGGCGAGAATTCCAAAAACTAAAACGCGGTTTTGACAAAATAAAAACTTCCTTCTCCAATTGCGATACGCTCTCCATGGGAATGAGCAATGATTATAAAATCGCAATTGAAGAAGGAAGCACCATGGTGCGTATTGGCACCGATATTTTTGGAGGTCGCGCTTAGAAGCGGTACCCCAAGGAAAGAATTAATTGACTCGTTCGACTGTCAATATCGAATTGGCGACCGGCGAAGGTCATCGTACTGGTTTGACTATTGAAGCCATCTTCATACTTCAAATCAATTAAGAGTTTCCAGATATCAAACCCAATTCCGGCCTGATAGCCCCAAAAAGTTCCATCTTGAAAGTTAATGTCGATTCCTTCACTTTCGTTCGTTATTACACGACTGGCTACCGGACCTCCATTCACGCGGAGTGGTCCTAGTTTGAGTCCGACCATAATCGGGAAATCGAGTCGTGTATAGGCAATTCGCGCATTGTCGGTGCCTGTTGGCACTCCGTTCTCGTACTCGTCGATTAAAACCTCTGTATTGAGCTTGGTGAACAACGCTTCTGGCTGAATGTAAAGTCCCAATAACTTAAAACGAGTGTACAGCCCAAGGTGATAGCCGTAGTCTTCTGCACCACTCGTTATTTTTTGTTCTAGGTCGTTATCCCATTCTAGCAATTCTTCAGCGGAAACATCGGCTCGGTTGATTCCGGCGCGCAGTCCCATTTGAAATACCTGTGCATATCCGCCCAAACTAAGGGCTAAAAGCACTACTAAGGTTATTAATTTCTTCTGCATGACTTCTTGTTTAGCGTTTCTATTTCGCCAAGAATTCCAAAATATTTTTTTCCACGCGTTCGGCAATCTTTTCCGTATCCGCTTTTTCAAATGCTTCTCCGGTTATTTGTTCGTACAACTCAATGTAACGCTCGCTAACCGAATCTACATACTCTTTGGTCATTTCTGGAACCACTTGGCCTTCTTTGCCCTGGAAGCCTCCTGCAATAAGCCATTGTCGTACAAATTCTTTCGACAATTGCTTTTGTTTTTCACCACGCGCCTGACGTTCTTCATAACCATCGGCGTAAAAATACCGACTCGAATCTGGGGTGTGGATTTCGTCGATTAAAACGATGGTACCGTCGTTTAATTTTCCGAACTCATACTTGGTGTCCACCAAGATCAAACCCCGCTCTCGAGCCATTTCTGTACCTCGAGCAAACAACCGGCGCGTGTAGTCTTCCAGCTGCACGTAGTCACTTTCAACAACTATGCCATGTTTCAAAATATCGGCCCTGCTGATATCTTCGTCATGCCCTTCTTCTGCCTTAGTGGCCGGTGTGATAATAGGTTCTGGGAAACGGTCATTTTCAATCATGCCGTCAGGCATAGAAACTCCGCAAAGCTCGCGTTTGCCCGCTGCGTACTCACGCGCAGCGTGCCCCGATAAATAACCCCGAATGACCATTTCAATTCGAAACGGATTGGCCTTACGGCCTACGGCCACCTGAGGATCTGGAGTGGCTACCAACCAATTCGGTACAATGTCCTCAGTCGCTTTCATGAATTTGGCGGCGATCTGATTTAAGACTTGTCCTTTGTAAGGGATCCCTTTGGGCAAAACAACATCAAAAGCCGAAATTCGATCGCTTGCGACCATCACTAAGACATCGTCATTAATGGTATATACGTCGCGCACCTTGCCTTTGTAAAAGTTCGTTTGATGCGGGAATTCGAAACGGGTTTCGTTGAGTGGTTGTGCCATTTTCAATCCTTTTTTTCGTTTTTATCATAGGCCTTGATGACCTTCTTAACTAAACGGTGACGAATCACATCTTTCTCATCTAGTTCGAGCACCGAAATTCCATCTACATTTCCCAAAATACTCAGAGCTTCTAATAAGCCCGATCTTTGATTTCGAGGCAGGTCGATTTGGGAGGCATCGCCTGTGATCACAAATTTTGCCGATTTCCCCATTCGTGTTAAAAACATTTTCATTTGGGCATGCGTCGTATTCTGAGCTTCATCCAGAATAACAAAGGCGTTGTCGAGCGTTCGCCCGCGCATGAAAGCCAATGGTGCAATTTGTATGATGTGATTTTCGATATAATATTGAAGCTTTTCATTGGGAATCATATCGCGCAAAGCATCGTACAAAGGCTGCAAATACGGGTCGAGTTTTTCTTTTAAGTCGCCCGGCAAAAAGCCTAAATTTTCTCCGGCCTCCACGGCCGGACGAGTAAGTACGATTTTACGAACTTCTTTCCTTCGGAGGGCACGAGCAGCCAAGGCCACCGCTGTATAGGTTTTACCGGTTCCGGCCGGACCCACGGCAAAAAGAAGGTCGTTTTTGTCAATGAGCTCGACCATTTTACGCTGATTCGCCGTGCGCGCTCGAATCATCCGTCCGTTGGTTCCGTGTAAAAGCACATCTCCGCCCGCTTCCGATAATTCTTTGGCATCCTCGACCATTAATCGCTCTATATGACCTTCCGTAAGTTGATTGTACTTGTTGAGGTGTTCGAGCATCAAGTTGAATTTCAATTCAAATTGATCGATTAATTCGTCCGGACCAATGGCCGTGATTTTATTTCCGCGCGAAATCAATTTGATCTGCGGGAAATACGTTTTGATCAATGAAAGCTTTTTGTTTTGAGCCCCTAAAACATCTAGAGGATCAACGTTCTGAAGAGGAAAAATGCGTTCGCTCAAATTGGTTACTTTTGGGTCTCGCAAATTAAGGAACTTTCTCCGATAAAAAGCCGATTTGCACTCATATGGCAGTCATTACGCTTACCACGGATTACGGAACAAAAGATTACTACGCTGCAGCGGTAAAAGGCGCTATTCTGTCTCAATTCCCAGAAGCTCAGGTAGTGGATGTAACCCATGACATTCAGCCCTTTAACCTTTCTGAAGCTGCGTACATTTTGCGCAACGCCTACCACAATTTTCCAAAAGGAAGCATTCATATCATAGGAATCGATTCGGAACTCACCGCTACAAAACCACATTTAGCGGTAGCTATTGACGATCATTTTTTCATCGGTGCTGATACAGGGATATTCAATTTGTTGTTCCCAAACTTGCGCCCAGAGACGATCATTGAGCTGAATATAGCACAAGATTTAGATGGCTATTCATTCCCGGCGCGCGATGTATTCGTCAAAGCAGCATGTCATTTAGCACGAGGCGGTAAGATTTCCTTATTGGGAGGTCTGAAAAAAGCCTTTGTCGAAATGAAAGGGCTTCAGCCCAGTATTTCCTCGGATGGAAAAGAAATTACAGCGGCGGTGCTCTATATCGATCGATTTGGAAATGTGGTGACTAATGTAACCCGAACCATATTTAAAGACGTGGGTAAAGGGCGCTCTTTTACCATTGAGTTGCCGAGACAAAGATTCTCAAAAGATCAGTTTAAAATTATTCGGAAACAGTATTCGGAAGTAAGCGACGGGCAAGCATTGGCCCTCTTTAATTCCGCTGGGCACCTCGAAATTTCCATTGCGAAAAGTGACCTTCAAAGTGTTGGTGGCGCCTCCACCCTACTCGGGTTGAATTACGGTGAAAACATTAAAATATCATTTACATGATTATTCGAATTGTCAAAATGACCTTCCGGCCGGAGGCCGTTACAGACTTTTTGCACATCTTTGAAGGGGTTAAAGAT
>CBFIAJ010000006.1:0-17930 GCA_965660515.1 Flavobacteriales bacterium | reverse complement strand
GTCTCGAGCTACTGCAGCATTTAGAAGACAGCCACGTCTTATTCACCTACTCTTGGTGGAATGAGCCGGAAGATCTCGAAGCTTATCGGCAATCGGCTCTTTTTTCAGAAACCTGGATAAAAACAAAAGCGCTTTTCGGCGGAAAACCTGAGGCCTGGAGCGTCAATAAAATGGTTGAATTATAATGTGGAGTTTATTTCGAAAAGAAATAAGTAGTTTTTTGAGTTCCATCATCGGGTACCTGGTCATCATGGTGTTTTTGTTGATCAACTCTCTTTTCCTATGGGTGTTCAATGGGGATTTCAATTTGATCAATGCCGGTTACGCTTCGTTGGACGGGCTCTTCATTCTTGCCCCTTTTATCTTTATGTTTCTGGTACCCGCAATTACGATGAGAATGTTCGCCGACGAACACAAAGGAGGCACTATGGAATTATTGGCGACTCGGCCCATAAGTGACGCCGGCATTGTTTTCGCCAAGTTCTTGGCCGGCTGGGTGCTCGTTCTGCTTTCCCTACTTCCTACCCTACTTTATTATTACTCCATTTATCAATTAGGTGCACCAGTAGGAAACCTGGATTCAGGAGGTATCGCCGGATCGTACGTGGGCCTGTTCCTTTTAGGAGGTGCCTACGTGAGTATTGGTCTATTTGCTTCTAGTTTAACAAGCAATCAAATAGTAGCTTTTATTTTAGCCTTATTGCTGTGTTTTATTCTTTATATGGGGCTCGACAGTATTGCTTCTTGGTCTATGCTCGGTGGAGCCGATTACCTTTTCGAACAGCTGGGTATGTCTATTCATTACAATAGTTTGAGTCGTGGCGTGATTGATTCAAGAGACTTAATCTACTTCGGTAGTATTATGATCGGATTCGGTTTCTTAACGCAAACAGCTCTTTTAAGTCGTAAATGGTAATGAATAAGAGAAACGATTTAATTCGGCTATTGATGATGATGAGCATTCTTGTGCTCGTCAATATCCTCGGATCGTTCCGGTTCTTTCGAATCGACCTAACCGCTGAAAAACGCTATACCCTCTCGGAAGCCACAGTGGAACTGCTCGAGTCACTTGATGACAAGGTCCTTTTTCGAGTGTACCTGGAAGGAACTTTTCCGGCCGGATTCAAGCGTTTATCTAACGAAACGAAGCGGATGCTTCGTGAATTTAAAGCCTACAGTGACAACATTGAATATGAATTTGTAGATCCAACTTCCGCCGAAAGCGAAGATGATCGACAAGAGCTCTACCGCCAATTAACGGAAAAAGGCTTAGAGGGTACCCGACTAGAAATCAATGAGGGAGACGCTCAGAGCACGCAAATAATATTCCCCGGTGGCCTCGTATACTACAAGGGTCGTGAAGGGGTGATTAAGCTGCTGAAAAGCCAGATTGGCGCCAGCGCTGAAGCACAGTTAAACAACTCAGTGCAATCACTTGAATTCGAATTGGCGAATGCCCTGCGGAAACTACAAGTAGGGAAAAGAAAAGGAATTGGTTTTGTTGAAGGTCATGGGGAATTATCCGATTTGGAAACGGAGGGAATTGCCCGAGTCTTGAAAGACACCTACGATATGGCACGCCTCGATTTAAGGAGCTTTGAGGTGGATTCCGTAACTGGTGAAATTTCGATTGGCAAAAAACTCAAACAGCTCAATCGGTTCGATTTACTAGTTGTTGCAAAACCGAGAGAGCGATATTCCGATTTGGATAAATACTTGATGGATCAATACGTCATGAATGGCGGGAAAGTTATTTGGTTGATCGATCGAGTTTTCGCCGACATCGACTCTTTGGCGAACAAAAGTGCAGCCCTATCCTTCCCGCTTGATTTAAACCTCGACGACATTCTCTTTCGCTACGGAGTGCGAATTAACCAAGACCTGATACAAGATGCTCAATCGGCGCCCATTCCAGTGGTGGTTAATGAAGTGAACGGAGCTCCTCAATATGAATACTTTCCCTGGGTGTATTTCCCTCTGGCACTGCCAGCCGCACAACATCCAATTACGAATAACTTAAATGCGGTCAAATTTGAATTCCCTTCGTCGCTCGACACCATAGTTTCTCCGGGAGTCAAGAAAACGTTTTTAATTCAATCCTCTCCGTATACGAAGGTGAGTCAGGCACCGACTAACATTAGCTTACGCACATTGAACGAGCCTCCGAAAAGGGAAGAATTCAATCGAGGCGCTAAGTCTATGGCCGTTTTGCTTGAAGGTACTTTTACCTCCAATTTTAAAAATAGAATTCAACCTCGTGATGGTAACGGCGAAGAATTGAAAGTGTTAGGTAAAAGTAAACCCACCGCACAAATTGTTATTGCCGATGGTGACGTAGTCAAAAATCAATTTCAGAATGGTAGGGCGCTTAAACTCGGGTACGATAAATACACCGGGGCTCAATACGGAAATGAAGACTTTTTCTTGAATGCCGTGGATTATTTACTCGACGATTCAGGGCTTATAGCGGTCCGATCGCGCGAACTCCGCCTTCGATTGCTCGACAGCACTAAAATTCAAGAGGGAACCTCCTATTGGAAAATACTGAATGTGGTATTGCCTTTACTTCTTGTACTTTTAACTGGACTGGGACTTACTTTTTGGAGACGGAGGAAATACGGAAGATAATATGAAAAACAAGAATTTAGTTTACGCGGTAATCCTCCTTGCTCTGGTTGCTTTGGTGGTATGGTTTTCATTCTTTAAAAATGAAAATACAACGCGCCCTCAATTGTACAACTTTTCAGTACTGGACACAGCCTCTATTGTACAGATTACCATCCAGAATAAGCGCCCGCAAAAAACGGTTTTGACAAAAACAGAGGAAGGTTGGAAAGTTAGCGGACAGTACTTTGTACGACCTGATGCCATGAGGACGCTTCTAGAAACCCTTTACCGTCAGGAAATGAGAACATTTACCCCTGAGGCCGCCAAGGAGCGCATTGTAAATATGATGTCGACCCAAGGCACGGAAGTTATTGTAGAGAGTGCTGAAGGAACGATGCTTCATTTCTTTGTTGGAGGGAATGCGCCTGATATGCTGGGCACATACATGATGATTAAAGGTTCGGACGGACCTTATGCCGTGCATATTCCCGGTTTCAATGGGTTTTTAAGCAGTCGGTATTTCTCCGATCCGGCCCAATGGCGCGATCGCACCTTAATAAGCGCACCGGCCACAAAAATAACGGAAGTAACACTGAACTATACCGAAGCGCCCCAATCGAGTTTTCGAATTATAAAAGACGACTCAGGTGTCATTAGCGTAGTGAATCCGATTACTGGAGCGGACCTACCTTTTAACGAGGAGGCTGTTTTGGGTTACCTTGAAGACTTTAAGCGGATCTATTTTGAAGGGGTTATTTCTTCCGAGGACCGGATTTGGCCAAAGCGCGATTCCATTGTAAATAGTATCCCGATTTTCACTCTACGGGTGGATCAGAAAAACGGAAAAACGTGGGCTTTTCAAGCTTTTAATAAATCGGCCCAAGACGGGGAAACGAGCAAAGAAGGAAACCTTCAATCCTATGACCGCGATCGATACTACGCTCTGTTGAACGACACTGATTTCGTTTTAATTCAGAATTATGCCTTGCGACGAATTCTGCGAGAGGCCAGCTACTTCGAATAGTTTCGAGTTGTTAAAAAGTCGTTCATTTCTTTTCGGGCCGTAGGCCCTGAAAAAATTATATTTGCTCTTAGGCAAAAATTGGCGCTAAGGCCATCATAATAAGATTAGAAAGGAATGAAATTCATTGTTTCAAGCACACAGTTACTTCGCGAATTACAAACGATAAACGGCGTTATCAACAGCAGTAATACGCTTCCTATTTTAGACAACTTTTTGTTTGAAATCAGCGCAAATGAATTGAAAGTAACGGCTTCGGATTTAGAAACCACTATCTCTACGAAACTCACCGTGCAAAGTGATGAAGAAGGGAGCGCAGCGATTCCTTCGCGTTTATTGCTCGATACGCTAAAAACATTTCCCGAGCAGCCATTAACCTTCCTTATGGATAGTGATGCCAAGAAGGTAGAACTCAGTTCTGATTACGGAAAATACTCCCTCTCTTACCTCGATGGAGAAGAATTTCCGAAGGTTCAGGAACTCGAAGATCCGAGTACTGCAGCCATCAAACCTGAAATCTTAGCAACGGCGATTAACAAAACCCTCTTTGCAAGCGGAAACGATGATTTGCGTCCAGTAATGTCAGGAGTGTTCTTTCAGTTCAATACCGAATTTGTGCGTTTCGTTTCAACGGATGCACACAAACTCGTTCGCTACACGCGAACAGATGCTACAACGGATCAATCGGCTGAATTCATCATGCCCAAAAAGCCTTTAAATCTGCTCAAGGGTATTTTAGGTTCCGCCCAGAGCGATGTTCAAATTGAGTACAACGAGAGTAATGCTCGTTTCCTTTTTGACGGTATCGATTTAAGCTGTCGTTTAATTGACGGGAAATACCCCAATTACGAAGCTGTAATTCCGCAAACGAACCCGAACAAGCTAACGGTAAATAGATCTGCTTTCTTGAGCTCTGTAAAACGCGTAAGTATCTTCTCAAACAAAACGACGCATCAGATTCGGTTGAAAATCGCGGGTAACGAACTGCAGATTAGCGCGGAAGACCTTGATTTTGCGAACAAAGCCGACGAGCGTTTGACCTGTCAATATGAAGGCGAAGACATTGAAATTGGTTTTAACTCGCGTTTCTTAGTAGAAATGCTCAGTAATTTAGAAGCTGAAAACGTAAATCTAGAAATGTCTGCACCCAACCGAGCAGGTATTTTATTACCGCTTGACGGCAGTGAAGATGGTGAAGATGTTTTAATGCTTGTGATGCCCGTAATGCTGAACAACTAAGTAGGTCATTCCCTTCCGCACTTTACCCATTTATACTTGTTTACTTCACTGATTATTTATCAGTGAGCGCGTGTCCCTTTTCGGTCAGATTATCAAATAATTATTTGTGAACAATTCGTCGGATAATTATTTGTTCGACAAATGTGCTCTTGGTACTTTTCCAAAGTGAAGCAAAGCAAATTATTCGTTGTTGGAGACGTTCACGGATGCCTAAAGACTTTCCAGGCCCTATTAGATGAGCACTGGGATCCGAAGAAAGAAATCCTCGTTCAGGTTGGCGACCTAATTAATAGAGGTCGCTATAGCGTAGACACGGTGCTTTTTTGCAAAGAGCTAGAAACCAAATATCCCGGTCGCGTCGCCTTTGTTAAAGGAAATCACGAATGGGATATGCTTCAATATCTGTTGGGCAGCCCGCGATTAAAATGGCTTCGTGGCGGTGGGTCAAAGATTCTGCGCGATCTGGCAAAGAAGCCAGAAAATTATGGCCCCTTTCTAACTTGGATCAAAGACCTCCCACTTGTTTGGGAAAACGATACCGTTCATGTTTCGCATGCGGGTTGGTCTTTATCTTCACCTAATCCACTAGAAGAAGACAATAGCCTCAGTGTATTGAATAATCGACGTCCGATCCGCAACATCGACAAAACTCAAATTATTGGTCACACCCCTCAAAAAAATGGGAAGCCAAAATTCGACAAAAAGGCAAACTGCTGGACCATCGATACTGGAGCCTATCTGGGCATTGGATTAACCGGGGTGAAGGTCAGTAAAAAAGGAAAGGTGAAAGAGATTTGTTTTATTCCGACCATAAAAAAAGACCTTCCGTAATGTACTGTATCATCGACATAGAGACCACCGGTGGCAGCAGTAAAACAGAACGCATTACAGAAATCGCCATGTATAAACACGACGGTTTCAAGATTGTCGATGAATGGCAGTCGCTTATAAACCCTGAAAAACGTATTCCCTACCATATCACTGGCCTCACCGGAATCACCAATGAAATGGTAGCTAATGCACCGAAATTTTACGAAGTAGCGAAAGAAGTGGTTGAATTCACCGAGGGTACCATATTCGTAGCCCATAACTCTAAATTCGATTACAACTTCTTTAAATCTGAATTTCGCGCCTTGGGGTATGAATATGAACGCCCCACCTTGTGCACCGTCAAGCTAAGTAGGGCAATTATTCCTAAAAAAAGATCCTATTCACTGGGAAAACTCTGTGCCGAATTAGGAATTGAAATTTCCGCACGCCACCGGGCAGCGGGTGATGCCCTGGCCACCGTGTCGCTATTCGAGCTCCTTTTAGCCGAAGATAACAATGGACTGATCTCAGAGAACCCATCCGCCCGAAAGGGCGATTACGCCAGCGGGCTTAGCCCTAAAATTGTCCAAAACTTGCCGTCCAAAACTGGAGTATACTACCTATACGATTCAGATAACATGTTGATTTATGTTGGAAAGAGCACCAATATTAAGTCGCGCATTCTTCAGCATTTAAATAATTACGATACTGAAAGAGGTGTAACCATGATGCAAGAAATTGCCTCTATTTCTTTTGAACTAACAGGCAGTGAATTGATATCACTTCTTTTAGAAAGTCACGAAATAAAGAAACACCGACCAAAGTTTAATCGGGCTTCGCGAAGGAATTCTTATGATTACGGACTTTATCACGAACTGGATACGCGTGGATATGAAACGCTCAAGGTCAAATCTCAAAAAAACGGCCCTGTACCTCTGTGCACTTACTCCACCGCCACTGAGGGAAGAAGGCATTTAGAATATTTGAAGGAGGAATATGAATTATGTCCGTGTTTATGCGGGCTCTATAAGAGCGACAAAGGTTGCTTTCATGTATCAATCGGTCAATGTTCGGGAGCGGATATAGAAAAAGAGTCTCCAGAAAATTATAACGAACGCGTTCAAAAGGTTCTCGATCATTTTGCTTATCCCAAGCCAAATTTTTTCATACTCGATGAAGGGCGCGATCCGAATGAGCATTCAATTGTTCTGATTGAAGAAGGTCGCTATAGCGGATTTGGATATGTTTCAAAAGAATTACCGATTACACTTATCGACCAAATACGCTTGTATATAACTCCCTATGAAGATAATCGTCATACTCAGAGTTTAATTCTCGGGCATTTAAGGAATCAACCAAATTCTGATATTCGGTATTTTTAGAATTCAACGCATAGGCCGATTCAATTCTTTTATCTTTAATAATCGCATCAAATCCTCTCTTATGAAAAAAGTACTTTTTTTATCATTCGTCCTTTTCACTTTTATTGGATGTTCTGTTGGAGTAGATGGAAACGGAAAAGTTGTTAAAAGATCTATTTCCCTTACCGATTTTAACGAATTACAAGTAAACGGTGCCTTCCACACCATGATTCGACAGGGGGATACACCGAGTTTAGAAGTGGAAATGGATGAAAACCTTTTTCAATATTTAGAAGTCAAACAAGAGTCTGGCGAATTAACTATTGAAACGGAACGCCCGATCCGAAAATCAAAAGCGAGAAATCTCTATCTAACGGTTGTAAACTTAGACAATGTTCAAGTAAACGGGGCGAATGAACTGGAAACACGCGGAGGCCTCAAAGGGAATTCTCTTTACATTCAGGCGAACGGAGCAAGTGAATTAAAGATCGAATATTACGGTTCGGAGCTAGACCTTCAGGCGAATGGAGGGTCTGAAATAAGCCTGCGAGGTTCTGTAGAAGGTTTAGGCGTTCAAGTGAATGGCGCCGCGGAAGTTCGGGCTTTTGAAATGCGTGCATCTTCTGTGAAAGTAGAAGTGTCTGGAGCAGCAGAAACGGATGTTTGGGCCATCGATCAATTAAGCGTATCCGCTTCGGGCGCAAGTGATGTGCGCTTCAAAGGCAATCCTAAAATTAACAAATCAACGAGTGGGGCGAGCACTATTTCTCCCTATTCAAAAGACGACGAATAAAATGATAGAAAAAGCGATTCTTGAACGCGCAGAAGTGTGGTTACAGGGTTCTTATGACGAGGACACCAAGGCAGCGATAAGACGACTAATCGAAACAGATCCAAAAGAATTAGGAGATTCATTTTACACAGATCTCGAATTTGGAACGGGCGGTATGCGGGGTATCATGGGCCCTGGAACCAATCGAATAAATAAGTACACTCTGGGAATGGCTACTCAGGGTTTGTGTAATTATATGACTCAGTGCTTTTCTAACGAGACTTTAAAAGTGGCTATCGCTTTCGACTGTCGCAATAATTCGGATGTTTTCGCACGCCAAGTAGCCGAAGTTTTTAGCGCAAACAACGTTCATGTCTATTTATTCGAAAGCCTCCGACCCACTCCCGAATTGAGTTTCGCGGTTCGTCATTTAAATTGTCATGCAGGAATTGTTTTGACTGCCTCGCACAACCCCAAAGAGTACAACGGATACAAGGTGTATTGGAATGACGGGGCGCAAATTGTTCGTCCTCACGACGGCAAGATCATTGCTGAAGTAAAGAAGATTTCGTCTCCCGATGAAGTGAAATTTGAAGGCCGCGATAAACTTATCGAGTTGATCGGATCAGAAATTGATGAAGCATTTTACGAGGCTAGTGTGAAGCAGGGGTTTGATGTGCCCGGAAAGGACGACTTTAAAGTAGTATTTACCTCTATCCACGGCACCTCGATAAACGGTATACCGCAAGTTCTAGAGAAGGCGAATTTTAAGAATGTTTGGATCGTACCCGAACAAGCAAAGCCGGACGGGAATTTCCCCACTGTAGTATCGCCAAATCCCGAAGAACCAGAGGCGTTGAGTATGGCTATTGCGTTGGCCAACAAAGAGGGTGCGGACATGGTGATCGGAACAGATCCGGATTCAGATAGGATAGGTATCGCCGTGCGCAACCACGAAGGAGAGCTGGTCATAATGAACGGGAATCAAACAGGGGCCGTAATGACCGAGTACCTGATTAATCAGTGGCGCAATTCGGGAAAACTAAAAGGAAACGAATTCATCGCCTCGACAATCGTAACGAGCGAACTGTTCATGGATATTGCCGCAGCCAATGATATAGATTGTCCCATATGCTTAACCGGATTTAAATGGATTGCCGATTTAATTCGAGAACATGAAGGGACAAGCACCTTTATTGGCGGGGGCGAAGAAAGTTTTGGTTACATGGTGGGTGATTTTGTTCGAGATAAAGACGCTGTAACCTCGGCCTTAATTGCTTGCGAAATTGGTGCTGAAGCACTTCATCGAGGATCCACATTTTACGATGAACTTATTGCCGTGTATGTCAAATACGGCTTCTACAAAGAGCGACTGATTAGTATTACTAAAAAAGGTCGCGACGGCGCTGCAGAAATAAAACAAATGATGGAGGGCTATCGCACGAATCCGCCCGCTTCCATCAATAATTCAAAGGTTGTTCGTCTATTGGATTTTCAAGAATCGATAGAAACAAATATGGAGACTGGCGAAAAATCAACTATTGATCTTCCAAAATCTAATGTGCTCCAATTCTACACTGAAGATGGATCTAAGATATCGGCACGCCCTTCGGGAACGGAGCCTAAAATCAAGTTTTATTTTAGTGTGAAATCGAAGCTTGAAAACAAGAGTGATTTCGCACAGAAAGAGGCTGTACTGGAAAAGCGAATTGATGAAATCATCGCGTCCTTAGACATTTGACAGATTTTATATAGGGGGAAAAGAGTACTTTCGCAGCCACCTAAAAACAAAAAGAAAAAAGTTTCTATTTATGAAAAGAGCGCTGTTACTACTCGCAATTCTCGGATCCATTTTTACCCAAGGTCAAACAGTGACTGCCGTTGCTATAAGCGCCAGTCCGTTAAACTGCCAGCCATGGACGATCACTGTAGACGGGATGAAGCCTATGCCTCAATTCTTTATTGCGGGCGATTCGTACAATGTTACGGGATCAACAATAAATGTGACCATAAACTTTGATGCTCCGCCCATCGGGAATCCTATGTTCGCCCCCTACACCCACACCATAACTATTCCGGCCAACGCAATCCCTGCAGGCACATACAATGTAGTGGTAACGGCCTTTTCATTGGTAGTTGGCCAACAAACTGGAACGAATTCGACTTCCATGATTTTGGGCTCTTGTTGCCCCGCGTCGGCTGATTTTTCAACCAACGCAACAAGCTATTGCTGGGATCAAACAGTTCAGGTGAACGATTCCTCAGCAGGAGCTACCAGTATCGATTGGTACGTAAACAGTGTTTTTGACCACAGTGGAGCCGGGGACTTTACACTTACTGGTCTTTCCGGTGTGAATGTTATCAAACAAGTAGTCTCTGATGGGTCGTGTAGCGACTCAAGTGAAGTTACGGTCGATGTAGCACCTATGCCGAGTAACGGTTTCAATGTAATTCAGTCCGGCACACAGTTTACTTTTACCGCTACCGGAAGCAGCGCGTTTAACTACAGTTGGGATTTCGGCGATGGGAATACCGGAACCGGGGCGCTTGTTTCACATACCTACGCTTCAGACGGTAACTATAACGCTTGTTTAGTCTCTATGGACAACAACTCGTGCAGTGCCGATTCGTGCACCACGGTGACCGTCTCAACCATCGGATTAGAGGAAAACACAGAATCTATCCGGATTTATCCGAATCCGGCAAGCGACATCGTTCAAATTGAAGGTATTTCGCCTACCGATATTCAGTGGTACAACGAGCTCGGCCAATTGATTGAAATCGCTGAAGAAAACACTTCGCACGAATTCATGCATGTTTTCGATGTTTCCGACCTACCGGCCGGATTGTATTACATTCAATGGGCGGACAAAGCAGAAAAGATTAAGGTCGTCCACTAAAAGACACTACATGAAAAAGTTTTTACTCTACTTCGCGCTCGCGCTGGGCGCTATTCCGGCAGTTGCGCAAAATGTATATACGGCCCTTCCATCCCCTAGTCCGCTCGTATGTTCGGATTTTACGGTATTTATAACGGGCGATTTTCCCGCGACAAATTACTTGATCACTGGCGAAACCGTTTCAGTTAATGGAAGTATTATTACGGTTCAATTGAACTGCGATGCTCCAGGTTTTGGTCTCACCATTATTTCGCCTTTCACTCATACCGCCACCATTCCGGCAAATACGGTTCCCTCTGGAGGCCCGTATACCTTAAATGTTCAAACATTTTTTCAACCCTTCGGAGTTACAAGCACTATAAGTCAGCAGCTCACGGTAGGCTCTTGTTGTGCCGCCGTGGCGGAATTTCAAACAGACTCCACCGATTATTGCTGGGACGAAAACATTTTAATTACGGACTCCTCGTCGGGTACCACCACCGTTGATTGGTACGTGAATAGTGTTTTGGATCACACTGGTACCGGAGATTTTGTGTTATCCGGCCAATCGGGCCCAACCGAAATACTTCAAGTAGTCTCTAACGGTTCTTGTTCCGATTCCGCCTTAGTAACGGTGAATGTCAATCCTGAGCCACCTACTGCTTTTTCTCATATTCAAAACGTTGCCACTTTTACTTTTACCGCACAAGGCGGTAGTGGATTCATTTACGATTGGAATTTTGGTGATGGAACTACCGATGTAGGTCCTTTGGTTACGCATACCTATACCGGAGATGGAAACTACAATGTGTGCTTGACGAGCACGGATTCATATCTATGTCAATCGGACTCCTGCATTACTGTCACTTATTCCACTATTGGGTTAGACGAAACGTCTCCTGAAATTCGTATTTATCCGAATCCAGCGACTGATATCGTGCAAATAGAAGGGTTTTCAACTACGGATATTCAATGGTACAACGAGCTCGGTCAGTTGATTGAGATCGCCGAAGAAAACGCTTCGCACGAATACATTCACGTTTTTGATGTTTCTGCGCTACCTGCGGGAGTCTATTACATCCAGTGGAATGATCAAGCGGAAAAGGTCATAATTCAATAAGCTAACGGTACAATCGTTGCCGATTGAGCCAACTTCGATAACGCGCGGCATTTCTGTTATGACCGCTGAGGGTTGAAGCGAACTCGTGGTACCCCGTTCGATCTACGCTCGCACACATGTACATGTAATTATGCCGCTCATAATGAAGCACAGCCTCCAAAGCGCGTATGCTTGGAGCCGCAATGGGCCCAGGAGGCAAACCACCGTATAAGTAGGTATTATACGGAGAATCGTAACTCAAATCTTTGGTTAAAACACGTCGAATAACCGTATCTGGGTTCACTTGTTTCAGAGCATAAATCACCGTCGGGTCAGATTGTAATTTCCAACCGCGCATAAGTCGATTGATATACAATCCGGCCACTGTTTTTTGTTCTTGTGGTTGAACCGTTTCTCGTTCGACAATAGAGGCCAGCGCGCTAACCTCATTTGGCGACATTCCCATAGCTTCGGCCGCAGCTCTTCGATCCGCATTCCAAAACTTGTTGTGTTCGCTTACCATTCTATTTATGAAGTCTTCGGCGTCCGTATTCCAATACATCTCGTAGGTATTCGGAATAAATACGCCAAGAACCTCCTCAAGCGAGAAGCCTTTGCTTTTCAGATAGATCGGATCTTCCAGTAAATCAACTAATTGGGCTGAATCTAATTCGAGCTGACCTGAAACCACACCTGCCAACTCGTGAACGTGATCAATATTGTTAAAAGTAACCGTCACGGGTGTTTGTCCGCCCGATCGTAAGAGATTTACGAGGTCGTTGTTGGACATCCCGCCGAGGAGGCGGTAACGACCCGCTTTTACTTTGGTATTGTACTTTTTTAATTTCGCCACCCATCGGAATCCCCTTTCTGAATCAATGATAGAATCGCGCAGTAATGTCGTTACAACGCTATCGAAAACAGCATCCGAGGGGATGTAGAAATCGTATTCGGCCTTCTCGGCCGGAACAGCAGGTGACCAAATCCAAACGCATGTTTGAACGACCAAAACGGCTAATAACAACACCATTGAAAGTCCGATAATTCTCATGCGCGTTTTTGTCTTGGCTCGACTCATGGAAAAATCGTTTCTAGTTTCGCTAAGGTTTCTTGGGCCTTTTTGTGCTTTGGATCTACAGCCAATACGTGCATCAAATCTGCTTTCGCATCGGCCCAGCGCTCTTCGTACAAGGCAAGCCCCGCCCTGTTCATGCGTGCCGGCAAATAATCTGGATGAAGTGAAACCGCCTCGTTGTACAGTTTTTTTCCGTTAATCAAGTCTCCCTCTTGAACGTAAAAGAACCCCAGGTTATTGAGGTTTTCCGCGTAATACGGGTACTCAGAATAAACAAATTCCATTTGAATACGCGCTTCCTCTCTACGCTTGAGACTAATTAGGTTGCTCCCATATTTGATGCGGAAATCGAGCTCAAAAGGCGCCAATTGAACGGCTCGTTCATAAAAGAGTACGGCTCGATCATCATTATCGAGATCATCGAAGCTTTGGCCAATACGGTAAGCCGTCCAAGCGTCGTCATTGGTGTAATTCGTTTCCGTGAGCGCCTCGAGTACGCTTGTGACTCCGCGCTCTTCGATTCGTTTTGTGAGTCCGGCAGCGTCATTTTTCAAAAAGTACCAGTTCACTTCTTCATACAAAGGATAATTCGCTCGTTCAATATACACCTCGGCAGAATCCAGAAATTGTGGATCGCCCGTGAATTTTTCATATTGCTGCAGGTACCCACGAGCGACAGTCCTCGGATCGGGGCGCGATGAATTCACAGCATATAAACCCGCAAATTTTCGAATGCGGTCCACTTCTTTATTCTCCGTCGTGGGAATGCGGATTTTATGGTCGTGCACCGTCACGTGCGGAATATCTATACTGGTACTCGAGGGCATGTGACATTCGACGCAATTGAAATCCGATTGCTCGAGTGCTTCAATTTGCTCCGTGCATCCGAGGGTTGGCGGACCTGAATGACAGTCAGAACAGGTGCTGTTAAAGGTCTCAATTTGTGTCGCCGTAACCGATTTATGAGGGTTGTGGCACGAAATACAATTGAATGTCTTTTCGGCATTAATGTAGCAATCGCTGAGCTTGAAACGATCGACATGCGAAGCCATAATAAACTCGTTGTCAGCGTCTTCATACCTTGGGAGAAAAACCGTCATTACCGAATCGAGTCGCATTCCCGGTTTAAAATCGTACCAATCTTTGCCCGGTTTTAAAACGGCATTCCCCTGTAAGTGACAACGTTGGCAAATTTCAAACTGTAGATTTCCCTCGAGCTTCGAAGGGTTTACAATCGTATAATCGATGTACTTGCTTGTATCGACAATGTTCCCTTGTGATTTTTCAATGACATGTATTTGACCTGGCCCGTGACAGCGTTCACAGGAAATACCGTCGGGAACGCCGTTGAACTTATTTCCTGAGCCCAACTCAAATTCGGGCAAAGAGTTGTGGCAACTCATGCATTCGAGGCCGATGGTACGCCCGAAACGCGTGTTCTTACCATTTTCAAATCCCGGTGGAAAATCGAGTTTTCCATCTTGAGTATAGTAGGTAAAGGGCGCCTGATGCAGGTAGCCATTTCTATTGGTTAAGTGCGAATTGGTGTGCTGCCCGGAGCCAATGATATAATCAACTGTTTCAATGCGCTTATGGACGGTGTCCTTGTTTTGAAGCCGGTACTCCATGATCAACATCTCCTCTCCTTTCCAAAAGGGTAAATACCATAGGTCTAAGTATTCGTCGTAGAGCTTTGAGTCGGGACCCAACTGTGAGGCGCTTTTTAAGGTCGAGGTTACGTCAAAGGACTTGCCCATACCAGTTTCTATGTAGGTGTCATAGATATCTTGGTGACAAGCTCTACAAACTTCTTTCCCGACATACGCGACAGTATCGTTAAGGTTTTGGTATTCATTTATTGACGTAACAGGTGCAGTGTCAGAAATACCCGTTTCTGCACGGTTACATCGGGCCGTGAGGCCCAAAACAAAAACGATTAAAATGAGTATTACGCCTAACTTCTTCATTGAAATTTCTGAAGTAAGATTTCATCGTGCCAGACTTTACCTTCGCGAATCCAGCGTTTTTTAATACCGACCTGCTCAAAGCCCGCTTGCGCAAATAGCCTTAAGCTCACCTCATTTGAGGAAAGTATATTACAAAACACTTGTTCTAAATCGTATTGTTCAAAAGCGTAATCAAGGGCCCGTTGGAGAGCCTCTTTAGCGTACCCGTTTCCGCGTTCTTTGGTATCGGCAATGCAGATGCCAATGCCGAGACGTTTGTTGAAAGGATCGAATTCAAAGAGATCGATATTCCCGATTGTTTTTTTGGGATTGAGGCAGTCGATCATGAGTCTCATTTGACCGAATTCATAAAGATCTTTGTCTGCGTGATCGAGGTAATCTTGCAAAAGGTCGCTTGAAAAAGGTGCGCGCGTTTGTGTGATGAGCCAAACGGACGGGTCGTTTTCCCATTCGAATAGCAAGTCTAAATCACTTTTTTCGGGTGCACGCAACTGAATTTTTTCTCCTTTTAAGATTACCATTTCACGGTTCCTTTGAAGGTTTCTTCGGCCGGACCTATAAGTTGGATATCCGTAAACAGATCCTCTTCCTTTCTCCAATTTACCTGGACTTCTCCTCCCGGAAATCGGAGGGCCACGGGGCCTTCGGTCCGATTTTTCTGCTGTGCCCATACGAGGGCTGCCGCTGTGGCGCCGGTACCGCAAGAAAGCGTTTCATCTTCCACACCGCGTTCATAGGTTCGTATTTCGAGGAAGTCACCGTGGTCTACGACAAAATTCACGTTGATCCCATCCTGCCGATAGGCAGGACTGTAGCGTATACCGCGCCCCTCGCCAACTACATCGAACTCGTGCAATTGATCCACAAAACGAACCAAATGGGGTGAACCCGTATCGAGAATAAAATTTGTATCCAAAGTTGAAATGGAAGAAACATCGTTCATATGCAGGGCTACTCCTTGCGAAACCAATTCGGCATGATGAAGGCCATCGACCGCTCGAAACTCAGTACGGCCCGAAATGAGACCCAGTTCATGCGCAAATTTCACCGTGCAACGGCCGCCATTTCCGCACATAGAACCTTCGTGTCCGTCGGCATTGAAATAGACCATTTTGAAATCGGAGCGCTCGTCATTTTGAAGGAGTATGAGTCCGTCCGCACCAATGCCAAAGCGGCGATCGCAGAGATACGCTATTTGCTCGGCCTGCGCGGCCGGAAATGATTGATTGCGATCATCGATGAGGATAAAGTCATTTCCCGTTCCTTGATATTTAGTGAATTCAATCAATGTAATTTCTCTCGTTTTCGTTGAAGGCGAAAAGATACGGAGAAATGCGATTTCATTTTCGCTGGAAAATGCTCGTGTTTAATTCCTGCTTCCCGCGTGAGGCAAGGACAGAATCGGATTTAAAATGAACTACTTTTTTTTTGAGAATACGCAGCGGCAGAAGAATTCGAATACCCTATTCCTTTGAGATCCGGGTTCCTTTAAATCCCTGAATCATAAGGGCCACGGCTGAATCTCCGTCTAGAATAAAAGCGTATTCCTCGCCATCATCATCGGCAAAAAAGATGTGTCCGATTCGGGTAATAAGTTAAACGACTCTTTACAGAATCGGAGCATTCCCCACACAAACAGAAGCAGAATAGGCGCGTGAGCTCAACCCCCTCTAAGAAAGCATATAATTGGTCTTCCGTATAATCAGCATCAGGATTATCCGGATCCTCGGGATCCATATTATCCGGCATTCGGGGTAAGGATGAAGTGTGGTTAGACAATTGATACAATTTGATTTCTTCTCCGTTTCGCGTCGGTGCTTGCACCCCTTTAGGCAGCAGACTTTGTACCGGATCATCTATGTTCAATTCTCCATTCAGAACCATTTGAGCAAGGATCGTCCCCGTAAAAGTCTTCGAAATAGAGCCAATTTCATAGACAGTATGGGGTGTAACAACCTCTTCTGTTTCATAGGATTTAACTCCCTAACTATAAAACTCTACCGCACCATCCTCAATAACCCCCAGCACAATAGATGGGTGTACGCCATTATCAACGCGCACCCGAATATTTTCTTTGACCTTCTCGGAAATCAGAGATTCTTTTCCTTGGCCGTAGAGGCTCAATCCAACAATAAAGGCAATCAGGGTAAAAAATGTGTTTTTCATTATGGTTGGATTTATGCTTGAATATAAGATCCTTTTCATTTAATTACAATTCGGATTACCTGATTAGCTAAAGCAATGCAGTCTTTCGGCCTCAAAGCCCGATAGGTGCACAAACGGACGTTCACAACGGCCCGAAGAGCTTTAGTCCGCTAATATTGAGCAATGCAACGAGGTGTCGAATCTAAAGAAACCCGAAATGCTCTAAGAGTAAAACAACACGCCCACTTGAAATTTTGCCCAGCTAATCAAGACATATGAAATGCCCGCTTTGACTACGTTGCGTCGCTGAAGTTCCTTTAAAAAGCTCATTCTTGACCGAGATACAACCAAAATAATATCTACGCGAGAAATACATCAATAAGGTAAAGCTGTGGGAAACATATGTACATTCTGCAAGCGCGACGACAATGATCTTTTTTGCTCACATTCCGTAAATCGTTAAAATCGTGTTAAATTGGATATCAACCGCAACAATGAATCTCTTCATTTCGTTTTTTTGATCGAACACAAACACAGAAACTCATGAAAAAAATACTTGGAACTTTCGCTACCGCGCTCCTAGGTGGCTTCGTAGCACTCGGAAGCTATTCCTATTTTTTGGAAGCTCCCGCCAGCGAACCACAAATGGTTTTACAAGCCTCCTCGCCTACTTATTTTGAATCGAATGAACCCAAAGTGAGTTTTACCCGCTCCGGAGTCCCCGCGTCCATAGGGAGTGTAGATTTTGTACCCGCTGCAGAAAAAACGCTTTCGTCCGTAGTTCATGTTGAGGCGCGCGGTGAGCAAGAAATTGCCTATTCCTCGCCCTTAGAAGAATTCTTTTACGGCGGTGGACAAGGGCAGCGAAGATCGCTACCGAGTATGAGTTCAGGTAGCGGAGTTATTATCGCCGAAGACGGCTACATCGTAACCAATAATCACGTCATCGAAAATG
>CBFIAJ010000005.1:0-76005 GCA_965660515.1 Flavobacteriales bacterium | reverse complement strand
CATGACGGAACTGCCCTTTACACTTCAGAATATTGATATGGCGGGTCAGTTCACCACTCATATTTGGGTGAGTTTAATCGCCGGATTTATTGTTGGTTTCCCGTATGTATTGTGGGAGGTTTGGCGTTTTATTAAACCCGGACTGAAGTCAAAAGAAAGTAATTATGCTCGTGGGGTAGTGTTTTTTTCATCCCTCCTGTTCATGATGGGCGTTTCCTTTGGTTACTTCATGATTGCCCCGTTGTCGGTAAACTTCTTGGGTAGCTACACGGTAAGCGCACAAGTGGCGAATGAAATTAACTTAGGGTCGTTTATATCGACGGTTACAACGGTTACTTTGGCCTCCGGCCTGATTTTCGAACTCCCTATTTTGGTGTACTTCTTTACTAAAATTGGCCTTTTGACTCCGGAAATGATGAAGTCGTACCGACGTCATGCCATCGTAGTGACTGTTATTTTATCCGCCGTCATTACTCCACCCGATATTGCCAGTCAAGTTCTGGTTTCCTTACCTCTTCTGATCCTTTATGAAATAAGCATTTTCATTTCGGCACGAGTGATTAAAAACCAAAAGAGAGCACAAAATGGCTGATATCGTCGATGAGTTTAATGACAACCGCGAACGGTTGAATGACCTGATCCTTCAGGCCGATAACAAGGTGATCAAACGCATCTTTAATTTGGATACAAATGCCTTCATGGAAGGTGCCTTAGATGTTCCGACCAAAGAATTAATTGGTTTAGTTGCTTCATTGGTTTTGCGTTGCGATGATTGTGTAAAGTATCATTTGGGACGTTGTCATGAAGCGGGGTTAACAAAGGAACAAACCTTTGAGGCTATGGCTATTGGTCAGCTCATCGGTGGAACCATTGTAATTCCTCATTTGCGCAGAGCCGCCGAATATTGGGAAGCGCTTGAAGCGAAAAGCTCATGAAACGAATAATTTTTCTTTTTGCCGTTTTGCTCTTGTTCGCGTCGTGTGAAACAAACAAATCGCTGCGCGAAAAAGACGTTGCCTTTGTCTCTCAAGGCGACTCTTTAAAAGGAACGTTGTTCTATCCGCATGGCGAAGGACCGTTTTCGGCCGTGGTAATGATTCACGGAGCGGCGCCGGCAACACGGAATCAGCACAGTGATTTCATAAGGGGGCTGGTTCATCGGGGAGTTGCGGTTTTGAGCTACGACAAACGAGGTTGTGGGGAGTCGGAAGGTTTTTTTTGGTCGTCTGATTTTCAAGACTTAGCACAAGATGCTGGAGCCGCTTTAGCCTTTCTAAACAGCCAGCCCGGAGTAGATCCGAATCGCTCGGGATATTGGTCTGCCGGTCAAGGCGGGTGGATTATGATTCAGGCGAATGAGTATGAAGCAGGCGATTTCTTGGTGGGGCTCGGAACGCCTACCGTTACCCCGAGAGAGCGGTTGAAGTTTCAGATTGAACACGTCGTTCAAGAAAAGGGAGGTACCCCGGATTTTGCGCAACGATTTTTCAAATATGTCACCGATTACCTCGATTATGTGCGCACGCGGGAGGGGTATGCTGCCTGGCGGCAGGAAGACTCATTAATGCGTCTAGATCCCGAAATGAAAGAATTACAAGATGTCTTTATGTTTAGTGATATTGTGCATCGAGATCCGCCTGAAGACCTTCCAGCGTACGATTCGTGCCAGATAAATCCTTCTGCGCGCAGTTTAGATTTTGATCCGATTCCTCTTTATGAAAAGAATGACGCTCCGGTGTTATTGTTTTACGGGAGGAATGACAATAGTATTCCCTTGCGCGAATGTTTAGAGCGGGTGCTTCCGGCCGCTAGGGCGAAAAACAACGTTCAGTTTAAAGCCTATTTTGAAGCCGATCGATTAATTCGAATCAATGATGGCGGAGTTTTGAAACATCCCGAAGGGTTTTTCGATTTGATGGGAGCATTTATCAAGGATCCAGAAATGCGAATTCCGACCGAATAGCGTTACTTTAGCACAACATGAAATTAAGAGCAGAACATTTGGTTAAGAGATATCGTCAGCGCACCGTTGTGAAAGATGTGAGCGTTGAGGTGAATCAAGGCGAAATTGTCGGTTTATTGGGCCCGAATGGAGCTGGTAAAACGACAAGCTTTTACATGATTGTCGGACTCATAAAACCCAATGAAGGGGGCGTCTTTTTAGATGATGAAGATATTACCCACTTGCCCATGTATCGACGTGCTCGAAAAGGGGTCGGATATTTAGCTCAGGAGGCTTCCGTATTCAGAAAACTGAGTATTGAAGATAATCTGAAGGCCGTTTTAGAAATGACACCACTGTCAAAAAGCGACCAGAAAAATAAATTAGAGGAATTACTCGATGAATTTGGTCTTCAGCACATTCGAAAAAGCCGAGGAGACTTATTGAGTGGTGGTGAGAGAAGAAGAACTGAAATTGCACGTGCACTCGCCGTCGACCCTAAGTTTATTTTGCTCGATGAACCCTTTGCAGGGGTAGACCCTATTGCTGTGGAGGATATTCAAAGCATTGTCGAGAAATTGAAAGAGAAGAATATCGGAATCCTGATTACGGATCACAACGTACAAGAAACACTCAGTATCACCGACCGAACGTATTTATTGTTTGAAGGGAATATTTTGAAGTCGGGAACGGCGGAAGAATTGGCGGCCGACGAACAGGTGCGAAAGGTATACCTCGGTGAAAAATTCGAGCTCAGAAAAAGCTGAGGAAACCGGTCGTACTGGAACTAAACCAGGGCTTACAGTTCAAATAATTCGAACTCGTATTTCTCCATAATTTTATTGCACAGAAGCTTTTGACAAGCTTCATCCACTTTTGCTTTTGCCGTAGCTTCATCTGCCGCATCAATTTCTAAATGAACATGCTTTCCGATACGTACAGAATCGATTTCCGGAAGACCTACGTTTTTCATGTTTGTAGAAACAGCTTTCCCTTGCGGATCAAGTAAAGCAGGTAATGGCATTACATTTATTTCGGCGCGAAATCTCATAGCTCTTGGGTGCTAAAATGAAGAATACTTGTTAAGAGGTACAAAAGTAAGATAATGGGTATTGCTAACCAACCAGAAATCAAAATAGAAAGGGCCCCTCCGGCAATTAATACATATCGCCACAAGTTTTCTCGGAGTCCGAAACCCGAAAATTTCAACGAGAGTAATTTAGTGTTCACGACCAAGCCTAAGCTACCGACGACGCACCATGCAGCTATAAAAAGTGGATGAACCCAATCGAGGTCTCCGTTGGCTGGGAATTGCGAATAGTACATGGGAAAGAAAATACAAACTAAAGCATTGGCAGGGGTTGGCAGGCCTTTGAAAAAAGTAGTTTGTTCCGTATCGATATTAAATTTGGCAAGCCGCAACGCCGAAAAGGCGGGAATGAATAAAGCGAGATAAGGGATGTATTTCACCGGAGAATCAGTGGGGACGAGCGTGTCGAAAAGAACGCCAGCATCCTGATAATATCGGACGATAATTTCCGAATTGAAATAATAGAGCAGCATACCCGGAGCGACTCCAAAAGTAACCATGTCGGCCAAGGAATCGAGCTGAACACCCAAAGGCCCAGCAACATTTAAGGCTCGCGCAAAGGCCCCGTCGAAAACGTCTGCGATTGCCCCGAAAAGGATACAGAAAACGGCCCACTCAAAATTTCCTTGAGCAGCAAAAAGTATCGACATGCATCCAAAAAGGAGATTCGACAATGTAAAAAGGTTGGGGACGGCTTTTTTCCAATTCATATTCCGGTGCAATATATCCACTTTTATCGTGTTGTATTGAAACATTGACCATCTTTGCATTTATGAAGAAGTTCGCAGGACTCGCACTGCTTTTTATCGTTTTACTCCCTTCGCCCAGTCAGGCGCAAGTGAGAAAGTACAGCAACGAATTTTTATCGATTGGCGTAGACGGTCGGGCACTTGGAATGAGCAATGCCGTGATCGCCTCCGTTCAAGATGTGACCGCCGGATATTGGAATCCGGCCGGACTCGCGCAATTGCGGGAACGATGGGAAATTGGACTCATGCACGCCGAATACTTTGCCGGGATCGCTAATTATGATTACCTCGCCGGTGCTACGCCCATAGACGATCGAAGTACTTTTGGGGCTTCCTTGATTCGTTTTGGTGTCGATGATATACTCGACACCTCCGAGTTGATCGATCAAAATGGAAATGTCGACTACGACCGAATTAATCTTTTTAGCGCGGCAGACTACGCCTTGGTTTTGAGCTATGCGCGCAATTCAGATATTGAAGGACTGAGCTACGGAATTAATACCAAATTGATCTACCGCGGTATCGGAGATTTCGCAAATGCCTTTGGTTTCGGTTTCGACCTTGGAGCTCAATACCGACATAATGGTTGGAGTTTTGGCGGAACACTGCGCGATGCGACTACTACCTTCAATGCCTGGAGATTTAACACGGATAAACTAGAGGCCGTTTTTATTGCCACCGGAAATGATATTCCGACAGATGCATTGGAACTTACGGCTCCTCGATTAACGCTCGGTGCCGGACGCGCTTTTGTACTTGGTGACAACTTTAGTCTGTACAGCGAGTTGGACCTTATTACCACGTTTGACGGTCGTCGTGCCACTTTAATATCGAGTGATTTCGCGAGTATTGATCCGGCGCTTGGCTTAGAATTCGGCTACCGGGATTTTCTATTCCTTCGTATGGGTGTCGGCAATGTCCAAAAAGCGATTGATTTTGACGGTACGAACTACTGGACATTCCAGCCGAATTTAGGAATTGGTTTCCGCTATCAAAATATTAGTCTTGATTATGCCCTCACCGATATTGGGGACCAAAGTGTCGCCGTTTACTCAAACGTATTTTCATTGCGGCTTAATTTCGCCCGAAAGACGATATAGATGAACCTCAGGCGCCTTCTTTTAGCTCTCGCCTCCGCAGCCTTACTTATTTTGGCTTGGCCTCCTCGAATGCTGGCTCCACTTTCTTTAATCGCCTTCATACCGCTGCTTTGGGTGATTCGCGACATCCACGACGATCAGGCCCTATCGGGCCGACAGGGCCGCTGGGTATTCCGATACAGCTGGATTGCTTTTTTTATTTGGAACATTGCATGTAGCTGGTGGATTTACAATGCGCACTGGAGTGGAATGGTTGCTTCGACCTTGTTTAATAGCAGCGTAATGGCACTCATAATGGTGCTCTATTACCGGAGCCGCAAAGCGCTCGGCCCAAAAAAGGCACTGATCGCCTTGCCGATGTATTGGCTGTCCTTTGAGTACATTATTTTGCGTTGGGATATGTCGTGGCCGTGGATGAACTTGGGGAATGTTTTCGCCAACCTACCCAGCCTAGTACAATGGTACGAATTTGTAGGAACATCAGGAGGTACCCTGTGGATTTGGCTGGTGAATATACTTCTCTACGCGTGGGTGGCACGATTCAAATCGAATTTCCAAGTAGGTCGTCAAGTCCTTCGATTATTTGTTCGTATTGTCATAATTGTTTTGATTCCAATGGCTCTTTCTCTTCAACTTCGGAGTCATTTTAACAATTCTGATGAGGTAACCGATGTAGTGGTCGTTCAACCAAATGTAGATCCCTACGGTGAAAAATTCAAGATAGACGAAAGCACACAGGTACGGCGAATTTTGGCCCTTGCCGATTCCGTTATGGATCAAAATGTCGATTTTGTTTTGGTTCCTGAAACCGCCCTTCCGGGCGGATTGCAAGAAGGACGTCTCGAAAGAGAACCCTCCATTGTACTGATTCGCCGATGGCTAGCGAAATACCCAAATACCACGATGATTATTGGGGCAAGTACATATCGTATATACGATAATCCGCGCCAAGCATCGGCCACAGCACGTTATTCTGAGCGTGGCCAATACTATTACGATATGTACAACACCGCGCTTCAAATTAGTGCGAGCGACTCTATTGGCGTGTATCATAAATCGCAGCTGGTTGTTGGAGTAGAAAAAATGCCCTTCCGCCAAGTGTTGAAGCCATTATTGGGCGAAGTAGCAATCGATTTAGGAGGAACTACGGGTACCCTTGGTACCCAAGAACAGAGAGCGGTGTTCTCACACACGAGCAAAGAAATCAATGTTGCGCCAGTCATTTGTTGGGAATCTGTATTCGGTGAGTACGTTACCGAGTACGCGGTCAATGGAGCCGATTTTCTCGGAATCATAACCAATGACGGCTGGTGGGGTGATACCGATGGATACAAGCAGCATTTCGCTTATGCGCGCTTGAGAGCAATCGAAAATCGCCGGGCTGTGGCTCGTTCGGCGAATACGGGCATCTCTGGTTTTATAGATGCAAAAGGAACGCCCTTACAATCGTTGGAGTGGGATGCGGCAGGCGCGCTGCGACAAAAGATTTCCATAAACAGAGAGGCGACTCTTTACCAGCAAGTTGGCGACATTATTGGCCGAATTGCGCTCTTTTTAGCCGTGATATTCTTGATGTACGCATTCGTTCGCCGCCGCATCGGATCAAAAGAATAACCCGCCTCGATAGCCTATTGAAAATTGAAATTCTAAAATTCAAAATTGCAAGGTCCAATCCCTACCTTTGTATCTGCAATTAGTTGAATTGGTAAAACCAACATAATGAGTACGTACGACGTAACCGTAATTGGATCAGGACCTGGAGGATATGTGGCAGCTATTCGCTGCGCCCAATTGGGAATGAAAACTGCTATCATTGAAAAGTACAATAGCTTGGGAGGAACCTGCTCGAATGTAGGATGTATCCCTTCAAAAGCGCTGCTCGATTCATCCGAGCATTTCCATAATGCCGTTGCTCGATTCGAAACACATGGTATTGATATAAACGCGCCCAAGGTGAATATGCCTCAAATGATTGAGCGGAAGCGCGGTGTGGTTAAAGGGAACGCCGATGGTATTGCCTTTTTAATGAAAAAGAACAATATCGATGTACATACCGGTGTCGGTTCTTTTGTCGATGCTACAACGCTTAAGGTGACCGATTCGGACGGTAAGGAATCCGAAATTAAAACGGAAAAAGTAATTATTGCCACGGGGTCGAAACCCAATTCCTTGCCCGGAATTGAAATTGATAAAGATCGCATCATCAGCTCTACAGAAGCTTTAGAGCTTCAAGCAGTGCCAAAAGAAATGATAGTGATCGGTGCAGGAGTGATTGGACTCGAACTCGGTTCGGTATATCAACGACTCGGAACCCAAGTGACCTTTTTAGAATACGCCGATAAAGCGATTCCCATGATGGACGCGGCAATGAGCAAAGAGCTAACGCGCTCTATGAAAAAATTGGGCGTTAAATTTCACTTTAGCACGCAAGTGCAAACGGCCGAAAATACGGGGAAAGGGGTTAAAGTAACCGCGGTGAATAAGAAAGGAGAGGATGTCACCTTCGAAGGAGATTATTGCCTGGTGGCAGTAGGGAGAAAGCCTTATACGGCCGGACTCAATCTAGAGGCGGCCGGAGTCAAAATGGACGAACGCGGTCGAGTAGAAGTAAATGAACACCTTCAAACTAATGTAGAAAACATCTACGCCATCGGGGATGTGGTGAAGGGCATTATGCTCGCACACAAAGCCGAAGAAGAAGGAACAATGGTCGCTGAATTAATGGCCGGACAAAAGCCGCATATTAATTACAATCTCATTCCGAACGTCGTATATACGTGGCCTGAAGTGGCGTCTGTAGGAAAAACAGAAGCGGAATTGACGGAGGCCGGTATCGAATTTAAAACCGGATCATTCCCGTTTAAAGCGAGCGGAAGAGCGAGAGCTTCCATGGATACGGAAGGAATAGTGAAGGTACTTGCCGATGCGCAAACAGATGAAATACTTGGTGTTCATATGTGTGGCCCTCGCGCAGCAGATATGATTGCAGAAGCTGTAGTGGCTATGGAATTCCGCGCAAGTGCAGAAGATATTGCTCGTATGAGCCATGCGCACCCTACCTACACGGAGGCAATGAAAGAGGCTGCTTTAGACGCGACCGATAGTCGCCCTATTCACCTGTAAGGAGTGATTCGTCAGGTACATACGTTTGCTTTAGATAACCCGACGGAATGGAAAGAAAAGCTGCTGCTCTGGACTCAAAAGTTCAGGGCAGTTTGCATTTTAGACAATCATAACTATCGCTATCCAGGTCCATTCGAGGCCTCCTTCGAATATTTGGTGGGCACCGAGTCTGTCGATGAATTTACGTCGACCGAAGGGAATACAATTAGTCGACTGGAAGCGGCTTTTGAAGAAAATCCCGATTGGTGGTTAGGTGGTTTTAGTTACGATCTTAAAAATGAATTAGAGGACCTGCGGTCCGATAATACCGATGGGCTTCATTTTCCTAAGGCGCGGTTTTTCGTGCCGAAATATTTATGGCTTCTTAAAAACGATTGCCTCGAACTTCATGTACGAGAAAAGGATTCCGTTGATTCCAAAATGCTCTTTGACGAATTATCCGCCCTTGAAATTAAGCCGATTTCACCGAAGAAAACAGAGGTCGAATCCAGTATTAATTGGCATACTCGGATCAACAAGCAATCTTATTTAGAGAAGTTCGAAACGATTCAAGAACATATTCGCCGCGGTGATATTTATGAAATGAACTTCTGTCGTGAGTATTTTGCTGAAGGGGTTCATTTAGATCCAAATTCATTGTATGCGGAGCTGCAGAGCAGAACAAAGGCACCTTTTTCGGCCTTTTGGCGCTGGAATAGCGAATACGTCCTTTCTGCCTCGCCAGAGCGTTACATAACAAAAAAGGGGAGTACTCTTCTATCGCAACCCATAAAGGGCACGGCTACTCGTTCTCTCGATCCTATGGAGGATGAAAGATTGGCGAATGCACTGCACGAGAGCAGGAAAGAGCGCGGCGAAAATGTAATGATCGTCGATTTGGTACGGAATGACTTAAGCAAGGTCGCATCCAAAAACTCAGTCGAGGTCTCGGAACTTTTTGGCGTTTATTCGTTTCCCACAGTTCATCAATTGATCAGTACCGTTCAATGTACCTTGAATGAAAATAATTCATGGGCACAAGCGATAGAAGCCACGTTTCCCATGGGCAGTATGACGGGCGCACCAAAAATTAGCGCCATGAATATTATCGAGTCTGTTGAAGAATCGGCTCGAGGTTGGTATTCAGGTGCTTTGGGTTATCTTCATCCTTCCGATAAGGAAGGAGAAGGTCATAGAGCCGACTTCGATTTCAACGTAATCATACGTTCTTTGATCTATCGTTCCGACATCGGTTATTTGTCGGCTCAAGTCGGTGGAGCGATCACCGTACTCAGTGATGGTGAAGAAGAATGGAACGAAACAGAGTTGAAAGCAAAAGCGTTATTGGCCGCGGCTAACGCCGCGATGAGAAGTATATAGTTGACCGCGGCTAACGCCCCGATGAGAAATAAATGAACCACTTAGAGAAGCATATCGCAGAATGGTGTCAACGGGAAATGAGCCCCGATGCAAAAATACTCATTGCCGTGAGCGGTGGAGTAGATTCCATGGTGCTCGTTCATTTGTTAAAAGCTCATTTCCCCAATCTTCAATTGGCACACGCGAATTTTCAGTTGCGCGGAGACGAATCTGCAGCGGATGAAGTTTTTGTTCAAGAGTTTGCGCAAAAGAATGGCTTAACCCTCCATTGGCGTCGATTTTCACCCGAGGAATTGACCGATCAAAGTGAGGAATCCGTGCAAATGTGGGCGCGTCGTAAACGGTACGACTGGTTCGAATCAGTCGTACGCTCCGAGAAGATTCAACACTTACTTACAGCGCATCACCGCGACGATCAGCTTGAGACCATCTGGTGGAATCTTATGCGAGGAACGGGCGTGAGCGGATTGCGAGGGATGCTTCACGATCAAGAGTGGGCCGGACAAGCTAAAGGCTTAATAAGGCCCTTGTTGAAGATCGGAAAACAAGATATTCTGAAGTACGCTTCGCATTATTCGGTTCCTTATCGCGAAGATTCGAGCAATGCATCACTTAAATATCAACGCAACAAATTGCGTAACGTAGTTCTTCCAGAAGCGATGAATATGCAACCGGCCTTAAGCGAGAACATCACCAGTTTTGCGGACAGGATGCGCGATCTTGAAGCCATTCTGAATAAACGCATTTCCGAATTGAAAGAGCGCGTAGTGCATGAAAAGGAAAATTGGATTGAGATAGAATCAGAACCCATTCAATTGTCGGAAGCGCCTGCAACGCTTTGGCACGAATTGCTTCGCCCGTATGGGTTTACGGCATTGAAGGATATTATTCGGGCCGTTTCTGAGGCTTCCGTTGGCGCTCGATTTTTTAGCGAACAATATCGTTTAACGGTTGATCGCGGCAAGGTCGTCGTAGATCGGAGAACGGATGAAGAGCACAGCCAGTATCTCTGGGAACAAGAAGAGCCGTTAAATAAGCCGCTTGTTCTTCGCGCTGAAATAAAATCGCGTCGTGAAATGGATATCCCAAATCATCCGGATAAAGCGGCTTTAGATTTCGATCTCCTTCAGTTCCCTTTAATGTTGAGGCGATGGCGACCGGGCGATGTGTTCAAGCCGCTAGGCATGACCGGAACTAAAAAATTGCAAGATTTTTTCACAGATGAAAAATGGAGTCGAACGGCCAAGGAAAATGCTTGGTTATTGTGCTCTGGAAATCACATTGTATGGCTCGTCGGCCACCGAATTGACGACCGATACAAAATTGGAGACGCCACGGAAAAGGCGTATCTTGTGTCGCTTTTGAAAAATGAATTAGAAAACTAGTCTACCGCGAATGCAAAAGCTATTTCTCTCCTTAGTCACCTTTGTTTTCCTTTCGATTTCGGCCTTCGGCCAGATTTTAGATCCAGTAGAATGGAGCTACTCCGTCGAGCGGGTCAGTGATGACGAAGCCATTCTGACCTTCAAGGCAGAAGTTGAACCAACTTGGCATTTATACAGTCAAGATATTCCTCCAGGGGGATCTATTCCAACGGAGTTTATTTTTAATGAAAGCGACGATTGGGAGGCGATAGATACCGTATTCGAATACGGGGTTATGCACGAAGAGTATGACCCTAATTTCATGATGGTATTGAAGTACTACGAACTTCAGGTCGAGTTCAAACAGCGTATTAAAATTCTATCGACAGAAGACTTTAATGTTACCGGCGAACTCACTTTTATGGTGTGTGATGCAACCGTTTGTTTACCGCCGGAGTACATAGATTATTCCTTTCCCGTAAAAGGTAAAGTTGAGTCGCAAAGTGAAATGTCGCAGCCAACGGAGAGCAAAGAGCCCGTTGCAAATGAAGAGCCCACGTCAGATGACCCTGACGAGTTGGGGAATTCTGCGTCCGATGCCGAAACAAAAGGTTCGGTGACAAACGAAGAGGAAGCTGCTTTGGACGGTTCTAGCGCTTCAAAGGATGAGCAAGAAACGGCCGATAATAGTGCTGAAAAGACAGTTCCAGCCCCGGAGAATCAGGCTAGCCGATCGCTTATCGGGATCTTTTTATTGAGTTTTTTAGGCGGTTTTGCTGCTTTGTTGACGCCTTGTGTTTTTCCAATGATTCCGTTGACAGTAAGTTTCTTCACCAAACAGAGTAAAACGCGCGCCAAAGGAATTGCGAATGCAATTATCTATGGTTTGTCAATTATAATACTGTACACGCTCATTGGCTTCTTGATCACCTTCTTTTTTGGTCCTGATGCCCTTAATGCCTTCTCCACGAATCCGTGGGTTAACATCGCCTTCTTTGTCATTTTGGTGGTTTTTGCCATTTCCTTTTTTGGTGCTTTCGAAATCACTTTGCCCTCTAGCTGGGTGAACAACGCAGATCGCGCTTCCGAACGCGGAGGACTAATCGGTATCTTCTTTATGGCCTTTACGCTCGCACTGGTCAGTTTCAGTTGTACGGGACCAATTATTGGTTCGCTGCTTTTCGAGGCTTTCAGTGGAGGTATACAAGGTCCACTCGTAGGGATGTTCGGATTTTCCTTGGCACTTGCGCTTCCTTTTGGCTTATTTGCTGCATTCCCAGGCTGGCTTAATACACTCCCTAAATCGGGAGGATGGCTGAATTCAGTCAAAGTAGTTCTCGGATTTGTTGAATTGGCTTTTGCCTTGAAATTCTTAAGCACGGCCGACTTGGTTTGGCAAGCGGGAATTCTCAAGCGCGAGTGGTTCATCGTAAGTTGGATTGCCATTTTTGGATTGCTCACCTTGTACTTGCTAGGGAAATTCAGACTGCCGCATGACAGTCCCATGGATAAAATTCCCGTATCTCGGTTGTTCGTTGCCATCTTTAGCTTGATGTTTACCATCTATTTAATTCCGGGCCTTTGGGGAGCACCACTTAAAGCAATTAGTGGATTTACGCCACCGATATTCTACAGCGAGTCGCCAGAAGGATTTGGAGGAAGCGCTGCGACCGTTGCTTCGACTAATTCGGATACACCAGATGGTGCCGATCCCGCTCACTGCCCGCACGGTTTAAATTGTTTCCACGATTTTGAAAAGGGAAAGGCCTATGCGAAGGAAGTAGGTAAACCCATCATGCTCGATTTTACAGGATGGGGTTGTGTGAACTGCCGTAAAATGGAAGAGCAAGTGTGGAGCGATCCACGCGTGTTGAGCCGATTGCGAAACGACTTTGTACTCATTTCTCTTTACGTCGATGAGCGCGAGCGCTTGCCGGAATCGGAACAGGGAATTTCAGAAATCACAGGTAAGAAAATCAAAACCGTAGGTAATTTATGGAGCGAATTTCAAGCGCTTCATTTCCAAACGAACAGTCAACCATACTACGTGGTTATTGGTCATGAAAGCATGGATGGTTTGACTGAACCTGCCGCGTATGATCCGGATATCGAGAAGTTTGTGGACTGGCTCGATCGGAGTAAAGCCGCCTTTAAAAAGTAAGTTTTAGTGATTAAAGAGCAACTTCTCGAAGCCCAAAAGGTACTTGCCGAGTTCTTGTCCGAAGATGAGAACATACAGCGTATTGAAGCCGCGGGAGCTTTGTTAGTGGATACCTTCAAATCGGAGGGTAAAGTATTGAGTTGCGGAAATGGCGGATCTATGAGCGATGCCATGCACTTTGCTGAGGAATTGAGCGGACGCTTCCGAGATGATCGAGCTCCGTTGGCGGCGCTAGCTATCAGTGATCCTTCTTATCTAACGTGTGTCGCGAACGACTACGGATATGACGCTGTTTTTAGTCGGGCCGTGCAGGCCCTTGGAAAAAAAGGGGATATTTTACTCGCCATCAGCACGAGCGGAAATAGTGAGAATGTTTACCGCGCAGTACAATCGGCGAAAGAGCTAGGGATGAAAGTGATCGGTCTAACCGGGAAGACCGGAGGAAAAATAGGCCCTCTTTGCGATATCGAAATTAGAGCTCCACACAGTGATTATGCCGATCGAGCTCAAGAGGTTCACATAAAAATTATTCACTGCTTAATCCATTTCGTAGAGCAGCATGTGGAATGATGACGTAAGTCCGCCCGAAGAGCGTTACCGTGTTCGAATGGATCGAGAAATAGTCGGATTCCTTCGCGTGATGAACGGTAAATCTAATTTCTTTTCGAGGGATGGTTTTTGGTGGACCGGTCGACCGCTCGAATTTAATATTCAAGATGAGTACGTCGGAGTAAAAGACAAAAACAATCAGCACATTTACGAATGGGATTTGGTCAAATATAAGATCGACCCAGATGAACCGTATAGAGAAGGCGCCGTGTTATGGCAGCCCGACCGGAATCGTTTCGTAATTCGCGATATCGAAGAGGATTTGTATTACCCGTTTGATGTTGACGGGCTTCAGATGTTCAATCCAATGCAACTTGAAGTGTTTAGCTATTTGTTTATCAATCCTGATTTGCAGGAATTGTGGGGCTTGTCCGAGTGACGTCGTGCGGTTTAATTTGTACCTTCCGTAGACCTAAACCAAATCCAAATGAGTCAAGATCTTCGACCTACCTCGTGGTCTGATTTACAAGACCTTCTGTTCACCAATACCTGGGATGACCGGATAAATCGATACCGGTCAAGTTTTATATACCGCGGTGTCACCGATGCTAATTTCCCCCTGCAGTCGAGTATTCAGCGTTTGGGCGGGCCGTACGACAAATTGGAGCGGCATTTACTTCGAAATTTTCAAAAATACGCGCATCGAGACGCGGCACCAGGAAATAATATTTGGAATTGGATGGCAACCGCTCAGCATCATGGCTTACCTACGCGGCTGATCGACTGGACATACTCCCCTTATGTTGCGCTTCATTTCACTACAAATGATCTGTCGAAAATCGATGAAGATGGAGTTATTTGGTGTCTACATTATACGGAGCTAAACAAGTTTTTGCCCGAGAAATTGAGGGCCGTGATTGAGCAAGAAGCTTCGAATGCTTTTACAGCGGAAATGCTCGATCGGGTATGTTCGCGATTAGAAGTTTTAGATGAATTGGCCTCTGAAGATTTTATTCTTTTCTTAGAGCCACCCTCTTTGGATGAACGAATTGTGAATCAGTTTGCTTTGTTTTCCCTCATGTCCAATGCTACTTTACAGCTCGATGAGTGGTTAAAGCAACACGAGGACTTACATTATCGAATCATCATTCCGGCCGAGCTGAAATGGGAGATTCGCGATAAACTCGATCAGGCCAATATAACCGAGCGGGTACTTTTCCCCGGGTTGGGCGGTTTAAGCGAGTGGTTAAAACGCCACTACAGTTCTAAGAAATAATTTATCCGACTTTTTTAGAAAGGCCTAACGGCCCGATTTGGCCCCGAACAATCCGTTCTTTGGGGCATGATTGTAAAACTTCATTCGGCAGCATTACTCGGGGTGGAAGGAGTGCCTATTACGGTTGAGGTCAGCGGGGCGAAAGGGTGGAAATGGAATTTAGTAGGCTTAGCCGATAGCGCCGTCAAAGAAAGTTTTTACCGAATTAGATCGGCCATCATGCATACCCAGAAATGGCCGGGATTTCAGTTCACCGTAAATTTAGCTCCGGCCGACTTGCGTAAAGAGGGAACGTTGTACGATTTGCCAATTGCTCTCGGGGTAATGGCTGCCGCTCGTCGCATTTCCTCGATTCGATTCGATGATTATTTGGTTGTTGGAGAATTGAGTTTGGACGGGCTCATCCGCCCGGCGAAGGGCGTGCTTCCAATGGCCCTACTGGCGAAAAGGAAAAAATTAAAAGGAATTGTGCTTCCAAAGGCGAATGCACCGGAAGCGAGCGTCATTGATAATATTGAAGTAATAGGGGTAGAAAACCTGAATGAAACGCTCGAATGGTTCAACGGTACATGCCGAATCGACCCAACCCCATCTATTCCATTTTCTGCGTCGAATCGCCCTATTTACGGGCAGAACGACTTTTCCGATGTACGTGGTCAGGCCGCAGTAAAAAGAGCCCTTGAAGTGGCTGCCGCCGGCGCGCACAATGTGCTCATGGTGGGGCCTCCAGGTTCGGGAAAAACAATGTTGGCAAAACGACTTCCGGGAATACTACCGCCGATGACCTTAGAGGAAGCAATTGAAACTACTCAGATTCACTCTGTAGCCGGTAAAATTAATGGGAGCACTCATCTTATTGACCAGCGGCCATTTCGACATCCACACCACAGTTGTTCGTCGGTGAGCTTAGTCGGAGGAGGGAGCTTTCCTTCGCCGGGAGAAATATCCTTAGCTCACCATGGGATCCTTTTCTTGGATGAATTACCTGAGTTCAATAGAGTCGTTTTAGAAGTCCTACGACAACCGCTCGAAGATCGCTTGGTAACGATCGCTCGGGCGAAATACACGCTCGACTTTCCCGCCTCATTTCAATTGGTCGCGAGCATGAATCCGAGTCCGGCCGGACATTTTCCCGATGAACCCGGCAAAAGCGTAGTTACCCCCGAACAAATGGAGCGTTACTTGGCCCGAATTTCCGGTCCCTTATTGGATCGAATTGATTTACACATCGAGGTGCATCCCGTTTCCTTTGAGGAGCTAAATCACAGTGAAAAAGTAGCCTCTTCGGATGAAATCCGAGATCGAGTCATCGAAGCTCGAGAGCGTCAAAAAAGGAGGTATCGAGCCGTTAGGCTCTTTTCGAATGCACAAATGGGTGCCGCCGACGTACGCAAGTACTGTCGCTTAAATACTGCCGGTGAAAGTCTTTTGAAGCAAGCCATGAACCGCTTGGGATTCTCGGCAAGGGCACACGATAGAATACTTAAAGTGGCCCGAACCATAGCCGATTTAGCCGGTGCGGAGCATATAGAAATAAGCCATTTAGCCGAAGCGATTCAATATCGTAGTCTCGACCGAAAACTTGGGCAATGAAAATGCGTACTTTAGCAAAGTATGCGTCAAATGTCTGTTGAACGGATCGTTTTTTTAACGTGGATGGCCCTCTTGCTTTCCGCCTCGCTTTCTGCCCAAATTACTCGGGTACGCGGAACGGTGCTCGACTTCGACAGCGGGGAACCCATTCCATTTGCGAACGTTATTTTTCCTGGAACCAACCTAGGAACGATCACCGATTTCGACGGGTCTTTTGAAATTCAAACCGTTCAAAAAGTAGACTCTGTAGAAGCTACCTATCTCGGCTATCAAACCGCCGGAATTGCCATAGTTCCGGGAAAGGATCAAGAAATAAATATACGTTTGAAAGAGTCGTCCATTGCCCTTTTGGAGGTGGTTGTAACGGCCGATCCAGACGAAAAAGAAAAGGAAAATCCGGCACACCGAATCCTGCGCAATATATGGGCAAATGCAAAACAAAATTCTCCTAAGCGCTATTCGGCCTTCGAGTACAAGAAATACGAGAAGATTGAATTTGATATCAATAATATCGATGAAGAGTTTAAAAATCGCAAGGTATTCAAGCCCTTTCAATTCGTTTTTGAGTACGCCGATACCTCAGAAGTAAACGGGAAGGTGTTTTTACCTGTCTTCCTCGTCGAAACAGCCTCGGATTATTATTACCGGCAAAACCCCAAGATGGAGAAAGAGGTAATGACGGGAACTCAAAGTGCCGGATTTGACCAAAACGCGGGAGTACAGGAGTTCATGAAAGCGCTGTACCAAGATTACGACATCTACAACAACTACTTGCCCATTTTCGAAAAGGGCCTTGTTAGTCCAATTTCGAACCTCGGACTGCTATCTTATAAGTATTACCTCACGGATAGTGCTATGGTTGACGGAACGTGGCAATACAATATTCAGTTCATTCCGCGTCGAAAACAGGAGCTTACCTTTAAAGGGGAAATGTGGGTACATGACTCTACTTGGGCAGTCACCAAAATGGATATGAAACTAAGTGGAGATGCCAATGTGAACTTTGTAAACGACCTGAGTTTGAGTCGTGAATACGATTGGTATCACGATTCCGTCTGGCTGCTCTCGAAAGATCAAATAGTGGTGGATTTCGCCATGAATGAAAGCAAAGATGCCAAAGGACTTTATGGAACAAAAACCACGAGGTTTAGCGAATATATTTTAAACCAACCTCGACCTGAATCCTTTTATAAGGAGGAGCCTTTGGCCCGCGAACTAATGATCGCGAATTCAAATGATGATGCATTTTGGGATGCACAGCGCCAAGAGCAGTTAACAGATAAAGAAAAGGGTATCTACAGCATGATAGATACGCTTAAAAATACTCCGGCATTTAACACTTATCTCGATGTGATCGCTTTTGTTTTAAGCGGTTATTGGGAAATGAACGGGTATGATATTGGACCAACTCTTCAAAGCCTTTCGTTTAACCCAGTAGAAGGTTTACGATTGAGAGTGGGCGGAAGAACGTATTTCGACCTCAATGATACTTGGCGTGTTTACGGGCATATTGCCTACGGAACGCGCGACCAAGTAATAAAATATGGATTTGGTGGAAAGTGGATGTTCAAGGACAAGAACCGACTCGAAGTGGGCGCCTTCTATAAATTCGATATCGAGCAAATTGGGGCTCGTTACACGACTACGGCAACACAAACGGGAAGCTTTTTGAGCTCTGTTTTAGCTAGAGAACCCTTTGATCGTTTGAGCCTCGTACAGGAGTATAAAACCTATTTCCGCGCGGAGTACGTAAAAGATTTACAAACCAAAATTGAATTGCGATGGCGCGAGATATACGGAGTGGGGAATAATGACTTTTCGGAAATCAATATTCCCGACTCTAAAATTGCGACTACTGAAATAGAATTCAACGCGATTTATAGGCCTGGTAAAAAATGGCTGGGAGTTGGTGTTGAGCGGAACGAAGTGTATTCACCGCACCCAACGTTCATTTTCAATTATTCTTTAGGTCTCGAAGGTGTAATGAATGGGCAGTATGATTTTCATAAGCTTTATGCTGGTTATACCCAGCCCTTCCTTTTACCGCCTTTTGGCAAAAGTATTCTTACCCTCGAGGCCGGGAAAATTTTTGGGACCTTACCTTATCCACTGTTGGATATTGCTCCGGGAAATAACACCTATGCGTACACTCGTTATTCATTCAACATGATGAATTTTTTCGAGTTCACTACCGATCAATACGCTTCCTTTAATTGGGAACATCATTTTGTCGGACTCTTTTTTAATCGAATCCCTCTTTTAAGAAAGTTGAACTGGCGCGAAGTAATAACGGCCCGTGGAATGGTGGGTACCCTAACGAATGAGAATATTGCCTTAAATTCTACAGATGAAGCGACCATACGTGCGCCGGAACGCGGGTACTACGAAGTAGGAGTCGGCATTGAAAATATCTTTAAATTCATCCGTGTAGATGCCATTTGGCGACTTAGTTATTTAGAAGAAAACCCTCTTTCCGATCCACAACAATTCGGCATACGCGTCGACCTAGCAGTACGATTCTAATGGAACCATGTGAGCATTGTAAACAAGAACACGACGGAAATTTTTGCCCAAATTGTGGGGAGTCAAGAGGGCATAAGCGTTTGACGCTCAATATTATGCTCTTCGATTTTTTTGGGAGTTTCTTCAGTTACGATTCGGGCTTTAATAAGACCATGCACTTATTATTTGTGGATCCCGGTAAATTAATTCACGATTACTTGAATGGGATACGCAAGCCTTATTTCCATCCCATCCGACTCATTTTGATCTTCGCCACGATCAACGCTTTACTATTTGTACAGTTAGACCTTCTCGAGACGGTTGCTCCCGTGGATCCGACGGATGAAAATCAGAAGATCATCATGACCTATATGCAGGCCATTATGGGTCGGTATATGAATCTGTTCTCCATGGCAATTGTCCCATTCTTGGCGTTAATGGCTATGCTCTTTTTTAGAAAGTCAAAGTACTCTTACGGTGAGCACTTTCTTATTTTCACCTATCTGTACGCGATGGTGTTGTTCTTGGGAATTTTAGCGACTCCTTTCCAAGTGTTTTTTCCGAAGGCAATTGTTTTGCATTCGGTTTTAGGTTTTGGACTCACCGTGGTTTATTTGCTCTATGGGCTTTTATCGGTATATAAGCCTTCAGTACGAAATGTATTCGCTGGAATTTTCACCTATTTTACTGGTTTCTTCGTGTACATAATTGCCTTCATGATTGTTATTGGATTCCAAGTTTACTCGGATTACCAAAGCGGCAACCTTGAATTGCCCAGCAAGCATCGGGTGAAAAACAACTTAAGCGGCGGCTGGACTCTGCACTCTATGGACTTATTCAATGACTCTTTAAATACCTACGAGCCATTCTTAGGAGGTATGCAAGGTAATCTTGTTTACGATGGTAAAGGACATATGTCCGTTCAACTGCAAAGTGCAGACTATAATGCTTTCGAAGGTGAAGTGAACAACTTTACGGAGCGGAACAGTATGGATGCGCTAAAGCATTTGACGAAGAATTACGGTTATTCTGGAACGTATGTATTGCTTGAAGGAGATACGGTTATTGAGCATCATCGAGTATTTCATTCAGATCCAGGAGATGCGGGCTCAATTGTACAAAGGCGAATTTCCTATTCTAGTGATACCCTAACTTTACAGCCACTCGAAGAACAAAACGCCGGTTTTCGTCTTAAATGGGTGAAACAAAAATAACGTGGTACTACTTTCATTTTATCGTTTTCCCAAAAACCGACGTTGGTGGGCATTCCGTCAAATGGGCCTCACGGCCCGACGAATCAGCGAGCAACCTGTTCAACCTACTTTTAGTGCCTTTCTCGGTACCGGCGCTGGCAAGGGATTTAGCTGGAAACCCGACTTTCGGGTATATGCCCATTTAACCGTTTGGGAAAACGAAGAAGCTGCGAACCAGTTCTTGCAGTCCGACTTTTCTCGGGATTGGCAAAATGAAGCCGACGAATTTGGACACCTCGAATTATCTCCGGTAAAGGTTCACGGCCAATGGAAGTCGGTGACCCCTTTTGGTGTTCACGCGGCATATTCAAAAGGCCCTCTTCTCGTGCTCACTAGGGCGCGAATAAATACGAATCGTCTGGCCGAATTCTGGAGTAATGTCCCGAGAGCAAGCCGTTCGTTAACCGATAACAAAGAAGTCCTTTTTTCCAAGGGGATCGGTGAGTTGCCTTGGATTGAGCAAGCCACTATTAGTATTTGGCCGAGTAAAGATGCGATGGTGCGCTATGCTTATGAAGGTGACATCCATCGGGAAATTATTGTCAAAACACGAAAAAGAAAATGGTACTCGGAAGAATTATTCGCCGAGTTTATTCCCAAGGTGATTGCCAACCAACAATTCTTTCCGAAGAGCCTTACGGATGCATTACGCACGTTTAATTAGTTGTGCCCGCCGCAGCATTAACCCAGAATTTTCTTTAGCCATCGAAGCCTTGTTCCATACGGAGCGTAACGAAGGGGAAGCTCGAACCAAGTTGGTTTTTTTATTATTCCCTTCAAATGACTAAAAGTCTGGAATCCATGCACTCCGTGGTACGTTCCCATTCCACTAGCCCCTATACCGCCGAATGGAAGATGGTGATTGGCCATGTGAACAATTACATCATTGATTGCGGCATTTCCAAAGGCCATTTCTCGTACGACCTGTTTTTGCCTTTTTTTATTTTCACTGAACACATAAAAGGCCAAAGGACTCGATAGTTTCGCTATGTTCTTCAAGGCATCTTCCCAGTCAGAATAAGTTAAGACCGGTAAAATAGGCCCGAAAATCTCTTCCTGCATTACTGAATCGGACCAGTTTATATTCTGCAGAATATGCGGGGGGATATAGCGTTCATCTCGGTCCATTTCTCCGCCCATTACGAGGTCTCCATCCGAAACGAAATTTCTTAATCGATCGAATTGCCCCTCGTGAATTAAGCGCCCGTAATCGGAATTTTCTTTCGGATTTTCACCCCATTGTTTTAACACCTCTTTCTTTAAGGCCTTTAATAGCGCCTCTTTTTTACTTTCGTGAACGAGAATGTAATCGGGCGCTGTGCACGTTTGTCCGTTGTTCATGAATTTCCCCCATACTATTCGCCTAGCGGCGAGATCGATTCTCGCGGTTTCATCAATAAGGGCCGGACATTTTCCACCGAGCTCTAGCGTGACCGGGGTCAAGTGCTCGGCGGCCGATTTCAATATTATTTTTCCAACATGTGTACTTCCCGTAAAAAAGATGTAGCCAAACGGAAGTTTTAGTAGTTCAGTAGTTTCTTCTACCGCCCCTTCGACTACAGAAACTAATTCTGGAGGGAAGGTGTCGCGCACGAGTTCCGCGATTACGGCACTTGTTGCCGGAGAAAATTCTGAAGGTTTAATGATTGCCGTGTTTCCGGCCGCAAGGGCGCTGGCCAAAGGCATTAAGGCCAATTGAACAGGATAGTTCCAAGGAGCAATAATGAGGGTTACTCCATACGGACTGCGTAAAGTGTAGTTTTTTGACGGGAAATTGCCAATACTATCAGGCACGTACTGCGGAGCACTCCACTTTTTAAGGTTCTTCTGCATCGATGTGATGTCATCTAGGATGAGCATGATTTCGTGCACCCAGCCCTCAAAAGCACACTTGCCAAGATCTTTTTGTAATGCCTGAAGTAATTGAGGTTCAAATTTTTTAACGGCCCGTTTAAAGCGTTTCAATTGTTCCTTTCGGAACGATATATCCAAAGTCTTTTTTGATGCAAAAAAAGCGCTCTGCGCTTCAAATTTCTCCGCTATTTCTCCCATGATCGAAAGATAGGAAATCAATTAAATCAGTTGCCGAAAAAAGGGAAATGCCCTGGATGTACAAATGTCTGTATCTAAAAATTGAGGGCTGTACGCTTAAATTTTATAGCTTCTACTCTCGAAAAAGAGTTATTCAGCATTATTAAAAGCTAAATCGAAAGACTATGGAAGAGGATAATAAGATGGGCTTTGCCATAGGAGGAATGTTTTTTGTCGGATTCATGTTCGTTGGAGCGGGAATCGGATTTGTTTATCACGCGGTTCATATTGGCGGAGCCATAGGAATGGGCGTTGGGTTTCTGGCACTCGGAGCCACAGTGGCCTATTACAAAGGAAAGTAGTACACCCTTGAGAAGAGAGGCGGCCTTTTTGCCTTTAATTGAGTGTTCGGAACCGGAAAAAGTGGCAATTGCCTAGAAACACTAGTTAGTATCCGCTACTTTTGCCAACCATGAATTACCTATCCATTGAAAATTTGGCCAAGTCGTACGGAGAGCGCGTGCTTTTTGAAGACGTTAGTTTTGGAATAGACCAAGGTCAAAAAGTAGCCTTTGTTGCGAAGAATGGAACGGGTAAGTCGTCGCTGTTGCGAATTCTCGCCCAACTTGAATCGGCCGATTCGGGGAACGTCACGTTCCGAAAAGATATTTCCGTTGGTTTTTTAGATCAAGACCCGGATTTACCCGAAGAAAAAAGTATCGTCGATGCGATGTTTGACTCGGACGATCCCATTATGTTGGCTATTCGCCGATACGAACGAAGCGTGGAGCACCCAGAAGACGCTGAAGAAATGCAGGCAGCATTTGACGAAATGGAGAAGCTACAAGCTTGGGATGCTGAAGTTCGGGTAAAACAAATTCTGGGGAAATTGAATCTCGATCAAATTGATCGCCCTATTGGCACCCTTTCGGGTGGACAAAAAAAGCGGGTTGCCCTAGCTAAACTCTTAATTCAGAACCCCGATCTAATCATCCTAGACGAGCCAACCAACCACCTCGATGTAGAAATGATTGAATGGCTTGAAGAGTTTTTAGGGCGTTCGGAAGTAACCCTTTTCATGGTTACACATGATCGATATTTTCTGGATGCTTTATGTACGAATATCATAGAGCTCGACCAAGGTCAAATATTCAAGTATCAAGGTGATTATGCGTATTACGTTGCGAAAAAGTCGGAGCGTTACGAGAACCAAACCGCACATGCCGATAAAGCGAAAAACTTGTTGCGCAAAGAACTCGATTGGATGCGTCGCCAACCCAAGGCACGAGGGACCAAAAGCAAGGCGCGAATTGATGCCTTTTACGATTTAAAAAAGGACGCCAGCTTCAAGCACAAAGACGATAAGGTAGAGATGGAGATCAAGATGCAGCGAATGGGGGCTAAAATCGTGGAGCTGCACAACTTGAAAATGAGTTTCGGAGATTTACCCATTCTTAACGGGTTTAGCTATAACTTCAAGAAAACAGATCGCGTCGGTATTGTCGGAAGAAACGGGACGGGAAAAACCACTTTCTTGAAAATGATTACAGGGGCTATCAAGCCGCTAGGCGGAAAAGTAGTTATTGGTGATACCATAAAGTTCGGTTATTACAATCAGGATGGAATCGCACTGAAAGAAGACCAACGTGTTATTGATGTCATTAAAGATATTGCCGAGGTAATTCCTTTGACAAAAGGGCGTAAGCTCACGGCTGCGCAAATGTTGGAGCGCTTTTTGTTTTCCAGAGAAGAGCAATGGACCTACGTGTCGAAATTGAGTGGAGGAGAACGTCGCCGTTTGTATTTGCTCACAGTGCTCATGGCCAATCCTAATTTTTTAATTCTGGATGAGCCGACGAATGACCTTGATTTACTGACGCTCACCGTATTAGAAGAATTCCTTCAAGAATTTGAAGGGGTTATTATCGTAGTGTCGCACGACCGTTACTTTATGAATAAGTTGGTCAATCATTTATTTGTCTTTGAAGGTGGAGGAGCTGTAAAAGACCTGAACGGGAATTATACGGATTTCAGAGCCTATATGGCCGAAAAGGAACAACGGGAAAAACAGCAACGCAACAAAACCATTGAATCAAAGGTGGTCGTTTCGGAGCCGGCAAAAGAGAAGAAAAAGCTGAGTTATATGGAGCAACGTGAATACGATGCTCTGGAAGGCGAAATTGAAAAGCTCGAGCATCGAAAGGCAGAAATTCACGAGATTTTTGCAGCGGGTAATGCAGAAGGGGAGCAGTTGGAAGCGTTGAGTATTGAACTTGGAGCCCTTCAAAAAGAGATTGAAGAGAAAACGGATCGCTGGCTAACTTTAGCGGAATTCGCGTAGCATGAATACGCATCTCGCTCAGGCGTACATAAAGCATATGTTCACAGCGAGGAACGCGCATGCGCTCCATTCGCCTTACTTGTTCCAATTATATAATGAGGTGATTCGTGCGCGTAAAAACCCTGCGGCAGCACCCATTGAAGAACTCAGAAGTAAAATGTTACGCGACGATCGTTCGTTTGACGTGGTCGATTTAGGAGCCGGCAGCAAGGCAGGTCTAACCCAAAGTAGAGAAGTAAAACAATTGGCTGCTGCGGTAACCGTAGCTCCCAAATACGGCGCTTTACTTGCGCGATTGGTTGCGTTCTCCCAGGCTAAAAATATTTTGGAACTAGGTACTTCATTGGGTATTGGAACCTCTTATTTAGCTCTTGCGGAAGGAGTACACGTCACAAGTATCGATGCTTGCGGGAATACGCAAAAAGTGGCTCATGAAAATTTAAAAGGCTTAGGCCTGTCTAAAAGAGTCGAATTAGTCAATGGTTCATTCGACGCGGCACTGGATGATCTTTTAGAAGATGGAAAGAAATGGGACTTAGTATATGTTGATGGAGATCATCGATACACCGCTACGCTGCACTATTTCCAGCGACTTCTGCCTTATTTGCACGAAGAAAGCATATTGGTTTTCGACGATATTTATTGGTCGCCGGGTATGACAAAGGCTTGGGACGAGATAAAAGCGGATCCTGCCGTGAGGCAGACCGTAGACGTATTACAATTTGGAATTGTGTTCTTTAGATCGAATCAACTCCGAGAACATTTCCGGTTGCGTCTTTAATCTATTTAATTAAGTTTGGGTCTTCGATGGAATATGTAATTCAACTTAAAGAGATTGTCCGAAACTTCAGGGTAGGAACCGAGGTGGTTAAAGTGCTACGCGGTATTTCGCTGAATATAGAAAGGGGCGAGTACGTCGCCTTGATGGGACCATCGGGTTCCGGCAAATCGACCTTAATGAACTTGATTGGTTGCTTGGATACCCCGACTTCTGGTGAGTACATTCTCAATGGAACGGATGTGAGCGACCTGGTGGACAACGAACTTGCCGAAATTCGCAACAAGGAAATCGGTTTTGTATTTCAGACGTTTAACCTATTGCCTCGCTCTACAGCCTTAGACAATGTGGCATTGCCATTGGTTTATGCCGGACTATCGTCATCCGAGCGAAAGAAAAGAGCCGAGGAGGTGCTCGATTTGGTGAGTTTGTCGGACCGAATCACCCACCGTCCGAACCAATTATCAGGAGGACAACGTCAAAGAGTGGCAGTGGCCCGCGCGCTTGTCAATAAGCCGTCGCTTATTCTAGCCGACGAGCCCACGGGGAACTTAGATTCCAAAACGTCGGTAGAGATTATGGCCTTAATGGATGAAATCCATGCCAACGGGAACACCCTCATTGTCGTTACTCATGAAGAGGAAATCGCCCAGCATGCGCATCGAGTAATTCGATTGGTCGATGGGGAAGTAGCTTCCGACGAACGCACACGATAGGCAATCGTTTCAATAAAAGATTATGAAAATTTACACCAAAAAGGGCGACACCGGGTCTACCTCATTAATTGGAGGTACTCGAGTAGCCAAACACAGTCTGCGTCTTGAGTCGTACGGGACCATTGATGAGTTAAATTCATATTTGGGCTTGGTGCGCGATACCGGAAAAAACGAGCAGTGCACGGCGCAAATTATCGAAATTCAAGATCGTTTATTCACCATCGGCAGCTCTTTAGCGGCAGATCCGGAAAATTCGAAAATGGTTTTGCCGGATATTCTTGATTCAGACGTGATACAATTGGAGTCGTGGATGGATGAATACGATGAAAAACTTCCGCCCTTAACGGCTTTTATACTTCCAGGCGGTCATGAGTCGGTAAGCCATTGTCACGTAGCACGGACGATTTGTCGACGTGCGGAGCGTCGCGTAACCGAATTGCAATCTGCCAGCTTTGTGGATCCTTTGGTTTTAACATATTTAAATCGCCTGTCAGATTATTTATTTGTTATGGCTCGCGTATTATCAAAATGGGCGAATGCGCCCGAAACACCTTGGGTTCCAAGAAAATAAGTGCCTATCGGCACGATGACAATTAACTTGCGAGTGTCAAATAAAAAATTACATTTGCAAAAAATTTGATACCCATGTACTGGACACTGGAATTGGCTTCTTATTTAAGTGACGCTCCTTGGCCGGCGAGCAAAGATGAATTGATTGACTACGCAATTCGTACAGGAGCACCTCTAGAGGTTGTAGAAAACCTACAGGCCATTGAAGATGCAGATGGGGAGATCTACGAGTCCATCGAGGAAATTTGGCCCGATTATCCGTCCGATGAAGACTTCCTCTGGAACGAGGACGAATACTAAATGAAACCCCGCGATTTGCGGGGTCTTTTGTTTTAAATATGAGTGCTAATAGGAACCCCGCCATTTGAGGGGTTTACTGTTCATAGATGAGGTCAATCAAGAATACTTCCGCGGTCTCGAGTTACCCTAAGTGCAATGGAAATGCGATTGTATTTCACGGCCTTGTTTTTTTTTTGACATTGTCAGACCGGATTGTTTCCGTCTTTTTCGGTCGAGAAAGGCTTTTTTAATGCCTATTTGGCAGCCTATTTGCACTTGGACTCGTTTTTGAAAGGGTTTCCTCGTTCAAATGGCTATTTTTGTTCCCCTTGAAGAGATCAGAGCACTATGAGTTTTCTAAATAAAGCAGTTAGGTCCATATTCGGTAGTAAATCGGATCGCGACCTCAAAGAATTACAACCGTATATTGATCGTGTGAATCAGGCTTCCGCCGGATTCGACCAGTTGTCTCATGATGAGTTACGCGCAAAAACGGATGAATTCCGGGCGCGGATTCAAAAAGCGGAAGAGGCTGAGCAAACGCGTATTGGTGAAATAAAGGCACGACTCGAGGAAGACGATATCGAAGTCGACGAATCGGAGGCGCTGTACACTGAAATTGATTCTTTAGAGGAGCAAGCGTTAAAGAACATTGAAGAAGCATTGGGCGAAATGCTTCCAGAAGCTTTTGGCGTAATTAGAGAAACCGCACGCCGTTTCAAGGATAACGATTTTGTAGAAGTAACCGCGCGCGATTACGATATTGAATTATCTCACAAGCGCGAGAACGTAGAGGTCAATGGAGATAAGGCCTCTTGGTCTTCCACCTGGATGGCTGCCGGAGCAAAAATCAAGTGGGACATGGTACATTACGATGTTCAATTGATTGGAGGGACCGTTCTTCACCAAGGTAAAATTGCGGAGATGGCCACAGGAGAAGGAAAAACCTTGGTTGCAACCTTACCTGTATTCTTAAATGCCCTAGCGGGCAGAGGGGTGCATTTGGTCACCGTAAACGATTATTTGGCAAAACGGGACAGCGAATGGATGGGGCCCATATTTGAGTTTCACGGACTCACAATCGATTGTATTGACAAACACCGCCCAAATTCGGAAGAAAGAAGAAAGGCGTATTTGGCCGACATCACCTACGGAACAAATAATGAATTTGGTTTCGATTATTTGCGCGACAACATGGCGCGCAACCCAGAAGATTTAGTACAGCGAAAGCATCACTACGCGATCGTCGATGAGGTGGATTCTGTTTTAATTGACGACGCCCGTACACCCTTGATTATTTCCGGTCCGGTACCTAAAGGAAGTGACCAACAGCGATTCATTGAACTCCGCCCGAAAGTAGAACAGCTGGTTAATGCACAGAAGAAGTTCTTGACGCAACGACTATCGGAAGCGAAAAAATTAATCGCAGAAGGAGATCTAAAGGACGGAGGGTACAAATTACTGCAGGTATTCCGCGGGTTGCCAAAAAGTAAGGCGCTGATTAAGTTCTTAAGTGAAGAAGGAGTCCGCGCTACCCTTCAAAAGACAGAGAATTTCTACATGCAGGATCAAAGCAAAGAAATGCATAAGGTCGATGTTGACCTTTTCTTTGTTATTGATGAAAAGCAGAATAGTATTGAGTTGGCCGATAAGGGAATCGAACTTATTTCGAGTGAGAACGACCCAGACTTTTTCGTAATGCCCGATATTGGAATGATCATGCTCGAGATCGAAAAAATGGAGGGCACGGATCAAGAAAAAGCGGCTAAAAAAGACGAAATGCTGCGCGAGTATTCAGTGAAAAGCGAGCGCATCCACACTTTAAATCAATTGTTGAAAGCGTATACCTTGTTTGAAAAAGACAACGAGTACGTTATCATGGAGGATAAAGTTAAAATCGTTGACGAACAAACGGGCCGTATCATGGACGGTCGTCGTTACTCAGACGGTCTCCATCAAGCGATTGAGGCAAAAGAAAACGTTAAGATTGAAGATGCTACTCAGACATTCGCAACGGTAACCTTACAGAACTATTTCCGTATGTACGAGAAGCTGAGCGGTATGACCGGAACAGCGGAGACGGAAGCCGGTGAATTCTGGGATATTTATGAATTGGATTGCGTGGTGATTCCAACCAACCGCCCAATTGCTCGTGATGATAGGGACGACTTAGTATTCAAAACAACACGTGAAAAATTCAACGCTGTAGCCGAAGAAATTGTGCGCCTGCGCGAAGCGGGCCGCCCTGTTCTTGTGGGTACAACGAATGTGGAAATTTCGGAGATTTTGAGCCGAATGCTCCAAATTAGAAAAGTGCCTCACAATGTATTGAATGCAAAGCTCCACAAAAAGGAAGCAGACATTGTTGCTGAAGCCGGACAAGGCGGTATGGTAACGATTGCGACAAATATGGCGGGTCGTGGTACCGATATTAAGCTAAGTGATGAAGTGAAAAAGGCGGGCGGTTTAGCCATTATTGGTACAGAACGTCATGATTCACGCCGTGTTGACCGCCAGTTGAGAGGTCGTGCCGGTCGTCAGGGAGATCCAGGGAGTTCTCAGTTTTACGTTTCATTGGAAGATAATCTGATGCGTTTATTTGGCTCGGAACGAATCGCAAAACTTATGGATCGAATGGGCTTGAAAGAGGGTGAAGTAATTCAGCACTCTATGATCAGCAAATCGATTGAACGCGCTCAAAAGAAGGTGGAGGAAAACAACTTCGGTATTCGTAAACGATTGCTCGAATACGATGATGTGATGAATTCGCAACGTGAGGTGGTGTACAAACGTCGTCGTCACGCACTCTTTGGCGAACGCTTATCGGTCGATTTGGCCAATATGATTTACGATACACTCGAGAGCTTGATTGATCTCTATCAACAAGACAAAGATTTTGAAGGCTTTAAGCTAGATATGATTCGATTCTTCAGCATGGAAACTCCGGTTGATGAGAAGTCGTTCTTCCAAATGTCTCGTGAAAAAGTAATCGAAGAGGTGTATGCGTCTGCGCGAAAGCATTACAAAGAACGCATGGTCCACGTTGCAAATATGGCGTGGCCTGTGATTAAAGATGTATATGAGAACCAGAAAGGACAGTATGAGAATATTGTGGTTCCATTTAGTGATGGTTCGCGAATGCTTCAAGTGGTCGTTAATTTGGAAGAAGCCTATCAATCGGGTGCTCGAGCATTAATTACGGCTTTTGAGAAGAACATCACACTTGGAATGATTGATGAGCAGTGGAAAGATCACCTGCGTGAGATGGATGATTTGAAGCAATCGGTACAGGGAGCGGTGTACGAGCAAAAAGATCCTTTATTGATTTACAAGTTCGAATCCTTTGAACTGTTCAAGCAAATGTTGGGAACTACGAATCAAGAGATTGCTTCGTTCCTGTATAAAGGAGAATTACCAACGCAAAACCCAAGCGAAGTCCAAGGAGCACGTCAACAGAGACGTGAAGACATGAGTAAGCTCCAAACGAGTAGACCTGGTGATACCAACGGTTCAGGCGGCGCACCGGAACCTCGTCAAGTAGGGGCAGGGCAAGCACCTCCGCCTGCGGCGAGAAAAAGAGTTACGGAGCCTATTGTGCGCGAGGAGCGCAAGATTGGAAGAAACGATAAGGTGACGATCAAGCACCGAATGACGGGAGAAACAAAGCAAGTGAAGTACAAGGTCGCCAAGCCAATGCTCGACCAAGAAGAGTGGTTACTGATCGATTAAAAGATTCCCTCTTCACTTTCGGGATTCTTTTTGAGCATTCGTGTTTCTGAAACGAGACATACTCCTCCGTATTTTGAAATGACGGGCCTAAAAGCGTGCACGATATCCTGTGTTCTATCTTTTTCGCAGGCTATGAGTACGTACCAATTTCGTCCTACATCTACGGGTAAATCGCCTTCTTTAAACCCAGATTCGCCTTTGCCTAGTACTTCTCGGATAATACTGTATCCTTCAATACCCCATTCATCGAGCTTAGCTAGAAGTCGGTGCTGCGCAAAAGCGGAAGGAATGATCAATTCAATTCTATCAACGGTCTTCATAGGCTTACCAAATTTGTTGGATTATAAAGTAATACAATGGAATCCCGATTGTAATATTAAATGGAAAAGTAATAGTTAAAGACATGGGTACATACAAGCTCGCATTTGCTTGGGGCACTGCAATCCGCATGGCTGCGGGAACGGCAATGTAGCTTGCGGATCCACAAAGAAGCGTGAATAGAAGCGCGTTTCCTACTGAAAGACCCAGGAAATACGCTAATCCCAGGCCTAATAATCCGCTGAACAACGCAAAGCCAATACCGAAGCTGACGGCCAGTTTAGCTGTTTTCCGCAATATCTTTATTCTTCGAGCAGAGGCCAAGCCCATATCGAGGAGGAAGAAGCAGAGCATTCCTTTAAAAAGATCCGTGGTGAAGGGTTTTAGGGCGGCTTCGTACTCGATGTCGGCTAAATACCCAATGAGTAGGCTTCCCAATATGAGCACAACCGACCCGTTTAAAAAGGCATCCTGCAGAAGTGGCTTCCATTCAATGGACTCGTGTTTTGAGCTCCCACCATACTTGTTGGCCAAGAATACACCCACTATAATGGCCGGGCTCTCCATAAGGGCCATGGCGGCAACCATATAGCCGTCGAAGGAGGTGCCAATTTTTTCCAGAAAGGCTACAGCGGTAATAAAAGTAACCGCACTAATAGAGCCATAGGTGGCTGCGATGGCCGCGGCGTTGTACGCGTTAATCCACTTTCGGAGCATAAAGAAAGCTAAAAGAGGCGTCAGTGTAGCCATAATAACGGCTGCACTCAGCGTGGTAAATACACTTCCGCCCGAGGCAGAATGCTGCAGGGCGAAACCACCTTTAAGCCCAATGGCCATCAGTAAGTAAAGCGAAAAGAATTTACCCAGGGTGGAGGGGATCTCCAAGTCTGAGCGCAATAGAAAAGCCCCTATTCCCAAAAAATAGAAGAGAATAGGGGGCGATAAAAAGTTGTGCAGGATGAGCGAAAAATCCATGATGCTTATTTACTTGGCAAATATAATAGTAAAACTATCATTTTGCAAAGCTAAGCTATCGTTACTCTATAAAATCCACATAACCATCACTTAATCGATAATAAGAAGGAACGACACGAACGCGGCCTTCTCTGTGTCCTGCTCTAATGTAGGGATCGGCATCTTGAATATTTCGAGCAACCATTTTTGCGTTGATACGCACTGCATTGGTAAGCAAATCGCCTTCCATTTCCTGAGCGGCCAGAACCGCGGGTCTAATTTGTTGAACCAGTGCATCAATATGTCCGCCCGGTAAATCAATTTCTAAACTGGCAGCTACGGCTCCACAGCTTTCGTGCCCCATTACGACAATCAGATTAACACCAAGATGCGCCACTGCATACTCAATAGAGCCGATGACTTTGTCTTTTGCGATGTTTCCGGCGACGCGAATAACGAAGAGGTCTCCGAGTCCCTGGTCAAAAACAATTTCTGGCGTCACCCGTGAATCCGAGCAGGCAACTATGACAGCATACGGTTTTTGTCCATCGACCAGCGAAAAGCGCCAGTTCATATCTTCATGCGGGTGAGTGAGTTGGTTGTGAACGAATCGTTCATTTCCCTCCTTCAATTTTCTTAGTGCTTCATCAGCGGTTAGGTTATCCGACATGTTGTATTTTTGATTTTTAACCATACTTACCTTGAAGCAAGTACAGCTGCGTTATTATATACACAATTATCAGTGGCACCATGGCACTACGGAAGGTTACCTAGACCTGCTTCCAGAAGTTCGGGCCACTGAGGTTCGTCAATTTACTCACTTCAAAGGATATTTCAATGCCTTGGCCGGAAAGCTTTTGCTTCGAAGTGCGCTTCTTGAGTGTGGAGAGCCTCTATCCAAACTTAGCGGAATTGAGAACGGAGTACATGGAAAACCTTTTCATCGCGATTTATTTCACTTTAACGTTACCCATACCGACGGCTTGGTCGCGATAGCATGGTCCAACGACCTACCGGTCGGATTAGATTCGGAGCGCATACGAAAAAAGGATCCTTATTTATTTACCAAGCAGTTTAACGAGCATGAAATGAAAGGCTTTCGCGATAGCGAAGACCCTGTGCGCGCTTTTTTTAAACGGTGGACACAAAAAGAAGCTATTGTAAAAGAAATTGGTGATGGCCTAACGCTCCCTTTGCGCGATATTAAAGAGGGGCCCGCGAACACCTTTCATTTTAGAGATGAAAACTGGCGTACCCAAGAACTAGCGGTTTCGACAGACCATTATTTGAACTTGGCCACTCGTGAAGAGGTGCGGGTAGATGTCCGAAAACTCGAGTTCTAATTTCCAAGAGATTTCGCTCGTTGAGCTTCCCAATTGCGATAAGTACGGACCGTTTCAAGAGGCTGCTCCTCCATCGGTACATGTCCCGATTCGGGAAAGGAAATAAGGGTGCTATTGGGAAAGGATTCAGACCACGACTGACCGTTTTCCAACGAAATCCACGGATCTTTTTCTCCCCAAATAAAAAGTGTGGGAGTTTTCATTTGATAGGAGCGATCGGCATTCCATTCGGAATACTTTGTATTTAAACGGCCGCGAAGTGCCGATCTATTGCCGGGAAAAAGAAGAAGTTCGTAATGGCGGTCGACAAGCTCTGGATTTACTTTTTCCGGGTTTCCATATATTTTTTGCAGACTTCGTTCGACCATCATTTTGGGCGTACAATAAATTAGCACATTCCCAATGGGACCTTTGGCTAGATCGAAAATGTTGAATGGTTTGTTTTTTTGGGGCCACCCACTTGAATTTACAAGCACCAGGCCATTAGTGCGCGTTGGATGTTGCTCTGCATAGGACGCTGCTAAAAAGCCACCGAATGAATTTCCGACGACGGTCCATTTTTGAATGCGGAGAGCTTGCCTGAGTTCTTCGAAAAGCTCGTGATAGGATTCTTCGGAATAGTTGTGATTAGGATGTGGTCCACTCAATCCAAAACCGGGTAAATCGATCCGTATTATTCTATGGTCTTTCTTGAGGTCTTCGGTCCAACCATTCCAAGTATGTAGAGAAGAACTGGTGCCGTGAATGAGCAAAACAGCTGGTCCGATTCCCTCGTCGGTAAAGTGAATGTTCTGCTCGTGAAGCATCATCCAGCCGGAGGCTGGGAGAACATACTTTTGCATTAATTCTTCAGCGGGCAAATCACTCCGATACGTGAAAGCAATAGTGCCCGAAAGGACAGTAGCTAAAGCAATGAGAAGAACGCTGAGTATTTTCCTTGAGTTCATGTAGAGAGTCCTATTTTTTTTGCACCTTTATTTCAAATAATATTTGAGCATGAAAAAGGTAGTTATTTTACTGTTAGTAGTGGGTTTCTTTGGACTTGAAACACAGGCACAGATTTTTCAATTAGGAGCGCGTGCTGGAATCGGGCGGGCGGACTTTACTATAAATGATGATTTGACACTTGATGCTAATACTACCGTCACAGTGCGACCCGCTGAACCAAATACAGCTTTTCATGTGGGTGCTTATACGCGATTTAAAATATTAGGTTTTTACGTACAGCCAGAATTACTGTATACAAGTCACCCTTCTACTATTGCCTTTACAAATCTTAGTACAGGGGAAGAAATTGATGTTCAAGTTAATTGGAATCGATTGGATATACCGGTTCTAGTGGGGATTAAATTAGGCCCTGTCCGAATCAATGCGGGCCCTATGTTTTCTACCACTCTAGGGTCGAACGATGACAATGATGAAGTTGAAATTGGCGTTGCGGGAACTTCTTTTGGGTATCAGTATGGAATCGGATTGGATCTCGGAAAGTTTTTGATCGATTTGAAAGGCGAAGGTTCCTTTGACGAACCTATTGAATCACTTTCAGGCGGCGGAGATGCGTTTCCTTTAAATGGCGGTAGTCGTCAGGTATTGTTGAGCGTTGGTTATCGTATTCTGTAAACTCAACAGCGTGCGCCTCATTACGTTTTTGGTGTTCTTGTTTTTCAGTTGTTCTTTGAAAGCTCAGAACGATACGCTTATCACAGACACGGTTAGTAAGCCTCTCTTTCGAAGAAATATAATCAAGTGGAACCCTACCCCAGCATTGGTTTGGGGCGGAGGCTCAGCGCTTTTTAGTTATGAAAGAGTACTCAGTCCTCATCAGAGTTTCAGTGTAAGCATAGGGAGTTTAAGTTTACCCGGATTGGTCAGTGAAAGAACGGCAGATACGGCGAGCTTTAATTTTGAACGATCTAAGTCAATAGGCTATACGATTATCGCTGATTACCGATTTTACTTAAAATCAGAGAATAAACATTTCGCTCCTCGCGGTTTTTATGTGTCGCCTTATGTTGCTCATCACAACCACTGGTGGGAATCGCAAGCGAATTTAACACTCAACAGCGGTGAGTTCATAAATGCAGATATAAACGCTCAGCTTATTACCGCCGGTTTTGGGGCACAAATTGGCTATCAGTTTAGTTTATTCGACGATCGATTTACGATCGACCTAATTACCTTTGCTCCTTCGTATACATTTTATCAATTAACCTTGGGTGCCGACTCGGACAGCAACTTCGATTTTGAAGAATACTATCCGGAAATGGCAGAGTGGTTACTGTCTAAATATCCTTGGCTCCAATCATTGACAGAGGAGCAGTTAGTAGATTTCAAAGGGAGCTCGAATACCTTTTCTGTGGGTACTCGGTTTGTGATTCAATTGGGGTATCGTTTTTAAATCGAGCCGTTAGGCGCGTCCAAAAAAAACAATTTTTAGAACTTAAAGTCGTAGCCTTTGATCGACATGGTAGCATATTGTTGTTCGTCAAAGGAATAGAGCTGCGAAGGTTTTTTATTACCGGGAGCCGCAATGACCTTTTTATCGATCGGCAAAAGGAGTTCAGAACGAGTAAATTTTTTCTGAAAATTTCTTTTGTCCAAGGGGCGTTGAAGCACTTCTTCATACAACTGTCGAATTTCTTTTAGCGTAAATTCTTTCGGCAGAAGATAAAATCCCATTGGGCGGTGACGCACGCGCCTTTTCAATCGTTCATAGGCAAAGGCCACAATTTCGTTATGATCAAAGGCCATTTCGTTGTGTTCTTCTCGATGCACCCATCGGTACCCTTCGGGTAATTCTGTTTCACTGATTTCCTCCCAGTTTACGAGGACGAAATGTGCAATGTTGACTATTCGACCCTCTGGGTGACGATATTTTCTTGGAAAAGCATTCAGCTGCTCTATATAAAAATGTTCCGTTTTAAAAATATCGGATAGCATAGAACTGGCAACATCTTCGCAGCTTTCATTTACCTTAATGTACGTCGAAGGTAGTATCGAAGCACCCGAATAGGGTTCCGACTTTTTACGACCGATTAAATAGAGAACGGAATCGCCGTCAAAGGCAAAAATCATAAGGGAGGTGCTTAGCGCTGCGCTAAAATCGGGTGCTTTCATATCAATAGGCTCAGTGTCGAAGTTACACTTTCTTTCAAAATGGAAAAATCTCCTCGTATTATTTTATTGCTAATAGGACTTTCACCGCCTATCTTTGATTTATGCAGGCACGTATGCACGACGGACTTAATTTATTGTCAAAACTCACTTTCAAACGTGTCCTGAATGCCGTTCTAATTCTGAGTAGCTACTATTTCTCGAGGTTGACGAAAATGCATCGCCCTTGGGGAAAACCTTTAGCAATTGCTTTTGAACCGACTACCGCGTGTAATTTAGGATGTCCTGAATGCCCGAGTGGACTGAAGCAGTTTACGCGTCCAACGGGTAATTTGAAAATTGACTTTTTCCAATCCATGCTTGATGAGTTAGAGCCCACTACAACGTACATGACCTTTTATTTTCAAGGCGAACCCTTCATCAATCCTAAGTTTTTGGAAATGGTTCAAAAGGCTTCTGCAAAAAAAAATATACACAACAACCTCTACCAATGCCCATTTCTTGCACGATGACCTTGCCCGAAAAACGGTTGAGTCTGGACTTGATCGACTAATCATATCTGTTGATGGAACGACCCAGGAGGTATACGAACAATACCGGAAAGAAGGTAGCTTAGAAAAAGTGCTTGCGGGCACCGAGCGGATTATTCACTGGAAGAAGAAACTCAAGTCGAGAACGCCCCATGTCATATGGCAGTTTCTTGTCGTAAAGCCGAATGAGCATCAAATTGAAGAGGTCTACCAAAAGGGAAAGGAGTTTGGCGTTGATGAAGTCCGCTACAAAACAGCTCAAATGTATGATTACGAAGATGGGAACCCCTTAATTCCAAGCATTGAAAAATACGCTCGATATAAAAAAGATCGATCGGGAAAATGGGTAGTAAAAAATGCGCTTGACGACCATTGTTGGAGGATGTGGCATTCTTGCGTAATCACGTGGGATGGCCAAGTGGTTCCTTGTTGTTTCGATAAAGATGCGCAACATTCCTCGGGTCAAATTGGACCTGAGACTTTTGCGTCGATTTGGAATGGCCCGGCGTACACCAACTTTCGGTCGGCTCTACTTCGCTCCAGAAAAGAAATTGATATCTGTGCCAATTGTAGCGAAGGGACAAAGGTTTGGGCTTAAAGGCGCACCGATTCACCATCTTCTGCCCACGCTTTGAAATCGGTCATAAACTGATAGCTCTGTTTTTTAAACATTTTTGGCATCAAGAAAGCGAGCAACTTAAGGGGAAAAGACTGCATTACGAATTCGGAGCGCGAGGTCCAGCGGGTGTTTGTTTCCGATATTTCTGAGAAAGTATTTTTCCTGTAGGTTCCACACTCCTTTAGCTTCGTAAATTGCGGAAAAAGAGCGTGGTAAATCATTTTTTGTAATGGTTTCAACCATGTTCACCGCGCGTTTACCCCTGAGGTATTTAATCTCCGATTTCGCCCCCTCTTTACCCATTTCACCTTCAACGTGCTCAATAGAGACGAAACCTCGTTGCCAATCGGCTAATTGATTGGGATCGGCAAATGCGTCCGCAACATCATTTAATGGGAGGTTTAGTTCAATACTTAATTCATATTTCATAGCAACTGTGGATTAAATAAGTCCATCCGTTTTGTAGAGTGATACGCCTTTGGCAATCATTTCTGAAACTTCATTTTTTAAGGATGCGTCTAAGTTTTTGATGTGAAAGCAACTTTTCCCTTTTAGTTGTTTTCTCAGTCCATCAGATAATTCCGAGTATTCCTGAACATGCGTATAAATGGGAAAGAAGTATAAGCGAATGTCTTTTGGTTTGGGAACGATGGACGCGAAGTAATGGCCGTCCACTTTTTGTTTCCCTTGCATTACAGGTATGGTTCCGGCATATTCGACGGGTTTTGGTATTGCGCCTTTAGCCCTCAATAACGGGGCGTGCTTCGAAAGCTCGTCGTTCAAAAACGATTGAATTTCATTTAGCTCCATAAGTTTCATTTTCCTCTACCCAAAAACCAACTTTGTAAATACTCGCGCTTCTGCTGGTAATGAGTGAATCTGTCGGAAGCGCAAAAAAACGAATTCGGGTAGAATCAATATCGCGTTTTTCTTGAAGATATGCGCGTACTGATGCAATTCTTCGCGCTCCTACCTTATCAGATTGCAGCCTCGCTCTTTCATTGCCTACGTATTCGAGACACTTCGATTGAATGGGTAAATGGAGTTTGTCTGTCGGGATTTTCTTATTTACAAAATGGACAAACGCACTATCATTAAGGTCTAAGTTTGAAATAGCTTCCGACTCATCTTTGGGCAATACGTCTTCAACAGTTGTCCCAAATAAGTACAGGTGAGCAGTTTCGAGGATAGCAAACGACTCCATAGTTTCGAATTGGCGGGTAGCTCTCTTGAATTCGATATTGAGGTCCGGGCGCCCCTCCAGAACCCGCGACATTTCATCGAGTTGCTTTTCGTGCTGTTTACTCAGTTTCATTTGTAAAAGCCCAAAATTGAGCTGTTCTAATTTTTCCTCTTCGATACCGAACTGATTCCCAATAAATTTGAACGGTGCCGTCACAATATTGACGATTACATTTTTAACGGCAGTCCATATTGCCTTTGAATATTTGTACTCCGGATCATCCAAATCTCCTTCAATTGGGAGGTCTAAAACGATATCTCCATTTTTATCTTTAAGGAGTCCAACCGCCAAACGGACGGGCAAATTATAAAGGCCGTCATAGTCTGTTTTTTGTCCAAAAGTAAAATCATCAAGTACAATATTGTTTGAGCTCTCTAGATGCTTATCCCTTATGCGCGTACTGTTTTCATAAATAAGATCGCCTTGAACGATGGGGTGAGCAACGTATGTGTCTGAATACGGCGAGAACGGTGATAGCTGGGTCCCGTATAGCTTATAGTCGATATCAATGTTGCGAAGGTTGTCGGTATACGATTTTATAGATCCTTCAAAACGACCTAGTTCGTTCACTGTAGCGTCTGCTTTCAACAAAAGGTATTCGTCGTGGGAATTGATCCCTTCAGCCCCCACGTGAATTTCACTGATTTCGTATCGAAAAGCCTCACGCATGGTATAATCGTTATACGTAAATGCACAATTAGCAATTTCAAAATGATTCAATTTGTAGTCTGCCGATTTATACGATTTCACCATATGCTCTGCATAGGCCGCGGCGATAGAAAAAGGATTTTCGAAGTTCACAGCCTCACCTGTTTTTAAGGTATCGGGCCCTTCTTCATTTAGCGCTGGCTTGATGATTCGGGTATAAGTGTCCGTATCCTCAAATACTTCGTATTTACCTTCAAAACCTGTAATAACCAGATCTCCAAGGTCAAATTCTGCATTGGCAAGATCGATGGAATCCAATCCAATATGTAAATTTTCCAACGAAACAATTTCGTCACCGAAGATATCGATCATCAAGAATTCGGATAAACTGATTTCTCCTTTCAGCCGAAGATCATTTCCACCGGAAAGGGCACCCCGCGCCGATAAGTTAAGGTCGATATCTCCCGAAACCTCTTGCACGTCCAAATAAGCCTTGAAGTAAGGCTCCAGAAAAGTAAAATCCATATTGGCCATATTCACCTCCGTATTAAATAGGTCGAGACTCGGGAAAATATCCGTTTCTAGCTCGAAGGTTCCTCCGGTTAGCAGGTTGAAATCGATCAGAGAATGAATTTGGGAAGAGGTATCGCTTAGCAGCGGGACGAGTACGTTCATTCCAAGAATTTCGAAGTCGGGTTGCAAATTGCTCTGGTAAAGAATAGTGCCGTTGTCAAGGTGATAGTTTTCAATGGCTACGTTCCAAGAAGATGACTCTGTAGCGGATGAGTCGGGCTTTTCCGAAGCGCCGAGGGCGAGTAAATCCGAAAAATTGAATTCAGTTCCATTTTGTACCAGACGTACTTTTGGGTTTTCAAGAGCTATTTCTTTTACGTGGATAAATCCTTGGAACAAGCTCCACAAGTGGATATCCAAAAAGAGACGATCGTAGCTCACAAAACTTATTGAAGGGTCTTGTTCTTTAATATCAAAGCCCGTGATTTCAATTTTAGCAGTGAGCCATCCGATCGAGAGATCGTCCATAGTAATCTCGCGACCTATTAAATCGATATCATTTTTTTCAATGTAGCGATGAATGATACCTGGAGCCAAAAGCAGGGTGATGATCAGAAGGATTCCCAAAAATGCGAGCGTCCCCAAAACCCATTTTTTCCAAAGCTTCATTTAATCGGTTTTTTGAAGTAACAGAACAACAGCGCCATCGGCGCCGAGAAGCATAAGGCTGCGCTCTTTGCGGATATAACTATTCACCGAAGGAAGAGCCGCCACGAACGCATCCTCGACGGAGCCTTGGCAGTATTTTTTTGTCATTGCCATCTGGGGAGAAAACCGAAGGCTTTTTTCGCTCACTTCAATAGGGCCATTGAATTGATTGCAACCAGAATATCCTGAAACGCGGCCTTCGGCCGGATAAAACTCAATTCGCGGATTTTCTTGACCTTTCGGGATAGCCATCCCATTAATTTCTGTTACTACAAAGAGGTCGTGAAGGTCGTTGATTACCGAATCACTCAACGGAGCTTTTTTCTTGGAATATGAGAGAACCACCGCTCCTTCGATGGTTAAATCAAGGTCTCCATTGTTGTTGAATTGATATCCGTCTACGTCTAAGAAAAGCTTTTTAAAATCTTGGTCAAAGTCGTTTCCACAGTACATTTCGGTGCTAAACCCCGGTTTAAACCACAAGGTGTTTTCGCGTTCGTCTAATTCGCCTCCAATCCCGTTACACCCATCATTGGCGTTGTACGTTCCGCGGAGTAAGTCGATGCTCAATTCGGGAATTCTATTGGCTAATTTGAGATCGAGTTGAAAGCCCGATCGCAGTTCATAATCGAGCCGTAGGCTCTTCGCTTCTCCCGTTAAATAGCCACAGCCTGAAAGAACTTGATCGTTGTCGAGAATCACTTTTACAGAATATTCAAACGATTCGTCGGCCATTGAGTCTTGACAGTTTTCTTCAGCTATTCGCACCTCTAATGTGTGCGCCTCTGTAAAAGACTTCAGCACTATTTCTCGCGTTTTAGGATCTGTGAAACGCTTTGGAAAAGGTACCGACACGACTTCATCAGAATGGAGTTGCTTTAGATGCATCGCTTTTCCGATTTCCATTTCGAGTGTCCAAAACGGTTCATTTCCACGCGCGATGAAATCGGCCTGTTTTTTAGCTTCGGTAACTTCGCGCTGAATGCTGCTCACAAGGACTTCCACAGGGCTATGCTCTTGTAAATTTGCGCGCGTTGCTTGTGTACTTATCATGCGAAGGTCTCCATCAACATAAATAGCGGCTTGCACTTGATAGGTGTGGCCTTCTTCAAGATTGCTTCGGTTGAATGGAAGCGCGTAGGGGATAGGCGTTGCTTGTGTTTTTAGGGTATCCACGCTAATTACTTTGGCCGGAACATCTTGAAGGCTGGCGTCAATAAGCTTCACTACGACCACCGCCTCCGGCGGGAGGAGCATTTTTTCGCGATAAGTTACCGTACCGGCTACGGAGTCTTGTGTTGATTTAGAACCAGAGCAGGCAAGGGTAAAAAGGCCAATTGCACCGATTAAAAAATGGCCGAGGATTTTCATGGACTTTCGGATTTCAGTAGGAAATTTAAGGGAATCATAAGACGGGCGTTCCAGCTTACTTCCGTATGGCTTGCTCCGTCAAATTTGCGCGTCTCCCAATGCTCTTTGGTCCAACCCGATAGTTGCATTTGATTGTCTATAATTTCCTGAGCGGGTTCATATTGTGCGTCGAGAGTTTCGGTTCCGTAGTCCATGTAGATCCTGCAGTAGCCGGGTTTCGGACTATTTTCTTGAATGTATTGGGCAAAGGCATTGGGCACTGTTTCGTTATACTCATAACCACCAATAAAATGGCTCGATAAACAAGCGGCCGCACTAAATACTTCCGGATACTCAAAAAGGGCGTACATCGACATTATTCCACCCATAGAAGCGCCCATAATGAACGTGTTTTCTCTATCGGTTAATGTCATGTATTCCGAATCGACATAGGGTTTTACTTCGTTGACAAGGTACTTTAAGTATTCGTCACTGCTCGGAGCTATATTATTCATGGCCATCGTAATCGCCGAATCTTGCAGGGATTGAGGTAAAAGCTGAAATGGTTTATTCGGGAAATATTCTCGGTATCGAATTTTCGGGATGTTGTAGACGCCTACTACAATGCATGGTGGTAATGCTCCGTTCGAAATCGCGGTTCCCAAAACGCTATCAATATCCCATTCTGTTTTGTTCCAGGTGGTAGTGCCGTCGAAAAGCATTTGCCCATCGTAAACATAAATAACGGGGTATCTTTTTAGCGGCGAATAATCGGGGGGCGTCCATATTGCCAATGGTCGCGCATCTACATGTGAGGATTTAAAATCTTTTACGAACTGAAGCGTGCCAATTTCGGTTGTCGGGATTTGCGCTTGGGCAGAAAAAAGGCCCAAGAACAAAACGAACACAATCGTTTTTTTCATAGGCCAAAAGATACGAAATAAGCAAAGTTATTCTGGAGGTCCGCCTCTTCTTTGCATTCGTTCTTGACGTTTTTCTTCTTGAATTTTTCGATACTTCTTGAACTGTTCTTTTGAAAGGATACCTTTCATTTCTTTGTCGCGCTCTTTAGACAAGGCCTGCATGGCGAACATCATATCTTCTCTATCGCCTCCAGCCTCTCGAATTTCCATGAATTTTGCGCCATAGGTTTCGTTGATTTCATTAAAAGCGAGCATTTGCTTTTCATTTAATTCAAGGGCAATGGCCATTTCGCGGGCTTCTTTTTCAGCTCGTTGGCGCATTTGTTCCGGTGACGGGCGGTTTCCGGGTTGGGCAATTGAACTCAGTCCCGCGAAAAGGAGTAGGGAGAATAAAATAGACTTAATATTCATAATGGTTGAGTGGTTTTTATAGACTGTTAGATGCGCGTGTCTTATAAAAGTTTAATTCTCGAATGCATTAAAAATTATTCTTGGGGCGCAGGGTGAATATTCCCATTTCTTCGTTTGTGAAAAGTAGGGAATTGCCATCTTTTTTAATTCCAAATGACCATTGTTCGCAGTTATTGGATAGGGGTATCAACGTGATTTCGGGTCGATGAGCATGGGTCGTCCAATAGCCACGTTTTTCAATCGAATCTTTTCTAAGTACAAAGATACCGGTCCAACTCAAGTGGATTTGATCAAAATTTGAAATCCAAGAATCTCTTCGGTAATCCATGTTATGAATAGACCATAGTCCTGTACACCATTCTGCCGGAGCTTCGGGCAGCTCCGATATTCGAATGAGTTGTACCTGCACCGCACGCCCTTCTTCGGTTCGAGTCCATTGCATTGTGGAATCTTTAAGGTCTACTAATTGAAAAGGCCCCATGGTGTCTTTAGGCCCTTTGGAGGCCTTCAGCTCAATACTTTTGCTGGGCACGTCATAAACAACCGAGCCTGAGTTGTGTTGCAGCCATCCATTTCCTTCGGTAAAAGAGTTGTTTGAATCGATCCGAATCCATTTTTGCTGAGGTGTCATTTGCATACTGCCAACAAAAACGGACTCAACCAGCCAAAGACCTTCAAGGGACTGAGCAATTAATGAATTGACGGCCAAAAGAAGAAGTAAAGAAAAAGTACAACGCATTTTTTCTTTTAAACGTACTTTTCTGTTCGGGGCCTCATCGGCCCGATAGGGCCAGTGGTTAAGAATAAAGGGTGAATGGACCCAATTATAGGTCGTACCGATATATCGCCCGCAAGGAGAAGATCATTCCGTTTTTAAGCTGAGGGTTCTCAGGTTCAGGGCGGTCGTCGCCGAAGTTGAAGGCGCTGAGCCCCCATTTCATTTTATCTCGGTCGTTGTAGATATCAAACCTTCGACCAACGGTGAACCCAATACCTCCTTCAATAATGAGGCCTTTTACTGGAAAGAAGCGAAGAAAAGCCTGAAGCTCTTGACTCGTTTTTTGGAGGTACTCGCCGTTTTCAGTAAACACCGCTTTGTTGAGATTATACGTTCGAACAAATGCGTTGAATCGCGCTCCAGTTTGAAGGTTGTTGGTAAGGTTGTAATTGACTTCTGCCAATAGGGGAAGCGTTAAATTGAATTCCCATCGGCTATCGGGTCGATGCATGTAAAACCCGAGTAAAGGAACGAAGAAGGGGCCAAAGAGTTCTTGGTTGTAATAAAGGCCGTATTTCCACGTGAAAAAATCCGACTTTTTGTATTTCGCTAAAACCACTGCGCCCAGCTGAAAATCATCCGAACTGAGTTCAATAAAGTCTGAAGAGATTTTGGGCAAGAGCACGTATTGCATGGAGAAGCGATCATTGTACTTCACATTCAAACCAAATTTAAGAGTGGTGCCATATACTTGGGTAATGTTTGAATCGTTCGGCTCTACTTGAGACCCTAACGACTCACCAATGAACCCCGTAATAAGAGCAAATTTTTCATTGAGTTCAACGGGAATTGTAGCGTCGAATGTGAACTCATTTACCCGCGAACCGCCCGGGGCGTCTTCGTATCCGTTTATAGGGGTGCTTTTGTATTGGAACTTAACGAGATCAAGGTAAGATTGACCAAAAGTAGAGTTGCTCAACGCAATGAATATGGAAAATAAAGCGATTCTTTTGAAGGACTTCAGGCAGGTCATACGTTCAATATTAGAGTATTTTTTTATACCCTTCAAAGAAAGAGGAACTTTCGCCGCGGCCATTACGGTTTTGCGCAGACTCGCTATTTCATTATGAAATATTGAAATTAATCATGACAATAAATAGTCCTCTCCATTTATCCTCTCGTTAGTTGGAGTAACTAACGGGTCCAAGATTGCAAGGAATTTGAAGCACGCAGTAGTAGCTCGCATAGTGTTTGTCTGGAACATCATTCCACTCTCCTGACGAAGAATAGATCGTGGCATAGTTTTCATCGCAAATGGAGTTGGGTATTGAATGACAGGCAGGAAACGCTTGGTTGTTTGGTTCGCCAAAAGCCCAATTGGTGAAATTCAGCGGCGCTCCGTTGTCCCACTCAAAGTCACCTTCAAGTAGTTGGTCTGTTAATCCGATCCATGAGCTTCGAGGACTGCTTAAAGTGTTGCTGATGACGTTGTGTACGAAATCATTTTCAGCCATATTTTAGATAGTCACTAAATGTCCTCCATTCTGAATTGATAGAGCTCGAGCTTCGGCCCACCACATAGGATCATTTGAAAAATAGTAATGGCTCTGATCAAAAGATCCGCCATAAGTAAAACCAGAGATAGGAGCTGGGTTGGGGCATAGTGCGTTTTCTGGAGTACAGCCATGAAAAAACAGACTGATTCCGGTGAATAAAAAGAGTAGAGGGCTGTGCTTGTTTATTAGGTGTTTCATTGTGTTGAAAGTTTGGTACAGCCAAGGTAGATCCTTCAATTTCAAGTCAATTGAACAAATGTCTCGAATTGTAGCACCTATGTTTCTGCGAGTATTTCGGGAGTACGCTTTCACTTCGTGAAAGCTTGATCAGTAGAGGGGAGCCGTCACCACCAAAGAAGCGAAACCTGCTTCTTTCTGCTGTCGCAGAAAGGCAGCTTTTTTCTTCTTGTTCTTTTGCGCGCTAGCGCGCAACGCCCAAAAAGAAAAAACCTGCTTACTTCGCAGTAAACAGGTTTCGTTTTTCGGTGGTGGGCGATGAGGGATTCGAACCCCCGACCCCCTCGGTGTAAACGAGGTGCTCTGAACCAACTGAGCTAATCGCCCGACTTTTTAAAAGACCTTTTGACGGGGACCCTTTAATTTCGGAGTGCAAATATACAAGGACCTTTCGTTTTTGCAACGATGTAGGCGTACTTTTTTTAGTTCACTAGTTTTTCCCCGTGTTTTCTTGTCAAATTTGACGTTCCATTCGTTCTTAGAACATCATTTGGAAGAGAAGCTCACCCATGCTGGAAGACAATCCGGAAGGATTATTCATAGAGGTGTACGCTGCTTGAACTTTGAATGCGTTCCCTTTGAAATATTTTGATACTCCGACGGACCATCCGCTATTTTCCTGGATCACTGACCCCATATTCGCGTCGAATTCCGGCATAACCCCGAAATAGCGGGCGTCGACGCCATAACCAGACTGGGTAACATACCCGGCCTGAAGATTATACCCCGTTCCCAAGGCTAAATATTCGCTTATTTCAGTAGGAAGTAGTTCATTCGAACCCGTTTCGTTTTTGTAAGTGCCTTCTAAATTGGTTGCTGTAGCCACCCCGTATTCACCCAAAAAAGAAAAGCCTTTATACTTGACTAAAATATCGGCGTATACCTGACGATAATCGGGCTGATTCAAATCGCCATTGACATTGTATAAAGCAAATACGCCATGTCCTTCGCCTACGGCTTCGCTTGCTCCATCATTAAAGCTAGCTGCCCCTCCAATAACTAGTTTCACTTCATCCTCGTGCATTAAATCGGCGATGAGGTCGTCGTTGCCTTCCTTTCAATGAGGCCGTTTGAGCAACACAAATTCTCATGTTTTGATTTCTCGTGGTTCTATTTACTTCTATGGATAGTTAGGGAGAGAAGATAATCCTAATAGCGATTATTGCCTAACCTTCCTTTAAATGAATCGCATCTTCCTCGATGGAAAGCTTGATTTGGCTTCTTTCATGATCTAGGAAAGAACAACTCCGTACCTTAGCGCGGAACGAACAATGCAGAGCGTTCAACTTACGAGGATAGGGATGAATTCATTTGAAGATTTTAAAATCAAAAAGCAACTGCTCAATGCTGTTGCCGATTTAGGTTTTGAAGAGCCTACGCCGATTCAAAGCGAAGCGTATTCGACCATTTTAAGTGGTCGCGATTTTGTGGGTATTGCACAAACGGGAACGGGGAAAACAATTGCCTACCTATTGCCCATTCTACAGGATTTAAAATATTCAGATCAGCCCAATCCGAGAGTCCTAATATTGGTGCCAACGCGTGAATTGGTTATTCAGATCGTGGAAGAAATTGAAAAACTCACGCCGTATATTACTATTCGTGCTTTGGGTGTATACGGAGGCACGAATATCAACACCCAAAAGAAGGCGGTAGCACAAGGTCTCGACATCATTGTGGGTACTCCGCGTCGATTGTACGACTTGGCTTTGACCAATGTATTGCGCTTGAATGGAATCAAGAAGTTGGTGATCGATGAGGTGGATATCATGCTCGACTTTGGATTCAAAACTCAATTGAAGAACATATTTGAATACTTGCCCCGAAAGCGACAGAATTTGTTGTTCTCAGCAACCATGACCACCTATGTAGATGAACTCATTGATACCTTTTTGGTTAATCCGCTCAAAAAAACCATTTCAATAAGCGGTACTCCTTTGGATACGATTAGTCAAGAATGCTATGCCGTTCCCAATTTTTATACCAAGGCAAATTTGTTGAATGTTTTATTGACCGAAAAAGAGACGTATGGGAAGGTGCTCGTTTTTGTTCAGTCTAAAGTCACCGCAGATCGACTTTTTGAAACCTTAGATTTCACTTCGGAAATGTCGGTCATTCACTCGAGGAAGGAACAGAACCATCGAATGAAATCTATCCAGAAATTTGTAGACGGAACGAGTCGTATTTTGATTGCTACCGATGTAATCTCTCGAGGAATTGACATTGAAAAGATCGATGTAGTCATCAGTTTTGATACTCCGTTTTACCCTGAGAATTATATCCATCGTATTGGTCGAACGGGTAGAGCAGGCGCCGAAGGTCGTTCCATTCTCTTGTATACTGAAAAGGAAGAGCCACTAAAAGAGTCCATAGAGGAATTGATGAAGTACGAGATTCCATTAATGGACATCCCACCGCAGGTGGAAATTAGTAAGGTATTAACCCCCGAAGAAGAAGAGAAGCCGGTAGAGCAAGAGGAGCTATCTGAGAAAAACTCAAAAGGAGAAAATGGTGCGTCTTTCCATGAAAAATCGGAGAAAAATAAAAAGCAAAAAGCAGAGAAGAAGAGCTACAGTACACAGTTAAAAGAGAAGTACAAGAAGCCGCTTCGCCGAGGGGATAAGATTCAAAATCGGAAGAAGAAAAAGAGAAAGTAGCCTATTCTCCTAGTTCGGCAGGTTACTTTTGATCAGTTGTCGCAGGAACCGCTGAGTCGCTACAATTGCCTCGTGCTTTGTAAGAATTAAATTTTATGGGGGGTTCTTATCATCGATATAAAGCGATTTTTCACCCAGTAGTTGGAGATGATCTTAAAGTAGATTAATGCTCAGCCTAGCTTTGTTGACGATCTTTGATACCCTAATGAACTCCAAATGAAATTGAAAAAAACAGTGCGTCAAATTGTATCTGCTCAATCGGTCCCGCTAGGGCCGGAGCGAGTAATGCAACCTCTTCCGAATGATCAAGTAGATCAAATTGATCCCTTTTTACTCATTCATCATGCCTCGTTTTCGGTTCAAAAAGGAGCGCATCCGCGAAATGCTGGAGTAGGCCCACATCCGCATCGAGGTTTTTCGCCGGTTACGTTTATTTTCGAAGGGAGTATTCACCATCGCGATTCGTTGAATAATAGCAAGGTCGTATACGAGGGTGGAACTCAGTGGATGCACGCAGGCCGAGGAATTACTCACAGCGAGCGTCCGGGAAAGGAAATGATTGAAAATGGAGGTGCAAACGAAATCATCCAGTTTTGGGTAAATACGCCTTCAGCTCATAAAATGGATGCCCCCTTTTACCAACCGATCTCTAAAGAAGATACCCCAGTTATTCTAAAGGAAAACGCAGAAATAGCGGTTGTAGCAGGTGAATTAGATGGAGTCAAAGGTCCGGCTAAAGCCCTAACGCCATTGACTCTTTTAAGGATTAATCTTAAAGATAGCGCGTCTGTTGAGTTAGATATTCGCGCAGATTTCAACACTTTGCTCTATGTTTTAAATGGCTCCATGGAGATCAATGGCTCAGATGTACGCGCAAAACAAATGGTCTGGTTTCACAACGACGGTGAGCGACTCGAAATCAGTGCGTCGGAAGATACAAGAGCCATATTGCTTTCAGGAGCACCGATTGGGGAAGAGGTGGCGAAATACGGCCCTTTTGTAATGAATACCCAGACCGAAATTATGGAAGCCCTTCGCGATAGTCAAATGGGTAAAATGGGGGTGCTGATTGAAGAGTTCTAGTCGTTCTGGCCTGGATCGACTTTAAAGGATAACCGCACCTTTTAATCGTTCCGATTGAAGGCAGGGTTATGCTTACTGAGAATTTGACCCCCGACGCAGAAACGGGTATTGGCTCATGGACAAAGGACCAATTTATTCAGGCCGTTCGATTCGGTCAAAAAGAAGGAGAAAATGCGCTTCAGTATCCAATGATGCCTTATTCTCAGCTGACGAATGAAGAGGCAGGAGCCATATTTTCTTATTTGCAAACCATCCCGGCAATTAAGAATAAGGTGGAGAGATCTGCTTATTAGAATCTAAGCTCCTCGATTATTTAATAGCGCTCGAAGGTGAACTGTGTTTTTACCTTTAGTTCTTGCCCGTCTTTTTCGAACAACGGGTAGGCGAGAAAAGGGATTGATCCGGCCGCAGGCCGAGGATCTACTTCTAAATCACGACCGCGTGTAAATTCGATCCGGTTAGCAGGATGATGACCGAAATAATAGGTGGCAAGAGCGGTGTATTTGTTTCCTTCGCTAATATCTACGGGCCACCATTTTCCTTCGGCGTAAAATTCGGCCCAGCAATGATAGCCATCAACACCGCCCGAATTTCGGTTCGATGGAATGGCGGCTCCAATCGCGAAGCGTGCGGGAATTCCCGACGAACGCGCCAAAGAAATGAAGAGTGAATGAAATTCCGTGCAGTTTCCAGAGCGCGAATCGCAAGCGTAATTAGCATCGCCCGTTCCGTATTTCCCTTGCTTGGCATAGCGTACGTTATCTATCACGTAATCATAGAGCGCGCGCGCCTTCATTAGATTGCTTTCGTTTTGCTTCAGGGCGAGCACCGAATCAGCAATAGCTGAAAATCGACCTCCGGTCGGAAGTAAGAGTGAGGAGGTTAGGTATAAATTTAAATCGGGTTTAGGGGCTACATATGGGCCTTTTTCGATCCTGCGAACATCGTATACGAAGATTATCGAATCGCCACTGTTCTCGGAATCCAGTTCGAAGTACTGAATATTATTGCCATAGACTGGATCTGTGAGTATTTGCATTGCTCCGCTTCGTTTTGCCTCGATGAGTTCAATCGTTTGAAATTCGTCTGACTGCGGAATTGGGATCCACATTTGAGCGTCTTTCTTAATTTTTGGGATTTCGAGTGCGTAACGAAAGGTGAAGTGATCTGTCTCTTCAATAACCCCGAGTAAATCCGAAGCAGCCCCAGTAACAGCAACGCGCCGCCATACTTTGTCTTCGCCTTTTTTCCAGGTATAGTAGGGTTTTCCGTTAAGTTTGTGAACCGTGGTCTGACTCACATTCATGTCGCCCGGTTCTCCTTTTAAAAAGAAGTCGACGTCGTACACATCGCCGGTACTGTCGGCTAAATCCACACAAGCAAAATAACTTTTAGGCCCGAGGACGGAAAGATATTCCGTGTGAACACGAACGAGCCTTAAGTTGAGGTCGAGCGTGTCCGTTTCGATGTGGAAGTACCCATCGTTTGCGTCGGTTTCGTTTTTAATATGAGCGCGAATTCCTCCTTCTACTTCTTCAATGGAGACCTTCACCTTTTTCGGGCCTTCATTTGTCGTTTTAACGCTATTCGCGCGGTTTTCAGAGGTGTCACAAGAGCTCGTAAGTACAGAAAGGAAAAAAATCGAAACAAGTATGGCTAATAGGGCTCGCATAAAAGGAATGTTATTCGAAGCAATATAGGGCATCCTTTAGTAATTAGGAGTCGGTGTATGATATCTCGGCAGAAACTCAATACGATGTTTCAAAGCCCTACCTTATGATCCATCAAAACAAACGAATGAAGATTAAAGAAAAAAAAAGGGTTTTTTTGAGGCGTACGAACTTTTTGTACATTTAGGCTGTTCTGAACAAAATAAAACCTAAAAATTATGTTAGCATTAGACGTTCTTACAATCCCGAAGGATGACGCAGTAGCGTTCACATTTTTTACTGGATACATGGCCATGATGGCCGCATCCATATTTTTCTTCTTCGAGAGGAGCAGAGTAGACGGCAAGTGGCAGCTCTCGCTGTTGGTTTCTGGTCTCATTACTTTTATCGCCGCTGTGCATTACTACTACATGCGCGATTATTATTTAGCTACGGGGGAGAATCCGACCGTATTGAGATACATTGACTGGACCTTGACGGTTCCTTTAATGTGCGTAGAGTTTTATCTGTTGACCAAAGCCGCAGGTGCTAAGGTCGGACTTTTATGGAAGTTGATTTTGGCTTCTGTATGGATGCTCGTTGCAGGTTATATAGGAGAGGCCTTTAATCCGGAAGGCGGAGATACCATGCACTCTGTGTTGTGGGGATTCTTGTCAACGATCGGTTACATTTACATCCTATACACCGCCTGGTTTGGTGAGGTGGCCAAATTGGCCGAAGCCAGCAATAATGCCGTTGTAAAACGAGGAGTGCGAACACTCGCTTGGTTTGTACTAGTAGGTTGGGCTATTTACCCGATCGGTTATATGTGTATGCCCGGTGGATGGTTGAACACTTCCTTAGGCTGGGGTTCGGAAAATGTAGACCTGTTCTACAACATTGCCGACGCGATCAACAAGATTGGTTTTGGATTGGTTGTTTATAACATTGCCATTTCATCGTCAGCGAAGGCGCAAACTGCTTAAATAAAATACCCTCATGTTCGATAAGAGCATGGGGGTATTTTTTTCTTATGACTCGAGCAATCTTCCTATTTATCTCAAGCCTGTTATTGCTGCTGCCTTTTGTAAGTAGTGAGGAGGCCTCCTCGATATCGAGTCAGATGATTCTGTGTATTCCTTTAATACTGTTTTTAGGCATTCCACACGGAGCTATTGACAACGTCCTTTATCTGAGAAAGAGGAAAATAAAAAACGCAGTTTTCATTGGGGTGTATGTGCTCATCATCGGATTGAACATCGGTTTTTGGATGTTATCGCCGATTTTAGCCTATGCATTGTTCTTGATTTTATCCGCTTATCATTTCGGGCAATCTCAGTTTTCTCAGTATTTCACAAAACAATCATGGAATCAAAAGGCGCTCTATTTTTTCTGGGGTCTTGCCTTGCTCTTTGGATTCGTTCTTTTCAATCTGAAAGAGATCAATGATATTATGATTCAATATGAGGAATTCGCCGTATTTAGTCCGTTGCATCAAAAATTTGCGATGCAAATAGGTTTCGCAATCACACTCGCTCTCACTGTTGGATTCCTGCTCAAACTAACCATCAAGAAGGCAATAACCATAGAGAATTTATCAATGGAATTATTGGTCCTCTGTCTTATTCTCGTGTGTTTCTACCTAATGCCCTTGTTAATTGGTTTTACACTTTACTTCGTTATACTGCACTCATTCAAGGTGCTCAGAGAAGAATATCATTTTTTAAATTTTGAACGTGAAGTGAGCTCGGTTAAAGGGTTCATTTACTTGTTGACCCCATTCACGCTCCTCTCAGTAGTAGGTATCGCCTTTATGTTTGGCCTTATTCATTTCGATGTACTAACCATTTCGTATGGGTACTGTCTCATCATCATAATCTCCTCGATTACCCTGCCGCACGTATTTGTAATGAATCGTTTTTACGATCTTTTGTCGTACGGGAAAGGGGTTTAAAAGAGGTTCCTAGCGGAACGATTCTAAACCATTTCAGCTACTACAAAAAAACTACCTCCCACCAATATGGTGTCTTCTAGTGCGGCTGATTTTTTAGCTGCCTCTACGGCTTTTCCCACCGTTGTAAAAGCGTCTCCCTCTAGGCCAACAGATTGAGCCCTATTTCGCAATTCATTTTCGGGAAGGGCCCGCGGTATCTTTGCGCGTGTGAAATAATAGCGGGCATTTATGGGGTATTGTTTCAAGAGTGCTTCTAGGTCTTTGTCGTTCACAAATCCGAGCACAAAATGCATGGCTCCTTGTGTCTCGGATTTCATTTGATCTAACAAGTAGGGCAGTGCTTCCGCATTATGTCCTCCGTCGAGAACAACTCTTGGATTCTCTTGAATTACTTGCCAACGACCTTGAAGACCCGTCGATGGAATCACGGAGGTGAATCCGACCGCTAGGTCGCTATCCTTTAACGCCAATGACCTTGGTAAAGAGCGATAAACCTTTATTGCCGCTTCCGCGGTTCTTAAATTCTTGTGTTGATAAGGGCCTTTTAAATCGGATTTCGGTACGGCGATATCCATTTCTTCTGCAAAGAAAATAGGCGCACCCACTTGGGCCGCTTTCGCACGGAAAACCCCTTCCGTTTCGGGATGCCGTTCACCAATAATTACCGGAATTCCCGGCTTTATAATACCGGCTTTTTCGGAGGCGATTTGAGCCAGTGAATCGCCGAGGAACTTTTGATGATCGTGCCCGATATTCGTAATCACACAGAGTTCAGGGGTGAGCACGTTTGTTGAGTCGAGCCGACCGCCCATACCGACCTCAATGATGGCTAAATCGGGCTGAGTTCTGCGGAAGTAGTCGAAGGCCAAGCCCACCGTCATTTCGAAGAAGCTGATCTGATTGGCTTCAAACCATGGCCGGTGTTCGTTTATGAAGTCAACGACCGCGTGCTCCGGTATCAAATGACTCTTTTTCGGGACTTCTCTCGAGCTTAGTTTAATGCGTTCTCTGAAGTCTTTAAGATGTGGGGAGGTATAGAGTCCGGTCGAGTAACCATTAGCCATAAAAGCACTTGCTAGTGCGTGACTCACAGAGCCCTTTCCGTTCGTTCCGGCTACGTGAATGCTTTTAAATGAATTTTCCGGATGAGCTAAATGGGCCATCAAATCGATGGTGGTTTTTAAATCGGCTTTGTACGCTGCTCCACCGACTCTTTGGTACATGGGCAATTGCTTGAAAAGCCAAGCCAAGGATTCCGAATAGTTCATGACTTATTTGCGGGAGAACGAGTAAATAATTCTTCCGATTTGCTGTTCAGGAGCATTGATATCGCCTTCCCATTTAGTCTTCAAGGCCGCTTCTTTTGCTTTGCTCAACAAACAGGTCGCTGTATTCGTAGTTCCGCGATCACCGGCTTCTGCACGGAGGACATTTCCTTTTCGATCGACCCATATTTTAACAACGACTTTTCCTTCTTCGTCACAAGTGTATTCAGGCTTGGGCTTTGCCAATGCATTACGACCGCCCAACTGATAGTTTCCGCTATCGCCCAATCCACCATTCCCTTGGTAGTTCGGTGCATTTGGATTTCCAGTAGGGTCGCCCATATCGCCGCTTCCTTGAGCATCGCCCTCATTGCTGCTATTGCTGTTATTGAAGAAGTCGTTGAGCGTATTGTTTAATTCATCGCTCGGCTTCGGTTCTTCGGGCTTTTTCTCTTTTTCTGGGGCTGCTTGCTCCTGCGGTTCCTCGTTGGCAATGGCAACCGTTTCCATATCATCTTGAGTTGCAATGTCTTCAATTTGATCTGCCGTTTCACTTTCCACGGGAACATCTGGAACGTCGCGTTCTACTTCGTTTGTATTCGTGTTTTGCGTTTTTGTTGGAGACTGAGGCCCAAAAGCGGCTTCTACATTCCCAAAGTTGATGGCTATTCCATCTTCTGGTGGCGGAACCATGTATTTGAGTCCAAAGAAGAAAAATAGGATTAGCAAGGTCACGTGGATACCGATGGTCCACATAAGTCCTTTCCGTTTATCTTTTTCGTCTCCAACCACTGTTAGTAGTTTTAAGTTTTTAGTTCATAGTTCATAGTTCAGAATTTCGGTTCTGTGTTTTAAAGAATCTGTTTGGATGTTTCGTTATTTGATTTCAACTGAAAAACAAGTAACCGACCGTCATCTTAAAACTATGAACTACCCACTGTGAATTATGACCTACTTTGGTTCTGTTGCCAGAACAATTTTATATTGATTCCGATAAGCGATATCCATTACTTGAACGGCATATTCAATCGGAACTCCTTTTTCAACGCGCAGCACGATGGTCGATTCTTCGGCACCTTGTAAAACATTCATCAAGGCCGATTCCAATAATTCCGGGGCAATCGCATCGCGATCAATAAAAAAGTTGAGCTCGCGATCGATGCTGACCGAGGTACTTTGCTTCTTCACCGTTTTCGCTTTACTCTGGGGTAAAACCAAATCCAAAGCGTTGGTGGTCACCAAGGTCGAAGTGAGCATGAAAAAAATCAATAGCAAGAACACGATATCCGTCATGCTCGACATGGCGAATTCAGCACTTACTTTATTTCGACTTCTTAAATTCATTAGGCTACAGGTTCGTGAAGTAGATCCAAGAACTCAGTAGAACGGGCTTCCATTTTAAAGATCACCTTTTCTACTTTCGATACCAATAAATTATATCCGATGTAGGCCACAATACCGACAATCAGACCGGCTACGGTCGTGGTCATGGCTGTATAAATTCCTTGAGAAAGCATTTCCACGTTAATTTGACCACCTGCATTGGCCATTTCGTGAAAAGCTAAAATCATTCCGATCACCGTACCCAAGAACCCGATCATGGGTGCTGCTCCAGAAATAGTAGCCAAGGTGGCCAAGTTAGATTCCATCGAGTAGACCTCTAATTTTCCCGTGTTCTCAATGGCGGCAGAGATATCGTTTAAAGGTTTTCCAATGCGCGAGATTCCTTTTTCGATCATCCGTGCAATGGGCGTATTTGTTCGTTTACAGAGATCTTGGGCGCTGCTCAGCTTACCTTCTTTCACGTAATCGCGAATGTTGTTCATGAAATTCTCGTCTTCTAAAGAAGCTTTTTTAATAGCGTTATAGCGCTCTACAAAAATGTAAACGGCTAAAATTGAAAGAACGAAAAGAACGAACATTACTATTTGTCCGCCGATACCTCCACTGGTTATCAATTCAATGATTGATAGCGTTTTTTCCTGAACGGCAGCGGTCGTATCCGATGCTGCACTTAGGTTGTTGATCTGTAACAAGTTCACGTATTCAGTGATTTGGTTTGTTTGTAAAACGGTTTCGTCGGCTTTTCTATTGCCTTAACGCAATAAGGTTGTCTCCAATATGTACCATCCAGCACCGGCAAGGTAACCCAAGATAGCCAAAAGACTAATGCGTTTCATATACCAAATAAAGTCAATTTTCTCGATACCCATCACCGCAACTCCGGCAGCCGATCCAATGATTAAGGCAGAACCTCCTGTACCCGCACAGTAGGCAAGGAATTCCCAGAACAAACCGTCGGTAACAAAAAAGCCTGTTCCGCCGATATCGTACATACCCATGGCTGCAGCAACTAAAGGCACATTGTCGACAATAGCAGAGAGCAAACCAATAACCATGGAAACAATATATACTCCGCTTGCTTCCGAGGTTCCGATGGTGTTGTCCAGGGTGTTGGCCAACTGACCTAGCTGACCAGCACTCTGCAATGAAGCAACGGCCAATAGAATTCCTAAGAAGAATAAAACAGAGGCGGTATCAATTTTTCGCAGTACGCTGATTACCAAAAGTTGTTGTTTCTCGTGGTATTCTTTTGCGTGGTGTAACCTTTCGGTTACTACCCATAAAACACCCAAACTTAACATCATTCCCATAAAAGGAGGAAGGTGAGTGACCGTTTTGAACAGAGGAACAAATAGAAGTCCGGCAACACCTAAAAAGAATATGATTTTTCGCTCGCGATCATTTACCTGGACTTCGTGTGTGTGGATGCCGGTAACTTTTTCAGGGCGCTCCACGGTACCTTTCATTGTAAATGACAACACTATCATAGGAACCAAGAGGCAAACCAAGCTGCTTATAAAGATATTGACGATAATAGCGCTTGCGGTAATTTGCCCTCCAATCCAGAGCATGGTCGTGGTGACATCTCCAATAGGAGACCAAGCTCCTCCAGCGTTCGCGGCGACAACAACAATTCCGGCGAACATCCAGCGCGTTTCTTTGTCCTTAATCAATTTGCGGAGCAATGAAACCATTACAATAGAGGTAGTAAGGTTATCGAGTACAGCGCTGAAAAAGAAGGTAAGAATAGCAATGATCCAAAGTAGTTTTATCTTTTTCGTTGTAGTAATTCTATCTGTAATCACGGCAAATCCTTCATGTGCGTCAACCGTTTCAACGATGGTCATAGCGCCCATTAAGAAGAATAAGATGCTCGCTATTTCACTCAAATGTTCAAGTAGGTGATGCTCGTAGCCGTGTTCCACATTGAAGTGTTCCATAGCCGCATATAAGGCCCAGCAAACAACCCCGGTGACTAATGCCGAAGCGGCTTTGTCAATTTTTAATGGATGTTCTAGCGCGATGGCGAGGTAACCTAGAACAAAAACGACAATCATAGCGATGTACATGACTCAAGATATAAAGAAGTGAAACAGTATTAGATCAGTTGATTCAAGGCGATTTCAAATGCCGTTTGGGCAATTTTAGTTTTGTTTGAATTGGTCTTGTGTGATTTTTCCAAGGCCGTGCGAATGGTATCGCTCGTATCTGTAAAAATGGCATCATCACTCAACTCGACATCGCTTTGCATGAGGTATGCAAAGACGCGAGCCATTCCGCAGTTCGAAATGAAGTCCGGAACAATGCTAATTTTATTGTCGACGTTTTCCGCGATGGGGCCAAAGAAGATTTCTTTGTCTGCAAAAGGTACATTTGCTCCGCAAGCGATTACTTCCAAGCCAGTTGCAATTAACCGATCCGCTTGTTCCTGGGTGATTAATCTCGACGCTGCGCACGGCAAAAAGACCTCCGTTTGTAAATCCCAAATACGGTCGTTTACTTCTTCAAAAGAGAGCATCTCAAATTCCGAGCTAGCTAGCGTGTTTCCGTCTTTTTCGTTGAATAGGGTGGTCATTTGGTCCATGGTGAATCCTTTCTCGTTGATGATTCCACCCGACCGATCAATAATACCGACCACTTGACCTCCGGCTTGAGTAATGTAGAATCCGGCTGCAGCTCCTACGTTGCCCCAACCCTGTACAATTACTTTTTTTCCTTTCACAGACCCACCGTAAACTTCGTAGTAATGGCGAACCGATTCGGATACGCCCCATCCCGTAATCATATCCGCGATCACGTATTTCCGACCGAGATCAGGGGAGTATTGAGCGTCCTCAATTACCTTACTTACCCCTTGACGCAACTGGCCAATTTTATGAATTTTTTCATTGTCACGCGGACTAAAATGACCTTGAAGAACACCTTCTTGTGGATGCCAAAGCCCGTAGTCTTCCGTAATTGGAATCACTTCATGGATTTCATCAACGTTAAGATCTCCACCGGTTCCGTAATAGTTTTTAAGCAAGGGAATGACGGCTTTGTACCAGCGCTTAAGCACATCTTTTTTTCGCGGATCGCGCGGATCAAAATTAATACCCGACTTAGCTCCGCCAATGGCAGGGCCAGAAACGGTGAATTTAACTTCCATTGTTTTTGCCAAGGAAAGAACTTCGTGCCTATTCAATCCTGGGCGCATGCGCGTTCCTCCACCGGCGGCTCCTCCACGAAGCGAATTGATAACCACCCAGCCTTCTGCTTCCGTTTCTGAATCGCTCCATTCAAAGACGATTTCGGGCTTCTTATTTTCGAATTTGTCGAGTAATTCTTTCATAGTACTTTCTTTGTGTAGTGTGCGATATGTGCCTGCGGCACGATACGTGGCGCAAAGGTAAAAAACTAAGCTTCTGAGAAGTTATGCGAGAGTGAAAAATGTACTAAGGTAAGCGGATGGTTCCGGCAGAATGATTAATGCTGGCTCCTGTAACACTGGAGAGCACATTTATTTGCCCATAATTTCGCAATACTCCCAGTAGCGCGAAAATAATGGCCTCTTTAAAATCAATGGTAATTGAATCGGGTATATGGAGCTTTGGACCGCCATATTTCTTCGCGGTTTCTCTCCAATATTGATTGTAAACGCCCCCTCCTGTTGCAAGGACCTTTTTAAAGGGGCGACTGAATTGCGCCCATTGATAGGCAGAATGATGCACCATTGTATGAAGTAAATCGGGTGGGGGAGCATCGTCAAAATGAGGCATATAGGCAACATCTATCCATTCGCGCCCGAGTGATTTGGGCGGGGCCTTCTTGTAAAAAGGCAGGTTGTTCCACTGATCAAATAAAGGTTGAATCAACGTTCCAGATCGGGCCGTATTTCCGGATTCATCAAAGGGCATGCTCATTTTCCGGGTAAGCGCATTTAATACGATGTTCATAGGACCGATATCACAAGCTAATTGCTCCCCATTGTGCCTCCAACTTGCATTCATAAAGCCTCCCAAATTCAAGCATGCATCGTATTCATTAAAAAGAAGGAGGTCGCCAATTGGAACCAAAGGAGCTCCTTGCCCGCCTAATTCGATGTCGGGCTGTCTGAAGTCATGAATGACTTTAATTCCCGTGCGTTGGGCAAGCTCCAAGCCGTTTCCAATTTGGATGGAATATCCGCCCGAGGAGGGCGGAAGAAAGGACTTTAATTGTTCCGATAAATGAATTGATGGATTGGGGACATGGTGGACCGTATGCCCGTGACTGCTGATTAAATCTACGGATTCAGATCCAATGAAATCGAGGCATTGGTTTGCAAGCCACGCCCCATATTGTACATCGAGCTCTGATAGTTTTGATTTAGAAAGTAAATGACTCGAGCCCAATTGCGCCCGCCAAAAATCCGAATACTCGCGCGTTTCCGCTTTAACTACTTCGTACGACCACTTGAACACGGCATCGTCCTTTTTCGGATCTAAGGGCTTCAATTGAGCCGTGTCCCGTTCGATTCCTTGGATTTGTACAAGCGCCAGGTCCAAGCCGTCTAGAGACGTGCCCGACATTAAACCCAGAACTTGATGTGTGATTGTACGACCCATTTTTCAATGTTACAATTTTCTGTAAAACCATTACCTTTGACGGCCTGTTATTCACTACACATTTAAAATATTTTCCAATGAGTTTCGAATTGACTGAAGAGCACAAAATGATTCGCGACACGGCGCGCGAATTTGCCCAAAACGAATTGTTGTCAGGCGTTATTGATCGCGATAACGAGCAACGTTTCCCAAAGGAGGAAATTAAAAAAATGGGTGAGCTGGGATTCATGGGAATGATGGTAGATCCAGCGTATAATGGTGGAGGAATGGATACCCTGAGCTATGTCTTAGCGATGGAAGAGATTTCTAAAATTGACGCCTCTTGTTCGGTGGCCATGTCCGTGAATAATTCACTGGTTTGTTGGGGACTCGACAAGTACGGAAGCCATGAGCAAAAAGAGAAATATTTGAAGCCTTTGGCTGCCGGTGAAATTATTGGTGCTTTTTGTTTATCGGAACCTGAAGCGGGTTCTGATGCAACTAGCCAAAGAACCACGGCGGAGGATAAAGGCGACTACTATTTATTGAACGGAAATAAAAACTGGATCACGAATGGAAATTCGGCTTCAGTTTATCTTGTTATGGCCCAAACCGATCGCGATAAAGGGCATCGAGGAATCAACTGTCTGATCGTTGAGAAGGGCATGGAAGGATTCGAAGTAGGTAAGAAAGAAGATAAGTTAGGTATCCGTGGGTCAGATACGCACAGCTTGATGTTCACCGACGTGAAGGTTCCAAAGGAAAACCGAATTGGCGAAGATGGGTTCGGATTCAAGTTTGCCATGAAAACACTGAGTGGAGGGCGCATCGGTATTGCAGCTCAAGCACTAGGAATTGCGAGTGGCGCCTTTGAACTGGCGAAAAAGTACGCAACAGAGCGCACAACATTCGGTAAAAGGATTGCAGACCATCAAGCCATTGCTTTTAAGTTGGCCGACATGGCAACGAAGATTGAAGCTGCACGTCTATTGATTTATAAGGCGGCCGCTTTAAAAGATGCCGGAAAAAACTTTGACAAGGAAAGTGCGATGGCAAAATTATTTGCTTCGGAAGCCGCGATGTGGGTTACTACCGAAGCGGTTCAAGTTCATGGAGGCTACGGCTACGTGAAGGAATACCACGTCGAGCGTTTGATGCGCGATGCCAAAATTACCCAGATCTATGAAGGGACCTCGGAGATTCAAAGAATTGTTATCTCCCGTTCGGTCATTAACGAGTAAATTTAAAGGAAGGGTATCAAGAGCTCCAATCGGATGCCGCGCGACCCTTTCAAAAGGACAGTACAGTTCTCGAGAGGTTCAGATTTCCAAAAAGTCTGAACCTCTTTTGCATCCGTAAAACTCAAAAATGATTCAGGTCGTTCTGTTGACGCGAACAAGGGTCCCACTAAAACGACCCGTTCAATTTTTTCATCAATAAGTAAATCGACGATTTTTTGGTGCTCCTTGCCACTCTCTTCGCCCAACTCTAGCATGTCGCCTAAAACTACAGCTCGGGAATCAAAGCCCCTCAAATTCTGTATGGCGACTTCCATGCTCGAGGGGTTGGCATTGTAACAGTCAACAATAAGATCGTTTTGCTTTCCCTTCTGAAACTGCGACCTATTAAGGTTAGGGGTATAGGACTCAATTCCTCGGATAAGCTCAGGGTCAGGAATCTTAAAGGTCTTACCGATTAGTACGGCATAGGCCAGGTTTGAATAGTTATAGATGCCGGTAAGCTGAGAAAGAGCTCGATTACCTCCCCATTGAACTCCCGCGCGATTTGCGCTTTCAAACGGCCTTATAACGAGGTTGCCTTGTTCTTTTCCGAAGGTGAATTTTTTTATTCCTTCGGAACGATCCATTTGTTCGAGGTCGTCAGCCCATACAAAGGATGTTTTTTCGTTTTCCTTGAGGAAGTCATACAGTTCGCTCTTTCCTTTTTTTACTCCTTCAATGCCGCCAAAACCCTCGAGATGTGCTTTTCCAAAATTGGTAATGAATCCGTAGTCAGGCTCACAAATGGAGCAGAGAAAAGCAATTTCCTTTTGATGGTTTGCTCCCATTTCTATTACCGCGAATTCATGATGACTTTGTATTTCGAGTAAGCTTAATGGAACGCCGATATGGTTGTTTAGGTTTCCTTTAGTGGCGTAAACAGAATATTTTTGGCTAAGTACGCTGGCCAATAGTTCTTTACTCGTTGTTTTCCCATTGGAGCCGGTTAATCCGATTATAGGAATACGTAGTTTCCTCCTGTGATACTGAGCCAAGGCTTGCAAGGACGCCAAAACGTCTTGCACCAGAATCGTGTTTTTCAGCACGTAATCTTGCTCATCAATAATGGCAAATGCAGCGCCTTTTTCAAGAGCTTCCTCAGCAAATTTATTACCGTTAAAACGTTCCCCTTTTAAGGCAAAGAACATGCAACCAGGGATAATAGCTCGAGTATCCGTTACAACCTCCGGATGAGATCGAAAAATTTGATAGAGTTGTTCGGTAGTCATGACAAAAAAAAATCCCCCCGATTGGTCGGGGGGATAAACTTACTTATTTCTTTAGAAGTTATTTGCGTCCGTTGATGGAAGGTTCACCGACTCGGTGCATAGCACAACGGAAACCGATATCATCTGTCGACATATCCTCTTCAAGGTATCGACGAGTTCCAGGAACTAACCAATAAGCGCGATCTTTCCAAGAACCGCCTTTGAAAACACGCACTTGGTCGTTGTACAAACTAGTTCTTGCATAATCATACATCGCAGCTTCTCCTTCGGGTACTTGACCTTTGTCGTAGAAGATACTCGACTCAACATCGCCATCGAGGTAGTTGCGTACATCGCTTCTTTTGTAGTTACGACGACCTAAAACCTCTTCTTCGGAAACTTCACGTTTCACCATGTTACCTAGAGAATCTACAGGTTGAATATAACCCTCTTCATCTTTATTCCATGTCTTGTAAACGTTACCGCGATAAGCACGGAAATCGTTCATGTCTTCCATACTCAACGGGCGGTAAACATCAGCGACCCACTCATTCACATTACCCGCCATGTCATATAATCCGAAATCGTTTGGAGGGAACGTCTTTACCGGTGCAGTAACGTCGTAACCGTCATTCAAATAACCACCGATACCCATGTTGTCTCCGCGACCTCTCTTGTAGTTGGCAAGCATGTCTCCTTTGTATTTGTTCTCTGGATTACGCAAGCTTTGACCATCCCAAGGATATTGTCTTTTCTGAGTCACACGCTCGTATTCTGTATTCCCGATAAGCGCTAAACTAGCGTATTCCCATTCCGCCTCAGTCGGGAGTCGGTATTTCGGTAAAATGATTCCATCTTCCATTTTCACATGGCGTCCGGCATCTCCAGCTCCGTCCGGGTTGTAATCAGCAAGATTCTTTTTGACCTCACCAACGTATTGACCGTACAAATAAGCATCTGTGTCAAAATTGTCATCGTCGTATTGGTTCGGATTTGTGCGAAGAATTCCTTCGGCAACCAAAATCTGTTCGTTCACACGATCGGTTCTCCAATCACAATAGTCATTCGCCTGTAACCAGCTAACTCCAACTACTGGGTAAAAGTTATACGCCGGGTGACGCAAATAAGTCTCCACATAAGGTTCGTTGTAGGCTAATTCTGATCGCCAAACCAAAGTGTCCGGCAATGCCTTTTCATACACTTCCGGGTAACTGTAGAAGTACACGCGGTTTAGCCAATATAAGTATTCGCGATATGCAATATTGGTCACTTCCGTTTCATCCATGTAAAAAGACGATACGGTAACGCGACGTGGAATATTGTCCCAATCGTACATTACATCCATTTCAACACGTCCCATAGTGAAGGATCCACCTTCAACGAAAACTAATCCCGGGCCCGTCTCTTGACCTCCATAGTTTAAGTTGGCTTCAAAGCCACCATTCTTAGAATCGTTGTATCCCCAACCGGTCGTTGACGATTGTTCTTTACAACCAGTAAACGCAGCCATGGTCATAACAACCAAAGCTCCGCGCATCAGATTTCTAGTATTCAAAATCTTCATATTAAAGTCATTTGCTGTGCAAAGGTAAACTAGAACCTTGGACAGTTTATTGTTTTAAACTTTTTCTTTTTCGGTCTGCACTCAAATTGATAGCTGAGTGAAATTTCATGAGCTCCACCTTCTTGGTTCGTGAATTCACTTACTGTGTAGTCATAACTGTAACCGATAGCAATCTCATCTGTAGGCTGGAATCCAACTAAAACAACCAACGCATCAGCATTGGTAACGTTGTGACGGAAACTCAAACCACCGGTGATTACCCCGCGGGTAACAGAGAGCAAGAAATTCAATTGTTGAAATTCTCCTTGTTGCTGGTACAGAATACCCGGATTTAATGTTGTTTGTGGTCCAGAAGCCAATCGTGACCCTCCTAATGGAATACTTGCACCTCCATGAAAAGTCATTTTCATTGGAAGGGTAGATTCTACTAAGAACGGATCATCGGGCTGGGTAAGGTGGTGGAAAGCCCCTCCGAAATAGAAATTATCAGTGAATAACACGAAACCAGTAGATAGGTCAACATGACCTACTTGGTCCTCGCCTTGAATTTCTTGTGTCGGTTTTACAAAACCGTATAAATTGTCAATTTGATCACCGAAACGAAGTGATCCCCAGTCTAAAGTTCTCTGGCGATAGCCCGCTTGAAAACCAGCTAAAAGCGAAACTTTTCTAGAAATGGTTAAGTGATAACTGTAAATCGCGCTTACTTCAGTAATTCCTAAAGTCCCATCACCAGCTTGGTCATTGGTGATTAACAATCCCAAACCACCACTAATTCCGTCAACGAATTGATCGTATGACGCTCCAATGGTCCGAAACGCACCAAGTGCAGGATACTGATTCCGGTAGATCATGTTGACCTTTGGACATTTAGTTGCCCCAGCCATAGCAGGGTTTAGGTATAGCGGGTTCGCATAGAACTGCGAGAAGTGCGGATCTTGTGCAAATAGCGAGCCGGCACTTAACAAGAGTGCCATTCCTAACGCGAATATATATTTCATCATCATGCCTTAATGAACCAACAATAATACGAATTCCTTTTCTTATTGACGTAAAACAAAACAAAAGGGTGGGTTCTCATGTAAGAGGATTAATTTTGTACCAACTATAATTAATTGACCTTCGTCTCGTTTCAAGAAGGAAAACCATTCATACATGCGCGCACTGTCTTTGCTTTTTATCCTCTGCGGATTTGCTACAACCGCCCAAACGAAAGGATCGGTCACCGAAATTAAATGGACCGAACCGGTATCGTTTAGTACTCCGGGTGAAACATTTAGCGCCTTGCACTTTGAAAAGGCGCAATACGAATGGTCCGAATCGAAATTGCCCGGCTTTTACGACCAAAGATCGGTGTCCGGTACACCGGAAGGAGTTGAAATACAACTGTCGAACCTATCTTTTGAGCCTTTAACGGCAGAAGAAAGGGCATTGGCCGATGAAAGTTCGGTTGGAAATGAAGTTCTGTATAAAGGCTCAGTAAACTACGTTCGGAAAAAGGCAGTTGCTCGACTTAAATTGATCCCTATCCGGAAAAACCCCAATACAGGCGCATTGGAAAAACTGATTTCTTTCACATGGGGTGCTACGCCAATTGGGAATGTATCGGCCCGTAGGGCCATAAATAATTCTTGGGCCAACAATTCTGTTTTAGCCACAGGAGATTGGTACCGCGTGGGTGTAGTGAAAACAGGAATGTTCAAATTGACACCCGCGTTTTTGAATGATCTTGGAATAAACACGGCGAGTCTTGATCCGAGAACGCTAAAGGTTTATGGAAATGGCGGGGGTGAATTACCTGCATTAAATAGTGCCTTTCGGCACGACGACTTAGTTGAGAACGCCATCTTCGTTGAAGGTGAATCGGACGGATCGATGGATGGGAATGACTTTGCCCTTTTCTATGCCGAAGGTCCAAATGAATGGCAATACGATTTCGAGAGTGAGCGCTTTCGACACGAGCGGAATATTTATTCGGACACGAATTATTACTACATCACCTTTGGTGGCGCCAACGGACTTCGGGTTTCAAACATTGCCAGTGTCCCGGGAACGCCATCGCATAACGTAACCAGTTTTATTGATTACGCTCAGCATGAGAACGACTGGACCAACCTCGTGGGGTCGGGCCGACAATGGTTTGGTGAATACTTCGATGTAACGCCCAGTTATAACTTCACTTTTGATTTTCCGAACCTCGATAATTCTGAACCGATTTGGATAAATGCTCGGGCTGTAGCTCGGGCCCCTGGCTCAACGAATATGAGCATAACACCGAATTCTTCGACCACGTCTTTATCATTGAGTTTTAATGCTGTAAATCCGAGTCCCTCCGCAGACTACGTTGCCGCTTCAGAAAGGAGCGGTTCATTCTCCAATACATTGGCCAATAATGTAATTCTAACGGCGACTTATTTAGATAATGGCTTGCCTGGTTCTATAGCTTGGCTCGATTATTTAGAGATTAATGTGACGCGTCAACTTGCACATTCTGGTGCGCAAACCGTATTTCGAGACCCTAGAGTAATTGGATCGGGAAACATCGTTGCCTATAACTTGGGCAATGCTCAAAATGCGAGTGTTTGGGATATTACAGATCCGTTAGTGCCGAAAAGAGTTCAAGGTCAATTACAAGGAAGCACCTTCACCTTTTCTGCTTCGGGAGATACACTTCGCGAGTATCTTTCTTTTTCTGGAACTTCTTTTCCCGCGCCGGCAGCTTATGGGAAGGTCGTAAATCAAAACTTACACGGAGAGCCAGTATCGGAGCTAGTGATCGTTACCCCGGGCAAGTTTTTATCAGAAGCCGAGCGCTTGGGCCAATTTCATCGCGATAACGATAATATGACGGTGAAGGTGGTAACGCCTCAAGAAATCTACAACGAGTTTAGTTCAGGTAAGCAAGACATTTCGGCCATCCGAGATTATATGCGGATGTATTATGAACGTGCCTCGAGCGGTTCCGATTTGCCGAATCACTTATTGCTTTTTGGAGATTGCTCGTACGATTACAAGGATATTTTAACTACCAACACCAATCTTGTTCCCACCTTCCAAAGTGGGGCGAGTTTTAGTTTATATCAATCATTTTGTTCTGATGATTATTTCGGGAATCTAGATCCGGACGAAGGAGAGTTTATTTTCGCGGATGCTACCGATCTATCCATTGGGCGATTGCCCGTGAAAACAAACCTAGAAGCGGCGCAGGTTGTGGATAAGATTCTTGCTTATCACAATGAATCGAGCTTGGGTGATTGGACCCAGAAAATATTGTTTGTAGCAGATGACGTAGACGTTTCGTGGGAAACAGTATTAATGACGGACGCCGATGGACTGGCGAATCGATTAGATCAAGACTATCCGGATTTGAACATTGAAAAAATTTATACCGATAGCTACGTTCAGGAAAGTAGTTCGGGAGGAGATCGTTACCCAGAGGCACAAAACGAAATTGGAAACAAAGTGGAACAAGGAGTTCTTCTTTTAAATTATGTCGGTCACGGTGGGGAAGTAGGTTGGGCAAGCGAACGGATTTTAGAGGTAAATGATGTTCGCTCCTATGATAATTTGGACCGTCTAAACGTAATGATGACGGTCACATGTGAGTTCAGTAGAATTGATGACCCAGGGCGCGTATCTGCGGGAGAATATGCTTTATTGAATCCGAACGGGTGTTCGGTGGCTCTTTTTAGCACTATGCGCGTTGTTTTTGTCGGACCGGCCAACTATCTAAATCGACTGTTTTACGACTACGCATTCGAAAAAGATACAGACGGAGATTATTTCACCTTCGGTGAGATTATGAGGTTTACGAAAAACGCTTCCGGAACAACTTCAGATCGCAGAAAATTTGGTTTATTGGGCGATCCGGCGATGCAGTTCCACCGTCCTGAATATAGAATTGCCATAACCAGCTTGAACGACGAACCTTTAGCAAGTTTTAACGATACACTTGGGGCATTGAGTTTAGTGCGCGTTTCGGGAACGGTTCAGGACGAGTCCGGACAAAAGGCAACAGATTTCAATGGTGCCTTATCGGCCACCGTTTTTGACAAGTACACCGATCTTCAAACACTTGATAATTCAGGGGTTGCAGCGCCTATTCCTTTTGAATTGCAGAAAAACGTCATTTACAAGGGAAAAGCGACGGTAGTAAACGGTGATTGGAACTACGAATTTATTGTGCCTATTGATATAGCCTATCAAATTGACTACGGTAAGTTTTCTCACTATGCGAACGAAGCATTGATTGACGCGGCCGGATCGTACCGTGAGGTATATATTGGAGGAACAAGTGATAATCCGATTACCGATTCGGAAGGCCCGCGAATCGATTTATATATGAACGACGACCAGTTCGTCTTCGGAGGAATCACAAACCAAGAGCCCGATATTTATGCCGTATTATTTGATTCCTTGGGGATTAACACGGTAGGTAATGGAATCGGGCATGACCTCATTGCAATTCTTGATAAAGAGTCGAGTAACCCTATTGTATTGAATGATTTTTACGAAGCCGATTTGAACAGTTTCAAACGAGGAACGGTTCGATATCCCTTAAGTCAAATGAGCCCGGGTTTGCATCATTTATATATGAAGGCCTGGGATGTGGCGAACAATTCTGCTGAAGCTGAAACGGAGTTTGTAGTTGCGGAATCGGCGGACTTGGCATTAAATCATGTGTTGAATTATCCAAACCCTTTTACCACCTACACGGAATTTCACTTTGAGCACAATAGGCCGGCCGAGCCTCTGGAGGTTCAAGTGCAGATTTTCTCGGTCTCCGGGAAGCTTGTCAAGACCCTTAATACCACGGTAACCACGGATGGTTTTCGAGCTAGTCCAGTTACTTGGGATGGGTTAGATGAATACGGAGATGAAATTGGACGGGGCGTATACGTTTATCGTTTGAAAGTACGTTCTATGGCAGATAATTCTGCAGACGAAGAATACGAGAAATTGGTGATCTTACGTTAAGTCACCGAATGAATCAATTACCTTATATTTGCAGCCCAATAAATAAGACGAATGAGTTTTAAGAGATTAGCCAGTATTTTGGGTCTTTCCGGAATCTTGTTTTTTAGTGGAGCAGAAGCTCAAAACGCCTTTGGCGATCAGGACGTATATAATACGATTACAACTGCCGTCCCATTTTTAAGAATTTCACCAGACTCACGGGCCGGAGGTATGGGTGATGTTGGTGTATCCACAACGCCTGATGGAAATTCAATTCATTGGAATGCAGCGAAATTGGCTTTTCTCGAAGAAGGTCAAGGATTGAGTGTAAGCTATACTCCTTGGTTGAGTAGACTTGTACCCGATATCAATTTGGCCTATTTAAGCTATTACCACACTCTTGGAAGACGCTCTGCGATTGGCGTTTCTATGCGTTATTTCTCTTTGGGAGATATTACATTTACGGATGACCAAGGAAATAACATTGGACAATTTAACCCGAATGAGTTCGCCATCGACGCTGCTTATTCCTTAAAGCTCTCAAGAAACCTATCTGCGGGGGTAGCATTGCGCTATATCTACAGTAACCTAACGGGGGGGCAATTTGTGCAAGGCTTTCAAAGCAGACCCGGTCAATCTGTTGCGGCCGATATAGGACTTTACTATCGCAGTGAGGAGTTTGATGCGGGCGATATGGATGCACGTTGGACTTGGGGTATTAGTATGACCAACTTGGGTTCGAAAATTTCCTATACAGAGTCGGGTGAAGCAGACTTTATACCAACCAATCTTGGTGTGGGTACCGGAATGCTTTTTGAAGTAGATCAGTACAACAGCTTTTCAGTTCATTTAGAGTTCAATAAACTGTTGGTACCGACGCCACCGGTATATGCAAAGGACAGCACGGGGCAATTCATTCTTGATCCTGAAGGGAATCCCGTAATTGAAGCTGGAAAAGATCCGGACGTGCCGCCGGTTCAAGGAGTTTTTCAGTCGTTTGGTGACGCTCCGGGAGGGTTTCAAGAAGAGTTGAATGAAATTCAGATTTCATTTGGGGCAGAGTATTGGTACAACAAGCAGTTTGCTGTTCGTGCGGGATATTTTTACGAAGCCCAGCAAAAAGGGGGGCGTCAATACTTTACTCTAGGAGCAGGAATAAAATACAATGTATTTGGTCTTGACTTTGCTTATCTGATTCCCGCAACTAGTACGGTTCGTAGTCCACTTGAAAACACTTTGCGCTTTACCCTATTCTTCGATTTGGAGAATTTAATGGGTTTAAGCGAAGGCGAACCTAATTAATGATGACTCCTTTTCGCGTAGGCTTTGGATACGATGTTCATCAATGGGATGAGCATCGAGAGCTATGGCTTGGCGGTATTAAGATTGATCATTCCCACGGTCTAATGGGGCATTCTGATGCCGATGTTTTAATTCACGCAATATGTGATGCATTGTTGGGCGCTGCTGATTTGCGCGACATTGGATATCATTTTCCAGATACGGATCCTCGCTTTAAAGGAGCAGACTCGAAATTATTATTGAGAGAGGTGGGTAAATTATTAGCAACCTCCGGTTGGAAAATTGGCAATATAGATGCGACTATGGTTGCCGAACAGCCCAAGCTGAATCCGCATATTCCCCAAATGAAAGAGGTTATTGCCGAAATACTCCATGTAGAGCAAGGGCAAGTAAGTCTGAAAGCAACCACGAGTGAACAACTGGGCTTTGTGGGTCGTGCAGAGGGTATGGCCGTTCATGCGGTAGCTCTTATTTTCAAAGACTGATCTAAGAGTGACCGGAAGCTGAGGAAAATCTTATTTCCATGTTGTGGGCGGCAATTCTTTTAATTCGTTCAAGCATCGCCTGATGATACCCAGGAATTCGCCGAAAGACCAAATTATCCCTACCTTTTGAGTTCAATAAGACTCCGACTATGAGGCGAATCGAATGGAAAGCAACGTTCACGGAATATCAAGCGATAGAAGAATTACCGTCGGAAATTCAAAATTTGATGCTTCGGGCCGAGGAGGCCCGAGAAAAAGCGTACGCGCCTTACAGCAAATTTAATGTTGGTGCGGCGGTATTGTTGGAGAATGGCGAAATCGTTGCGGGAAGCAATCAAGAAAACGGGGCTTTCCCTTCCGGACTATGTGCCGAGCGCGTTGCTTTGTTTGCCGCCGGAGCAAATTTCCCCGGAATTCCAATAACTGCGCTTTGTATAACGGCCCGCCCCGAATCTGTAGCCTTAAAAAAGCCGATAGCGCCATGTGGAGGTTGTCGGCAAGTAATGGCTGAAACGGAGGCTCGTCAGCCTTCTGCAATGCGAATATTCTTTCGCGGAAGCACGGGTCCGATCGTCGAAGCAGCAGGCACAAAATCACTAATGCCCTACCTGTTTAAATTTGGCGATTGGGAGTGAAACTTTTGTATTAAATTTGCCACCCTAACAATGGAATTATGGCAAAGATAAAAGCGAGTAAAAGTCTCTATCTAAAGTGGTATGAAGACATGCTGTTGTGGCGCAAGATTGAAGATAAATCGAGCGCTCTTTACATACAACAGAAGATTCGTGGATTCTTACACTTATATAATGGTCAAGAAGCGGTTCTAGCAGGATGTGTTGAGGCTATTGAGTTAGGTCGAGATAAAATGATCACTGCCTACAGGAATCACGTGCATCCCGTTGCAATGGGTGTGGATCCCAAATATATTATGGCCGAAATGTTCGGAAAGAAAACGGGTACCTCTCAAGGTAATGGAGGGTCCATGCATATGTTTTCGAAGGAAAAAGGATTTTACGGAGGTCACGGTATTGTCGGCGGACAGATTCCTCTAGGAGCGGGGATCGCTTTTGCTGATAAGTACAATGAAACAGGAGGTGTTACTTTAACGTTTATGGGCGATGGCGCCGTTCGTCAAGGAGCGTTTCACGAAGCGCTAAGTTTGGCTGCTACCTGGAAACTTCCCGTTGTATTTATTATTGAGAATAACGGTTACGCCATGGGAACATCCGTTGAGCGTCAAACCAATGTTACGGATCTGCACAAATTGGGGCTTGGGTATGATATCCCAAATCGACCCGTGGACGGAATGGACGCTTTAGAGGTGGCCAACCAAGTTAAAATTGCCGTAGATCATGCTCGGGCGGGAAAAGGACCTACATTGCTCGAGATGAAGACTTATCGATATAAAGGACACTCAATGAGTGATGCTCAGTTGTATCGTACAAAGGATGAGGTTGCCGAATATCAGAAGATAGATCCTATCAACGTTGTCAAAGGAATCCTTTTAGAGAAAAAATACGCAAGCGAAAAGCAAATTGCAGAAATTGACGAGCGAGTTAAACAAGCGGTAAACGATGCTGTTAACTTTGCCGAGGAGTCAGAATTCCCAAAAGTAGAGGACTTATACCGTTCGGTATACAGTCAAGAAGATTATCCATTCATCATAGAATAAAGAAACGATGGCCGAAATAGTACGTATGCCGCGATTGAGCGACACCATGGAAGAGGGAGTAGTTGCGAAATGGCATAAGAGTGTTGGAGATTCGGTAAGCGAAGGTGATTTGCTGGCCGAGATAGAAACCGATAAAGCAACCATGGAGTTTGAGTCTTTCCAAGAAGGAACTTTACTCCACATTGGAATTGCTGAAGGCGACGGAGCTCCTGTTGATTCCATTTTGGCCATTCTTGGTGAAAAAGGAGAAGATGTTCAGGGCTTGATCGACGGCGATTCGGGAGGTAAGGCTCCTGTCGCAGAAGAAGCGCCCAAGAAAGAGGAAGCACCGGCTGTTGTAGAAGAAGCGGCGCCAGCGGAAGTAGTAAAGCCTGCGGCAGCACCGAGTCCAGCTCCAGTGACGGAAACAACATCGGATAATGGAAGATTAAAAGCTTCTCCTTTAGCGCGTAAGTTAGCTGAAGATAAGGGGGTTGATTTGGGTCGTGTTCAAGGTTCAGGTGATGGTGGTAGAATCATCAAGCGTGATGTGGATGGGTTTAATCCCGCTTTAGCTCCGGTGGCCCAAGCAGGTATCGTCCCGGCTTTAAGCGCGCCAGGAGAAGAGCACTTTACGGAAGAACGCGTTTCGCAGATGAGAAAAACCATTGCAAAACGATTGAGCGAATCGAAATTTACGGCTCCTCACTTCTATCTTACCATTGAGTTGGATATGTCGAACGCTATGGCGGCGCGTAAACAAATCAATGAATTACCCGACACGAAGGTGAGTTTTAACGATATGGTTATTAAGGCCGTTGCTGTCGCGCTGAAAAGACACCCTAAGGTGAACAGTAGCTGGCAAGGCGATACTATTCGTTACAACAGTCATGTTCACGTGGGCGTGGCGGTTGCTGTTGACGAGGGCTTGTTGGTTCCTGTGGTTCGATTCGCGGATTCAAAGAGTTTCACTCAAATAGGCGCAGAGGTTCGCGAGTTAGCCGGAAAAGCGCGCGATAAAAAACTGCAACCATCGGAATGGGAAGGCAATACGTTTACGATTTCCAATTTGGGAATGTTTGGTATAGAAGAATTCACCGCAATAGTGAACCCACCGGACAGCTGTATTCTCGCCGTAGGCGGAATTAAAGAAACGCCCGTTGTAAAGAACGGAGCGGTTGTTCCAGGTCATGTAATGAAAGTGACCCTGAGTTGCGATCACCGAGTGGTGGATGGTGCTACGGGAGCTCAATTCTTGCAGACTTTCAAGCAGTTTATGGAGCAACCTGTTGCCATGTTGGCATAAAAAAAGGATACTTAAATTAGAGGGGGCATTGCCCCCTTTTTTTTGCGCTATATATATAAGGTATAAAAACACGATTAAAATGAAGAATTTTATAGTAACTGGAGCAAGTCGTGGAGTGGGTAGGGAAGTTGTTCTTTCGTTAGCTCGTTCTGTCCCGGATTCCAAGATTATTGCCTTAGCGCGTTCAAGTGATGCTTTGAACGCCCTTCGGGCGGATGTGGAGGAGATGGCGAATGGATCGGAAGTATATAGTTTACCCTTCGATTTATTAGAATCGGACACGGAGCTGTTAAAAGAGTGCATTGAGAAGTTCCTTCACGGTCGTGTTGATGGCTTATTAAACAATGCTGGGAGGCTTATACACAAATCATTTACCGAGCTGAGCGATGAAGATTGGATGGAAGTATATAAAGTAAATGTCATTGGAGTCTCTAAATTGACTCGATTGGTTCTTCCTTACATGAAGGAAGGGCATGTTGTAATGGTGAGTAGTATGGGTGGAATAATGGGCTCGGTGAAGTTTGCGGGACTATCTGCATACAGTTCAAGTAAAGCTGCTGTCATTGGAATGGTTGAATGTTTGGCAGAAGAATACAAGGAAGGTCTTGTGCGTTTTAATGCTTTGGCCTTCGGTTCAGTGCAAACAGAAATGCTTGAAGAGGCTTTTCCAGGATTTAAAGCGGCGGTTACGGCGGAAGAAATGGGTGTGTATACGGCCGACTTCCTATTAAACGGTGGGCGCTATTACAACGGGAAGACGCTACAGGTGTCAAGTTCCACTCCTTAACATATACTGATAATCAGGCGTGTATAAAAAAGTTTGAAAATTTTCTACGCCTATGCTTGGATGTGTCGAAAAGGTGCGTACATTTGCACCCGCTTTGACAAGCAACGTTCTTTGTTGATAACGGGTGTTAATAAAAATACGGAAGACAGTTTGCAGATATGCAATACTGTTGTATTTTTGCCCTCCCATTACTTGTAACGGGAATCGTTCTTAAAAAAGCCCTGAAAAATTATTTGAGAAATTTTTCGCAGATAGTTGTCAGGTTAAGAAAAGGTTTTATCTTTGCCGTCCCATTCGAACAGCGGATGGCAATGAAAGCATAAGAGACGACTGGAAACAGTCAACGTTCTTTGAAAATATTGGAAGCATTTATAAGCAAGGAAAGGTAAGGAATTACTAACCTTGTCAATTACCTAGAACCAGGTCAAACATTATTCAAAGTTTTAACAATGGAGAGTTTGATCCTGGCTCAGGATGAACGCTAGCGGCAGGCTTAACACATGCAAGTCGAGGGGTAACAGGAAAAGCTTGCTTTTCGCTGACGACCGGCGCACGGGTGCGTAACGCGTATGCAACCTACCTCTTACAGGGGGATAGCCCGAAGAAATTCGGATTAATACCCCATAGTATTCTTAAATCGCATGGTTTGAGAATTAAAACTCCGGTGGTAAGAGATGGGCATGCGTCCTATTAGTTTGTTGGTGAGGTAACGGCTCACCAAGACTGCGATAGGTAGGGGGCCTGAGAGGGTGACCCCCCACACTGGTACTGAGACACGGACCAGACTCCTACGGGAGGCAGCAGTGAGGAATATTGGTCAATGGACGAAAGTCTGAACCAGCCATGCCGCGTGAAGGATGACGGCCCTATGGGTTGTAAACTTCTTTTATATGGGAATAAACCCCCGGACGTGTCCGGGGCTGAAGGTACCATACGAATAAGGATCGGCTAACTCCGTGCCAGCAGCCGCGGTAATACGGAGGATCCAAGCGTTATCCGGATTTATTGGGTTTAAAGGGTGCGTAGGCGGACTAATAAGTTAGTGGTGAAAGCCCGGGGCTCAACTCCGGAACTGCCATTAATACTGTTAGTCTTGAATCAACTTGAAGTGGGCGGAATAAGGCATGTAGCGGTGAAATGCATAGATATGCCTTAGAACACCGATTGCGTAGGCAGCTCACTAAATTTGTATTGACGCTGAGGCACGAAAGCGTGGGGAGCGAACAGGATTAGATACCCTGGTAGTCCACGCCGTAAAC